>JANNQR010000057.1:0-14239 GCA_031400855.1 Chitinophagaceae bacterium | reverse complement strand
GTTGGTTGTACAACACTAACTGTTGGCGCTGCCGGTGTTCCAGGTTGTGCATTCACGGTTATGTTAGTTACAGAAGAGATACAACCAGCAGCATTTTGTGCTGTCAGTGTATGTGCTCCTGCTGCTACAACATATCCACCTGATGGGTAAGCTGCATAAGCTCCACCATCAAGACTAAATGTTAATCCTGCTGTTGCAGATGTAACTGTTATTGTTCCGGTGGCTACAGTACAGGTTGGTTGTACAACACTAACTGTTGGCGCTGCCGGTGTTCCAGGTTGTGCATTCACGGTAATGTTAGTTACAGAAGAGATACAACCAGCAGCATTTTGTGCTGTCAGTGTATGTGCTCCTGCTGCTACTACATAACCTCCTGCCGGGTATGGAGCATAAGCTCCCCCATCAAGACTGAATGTTAAGCCTGAAGTTGCTGATGTAACGGTTATTGTTCCGGTGGCTACAGTACAGGTTGGTTGTACAACACTTACTGTTGGAGCGGCCGGTGTTGCAGGTGCAGCATTCACGGTTATGTTAGTTAAAGAAGAGATACAACCAGCAGCATTTTGTGCTGTCAGAGTATGTGCTCCTGCTGCTACAACATATCCACCTGATGGGTAAGCTGCATAAGCTCCACCGTCAAGACTGAATGTCAAGCCTGAAGTTGCTGATGTAACTGTTATTGTTCCGGTTGCTACAGCACATGTTGGCTGTACAACACTTACTGTGGGTGAAGGAACAACCGGGGGATCTGTAATTGTTACAGGAGTTGAAGTTGCTGTACAAGTTGGAGTACTTACTTCTCTTGCAGTTACGGTATATGTTCCTGCACTTACTGTAAAAATATTGCTCGTCTGGAAAGGAGCACCGCCAGTAATACTGTATTCAACAGCTCCATTTGCACCAGTTGGAGTTGCAGTCAATGTGGTTGTGCCACCATTACATGTTATCGTTCCGGCTGAAGCAGTTACAGAAAGATTGCAAGATGCTGCTGGAATTACTGTTATTGTAGTGGTAGAACTATTATTAGAGTTTTCGTCTCCAAATATACTACCGCCACCAATGCAGTTGTTTGCAACAGTCAACTGGCCGATTATTGTGGAGGGGCCGCCGATAACATTGCCCTGCACTTGAATCAAAATCGTTCGTTCCTCAAATGGAGGGATGGGGTCTCCACTATTACAAATCCGAATTGATGTACCGGAGTTGGACAAAATTGTCCAACCACCTGGCAAAATATGACCTGTAGCCGGGATGCTAACGATAGCACCCGGAACAGAAATCTGGGCAATTATTCTACCAGCTGGTACTTCATCAGGTTCTGCCGCATTACCCACCGTAACTTCTATAAATACGGTTCCCCCCTGGTTAACCTGACCTCCATTCCCCGAAAGTATGTTTATAAAGGGGTCAGCTTGTCCGGAGGCACTTGTAGCCATAAAGGCGCCAACCAGCATAAGCATGAGCCATCTAATTAGTTTCATAATTTTTTTTTTAATGTAACTGTAACCGATTTTTAGTTTGCACCAAACGCCAGCGTTCTGCTGTTATTCGCTGCGTTGTTATCACCACCACCACTTACACTGCCGCTCAGATTCTGATTCGTACCGGCAGATGTTCCTGATTTACGGGTAGCTACATAACCAAGTACAGTAGTCGCATTTTGCGCTATTGATTGTCCTACCACTAATGTTGCGATCACCTGTGTACTGGATGCATTTCTGCTAAACAGCCATTTGCTGTTTGTATAAGCACCTACTGTATTTGATCCATCGGTACCAGCTTGAGGTGTTGTTGTAAGAGAAGCTATGCCAGGTACTGAAACAGTCCAGCCTGATGGTACAATCAATCTTACAGTTACAACTCCATTGGAAGCTCCTTTGTTATTTTCAGTTACGTTCACCAAAAAATCATTGGATTGATTGGCTGTGAACAAAGGACTATTGATCGCAAATCCCGGGCTCAGGTCACATCCGGCTAAAGCTCCGCCACTTCCGGCTGCATTAGGACGATAATCAGGATTCAGGAAATCCCACGCATTTGTCAATATATCACAAGGAGTACCTAACCGGCTATTTGTTAAAGCCAGTGCATTAGCATATGTATCTGTAGCGGTAGTAGAATATATTCTGGCCACCCCTGTATAAGGAGCTCCCCACACAGTGGTAGTATCCATTGCAATGATATTATTCTGGAATACCATTTGACCAGTAGTAAGAGTTACTGCATCAATCTCCAAACCTCTCCAGTTATTCATGAGAATACTATTGAAGATCTTCAATTCTGTATTTCTTCTCAGACGGCCACCTCTGTTAAATAAAGTAGCTGTTGGTTGCTGAACAGGGCCTGCATTGCCTGCGCAACGGAAAGCACCAATCTGTGTAATATTATAAAATCTGGCTGAGGTCTTGGGAAGGTTCGCAGTACCAGCGGCGTCATTATCCGACTCAAAACTTTCTGAAGTGGATTGATCTGATATTGCCGGATCTTTGACACTCAAACCAAATTGTATCAGGCCATTAAAACCATTATCCGTATCCCAGTCATCATCCTGGCATCTGTATGCGACGAGGTAGCTGCAATTCACTCCACCACCAAACCACTCAAATGCATCATCCTGATTATATGAAACTTCAATATGATCAATTGTGGTGCCACTTCCCACTGATCCCATGGTTAATCCATTGATCTCATTATTAGTTCCATAATTAAATCCTGAAAGTTCAATACGACAATATTTCATTGAACCTGAATTATCATTGGCGACAATACCGCCATGGAATACGCCAGCAACAGGATCAATTCCTTCAATGCTGACTTGTGTACCCAGATTATTTAAGCCCCTTCCTAAAATAATGACTCCTCCCCAATCCCCGGGTGCTCTTGTTCCCTGTGCCTTACCAGAAGTAAATACAATGGGATTACACTCAGTTCCGTTTGCAATTATTTGGGCACCTCTGCGTACTACCAGTGCTGAACCGGATGCAATATCATCTCCACGGATAATCGTACCTGCCTCGATTGTCAGCGTAGACAGAGAATCTACAGAAACGATACCTACTAGTTTATAGGTGTTGTTTTTGGTCCAGGTTACATTACCAACAATAGAACCGGAAACAGTAACGTTAGTTGCAGGATAAAAAGTACTATTCGGATCCCAGTTGATCCAGTTGTTCGTCCACATAGGTGTTGGAGCGGGTGCAAATGCACCACGGTAAGTGGTTGCCACTTGTGCATTTACAGAAGCTGCTGCAAATACAAGGGATAAAATTGATAAAATTTGCTTTCTCATTTTTTTTGTTTTTTGTTTTTGATTTAATTAGAATTTGTTTTTAGTTGTTTCAGATCTTTTGTGGTCAATAAAAATTTTAATTACTTTTTTATAATGATTTTTTTTGAAAATGTATTGGTTGAAAATGGTAAAATTTATTTCCCTTGCCTGTCTGCACACTGTTATAAAAAAAGTAACCGGGAATATCCCGGTTACTATAATCTGAAATAAAGCACTTGAATTTTCTGTAGTAGTTGTATATGTATAAGCAGGAATTGTCAATTGTACACCAGAATCAATGCATACAATTGCTGCAAAGAAAAAAACAAGATAATGAAGCAGTGTTTTGGTCATACTAAAAAAAAGTGACGATAATCCAAATAATAAATAATCTATCCCTGTAATGAACTTATATTTTTCCTTTGTTGCATTGTCTTACTACTACAGAACAAATCTATACTCTCTGTTAAAATTGTCCGTTAACTCATCTTTATCAAATCCGTAATTTGAAATGAACAAATTGTGAACTTCTATTCCACCATGCCGGTTGATCATATAAAAATGAATTGCATAACCTGTTACTAAATAAACACACCTGTAACAAGTTTGCATTCAATGAGCATGTCAGAAATAAAATGATTTAGAATAGGAATGGAATGAATTGAAAAACCGCTCTGTAAATCTGCTAAAGACGTTTTTCTTTCGGGGTACAAACATATACCTGAAAAGCAAAAACCCACATTATGAAATTGTCTCAGAATTATAAAGAAATTATAAATAAATTGTTACTGCGGCTTTCATAATAAAATGACTGAAATAAAATGAAAACCGAATGACGGCGAATTTGCATCCGGATGATAAGTTTAAAAAAGAATACAGATTATTAATTCCTTTCTGATTAAAAAAATATACGGGTGGTTTGAAACCAGTTCATTTCAGGGAAGGATTATTAGCAACATCAGAATTTTAAAGTTGCGCTGATACTGACAATTTGCGGGGCTTTATAATATGAAAAATACCTGTCCTTGTCTGAATAGGATTTACTTCTATCAAAATCAAAATAAAAATTTAAGTGTTGTGCAAGAATATCTTTTGCATTTACTTTTAGTTCGAGAGCATTCTTCATAAATGATTTTGCCAACTGAAAATCCACAACTGTCCTTGCTTTTTCATAAATATCGGGGACATTGTAGGTTCCGCCAATAGCTACTCTGTCACCAACCCTGTTTACAGAAAGTGTAGATGATATGCCAGTCTTTTCATCATTATATCCCAAACTGGTATTGATAATATAGGGTGATTGTCCCTGGAGGGCACGATCAGTTACCAATTGTGATAAAGGCAGGCCAAAAAGTCCTTCTAATTTTACACTGGATTTCATAAATGCACCGTTAGCTGACCAGGTAAATTTACTTAAGAATGCATTTTCTTTTTTAATACCAAAGAGAGTGGATAGTAGTGTTCTGAATTCTGCTTCTACCCCATATACTTTGCCTGAGGTGCTGTTTACATAAACAGCCTGGCTGGTAGTATTGGGAAGTGTAACAAATTCCAGAGGGTCTGTAAATTCTTTATAAAACCCGGATATAGAAAACAATTGAGACCTTCCGGGAAAAAACTCAACACGAAAATCATAATTCCGGATTTTTGCCCTGACTAAAGTTGATTGTCCCGAGACATTGTAACCGCTTACATAATCATAAAAAAGGAATGGCGCTAATTCCCTGAATTCGGGTCTATTAATTGTTGATGCATATGAAAGCCTCAAATTTATTTTGGAATTAACTGAATACACAAAATTTACAGAAGGTAAAAAATCTGTAACCTTTGTATTCAGGTTAATTGTATCAATTAAGTTTTTAAATGCAATTAGTTTTTGGTTAAACTGCTCCATCCGCACCCCATAAATAAGCCTGAATTTTTTAAAGAACCGCTGGTCACTCATTATATAAGCATGCAGGATAGAAGAAGAGGCCGAATAATCTGAATTGGGAAGTGTACCATCCTGGATCAAAAAACCACCCTTTCCGTTTTTCATGATGCCAAAATGTTCCGGCAGCAGGATCTGATCTTCGGGAAGGAACGTTAATGAATTATCAAATGAAACACTACCAAAATTGTAAGGAGCAAAGCCTAATGTTCTGCTGGTAAAATCTCTTTCCCGGCGCTGGTAACCACTACCTATTTTTATAAAATTTTGGGAGTTTTGCATAAAGGTATAGGGCTGGGTGATATCGGCTTTTAAACTTTTAATATCCTCCTCTGAATTGGAAAAAAACATTGTGCCTGAACCAACAGTCTGGTTAGGATTGTTAATAAAAAATGCCCCCAAATTATCTAAATCTGGTAACCTGCCGGTATAAGTAGTACGGGAAAGATTTGGAATCTTCCTGTCAACTTTACTATATCCGGCGATCCAGCTTAGTTTTGTTTTAACCGGACCTGCTGTATGTTCACCCCCCAATTGTGAAGTATATATCTGATTTGAAGTAAACCATCTTACTACATCTTTAAAAAAAAAATCCGGATCGTCAGCAAAATCAGGTGCTCCAATTCTTTTTATTAATTTGTTATCTGTATTAATACTTAGATTATTTTTCCAGTAAAAAGTATTTCGGTTATTAACCTTGACAGAAAAACTTGCTAATGCAGCCACTACCACTTCATCATTATAAATTGAATCCATAAATTTTCCTCTTTGAAGAGGTGCATAATAAGAAGCCCTGAAATCGTATTGATCAAAACTATTTCTCTGGCCTGCACTCAGGGTAAAATTTCTGTTATAATTCAAGGAAAAAAGGGCCCCTAAAAATTCCTTATCTTTTCTTTGAAAATTAAATCCTTTAGAAAGTTGAAAGTTATAGTTAGGTTTTGCTGTACCTTTCTGAACTCCCCATTTATAATTTGCAAAATGTTTTGTGAGATCGGCTTTTTGAGCTGGAGTTAAAACATTTCTGACCTCCAGGGAAGTTGGGAACCCGTTTGGTAAAGACCTAGTGCCATCATCAAGACCAATCCAATCTTTATTTCCTTTGTTGTCAGAAAAAAAACGTTCTTTTCCGGTAATTATAGTGTTATAAGAACCGCTGAATGAAATAGACGTAAAATTTTTTGAAGGGATAGATTTTGTGGTGATATCTATCAGTCCTCCGGCAAACTCTCCGCTCTTATCCGGTGTAGCAGTTTTGTAAATGACAAGATTATCCAGTATGGCGGATGGGAAAATATCGAATGCAAAGGCTTTTCTGTCACTTTCGGTACTTGGCAGAGGAGCACCGTTAATAAAAGCAGCATTATACCTGTCGTTCAAACCACGGATAATGGCAAAGCGATCGTCCTGAATGCTGGCGCCACTTACTCTTTTTATAACATCACTTGTACTTCTATCTGGTGTTTTCCTGATTTGTTCAGCTGAAACAAAGTCGCTTACATTGGCCATATTTTTCTGTGCTGTCAATAAAGCTGATACTGTTTCCTTCCTTGCACTTATTTTGGCAGAAACGACCACTGCATCTGATTCTTTTTCTACCAATGAAATAGATATCAGAGTACTTTCATCATTAATAACTACTATCTGATCAATTACCTTTTCAATATGATTGGTATAACTGCATTTAATTGAATACGTTCCTGCGGTGAGTTTGCTGAAAGTAAAATCACCGTTCTGATCTGCGCTGATTGTTTTTGATGTTTCAATAAGTGTCAGCGTTGCACCCACTAAACCTTGTCCCGAGCCTGCATTAACTATTTTACCTGAAATTTTACCAGACTGCCCTAATATGATAGACGAAATAAAAAGAAATGTTCCAAGGATGTATAGCTTTCTCATTCAATGTTGGTTTGTACAAAGAAACTTGATTATTTGTCTGCCGAATATGAAAAAATTGTTACCCGATGATTAACAAGAGTAGTATTAAAAAATTATTATGTAATTATTAATTTAAAAATGTTTGTTACAGTGATTTCATGCTGTAACAGAAGCCCAATGCGTATGAAACATTTCAGTTAGTAACAAACGGTTGGAATATATAATGAAGAAATAATAAACCTAAAAGAGTATCGAACAATATTTCTCCTACATTTATTATTCATTAATTGTTAATAACAATTCATCAAGTATACTTATCATGATAACATTTAAAAACAGGAATTCAAAGAGCATTCTTCAATTTTTCATAAAAACAAAATCATTTAAGCTATTTCTTTTGATGCTTCTAAGTGTCTTTTTATACAATTATGCAGCTTCACAAAATGCACTAATAAATATTCTGACTCATAACAACGGGATAACTAAAAAGGATGAAACTATTTTTTTGGAAGTTACTGTAACTAATACTGACGCAGTTTCTCCCATAGGTGTTTACAAAATAAGACCGCAAATAAATGTTCCTTCTGGGATAATCAGCATAGCAGATTCTGGCCATGTTTTACCCCCGGGATGGGCTATCATAAAAAATAATGGCTCAGCGATACTTCTTTCAAATGGTACAGCTATCCTTGATCCCAGTTCTGAGCATACAATTTTAATCGCTATCCGTGGAGTGAAAATGGGTGGGGCATCAACAATCATCGGACAATTGTCTTTTTCAGATGGAAAAGCTCCAGGTACAGGAATAGGTTTTTTGCCGGGTGATGATCAGAGCGACAACTCCTCCACTACCACTATTAAGGTTGTCAAGTAAATTTTCAGAACCAATTAACTTCCTATATTTTTTAAAATATTAAAAACTAAAAAAGACAACTTATGAAATTAATAAAACTATTTGCTGTATTCATAACCTCCCTGGTTATGATTTCAGATGCAGCAGCACAAGCAGATCCTTATATTAACATCTTGTCGGGCAATGGAGGGCAGGTGAACCTGGGAGGAAACACATTTATAGAAGTTACAGTTGGTAATGCAGGACCTGTAGATGATATTCCGGCAGGCAAAATAATTGCACAAATCTCAGTTCCGGGTGCTCTTGTTAGTATCCCGACAACAGGCCATATATTACCTTCTGGCTGGACAATAGTATCCAATTCCGGTACGTCGATACAGATTTGCAATAGCGGTGATCTCATACCCTTGTTTGAAGAACGAACAATACTTATTAATGTACGTGGAGACAATATTGGTGGCCCATCAACAATTATCGGACAGTTGTCTTTTGTAACCAACTGCAGTACTCCCAGTAGCATAAATGGAGACGATAATTCGAATAATAGTTCTACCACAAGTATACAGGTATGTAATGGTTGTGTTACATTACCGGTAACTCTTATTGATTTTACTGCAAAATTGGATAACTGCCAGCCGGTATTAAAATGGATAACTGAATCTGAAATTAACAGCGACCGATTTGAAATTGAAAGAGGCAGTATTAATAATTCCAACTGGGTATCAATTGGGGTTGTAACAGCTAATAGTTATACTACATCAAAGTCTGAATACAATTTTATAGACAGGAGTGTAACTGTTTCTTCAGGACAAGTTTTGTACAGGCTAAAAATGATTGATAAGGACAGACATTTTAAATACTCCGGAATAATTCGTGTATTTACTGATTGTAAAACTGCCCAGGTCAGTGTGTATCCTAACCCTGTTCAAGACGGCAGGTTGTATATCAACCTTGCCGGTGCTGTCGGTTATACCGAAGCAACTTTACTTTCATCTTCAGGTCAGGTGTTAGTAAAAAACCAAATTTATAATGGCACTAATTATTTAAATACTACAAATATTGCTGATGGAGTATATATTTTGAATATTAAAGACGCAAATGGGCTTGACAAAAAAGTCAAGATTTTTGTTCAGCATTAAATTAGCTTCTTGAAATAATAAAAAATCTGCCTGAATACTGGCGATTTTTTTATTGGCTATATGGTTTTATAAAAAACAATGCAAATTTTCATGTCATAAATGTAATGATGAGAATGATTGTGCCATGGTTCGTGTCTCCACGAACCATGGCCAGCAAGACAGGTCTTACCCGTCAGAAGAAGTCCTCACTACCTTCATCCAGTAATGCTTTGGGTGTGCCCCCAGTCCTTTTCCTTCAAGGCAACTTAGTTTCAGTAATAACATCCATACGGAGCCATCAGGTTGTGCCGGTAAAGCTAATTCAACATTGTAAGGAGTCTTGCGGTCAAAAGAAAACAAAGAAGAACTTTCAGATATTGTTATAAGCGTAGTATCATTCAGCGGATCGCCATTCAGCAATACCGCCTCAAAGTAATAATCTGTTACTAAGTTGTTTTGCGGCTGCACAAGGCCCGTTTGTAACCGTATCACTGTTTGGTGTTTATTATGTGTCACTGCATATTCAGTGTGCAGCAGCTTTTCCAATGGATTGGCAGCATTCAGTTCAAGTCCGGCAAACATCGAAAAATCAATCACTCCTTTTGCATGATGGTTTTCATCAGCAAACCCGCAATCTTCAGCGTCATTCTTCCCATACTTAAGCCAGGGGTAAATGGTTCCAGTTTTCGCAGTATCCGGCTGGCCGCCAGTCCCTTTATTTTGGAAGTAGCTGCATTGCGGGCAAGTGCAGCGTTCAGGCTGGCCTTTTTTACAGTTCCTCTTTTTTTTGCCAGTAGTAACCTTCTTCTGTTTTCACCAGCAGGTAGCTATACGGGTCGTGGCAGGGCGGCAATTGGCGGCGGCTTTATGTTTTTGTCCCATAAACAGGCTCAAACTTATCACTTATAGCCGGCTTATAGGCAAATTACAGGCATTTTATAGGAAAGTTATAGGTAGTTTTAGCCGTAACAAATCCCTGTTACACCTATAGTTTCCCTATAAAAACAATGGGGTAAAACAAGCTTAGAGTGCTATTTAAAACATTACTATGAAAACAGGCTATGGCCTATTGCCTTGTAAACCTCGCCGTGGCAATCGGCGCAAGTACAGGGTTTCCGTTTGCCAATACCATGGCCTGCGAAGCAAGCAGTAAATGAATGTTTTGCTGAGGTGCGGTTGCCGGGTTATTATAACCAAATACATCTCCGTCTTCTGTACCGGCATCCCAGGCATACAGATTAATGATGGTATCAGTAACCCAGTTATTGTTGTTATAAAGATTTATGCTGCTTGCACCCACAAACCAGTCTGGTGTTGGGGCAAGCATAGATTCAAAACTTACAAATGAATAATTACTGTTGCAATAGATGTTCACCTCCTTGCTGCCGGTAGCTGAAGGAGGAATAAAAGCAAAAAGACCTATAGCATTTTTTGCTGCCATCATAGAATCTATTTCTGCCAATATTGAGATAGTGCTCCCGGTCTCCGCCACCGATTCAGTACCGGGGCTTGCTTTTACTCCTTCCTTCCATAAATAAGCATTGCTGTTATGAACCATGCCAACAAAGGAAGTATAATGAACATTGGCTGGTACCGTAAAAGCCGGGGAAGCCCATTTACCTGTTACGGTAATTGTGTACCTGGCTTCTGAAAAAGAAGGCGGCCCGACTTCCTCTTTTTTGCAGGAAAGAAATACAAGACTTAAGATAAATATGAGATAAATGAATTTCATATCAGGAATTTATAGGGTAATAATTTAAAACTTATACCGATACGACATTAAAAGCATGTCCTTCAGTCATACCTGTTGTCTATCGGTATTAATACCTTTGGCAAGGATATTAATTTAAAGTCTATTTGGTATTACTAAAACTACATTTTATAAATTTCTTTATTTGTCAGATGGCTTACTCATTTTAATAACGTAAAAAGCCACCCTTACGGATGGCTTTTACAGTAAAGTATTTTAAGAAAACTTAGCTTATTTTTTCTACCTGCATATAATTGAGCTCCACCGGTGTAGAACGGCCAAATATTTTTACCGTTACTTTCAGTTTCTTCTTCTCATCGTTCACATCTTCTATTGTCCCATTAAAGTCATTGAAAGGTCCTTCGATAATCTTGATCGTTTCTCCAACAATGAATGGTTCACTCATACTAACACCACCAGCTTCGGCCATTTCATCCATTTTACCCAGCATCTTATTTACTTCAGCTTTTCGAAGGGCAATAGGGTTTTCTTTACCAAGAAAATGTATTACGTTAGTTGTATTCTTGATGATGTCCCTGAGGTCATCTGTCAGTTTACCATTAGAAATTTCAATCATCACATAGCCGGGATAATAGTTTCTCTCCCGCATCACTTTTTTCCCATTTGCAACTTTGTAAACTTTCTCTACGGGCAGAAATACTTGCTTTACCTGTTCCCATCCACCCCGGGATACTTCTTTATCAAGATATTCTTTCACCTTTCTTTCCTTACCGCTTACAACTCTGAGCACAAACCATTTAGTATTTTCCTGTTGTGCGTTATCTATTGTATCTGTTGTTGTTGCTTCCATTATTATTTATTCAATAGGTCATAAACAAATTTCAATCCGTTGCTGATCACAAAGTCCATACCCATTAAGATAAATGTAATAACCAGGGTGGCTCCCAATACAATCATTGTTGACTGCTGTAGTTGTGCAAAAGTTGGCCAGGTAACTTTCTCCGTCAGTTCCTTATAACTATCTCTGAAGTAAATTGCTATTTTATGCATCCTTCTATTTTTTAGTTTTATAACAAAAGTTAAAATCAAATGTGCAAAAAAATCTGCACGGGCACTAGGATTCGAACCCAGATCAAAGGTTTTGGAGACCCGTATGCTACCGTTGCACCATGCCCGTATGAAAGCTAAAAGCTATTAGCGGTTAGCCAATAGCTCTTAGCATTATGTTTCAAAGGTAATAAATTTATCAATTAAGCCTTATGCTAACGGCTAAAATACTACCTGCTTATTTACTTCACAATTTCAGTAACCTGTCCGGCACCCACCGTACGGCCACCTTCACGAATCGCAAATTTCAATCCTTTTTCCATGGCGATTGGCTGGATAAGCTTCACATTAATTGAAGTGTTATCACCAGGCATAACCATCTCAGTACCAGGATTCAATTCTACTTCTCCGGTTACATCTGTAGTACGGAAATAGAACTGAGGACGGTATTTGTTAAAGAATGGAGTGTGACGTCCACCTTCGTCTTTACTCAATACATAAACTTCGCCTTTAAAATCAGTATGCGGGGTGATAGAACCTGGTTTACAGATAACCATACCACGACGGATCTGAGTTTTCTCAATACCACGGAGCAATAAACCTGCATTATCTCCAGCTTCACCTTCATCGAGCAATTTGCGGAACATTTCCACACCAGTACAAGTTGAAGTAAGAGGGGCATCCGTCAAACCAACGATTTCAACACCTTCACCTACCTTAATACGACCTCTTTCAATACGACCAGTAGCAACAGTACCACGACCTGTGATAGAGAATACATCCTCTACAGACATCAGGAACGGTAAATCAACCGGGCGGGGAGGCAAAGGAATATAAGTATCAACAGCATTCATTAATTCATCAATTGCGCCAACCCATTTTGGGTCGCCTGCCAAAGCACCAGTTGCAGAACCTTTGATGATAGGTGTATTATCTCCATCAAATCCACGATTTGTTAATGCCTCACGGATTTCCATTTCTACTAACTCCAATAATTCAGGATCATCAACAAGGTCAACTTTATTCATAAATACCACCATGGTAGGAACACCCACCTGGCGGGCAAGAAGAATGTGCTCTTTTGTTTGAGGCATAGGACCATCTGTAGCGGCAACAACAAGAATAGCACCGTCCATCTGGGCAGCACCTGTAATCATGTTTTTCACATAGTCGGCGTGTCCGGGACAGTCAACGTGTGCATAGTGACGACTTTCAGTCTGATACTCAACGTGGGCAGTATTGATAGTGATACCTCTTTCTTTTTCTTCCGGAGCACCATCAATTTCATCATATTTTTTGGCTGTTGCAAGGCCTTTTTTAGCAAGAACTTCTGTAATTGCAGCAGTCAATGTTGTTTTACCATGGTCAACGTGACCAATAGTTCCAATGTTTACGTGGGGTTTGTCCCTCTTAAAGGTCTCTTTTGCCATTGTTATCGGTTTTAAATTGTGTTTTACTGATTATTATTGTTTTTTATTATGCACTAAGAGCTTGATTTTTATGAGCCCCAGTAGTTTCAAAACGTTATCCAACCTTTTCATCCTGTTCACAAACCATTTACTCTTTTCCTTGAAAAAGAGCCGTTAGTGAGAATCGAACTCACGACCTTCCCGACTAAGGTCGGGATGCTCTACCACTGAGCTATTACTTCTTACCTAACATTCTTCTCTCAAAAATCTTTTGAGCCGTTAGTGAGAATCGAACTCACGACCTCTTCCCTACCAAGGAAGTGCTCTACCACTGAGCTACAACGGCTGGTATGAGTCATTGAAGTCAATGGGGTCATATTAGTCAAAAGGGCAAACCTTTTCTCAATCGACTCTTTTGACTAATACGACACTTCTACTGAGCGGAAGACCGGGCTCGAACCGGCCACCTGAAGCTTGGAAGGCTACCGCTCTACCAAATGAGCTACTTCCGCTGATAAATATTTAAAACAAAGAACTTCATTTTTGTTGCAGTATTATTTTGAAATAATACTACAACATTAAAGTGGGCAGAGCTGGGTTCGAACCAACGTACTCGTGAGAGAACAGATTTACAGTCTGTCGCCTTTAACCACTCGGCCATCTGCCCATGTAATAACCTGAGCCGAAAACTGGAGTCGAACCAGCGACCTTCCCGATAACTCATCGGGATGCTCTTCGACTGAGCTATTTCGTACTCTGAGCCGAAAACTGGAGTCGAACCAGCGACCTACTGATTACAAATCAGTTGCTCTACCAACTGAGCTATTTCGGCTTTTTTTCATTCTCCTAAACAAAACAGGGTAGTTTCGACCAACGACCTTCCCGATATTAATCGGGATGCTCTACCAACTGAGCTATTTCGGCTTTTTTTCATTCTCCTAAACAAAACAGGGTAGTTTCGACCAACGACCTTCCCGATATTAATCGGGATGCTCTACCAACTGAGCTATTTCGGCTTTTTACAC
>JANNQR010000056.1:0-42373 GCA_031400855.1 Chitinophagaceae bacterium | reverse complement strand
TGATGAATACATTTACCGCTTTAATAAACGCAATATGAGGGAATGGTTGTTTGGTGATATTGTGCAAAGAATGATGCATCAGATGCCACATAATTATCAAGCATTAAAAGCTCTTTGTGCTTATTCTACTTAATCCTATTTACTTATTACAAAGTATAAAATAATATTTGGACAAATTGTGATTACTTGATTTTTAATGTCAATCTGAACTCTATTGTAATGTACTAATTCAGTAATGATTAATACAATAAACAGCCCCAAAAAAATAAAGCAAAGCAAATTTGTTGGTGAGTCATTTTGCATTGTAAGAACATAGATAAAAATGGCAATCGATACAAAATTCATAACAAATGAATAATTAAAATAAAATGGTTTCAGGTAAATAATGTCATTTTTGATCAAAATTTTTGGGTCAAATGTTCTTAGCTCCTGAAATTTCGTTATGTGATTCTGAGTTTTGTTCATTATGATACTTCTTGATTAAAAGTAATAAAAACTTTTTTCCACCTCGGGTCTCCATCTCAAACTTTTCTCAGTTGCCGGTAGTGTTCTTTGAAAAATAGATAAAATATAGGTTGTTATTCTGAGACTGTGTCCTGGTTGTACTGAACATATTGAATAATTAAAAAGATGTTGGAAGGTTGTCTATTGTTTGCAACCATGGACTGAAAAATTGTTTTGTTTTTTTAAAAGTCGTTAGTTAACAACTAACTCCACCGCCTGCAGCTTTGCCTTGACACTCAAAACTCCTGTCACCCTTTCTTTTTTTTCGTTTTCAGATAAAGGGTTTTTGCCTGCTGTACCAATAAAATAAATTCTTTCTGCAGCAAATCGTTTTTACCACAGGATGTTTCTGATAATTCAATTACTTCATCCCATCCGATATCTTTTATAAATGTGGATGCCCGGAGCAAAGAACCAAACATTGCCACCGCTGCTGAAAAATGAAAACTTTTGTCTAAATCAGCAAAAGGAATAAAGTCAAACCGGCAATCCGCATCAAAGCTGTAAGGAATTGTGCTGTTAGGCCGGTGATAGGATAGTTTAATATCAGCAAACTTGCCGGTTGTGAAATTGTCTTTAATAGCGCCTTTATTTATTTCTGTCGGCACTATTTCAAACATGGCAATCATCGAATGCCCCGAGCCGATTTCGCCCCCTTCAATTTCAGAAAGAGTATCCCGCAATGCACCTACTTTGTTATCAAACCCGATCAGCCTGTATTCTTTTACATACTCCGGATTGAACCTTACATTCATGTATACATCATCTGCTACAGCATATAATGTTTTTGTAAATTCTTTCAGCAACACTTTTTCAGCTTCTTTAAAATTATCGAGATAGGCAAAATTTCCATTGCCCTTGTTTGCCAGTGTCTGAATTTTTGAATCCTTATAATTGCCCATACCTACACCCAAACAGGTGAGATAGATCCCGGATTCACGTTGCGAAGTAATCAACTCATCCAGTTCGGCTTCTGATTTCATCCCTACATTAAAGTCACCATCGGTCGCCAGTATCACCCGGTTATTTCCTCCTTTAATAAAATGATTGCGGGCCACGCTATAGGCTAATCTTACACCAGACTCACCGGGGGTAGAGCCTCCCGGTTCCAACTCATCAATGGCTTTTAGTATTTTTTCCTTTTCGCCTCCGCTGATCGTATTCAGCATCACACCCGTTACACCGCCATAAGCTACAATAGCCACAGAATCCTTATCCCGCAGATTATTTACCAGCAAGCGAAAAGCCGATTTCAGAAGTGGTAGCCGGTTGGTCATATCCATTGAACCTGATACATCTATCAAAAACACTAAATGACTTGGTGGCAGCGTATCTAAATTTAATTTCTGCGAAGAAAAATTGATGTAAAATAATTGGTTGTCTGAATTCCAGGGGCATTCGCTAAGTGTAGTACTAATATTAAAAAGATGACCGTCAGGAGGTTTCTGATAGCTAAGATTAAAATAATTTACCATCTCTTCAATTCTTACGGCATCAGGCGGCACCATCGTTTTAAGAGTAATAAACCTGCGGATGTTACTATATGAAGCCCGGTCTACATTCAGCGACATTCCGGTTTGTGGAAATTTTTTTGCACTCACAAACCGATTTTCCAATATACTGGCATAAGTTTCATCACCGTTAAACCAGCTTTTCTGTTCCTCTTTTGCCAGATCTTTTGTTTGGGATGATAATTTAGTTCTTCTTAAAGTAGATAATCCGTTAAGTCGTTTTAATTTAACACTGGTATATTTTTCTGCATCTACCAATACATTTAACACCTGATAACCATCCATTGAAAAACTAAAAGTGTCAATCTGGTGATTAGCTATAATGCCAAAAGTTCCGGAGGAACCGCTACGGAAAACATAACCGGTTTTGTGTTGAAGAATGGTGACATTTTGCAAAATATTACCTGATTCGTCTTTCACTTCGCCCCTTGCATAATACTGCTGGGCAAATGCCGACGAACATAGTAAGATAAAGATTGTTATATGACAAACGGTTTTCAACTGGATATTTAAAGAACGATAAAATACAAAAAAAACCGCAGAGCTTAGCCAATTTTATATTAATTGGTAAATCTCTTTCAAATTCCGCCCAAGTCCATCATAATCAAGTCCGTAACCTACAACAAATTTATTGGGGATGCTAAATCCTACATAGTCAAGCTGCAAAGGGTATTCAGTTGCTTCCGGTTTATGCAAAAGGGTCACTATTTTAAGCGAAGCAGGTTGCTGATGTATTAGTTTAGGAAGGAAGTTATGTAAGGTCTTACCTGTATCAACGATATCCTCCACAATGACTACATCTCTGCCAAAAAGATCAGCTTCCAAACCAATTGAAGTTACAACGTTACCCGATGATTTCATCCCTTTGTACGAAGCCAGTTTAATAAAACAGATTTCAGCTTCTATGTCAAGATGCTTGAACAAGTCGGATGCAAACATAAACGAGCCGTTCAGGATAGAGATGAAAAGCGGTTTCTTATTTGCAAAAGTTTTCGACAGGTCAGCCGCTATTTCTTTTACCCGTAGTAAAATAATTTCTTCAGAAAGATATGTTTCAAATGATTTGTCATGCACTTTAATGACTGACATAAGTTATGATGATGGTTTTTAATTGCTACCCTTTTTTGTGGAAGCAGGAACAAGTGAATAATTTTCTTTAACAGACAGTTTTGGCATCGAATGTGATTTTGATCTGAGGCTTAATTTTTCACCTACAGCTGGTTTATCTTCCTCCTTCAACCAGTTCAATTCTTGCAGGCTTTCAATTCGTATAGCTTCCTGCTGTGCAATATCATGCAACGATTCTCCGGGTTGAACAGCATGATATTCATTATTTCCGGTCTTTCTCTTTCGTTGCAGGTAGACCAACTGGTCAGCATTAGCGATTTCATCCCGCTGAATTTCGTTGAATTCAAAAATCTTTGAAAGATCTATGTCATACTGCTTTGCAATAGATAGATAGGATGTTCCTTTTATTACGAATACTACTTTTGTATCATTGATTTTAAATTGTCCTTCCGGGTAAATAGTTGTTAGAGGTTTTACCTTCACCTCTTTTCCCGGTACATTTTCTTCACTTGCTTTTTCCCCTGAAGAAAATATTGCACCCATTGATTTAAATCCACTGATACCTTTATGAATACTATCAGCATTCAGATCATCAGCATTTCCTATTACAAGTAAAGTATAATCCTGAAGATGATAGTCTTCAATTAACTTAATTAATGATTGCGGATATTTAGGATTCGTTGCGTAGCCTGCTTGCTTTAATCCATTAGCCCATCCTATATAATCAGTTGGTTCCAGTGTGAATAAAAAGGCATATCGCTGACCATTTTTCAAAAAATCAGAATGGTCCTTATAAGAATCTTCGGGAGATGGGTATTTGCGGAAACATTCTCCTTTCTCATCATCATCATGTTTCACCGATTCACCTTTCCAATATGATTTGCACTTAATGCCAAAATGATTGTTGGATGCCAACACCAATTCGCTGTTGCCTGCACCCGATTCAAGTATGCCTTGTGCTAATGTAATAGCAGCCGGAACACCTGTTCTTTTCATTTCAGTAATTGCAAGGTCCCTGTACGTGTTGATATAATTAATGAATAACTCATTTTTTTGTGCAATTCCGGTTGTTGAGATCATCAATAAAAAGGCAACCAGGTAATTTTGTGTTTTTTGCATAGATATTTATTTACAATTTCCGGATCAGATAGAGTCCATCACGGATTGTTAGCACACATTTTTCTATATCATTTCTTTCTTTTATAAAATCGTTGAAAGCCTGTATGCCTTTAGCACTTTTTCCTGTCACATTCTCTTGCAATACCTGGCCATGAAAGAAAATATTATCTGCTAAAATAAAACCGTTTTTCCGCAACCGGGGCAAAACAAGGTTAAAATATTCGATATAGGCGGGTTTATCCGCATCTATAAACACCAAATCCCAGGTTTCCTCCAGTTTCGGGATAATATCTAACGCATTTCCGGTGTGTAAAATTATTTTATCCGCATAAGTAGAACGGGAAAAATAGGATCTGGCTTTTGTTGCATCCGTTTCTCTTAGTTCAATGGTGTGCAATTGTCCATCATCAGTAAGCCCTTTTGCAAGGCACAATGCACTATATCCTGTAAATGTACCTATCTCAAGTATACTTTGTGGCCTGATCATGCAACTGATCATCTCCAGTAGTTTTCCCTGCAAATGACCACTTAACATTACAGCCTCTGAATGATTTTGCATGGTAAAATCATTCACTTCTTTCAGTAATGCATCTTCTGATGAAGAATACTTTTCAGCATACAAATGGGCAGATGGATGAACAATGTCCAATAGGGAAGTTTTGCCAAAGTTAAATTGATTCCCCCACTAATCAGATCACTTCAGGCTGATAATTTTGAGTACGAAAAACGGCCACTGAATTTAATCCGGTGGCCGTTCAGGTTTTTCAATAATTATGATTCCAAAAAATACCTATTCCATTCCCTTATCCTCAATAGAAGAAATCTTACCACCTTCCCAGCAGAGGTTGTATTTTCTTTTCGTCATTCCGGATGTACACTGCAGTAAATAGCAATTTCCGTTTGCTTCCAGCACAGATGGTTTTGCCAAATCATAGATTCCCATGTCTTTTGTATCTAACCCTTCTTTGCCGAAAGATTGCAGTGCAATTACAACAGAAGCTGATTTTCCGTTCAGGTTATTCATAAAATCCTGCATTTCGGTACTCACTTTCACGGCATCCTTTTTTGCTCCACCGCCACCGCAACCGATAGTGAATAATAGAACAGCGAACATGGCAAAAGTTAAAAATTGCTTTTTCATAAACTGTTGTTTTGGTTTAATTAAAAATATGATATTAAAAAAAATTACAACTTCATTATACCGCCTGCAATTGAGCAGAGGGGTCTTTTCTTTTCGATATAAGCCATAGCCCGGTAAAAGTAAAAATTCCATTTATCAGGATCAACTCATTGCCGATTTTATATCCGTTAAAAATAGAATCAGAAACGCCTTGCAAGCCGAGTTGTACATGCAGTTTGGCTTGATACCAGGCAGGATTACTTAACATATCCAGACCAAGAGCCATTAATGGTGCAATAATGCACACTGCCCATATTAATTTATCATTCAGTTTTCTCTTTGTCAAAATACCAAATGCGAACAAGCCTAATAATGGGCCGTAAGTAATTCCAGCGAATTTCAGAATGAAGTCAATAATTAATTTATCATCAATCCACTTAAACAATAAAACCATTAAAAAGAAAACGAAAGCAAATGTGAAATGGACTTTTAGCCTTGTTCGTTTTTTGGTTTTTTCTGTCCCTACGTTTTTCTGAATACCCAATATATCAATACAATAACACGAAGTGAGGGAAGTAATGGCACCATCCACACTGGGAAATAAAGCCGATATCAAGGCTATAATAAAAAGGATACCGATGATACCGATGAAAGGATCACTCAGCGCAATTGTTGGGAATAGTTCATCAGGAGGCACACTAATTCCCTTTGTGCCCGCATACAAATAAAGCACCCCGCCTAATACAAGGAAAAGAAAGTTAACGATCATCAACACGGTAGTAAAAGTCATCATATTCTTTTGAGAATCTTTCAGGTTTTTTACACTGATATTCTTTTGCATCATTTCCTGGTCAAGTCCGGTCATAGCGATGGCAATAAACATACCACCGATAATATGCTTTAACGCAAACGAACTTGCGTTTACATCCCAGTTAAATACCTGTGTGTATCCTTTGTCTGTCATCATCGTCCAGGCACCGCCAAAATCAGTTCCCAAAGCTTTTATAATAACAATAATACAGACGACAAGGCCTACGAGCATTCCTGTTGTTTGCAGGGTGTCTGTATATATAATTGTTTTTACCCCGCCTTCAAAAGTGTACAATAAAATCAGGAGGAGAATCACAATAGCAGTTGCTTCGAAAGGAATATGCAGCTTATTGAAAATAAAAATCTGCAATACACTTATTACGAGGTAAAGCCTTGCTGTAGCACCTACTGTACGGGAAAGAATAAAAAAGAAAGCCCCGGCTTTATGGGCATTGATACCAAATCTTTTTTCAAGATAAGTGTAGATGCTTGTCAGGTTCATCTTGTAATACAAAGGCAGCAATACAAAAGCAATGACCATGTATCCCAATAAATAACCCAATACAATCTGGAAATAATAAAAATTGCCGCTACCAACCCCACCCGGCACACTTACAAATGTGACGCCGGATAAAGAAGTGCCGATCATTCCAAAAGCTACCAGCATCCAGTTACTGTTACGATTGCCGATAAAGAAAGAATCGTTGTTGGAATTGCGGGAAGTGAACCAGGCTACTCCAAGTAACAATAAAAAATATCCGATTACAAAAGAAAAGAGAACAACTGGTGACATACAATCAGGTTTCTGTTAAGGCTTCGATAAACTCAGCCTGACAATTAAATAATGTGTAATACCGAATTTTGAAGATAAAGAAATTTCCCTGTCCATATTGTTATACTTTTTGGAGTAGTGTCTTTGTTTCACGCAGAGTCCGCTGGGTTCGCAGAGGGTTTAATCAAATAATCGCTGTGTTCTCTGTGTACCCTGCTTGAAATTTTTCAAACTGATACATTACTCTTTTTGGTCAGGAGAAAGCTTTGTAGTACTTTCCCTTTGCCGCAATTTAATTGGAACTATGGCCATACAATCTCTTGCCGTTTTCTGCGGCTCTAAAAAAGGAACTAATCTTTTATACACTGAACATGCAGCACAATTGGGAAAACTGCTGGCAGAAAACGATATCCGGGTTATTTATGGTGGTGGAAGTGCAGGTATTATGGGCACCATCGCCGATAGTGCGATGGCAAATGGAGGAAAAGTGACTGGAATCATTCCTAAGATACTCATAGAATGGGAAGTTCAGCATCATCATATTACTGAGCTAATCGTATCTGATGATATGCACATCCGTAAAAAAACATTGTATGAGCTTTGTGATGCAGCTATCATTCTTCCCGGAGGATTTGGCACACTGGATGAATTATTTGAAATAGTAACCTGGAACCAGCTTTCTATACATAACAAACCGGTTTTCATTCTAAATACAGATGGGTTTTACGAACACCTTATCCTGCACATACAAAAGATGAGAGATGAAGGGTTTTTATATGAAAAGGCCAATAAACAAATCATCTTCCTGAATGATCCAACTGATGTATTAAAATATATTGCCTGATTCAACTTTTATTCATCCTTTTCCTTTCTGCCGAAGTAAAAAATAAATCCTGTTCTGAACACCGGCAACACTCTTCCAAAAGAATCCCTGTAAGGAGAGTTTACATCATTCATCGCATCTATCAGGATGCTGGTATAAAACTGTGAGTTGCCAATATTCCTGGTTCCATATCCTGCTCCAATTAAAAAACAGGAGGCACTTGCTTTGGCTTTATCGGTTATTACTCCATTATCTTTCTGACTGATCGATATTTTATTATACTCATACTGACCTCCGATAAAAATACTTCTGATAGGCCAAATCCTTAAAAAAGGGCCGCCGCCAACTGCCAGATACCTAATGGAGCTGTTTATAAACTGGCTTCGCTGTGTTACATATGTTACGTTAGTAGCAATACCTGCATCTATCAGTTTATTAATACTGTATCCTAATTCAGGATTTAATCCGATTATAAACCCATTAGAAAAACCAAGGTTAATGCCACTGCCCATGAACAAATGATCATTTTTCCAACCGCCCTTTTCTTCCTCATCCTGCGCCTGTGAAATGAATGACACTACAAATAAAAATAATAATAATACTGGTTTCTTCATTTTTACGTTGTTTACATTAAATAAATCATATTAATTCCTGTTGCTCCTTCCAGTCAAGGCTCAGCTCATTGATTGCTTTTTTTGAGAAAGGAAATTTACTGAACATTATTCCCAGCATTACACCAGTGATAAGTAACACTATAAAATTTCCTGTAAGAAAAAGAACAATTACTGAAAAAAGTGCTGCCCCTTCACATGGTGCCATGTATAAGATTAACGCTGCACGGTATTGGTTTAATTTGCTATCGAGAGAATCAGGAGTATTTTTAACAATTATTAATTTCTTATTATATATTATACGGGAACTAATAATACAAGCAACCGATATGCCAACTGCTGCATAGAGGAATATATTTTTATAACTCAACACCTCCTCTTTCATAACAGGCCCGTTTACAAGGTTAAGAACGGAAATTATTATAGCAAAGACAGTAACGCCACCCATCAATGCAGCACAAAGAATTTGTGAAGACCTCAGGTTTCCCTTTGGTCCTGTTTGTTCACCCGGCTTAATCATAAATCAACTATTTTTCCGGCATTCAGAATATTATTCGGGTCAAAGGCTTTTTTTATTTCCCGCATCAGTCGGAGATTTGCTTCCCGGAATACAATGTCCATGTATGGCTTTTGAATCAGTCCGATACCATGTTCGCCGCTTATCGTTCCTCCAAGTTTATTCACCAGTTCAAATAATTCCCGCAGTGCAGTGGTCATTGCTTTATCACCATAGCTGTTGGGAGTGCCTTCTTTTCTAATTCTTATATGCAGGTTCCCATCTCCGGCATGGCCATAGCATACTACTTCAAAATCATGCTTTCTGCCCAATTCTTTTGCACCGGTAATCAACACCGGTAATGCTGCCCGTGGCACTACGGTATCTTCTTCTATGGTGTAACCAACCAGCTTAACAGCTTCTGCCACCTTTCTTCTTAATTTCCACAGTTCAACTTTTTGCTGCGCATCGTCTGCAAAATAAATTTCTCCGATATCATATTGTGTTAACAGGTTGCCAATCCCTTCCATCTCTCCCATCAGCACCTCCATATTATTACCGTCTACTTCAATTATCAAATGGGCCGCAGTATCATCTGTTATCGGCACGGCAGTGCTATCAACAAATTTGCTTACGATTTTAAGTGCATCAATTTCTACCAACTCCATTGCACTGGGTACAAAGCCTGCCCGAAAGATGGCACTCACGGCTTCGCCTGCCTGTTCCAGATTTCTGAATGGTACCAGCATCAGTAAATCATAAGCTGGTAATGGGATTAACCGCAATACAATTTTAGTAACGATACCAAGAGTGCCTTCGCTACCGACAATCAACTGAGTAAGATTATAACCGGTCGAGTTTTTTAATACATTGGAACCTGTCCAGATAATTTCGCCGGAAGGCAGCACAACTTCCAGGTTCAGCACATAATCTTTTACCACTCCATATTTTACTGCTTTGGGGCCACCGCTGTTGTGTGCAATATTGCCACCGATAAAACAGGAGCCCCGACTGCTTGGGTCGGGTGGATAGAATAATTTTTTTTCTTTCACTGCATTTTGCAATACTTCTGTTATCACTCCCGGCTCGGTGATTACCTGCAAATTCTTTTCATCAATCTGCAGAATGGAATTCATTCTTTCCATTGATATTACTACACCTCCCAGATGAGGCAGTGCAGCACCGCTAAGTCCTGTGCCTGCGCCCCGGGGGGTTACTGGTATTTTTTCTTGATTGCAAATTTTTAGTATAGCACTGATTTCTTCTGCTGTTCTGGGTTTAATGACTATGGCTGGTGGGTAATGCAGGTTTTCTGTTTCATCATGCCCATAAGTATTCAACGATTCGTCATCAACGAAAACAAACATTTCGCCAACAATTTTTTTGAAGGCTTCGATATGCTGTGATGTAAGTAAGGGAGTAGCCACGGTGTCCATGATTCAGTTTTTACAAACGATGATGGTGTAAAAATCGGTATAATCGGGGATATGAGGAAGGTGAATTGATAATTAGCTTTGTTTCTCAATTCACCCCGTTTACAGGAGATGTTCCTGATACCCTCATGGTTTCAGCGTATATTTTTTCCAATTGGAAATTTTTATTTTATCAGACCGGGTAAATTCTGTTTCGCCATTATATAACAAAACCCCACCCGAATTGCCGGTAATTTTATTCCATTGGCTGATATTTTTAATGTGTGATTCAGCGAAAGTGGCGGAAGCCTTTATTTCAACCGGAATAATTTTTTTCCCTGTATCTATAAGCAAGTCAATTTCCAGGCCGTTGTTCTCTCTCCAGTAATAAAAACCTGCGGGTGAGCCGGTATTAAATTTTTCTTTGAGCAATTCCATCATAACGTAGTTTTCGAATAATGCGCCCCTGAAGTGGGAGGTTTCCAGTTCTTTTGCCTGGCGGATACCCAGTAATGAACAGGCCACGCCGGTGTCAATAAAATACAATTTTGGTGTTTTGACTATCCGCTTATTAAAATTTTTATGATACGGCGGCAACAGGTAAATAATATAACTGCTTTGCAAAACAGACAGCCATGATTGTACCGTTTTCACATCAATCCCACATTCAATACTCAATGCAGAAACATTCAACTGCTGACCGGTACGACCGGCGCAGAGTTGTAAAAAACGGTTGAATAATAAAGTATTTTCGATATTTCTGATTTGTTTTACATCCCGTTCTATATAGGTGCGGATGTAGGAAGGATACCAAAGGCCGGGTTTCCTGTTTTTATCATAGAGTTCCGGGTAGCTGCCATTCAATAGTAATTCTTCCATGCTGTAATCCGTTTTTCCAAATTGAATGATCTCTTTGTAGCAAAGTGGCAGCAGGTCTATGTAGCCGATACGACCGGCCAGCGTTTGCGAAATGGATTCCTGTAACAGGAAATTGTTACTGCCTGTCAGTATAAAAAAGCCGTCTTTACCGGATTTATCAAGGATGCCCTGCAGGTAGCTGAACAGTTCCGGTACCCGCTGTGCTTCATCTATCACGGCGCCGTTTTTAAAGCGGTTTAAAAAGGCACGGGGATCATCAGCAGCCAGCATTCTTTCATCGGGGTCTTCCAGCGACACATAAGGTTTGCGGGGAAAAACTTTTTTTACCAGGGTGGTTTTACCGGATTGACGGGGCCCAACAATAGCCAATGCCCTGAACTGGCGGCTATATTGCCGTGCTGTTTTTTCGGCCTTCCGGGGCTGCATGGTAAAAATTTAATTTATACAAATATAGGAATCAATTACCAGATTTGTATAAGATGGAAATAAACAGGCCTTGGTGTAAAATAATAAGGGGCATTATACTAAAAACAAACCGGTAACTTCTGCAAAATGTTTATCACTGACATATAATGGTAATTGATGCTATACCGCAGATGCAGCTATCCATATATCTTTTTCAGGGATGGGGTTACCAGGTTATTTCCAGACTTCAGGATTTATCTTTTCGCTATTATGTAAAAGTTATCTAAAAATCATATTCTTACCTTCTGTTAGGGAGTAACCACGGTGTCTATGATTCAGTTGTAAAAAATGGGATAATCGGGCAAATAGGGAAGAAAGAATTCAGGTACTATTGCCTGGATAAGTATTTCTCCGGCAATGTACCGGGAGAGAAGTTAATCTGAGACTTGCAGTAGAGAAGAACGTCGGGCCTGCCTGCCGGCAAAGGCAGGTCCACTCTACACACTACTTGTCCCGCCTTAGCGGGAAGGCCTGATGGTGAGACATCGGCTGAGAAGCGTTAAATTAGGTGAGACTCGTCAGGGAAGAGTTTTTACAAACGATGAGGTGTAAAAATCGGGATATTCAACTATATCCCGAAATGAGACGGCTAATAAGTCTTAAACGAAGGACACATTGACTCCCTTCTATTTCCTCTATATCTATCAACAACCCCTTGCTTTATGAGGGAAAATTCCAACGCACCACGGCCGTTATTGAAGGTTTTCAGCGTTGACATTGTAGCATCATAAGTGAAAGTAAACGTATAATCTTTTAAGCCCAGGCCTATCATTGGTATTACCGCATCTTTATAACGATAATAGGCACCGGCAATCAACACTTTTTCGCCATCCCCTGACAGATTATAATGTGCATTCAAACCACCTACTATTTCGTAAGATTTTGCCTGCAGCGAAGCATATACATTCGGATTTACGATTACCCGGTCATTCAATTTAAAACTTCCATTTAAAAAACCGGTATAGCGAACGGGGATCCGGTTATCAATTCCCTGCTGAGCATCAAAAAAAGATTCTCTTGGCCTATTGACATGCATCGCAGAAAATCCGACATTCAGATAAAAATTTTCGGTAGGGAAATAAGCATAGTTTCCGCCTACCTGTATATCGAGGTAATTAATATTATTGACATCCAATTTAGGAGCAACCGTAAAATTATTTACATCAAAAAATTTTCCATTCCACTGGCTGGGAAAAGTAAGGTTGGAAGTATTGATATTTTTATTAGCCCAGCCTACATTAAAACCAAGACTAACCAGGCTTCCGGCATTCACCATTTGATGATAAGCTATCGAGCCATATATTTTAGTTGAAGTAAGTGAACCTGTACCAGCAACATCACGGAGTATAACACCCCCCAAACCCATCCATCCTGTATTGTCTTCGTTTTGCATCGTTTGCATGTCACCAAACACACTCATGGTTTTATAAGGAAATGCGGTAATTGTTGACCATTGGTTACGATAGTTTGCACCCAGCCGGTAATCTCCGTCGGGAATAAAACCTGTGTTGGCCGGATTGGTTAATAAAGGTGAATTCATGAATTGCGAAAAATGAAGATCCTGAGCAAAGGCACAAGGTGCAAGGCACAAGGCACAAGCCGTAAATGCTATTAATTGTTTTAAACTCTTCATTTCCTTTTCTCTTTTATTCTCTTTGCTCTATCTTATTAACGTTATATCTCCCTTCTTAGTTGTTTTGGCACCGTCAAAAAATTCAATGCTTAACGTATAGGCATACACATCCATAGGCTGAACAACTCCTTTCACTTTTCCATCCCAACCCTGAAAACGGTTATTCGTTTCAAACACTTTCTGCCCCCAACGGTTCCAGATGATGAATTGCATTTTAGCAATACCAAATCCCCGAACAAATACAACGCTGTTTACATCACCACTCTGCGGGGTAAAGGCATTGGGCACATCTACAACCGGAAGAATGGTTGCCTGTACCGGTCTGCAAATTGTCCGATCACATCCAATTGCATTATATGCAGTCAGGCAGGCATTAAATGTCCCGGTAGCATTATACTGATGTTGCACAGGGGCCCTTGAAGTTGTCATGATACTATCACCATCACCAAACTTCCATTTAAACCGTACTGCATCCGGTGATGACAAGTTAGTAAAAGTAGTTGGAGTATTTTCTAATGGAGGATCTGGTCCCCAGCTAAAATCAGGAATTGGTGAATCAAAAACGTTCACGGTAAAAGTAGTATCATGCGTAACATTGCAGGTACCCGGGTTGGTAACTGTTAAAGTAACAATATATGAACCCACATTAGCATACAAATGCGTAGGATTCTCTAATGTAGATGTATTATTTGCAGATAATGGGTCTCCAAAGTTCCATGTAAATGTTGTTCCATTCAATGAATTGCTTCTAAAAACGGCATCATAAGGAAGACAACCGCTGGCAGGAGTACTGATGATTGCTTTTACATTATCTGCAATGCTAATGATAAAAGTGCTGTCCTCCGGATTATTACAATAGGATGTATCTTTTAAAATAAGTTTTGGCAAATAAGTGCCAAGAGCCGGGTAGGTATGTGTAACTGCATTGATGGCACCAATTCTAGCTTGTACTCTTGGGCTTCCATCTCCAAAGTCCCAGACAAAGGATGTATCCTGAAATGGTCGGGAAATATCTGTAACTGAATTATTGATAAACTCATAGGTAAACTTGGGACAACCAGGGCCTATCGGTTGCCAGGCAGGTCTTAAAAAAGCTCTCAAATCACCCACCCTGATATTGACAAAGGAAGAATCTCGTTGATTACATGTATTCAAATCAACCGAAACCAATAAAACACGATATGTACCCACTGCATTATAAGTAAAAGGTGCGGTAGGCGTTGTCGTTATTAAGTCAGGCGGTCCACCGGGAACATAATTAAAATGCCATTCATAAGATAATCCATTGGCAATCGTATCTGTAAAAACAACTGATAAAGGCAGACATCCTGCCGTATCCCTAACACCACCAATAGATGACTGGACACTACTTAAAACTCCAGCAAGATCCATTCTAATTTTTACCATCGTCAGGTTACAGCTTGGTGCATTATTTACTGTTGACCATGCACCTGCAGTAGTTGGATAACCTACTCTTCCGCCAATATTACAATTACCACAAATAGCCTGATAGATAACACCATTGGGGTCAAAGCGGCTGGTACCCCCATCCACATGATCACTGCCTTGATTTGGAAATCTGTTATCCTCTCCAAAAAAACTTCCAAAAAGTTGTGAAGTAGCATCTTTTCTTAAAACAAAGAAATAGAAATCACGGCCATCACTTGGACTCTTAAATGCATTAGCAGTTACTGGTAGCCCTAAGGTTCCGGCACTAAAATAAATATTACTTGTACCAAAGAAGCCTCCCCAACCTGAGATATAAACATTTTCACAACGATCAACCAGGAAAGCTATAGGAGAGATATTGGGGGTGGCGGCACCAGTGCCAAATGCTGTAGAATAAATAAAAGCCGATAAATCTGGCTGAAGTTTTACAATAAACTGCTTGCCACCTGCATTACTGTATGCTGCATTAATAATTGGCCAACTTCCTGTTGTCTGCCCCATAACATATGGGAACCCTCTTTGGTCAAACTGAATACCGAATATCTGGTCAATTCCCCCGGTACCTATATATGTTGTTCGGTTGATGGCAGTACCATTATTACTGATAACAGATATGAATCCATCAATTACACCATGATTTGCCGGGCCGACTGTTCCTGCTGTAGCACCAAGCAAATTGACACTTTCTGTTCCGCCAGCAACATAAATATTACCTCCGGGTGCAATTGATAACACAAACGCTGCGTCATTGGCACTTCCACCAAGATAAGTGGAAAATGAAACTGCACTAAGGTTTGGGGTTAATTTAATCACTACCCCATCCTGAGCACCACCCGGGAAAGGTTGAAATGGAGTACCAACAGCTGGAAAGTTATCAGCCTGATTGGGCGCAGCGGTAGATCTTGTAGAAGAAGCTATATAAACATTTCCTGCTCCATCCAATATTACTTCGCTGCGTCCATCATCGCCATAGTTTCTCATTAAAGACGTTGCTCCAGCATTTCTATCTGTAGTTATATTAACTCCATCATCTCCAGTACCTCCAATTCTTTTTGAACCTATCAGTGCGGTTCCTGTCGCATTAAATTTTGTTACAATAATATCATATTGTCCACCTCTACCAACCAGCCCTCCAGGGTTTACGACAGGATAATTACTGGAATTGGAGCGACCGGCAATTATTAAATTTCCCAGATTATCTACAACAAGGCTATGAGGTTGTTCATCTCCATTTCCTCCGATGTATGTAGCATATATTCTGGAGGTCCCATTTGAGGATAGTTTGATAATGCTAATATCAACTCCCAGATTGGCACCACCACCCTGATAAGTAGTTTGAAATGCACCTGTAGATGTAGGAAAACCAGCACTAAAGGCAATACCACCGGCAAACAAAGATTCGTCTGGTCCATATGTAGCTGTAAAGCCCCAATTTTCTGCAGTACCTCCTGCAAACGAACAAAAAACTATAGACGGATCAATAATTAACGTGGCATTGGGATCAAAATTTTTAATATTGAACCGAACAACATCATCTTTTACTTCATATCTGCAACTGATCTCTTTTTTCCCATCAACTGAAGCCTGATAGGTGTATGGTGATGATTCTTTCATTTCTCCGATAGAAGTAGTAATCATCAGTTCTTTATTCTTCACTTGTAATTTATCAACGCCAGTATATTTCAAAGCGATTTTTGAAACATCACCACCGGGTTTTACTATTATATCATACTTTAAAAATTCATTATCGGTATAGTAGCGGACATCAATATTGGGATAAACATCTTTTAAGGTGATGGCCTGGTAGATATGACAATCACCCGCCCATTTGGATTGATCATTTCCGATAAAATAATTGTTATATGTTGGAATGGGTTTATCAGCAACTGTCTTTACATCAGGCGAGGCTCCTAAAAAATCAACATTCCATGCATGTGATCGTAACACAATTTTATCGCCTTGTCTTACGGGATTGCCATCTGCTTTTTGTCCGTGTAAGAATGTAGCAACTGCTGCAAAATCTGTCGGATTATGCTGAAGTACTGTAAAACCACCAGACCTTATAAAGAAAGCACCATTACTAACATTGCCTTTGTACTGCACCCGGCTATCCCACTGGCCTTTATTTTCAATAAATTCAATGTTATTATGGCTTTGTGCAATAGCTGCAAAAGCAGAGAAAATGAAAGCGGCAAAAATGAGGAATCGTTTCAGGGTCAAATTATTTGTATTAAAGTAACAAAATTTAAGGGAAGATGGATTGAAAACTTGTGTTAAGAAATGTCTTTTCATCGTCATTTAATTTTCTGTATGCACAATTCCAGTCATCCTATTCTATTAAACGTAAAATTCATTAAGAAATTTTACTCCACACTACTGCCCCTTTTTGGTGGTTCAAAAAGATTTTTAACTGCAAATTTTCGGCCGAAACCAAATCCGGATCATTATCCAGTAATGTACCAGACATATTCCGGGCAATTTCCAAAATCGGCCTGTCTTGGACTATGCTGGCTAGCTTAAAGTTTAACTCCCCACTTTGCCTGGTGCCCTGAATATCACCCGGCCCCCGAAGTTCGAGGTCTTTTTCTGCTATCACAAACCCATTATTCGTTTCAGTCATTATTTTGATGCGCTGGCGGGCATCATTACCCAATTTTGACCCGGATAATAAGATGCAATAACTCTTTTCGGCTCCACGGCCTACCCTGCCCCGCAATTGATGGAGTTGCGAAAGACCGAATTTCTCCGAACTTTCGATCACCATCACCGAAGCATTCGGCACATCTACACCCACTTCAATCACCGTTGTTGAAACCATGATCTGTGTATCATGATCAACAAATCTTTTCATATTAAGTTCTTTCTGGTCAGCTGGTTGCCGGCCATGTACCATACTAATCCAGTATTTGGGTTCAGGAAAATAGCCTTTTACATTTTCATACCCATGCATCAGGTTTTCATAATCTAATTTGGCACTTTCTTCTATCAATGGAAAAACAATATAGACTTGCCGCCCCTTTTCAATTTCCGCTTTTATAAAATCCATCACTTTACTACGCTGTGTTTCATAACGATGAACGGTATTGATCGGTTGCCGTCCGGGTGGTAATTCATCAATTACACTATAATCCAAATCTCCGTAAGCTGTCATGGCCAATGTCCTGGGTATTGGAGTTGCCGTCATCACCAATATATGTGGCGGTACAGCGGCTTTATTCCAAAGTTTGGCTCTTTGCGCCACACCAAAGCGATGTTGTTCATCTATAATTACGATACCCAGGTTTTTAAACTGCACAACATCTTCAATTACGGCATGGGTTCCAATAAGGATTTTCAAACTGCCATTTTCCAGCTCTTTTAATATTTTTCTTCGTTCTGCCGCTTTTGTAGAACCTGTTAGTAATCTTATCGGAACATTTATTTTTCCCAATAAATTACTAAGGGTAGTAAAATGCTGACGGGCCAAAATTTCCGTAGGAGCCATCAGGCAAGCCTGGTAATAATTATCAATTGCCAACAACATCACCAGTACAGCTACAATCGTTTTGCCACTTCCAACATCTCCCTGTAGCAACCTGTTCATCTGTTTTCCTTTTGCGGTATCGTTTCTTATTTCTTTTATCACTCTTTTTTGAGCACCAGTGAGTTCAAAGGGCAGGTGATTTTTATAAAAATCATTGAACAGATCGCCTACTTTTTCAAACATCACACCTTTAGAAAAACGATGCCTGTTGCTGCGCAATAAATTCATCCGCATTTGTGCGACAAAAAGTTCTTCAAATTTAATTCGTTTAACAGCCTCTTCATATTCATCTAGTGTTTGTGGAAAATGGATTTGTTTGAAGGCATTATAGCGACTGACCAATTGAAGTTGTTGCAATATTGTTGCTGGCAAATTCTCGGGCACATCTCTTTCCTTCACCATACTAATCAAAACTTGGGTCAATTTTCCTATCTGTCTGCCTCCCAATCCTCTTGCTTTAAGTTTTTCAGAAGTTGAATAAACAGGTTCTAGAAAATTTTTTACCAATACCTGCTCAGGAACCAGCATTTCCAGTTCCGGATGTACAATTTGTGGCTGGCCATTATAATAGGTAACCTTGCCGTAAATAAGGTAAGATTGACCAACCTCCAGCAATTTTTCAACCCAACTCAAACCCTGAAACCAGGTAAGTTCCAAAAATCCCGACTTATCTTTTACCTGGGCTACAATTCTTTTTCCTCCCCGCTGACCAATCAATTCAAAATTGATTAATACTACCGCCAGTTGTGCATAATCAGATAATGGTGTCAATTCGCTGATCAGATTAAGTTTTGTTCTGTCGATATGCCGGTGAGGGTAATGCTCAAGCAAATCACCAAAGGTAAAAATGCTTAACTCCTTTTTGAGTAACTCGCCTTTCTGAGGGCCGACACCTTTTAAATACTCAATGGGAGAGGATAATATGTGAGAGAAGGATGAAATAGTTTATGTCTTTCTTACAAAAATAACAATTGCAAGCCTGTTATTCACTCAAACTGTAAACAACCGTACGATGAATTTTCAAACGGCCTGCCGCAATGATTTTTCCCACAACACCGATTGCCTTCCTTTTACAAATTTGATAAATCCTTTTACCAGGCAATAATTCATAAACACAAAATAAAACGGGATCGTAAACAGGCCTGCCTTTTTTCCTGACCGGACAAATAACCATCCTGCAAATGCAAGTACATAAAATGTTATCTGCGCATACAACATCCAGCTAAAAAAACCTGGAGAGTATTGGTTGATAACAATAAGTATATTTGATAATAATAAAATCAACAACATAACCGGGCAGAATATCCATCGCAGCAACCTGCGGGAGATATATTGAAAACTCAGCAGCGGATGTTTAAAAATATTCAGGCACTCTTTCAAATAGCCTATTGACTGATAAGCACCTGCCGATATCCTCACTTTTCTTTTCTCTTCTTCTGCCAGCGAAGCAGAAGGCAGTTCGGTAGCAAAAGCTTCCGGCTCATATTCTATTTTGTATCCCTGCAGGCATATTTGCATGGAAATAACAAAATCATCCAGTATTAATTCATCATCCAGTTCTTTGAATAAGGCAGTCCTTATAGAAAATAATTCCCCGGCGGCACCGGTTACGGTATTCAGGCTGGCATCTAATTTTTTCATAAACGATTCATACTGCCAGTACATTCCTTCTGCTTCTCCGACAGCAGACACATTATTATTACGAATAATTTTTTTCTCTCCTGCCACACCACCGGTTTTTTCATTAGCATAATGTGCTGCCATTTTTTTAATACAATCAGTATTGAGCAAGGTATTCGCATCACTGAATACCACCACCGGTGTTTGCACCTGCAGCATAGCTCTTTTTATAGCTGCGTACTTACCTTTTCTTTCCGGTTGATGCAGTGAAACTATGGAAGGAAATTGCTGAACAAGTTTTGCGGAGTCGTCCTCAGAACCATCTGTAATAAAAATCAGGTGTAGCTTCTCTGCAGGATAGTTAATGGCAAGAGTGTTTTGTATCTTTTGATCCAATATTTTTTCTTCATTGAAGGCAGTTACAATTAAAGTAACAGGCAGCACAACTGTTGAAGTTTCTTTTTTCTTTACCGGAGTAACTAAACCCTTCAGACTGGTTAGCACAAAAACCAGCAAGCCATAGCCAATGTAGCAGTAAAACAAAATGGCTAAGCTTATCCAGAAAAATATTGTCAGAATTGTTACCATTTGTGCGGTGGAAATTACGGTCCGGTTATAGCAAATATCCCAAGATGCTGCTTAAAAGCTGCAACTTATTAAGGGTAAAACTGCATTTTGACGAAATTGGATAAAAAACCCTTGCAAATTTTACATTACAGGTCTATTTTGGAAGACAGAGCCAATATCCCCCCGTCATGAGGCGGGATCCTAAATCAGAATAGAATGAAAATCCACCTTTACTTTTTACAGGTTGACCTGTATTTCGCCGACTACAAGTTTGCGTTACTAAGTTTCATTACTGCTTTTATAGTAACACTTATTACTATTCCTCCCATCATCAGCCTGATTAAGAAATACAGTTTATATGACATGCCAAATGCCCGGAAGGAACATGCTGCTCCAATTCCAACAATGGGTGGCATTGCCATCATAGCCGGGATGATGACCGCATTGTTTCTCTGGTTTCCATTCAGCTATGCCGTTCCCCAAATAAGTTTTTTCTTCTCCATTGCTGTATTGTTTGGGTTGGGCATTATGGATGATCTGAAAGATCTTTCAGCAAAATATAAATTTATTGTTCAGGCTGGTCTTGCTGCGTTGATTGCTATTTCCGGCATCCGCATTACTTCCTTTGATGGTTTGTTTGGCATACAGGAACTGCCGCTAATGGCACAATACACTTTTACTTTTCTGGCTATCATAGGAATCACTAATGCTTTCAACCTGATTGATGGTATCGATGGCCTTGCAGGGGGAATTGGATTCATGAGCTTAGTCATCGTAGGTATATTCCTCACCATGAGTGGTGATATAAATACTGCTTTAATTGCTTTTGCATTGGCTGGTGGCATTCTTGCATTCATGTATTTTAATTTAAACCCTGCACGGATTTTTATGGGCGATACCGGTTCATTGGTTCTAGGCTTCGTAGTAGCGGTTTTATGTATCCGGCTGATACAAGTAAATGTATTTTCTTCCAATCCTGTTTTACCACATGCACCAATATTTGTGTTGGGCATTGTACTCATTCCTGTTTTTGATACGATTCGTGTATTTGTTACCAGAATCTGGAATGGCAAATTGCCTTTCTCGCCAGATAAAACTCATATTCATCATTTACTGACTAACCAGGGTTTTAGCCACGGTTTTGCAGCTAAACTTATTTGCTTTCTTCATGGCTTTATACTGTTGGAAGTATATTGGCTAAGGGGATTAAAACAAGAAATTGTGTTAATAGTATTAATTGTTTTTATGCTCCTCATAACTGTGCTACTTAAAAATCTTGGACTTGTAACAGGAAAGAAAATAGTGCTGAATACTAATTCAAAAGCGAAATCGTATTGATTTTACCTGACACTTTTGAACAATTAATATTTTATTTCAGCAAATATGGTCAACTTACTGATCAGTAAGTTTAATAATAAATTATCCCAATTGTATTAATAAATTAGTCCAACTGCTTCCGGTATTATGCTTGCCTGTACCGAATGTAGACCCAAACGTTTTCGGGAGACGATTATGAATGCACATTCAGTATTAGTTAAAAAAATATCAGGTCTGGTAACCTGGTTTATTTTGAAAGAATCAGATCAATTTATCGAAAACCATTTATCAATTACCCTGAATGATTACATATTCATTTTACCTTTTACCATTTTACTCTGCTTTTTCTTTCAGAACAATAACTTACCAGCAACTATTACTTTCCTTTCATATCCTCTTTCAAACTGTTCAATACTTTGCGGATATGCCCATTGGTTTTAACAGAAGCCCTTGGAGTTTTGGAAAGCCCTCTTTTTTTCTCCAGATACAATAATGCGTTGAGTATGGCTTTCTGCAAATGGTTGGACTCGTCTTCATCCTTATCAAACTCAGAAACAGATGCAAAAAAACGTCAACAGAATACAAAATCTGGCCCGACTGTCTACTGACCTTTATTTTTTATGTGCTTCAGGAATTGTTTATACTGCTTCATAAACTCCTCGTATTTGTATGTCCCATTCACCGGTTTTTCCTTTCCCGATGCGGCCTTCTCTACCAGTTCAAAATAAGCCCTGGGAAATTCATCAGAATAAATACCAGGAACCAGACCAACTTTATTAAAGGCAGCAAAAAGAGAGAATAACAAAAAAAGTGAAGCAAGCACTATTGAATGATCCCGGTATCCGGTGACCATTTGCATAGCAGTAATTTTATTACCATCCACCAGGTCATCTCTTTTCACCAATGCTCCAATGATGAACACAAGCAAAAAGGCAAATGCCACCATGCCGACCCATTCTGCTTTTTGGGCGGCAAAAGGTATCATGATCAGTGAAACCAGGAATAGGATTATGCTACCATGAAAGACTACACCCATCAATGCCAACCTTCGATTCCTTGATACGAGCCGCCGATAGCGAATGAACAATTTACGTATATAGAAAAAAACAAGCCAGGCGCCTGCGGCAACAAAAAGCCATTCTATATAAGGGAAATGGATATAAAAAATTCTGCACCCGAATATCGCAGAGAACAGGATTATGGATGCCAGTTCTGCTAATGCATATCCATCTTTTGGTTCCTTCTTTCCAAGTTCCGTGATGAATTCCAACAGGAATAGTAATCCAAATGCAAAAGCTACTCCGCCCATTATTTTTAATCCATAACTATTCTGCGCCATGGAAGCGAAGGCACCCATCACCAACAGGATAAAAAGAAAAAAGTATATGGCGTTAAATTTCTTCATTAGTTCGGCAAATAAAATATGTAATTGAAGTTATGTGTAATAAATCTATCCATTGCTTTCCATTTCAGCCCAGCCTCTTCTGATTCCTTTTTTTGACAAGCCTGCCATACAATGAATGACCGGGCAATTAATTCTTCTGTTTCTGTCAGGGTGGAAGGTATGCCCGTTTTTGCCCGGTAAAAATTTCCTTCTTCAGCAACTCCATACACTTTGCTTATTACACCATCAAACTTATTCCCTTCAATTATTTCTGCCAGGAAATTGGAAGATAAAGAATTCAGATCTTTTCCGCCAATACGTGACAGGAGCAGGATCAGATTAAACCGGAAATCTATTGCCTGGTTGGCGCCAAAATTAAACTGTGAAAAATCAATATCTTTTGATTTCGAAAAAACAGAGTCGAGATAAACAAAGGCTGTTGGGTCTGCCTGTTTCAAATAAAGTTTTTCAGCCATAAAAATATACGCAAAAGCTTTTTCATGGTCTTTCTCAAATTTTTCTGCTAATTCAACTGCCTCCTGCTGTTTACCTGCCAGCGTAAGGTTTACACACAGATCTTTCAGCTGATTAAGGAAAAATGTTTTTTCAACGTATTCATACTTGTCACGGGAGGCGGCAAAATTTTCTTTATTAAACCGGTTATAATATTTCATTCCTGACACTGTATCGTTCCGGCCAAATGCCCGGTTAGCTAATATCAGGTTGACCAGGTTCTGATCTAAATTTTTACCCTGTGGATGTGTTTCATTTAAAGCTAAAATCCGTTTGAGTATATCGTCGGAAAGTTTATAATTGTTATCAAATGCCGCACCTCCGTCTATAAATGGTTTTGCCTCATTTGCCTTAGCAATCCAGAAATGGATCATTCCTAAGTCTGCCGGAGTAGTATATAATTCTTCAAAAAGATTATTCTTATCAATGAAATTGAAAAAAAGATCAGAATGATAAGTCCAGCTGAACCAGCCCTCCATATAATCCGGATAAATAAACAAATGCTTTCGCTTGTAATTACGATTGCGTATACCGTCACTTAAGTAAGGCAGTGTAACAGGTATTATTACTTCCAGAGAATCTTTATTCACCAGCCTGAAATGATCAACCGCTTGCTGAAGCAGGCCTTCCTGCTTAGCAAGATCAACTTTCAAGCCACGGTCGAACTGGTATTTATTATCGAACATAGCCCTTCGCTTTTTTTGAATGGCCAATGTATAATGGCTAAGTGAAGGTTCTTTTATTTCATTGATCAGTTTTTCATAATCATCTGCCAGCGTATTAAACACTTCCCTCCTGGTCAGGCAGGCATTAGGGAAAAAATAACCCTTGTGCGACCGCAGAATATTTTTTTCAATATTTACCCGGTATAAATGGTTGATATATCCTGAACGGATTACCGAATTTCTAAAAATGGTCAGTGGCACATTGCTGGCATAATTGGCTCCGAGCCATTTCACCACATTACCTACTTTTTCGCGGTGGCCATACTGATATATTATTGCAATGATATTATTGTAATTATTAAAAAGGCTGCCGGTAAAATAATTATTCTGACCGGTTTGTTTAATCGTTTCAAAGCATTGAATAACTTTTGAAGTATCCCCAATAGCTGCATATAAGGAAGCCAGAGTATGATGGCCGCCATTAAAATCATTGGGAACACGGCCATTTATTTCATAACTGCCTTTTGGATAATACGCATCAAATATTGCCTTCCCCATCCCATCTGCAAACGGAGATAACAATCCAAGCATTGAATTTAATTTTTCTGTGGTAACATGTCCAAACGTAAGCCATTGTTGTATGCCATAATTCAGTTCAATGGATATGGAAGACTGAAACAAGGAGTTCGTTTTAAAAAAGATCATGGCAACACCATAACTCTCATCAGCTAATTCCTGAAGCATTTTTTCAGTATTGCCTGAAGGGTTATAGTAATTATCGTAAGCAAGCAGTGTAGTGAATTTGTTCAATTCGTTCAATAAAAAAGGATAATCATTTTTTTTAGAAAGCAACTCTTTGAAATTAGCCAGCAGCAGATTTCTTAATTCAACTTTCAGAGCACTGCTATCTTTCTTATCAATTAATGATAACTGCTTATAGGTTTCATTTGCCAGGCTTAATCTTGCTTTTGAATCTAAACCATTCAGATAGGCCATCATTGATCCCGGATTAAACCGTTCTTCAATTAACAAAGGCATTGCCTTTATATCAGAACCCACCTCCTTGCTTTTCATTAAGGTCAATGTTTCAGCTCTTACTTTCCCAATTACCCTATTGTTTTGTTTCTGCTCTGCATCATACCAATAGAAGCCGCTCAAAATGATCATAGCGGCAATAGCCACTACAGTCGCAATCTTTTGAGGCCCATATTTCATAAAAGCCCTTGTGATAGCAACTTTTCCGGCACTACGTTTTATAAATTCACGAACATCAGCCAGTACGTTTTCTGCATCTGCTGTTGCCTTTTTTTCATCTTCCTGAATTTCAGAATAACGCTTTATCCAGCCAACATTGGGTTTACACTTGTTATACCAGTTTTCAAAATAAGTAAGGGGCCCGATGGGCAATAAAAATCCGCTGCTTTTCCCGCTGCTTTTCCAACGATCCATTTGTTTTTTAAAATCAAGGTAGGTGGCATAAAACTCAAACTCCTGGTTGGCCCATGTATTCAGCTTATTCCAGTTGCGTATCAGACTTTCGTGGGTAATATCAAGAACCGTATCTGCTGAAATTTTATGTGTTGCAGGATTTTCTGTTTTGAAAGGCCTGATAAATGAGTTTCCTTCCTCCCGGTAAATACTGAGTACTTCACTTACTACTTCTGTTGTAATGGCAGGCGAATTAATAATGCCGGTAATTTCACCAAGCGACATGCGGTTACGGACAGCCCGGCTGTTATCAATTTTTGTAAGACAACTAAAGGTCAGGGCAATGATCAGTTTTGCATCTTGCTGGCTGATAAGTTTACCCGGATGATTAGTATTATAATATTCCCATGCATTTTCATATAATCCGCTGGCATGAATTTCAATTACTTTATTCAAGCCCGTATTCTGAAAATATCTCTGCCGGATCTGAGGTAATTTATTAAACCAATTTTGGAATTCAGACTGTTCTTCATCGGGCAATTCAGCAGCCGGCATGCCACCCACCATTGCATAATGAATAAGGTCCATTTCCTGAGTACCACGTTTGGCTGCTAACCAAATTTGACTCAGCGCATGTTGAAGAATGGGCAATTGATCTACCCCATCAGCAATATCGTAAACGAGACGTTCAATTAGTCGTTGTGAAATCCGGTTGCCGCTCAGAATGGCTGGTTCTTCGATTACTTGCTTTAGATCTTTTCGCTTTAATCTTGGTACAAAAAACTGTGAGAATCCAATATACTCCGGTAAACCCCGGAAAGCAGAACATTGCCCGATATAATCTGAACGCATGGTGCATACAACATAAACCGGAATATTTCTCTTGATGGCAATACGGGCAGTTTCCAAAACCAGGTTTACTACAATCTGCGAATCCTGAGAGGGAGCTTCGTTATAAAAATTTTCAGGATTGGTAAAAAATTCTTCAAACTGGTCAACAATGATCATCAGGTTAGCCGCCTTTCTTTTCCTGTCTTTTTTTTGTGGTTCATCCAGGTTCTGCCAATGCTCATCGGCTTCATCTATATAAAAGTCAGAATTGGTATAAAGATCGATGAGTGAAGAAAATCCCCGCCTCAGTTCTGTTTCAATTGTTGAAGGTTTAGTGTTAAAAGTTTCCGCCAATGCCTCCGCCATATTATGAACAGGGCTGCGTTCCGGACGAAAATCAGCCACCACCCAATTGGTATATTTTGCTTTAAAAAATCCGGCCCTTGTATTAGGAATAAGACCGGCATAAATTAAGGATGACTTCCCATCGCCGGAAGCACCCGTTACCATCATAAATTTATTTTGTTCCAAAAGAGAAGTGATCTGATCCACTTGCAAATCACGGCCTTTGAAATAAAGACTTTCTTCTTCGGTGAAGGACCGGAGGCCGGTATAAGGGCATATCGTTTGCTGATCGATCATTTATTCATTATCATTTACGTAAGGAAGAAATCTCCGGAAAAAAATGAGTTCATTGTTTTTAAATTTATCCCATTCTTTCTTTTTGGTTTTTGATAAATTGAATCCTCCCACTATACTTCGTAAAAAACCTGCTTTATCTCCTGCTGAAATAAGATGGGGGGCCTGTTGTTGTGCTTTATAAAGATTGCCATTAATAGCATGTGCGGTGGAAAAACGCCAGATAGCTTCAAACTTACTAGATGAATTTTTAATCGTTCTGTACGCTTCTCTTGAATTTTTTTCAGGATCAATATACATCAATGCCATAGCTACCTGGTGGCGGTTTGGTTGAAATACTGCAGGATTATCAAGCCGGTTCATTTCTATCCTTGCGGAATCAAGCAACACTTGAGCTACTGACGGTGATTGTTGCTTTAATGATAGCAACTGGCTGGCATATCCGTAAAGAGAGGAGCGGTTTACTTCCTTTTTAAATACGTTAATAAATGTATAGGCCAGATCGAACTGGTTGTTTGCTGCCAAATTGGCAATTGCAATACCGGTTAATTCAAAAGAATAAGTATTAACAAAATCGAAAAGTTTATATTGAAATGCATTGAGCAGTTTTTCAGGCTGTATTTTTTTAAGGTATGCAATACCCTTATCTGCTTTCTTTGAATTAAATGCACTATTGCTAAGGTGCAGATAAAGAATATTCAGATCTGCCGATTGATTTGCTTTTCTTTCTTCCAGTTTCGAAGCCAACTGCTCCAAAATATTATCCGGTACCGGATCGAGAAGAGACCAATCCCCCGAACTCATATAAACCTGGTAATCGAGCAACCAAAGTTCGAAATACCTGAATTCGTCTGTTTTTTTATAGAGAGAATCAAATAATTTATTCTTCAGTACAAACTCAATAAAAGCTGATGAATGATAAAAATGCACCAATGTTCTGGGTTCAAAAGGATGAAAACGGACACGATAGTCAGGAAACAGAAAAAGGAATTTCCTTGGAATGGTCATTAAATCTGAACCGGTAGTACCCACAACAGAAATTGGCTGATTCAAATATTCTTCTGATACCTGCTGAAAATAATTTGATGCATCCCTGAACAGATGATCAGTAGCTATTTTTTCAGAACCCCTGATCTCATTCCGGTATGCATAAAAAATGCCTTCATTTTTAAGAGTGGTCGCAAGGTTGAAATTTCTTTCCTGTATATCATTAATTTTAAAGATTTCATCCTTCATTTTTGTAAAGAAAAATGAAAGCATCTCATCACTTGAAAATTTGACATTAAGGTTGAAAAAAATCTGCCCGCCTGCACCCGCATAAAAATTTGTACAGGCACTCACAGCACCATTAATAACGGACCATGAAACCAATCGGTTATAAAACTCCGTTGTAGCAATATTTTTTCGCTGGCAATATCCATTTACAAAACTATCGAGATGGCTTACAGTTCCATAAGTATAAAATACAGTAGCAATGTTGGCTGCATTTTCGGCATGTGTGGCATAATCATTCTGGTAAAAATTTTCCTGGTACCGCAGCAAAGTATCCACACATTGCAACACTTTTTCAGTATTTCCCACCGCTGCATATAAATAAGCAATTTCCTGGTAAAGGCCATTGTATCTCGGGCCATAATTTTGAGAACCCCGTACCAATACCTTATCCTTCGAGTAATTTTTTCTAAGCCATGCTGTTCCTGAATTGTTCTCAAAAGGAGAAATAATTTTCAGCAGTTGGCTGATTTCATCCAAAGAAAATATTTTATGGTTTAATCCATTTTCAAGTACAAGACCTAAATTCAGAATATCGGAAAAATCCTCCGGCTGTTCTTTAAAAATATGCATGGCCCAACGGGCAGCTCGTTTTGCATTTCGTGTTACTAATGAATTCAGTGATTCATCCTGGTTGAAAAAATAAGCCAGTCCGGCTGTTACTGAAAAGTCATGAATCAGTTTTAATTTTTCAGAAAGTTCACGGCCATTTCCGGTTATTGGAAGTTGTTCAAGCAGGCTATCGGCAATAGTTAAGCTTTCCAAAATTTCCTTCTTTGGTTCATATCTTCCCTGGTTTACTAACTGCGTGGCAATACCGGTTACAATTTTAATTTTCTGATTGGGTTCTTTTATAGCATCAATTACTTCCGGTATTGTAAAATTACCCAGGATTAGTTGTTCGGTAATTACAGGAATTGGAAACTCGGGGCTCAACTTTGGCGTATTAGCAAGCTCAAATGTTTTTGTTTTAATGGACTTCAGCACATTATCATTTTGCTTACGGAAATAATCCCTGATGCCAAACGAACTTAAAATTATTACGGCAATAATGCCCAGCGCTGCAGCTATTCGCTTCGGGCCAAAGCGCATTATTGTCCGGGTTACTACATGTTTTTCTGCACTTCGTTTCAAAAATTCCTTTGCATTGCTCAATACATCTGTTGCGTTGGAAAGTTTTTTATCCTGCTCAATTTCTTCAGGCAGGTAGCGGGCAATCCAATGTGCATTGGGTTTGGCTGTATTAAACCAGTTCTCAAAATAAGTTAATGGTCCAATGGGCAATAAGAAGTCTTTCGACTTTCCGCTTTCCACCCATCGGTTAAGTTGCTGTTCAAAGTCAAGCGAAATGGTATAATTATCAAATTCTTCTTTGGCCCATTGCCCCAGATATCCCCAGTTACGTATCAAACTTTCGTGTGTGATATCAAGAACATCATCTTCATTTAAATTTTGGCTATCGGCATCATCCAAAATAAAAGGACGAAGAAATGTATTTCCCGGCTCCCGGAATATATTTAATACATCTCCAACTTCTTTTGTTCCGAGTTCTGGTCTGCCTATTATATTGACAATTTCTTTCAAGGTCATCCTGTTTCGAACGGCACGGCTCTGGTCAATTTTTGTGAGACAAGTGAAAGTTGTTTTTATAATTGCTTTTGCATCTTCGTCCGAAATAGATTTTCCACTTTTCTGTGCATAATACTCTTCGGACTGTTCATAGAGTTTATTTGTATGGGTATCAAGAACATTCTGAAGATTGGGTTTATGATAGCAGGCTTTGATTTCTGGATCTAACCCTTCAAACCATTTATTAAATCTGTCAACCTGTTCATCCGGTAATTCATTTACCGGCATCCCCCCTACCATGGCATAATGGATCAGATCCATTTCTTCTTTTCCCTGTCCGACTTTGTCATTCAGGCGGGCATTGTCAGCGGCATGCCATACCTGGTTAAGGGCATGTTGCACAATGGGAAGCTGATCAACTCCTTCTGTTAAATCATGGATCAGCCGTTCTGTTAATCGCCTCGCAATTCGGTTGCCGCTTAATACAGATGGCTCTTCAATTACCTGCTGAAGTTGTGTGCGGTTAAGCCTTGGTACAAAAAACTGGGAGAAGCCAATATACTCCGGAAGCCCACGAAAAGCGGCACACTGCCCGATATAATCTGACCGCATGGTGAATACAATATATACAGGCAGGTCTTCATCCAATGCAATGCGGGCAGTTTCTAATAATAGGTTGAGTACAAGATTGGCATCAGATGATGGTACACCTTTATGATAATTTTCCGGATTGGTAAAAAACTCTTCAAACTGATCAACAAGAATAATAAGATTAGCAGCTTCCCTTTTTAATGCAGCTTTCCCTTTATCATCCGCCTGTTGCCATGCTATTGAATTTGTATCAATATATCTTTTTGAATTTTTGTATAAATCAATGATTGCAGAAAAGCCATGGTTTAATTCAGACTGCACAGTATAAGGATTGTCTATACCAAATTGCCTGGCTATGGCTTTACATAAATTATGAAAGGGTGTTCGTTCCGGTCTGAAATCTGCTACACACCATTGTGAGTATTTTGATTTTAAAAAACCTGCTTTTGCATTGGGAACGATACCGGCATAGATCAGAGAAGACTTTCCATCTCCCGATGCACCGGTGAGCATTAAAAATTTATTCTTCTGCAGTTGTTGCGTGGCCTGGTCAATATCCTCCTCCCTCCCTTTGAAATAAAGTGATTCGTCTTCAGTAAAGGATCTCAACCCTGTGTAAGGACAAATTTGATCTGTTTCAAACATGATGATGGATTACTCTCTTTTAAATTAGCTTACTATACTCTTTTTTTACTTCCATGGGAATGGTTTCTTTAGGAACTATTGATGAGGTAACCCGTGGTGCCCTGAAATTACGGGCCAGGTTACTTTGAGGATCACTTTCGCCTACAAGGAACATGGGAGTTGGAGAAGAAGCGCCGCCCACTTGTTTCCATATTTGTTTAATGAATGGAAGTGCCCAATCCGCAGCATATTTAAAATACACAACGGCCAGTTTACTTTTTGGAATTTGCTGTGATGACATTTCCCTATAGGAATCCTCTCCTTCCGGAAGAATATTCAATGTCTCCACCGGAAACTCAAGACTCAATTCATCAACAATGATCATAGCTTCCTGTTCATCCTGCTGATTAAATATAAAATAGATATCGGTGTCTTTGGAATCATACACTTTCGCATCCTGCTTCATCATCACAACCCGCATATCATCTACCAGTTGCATGGGGCCCTGGCTGTTGGAGAACATCATGTTCCGGGTAATATTATTACGGATATGTTTGATAAAGTTCTGTTGTGATGGTTTTACAGAACTATCGCTATTCGGGGAAAGCCATACAAATACATTAAAGTCAGATCCGGAAACACCAATTTTATTTTTTGCTTCCATAAACTGGTGTTGAGGAAAGGATATTTCTTCATCAGATTCGAAACGTCTGCCAAACTCACCACTCAACATATGCAATGAGCAGACACATTTTTTTAATTCCTCTTCAGTTCTTTGTTTAAAAGTTTCATCATCGGCAGGGCAATCAACAGATGGAAGAACGTTAAATCCTGCTTTCTGAAGTATGATGGCCATCTCCTCACGGCTTTCTTTAAGATCATTCGAGGTCCATGCCAAATAAATATTAGGTCGCTGTCTGTCTATTACTGCAACTTTTATAGCGGATGATACAGATGTTGAAATAACATTAGGCACAATCTGCCGGGCAGTTGGCTGATAGTCATGTAACTCAACCGTGCTGCCTTTTTGATTCAATTTTATACCAGCTATAATTTCTTTTATCGCATTAGCGAGTTTATTTATCTGGTTGCGGTACATAGGCCGCAATGAATTGACTTGCTTATCATCATCTACAGGACGTAAAGGACGATTAACCCCTTCTTCACGATAGATAAAATCAATTGACCGCAAACTTCCTGCAAGCTGGGACTCCAGTAATTTGACATCTTCGGTATCAATATCGTGGATTCTTGTCGGTATCACTCTTGAAGCCATATTGCCATTTGTCAATTTTATGTTACTGCCAATATTGTCATTTTTAATTTCCTCCTGAAATGTCCTGAACTCATTTTTCCAAACTGGAGAATTGACATCGCAATAAGTTTGAGAAATGATAGGAATAAAAATCAGCGATTTGATTTTATGTGAATCTGATCCATCCTCTAATTTAATCCCTTCTCTTCTTTCTTCAGGATTTTTGTCAAAAAAGATGGAAAGTTTGTCTTTTAATGTGGCGCCTAATTCCTGATTGAGTTTTTCCACAAATTCAGATACCCATCCATCGTATTTGTTATCATTATATCTATAGCTGATATGAATATCGTAATCATAACCCGGTAAAATAGATGAGTTGATTAGTCGTTGGCTTTTTACTTCATTAGATTCATTTGCTGCTGAAAATATTTTATAAACCTGGATGGGTTCTTTTACATTTTTAAGATTCTCTGTACGGACAAATTCTGACCGGATATCCTTTTTATTAGCAAGGTCCCGTTGAACTGAATGAGAAACGAATATACCGGACGGCGGCGCTAATGCCTGCAGGCGGGAAGCGATATTCACTGCATCGCCAAAAATATCGTCATTCTCAAAAATCACTTCCCCCTGGTGTATGCCAATCCGCAATTCAAATACTTTGGAATTGTAGCAGGCATCTTGAATTTTTATTGCTGCATATACGGCACTGCTCACTAAGGGAAAACTCGCTAACACACCATCGCCAAGTTCTTTGATCCAGCGGCCACCGAATTCTTCAATGATCGGTTTTTGTATTTCCCTGTTTTTGCGTAACAGTTCAAAAGCTTTTTGTTCATCGTTACCCATCATTGCCGTATAACCGACAATATCAGTAAACATGATGGCGGCGAGTTGGCGGGATTGGGTCATTTGTGAAAATAAGTAAAAAAAAGAAATTCAAAGGAAGTTTTATTCCCAAATTGTCAATAATAATGAGCCCATGTCGTTCTTACTTTCCGATACAGAAATATAGATTCCTTTAGCATCGGGGCTTTATGAAGACTAGGCTACAAATAGCCAACAACAAATGATTAAGCAAGGGAAAACGTTACACAAAGTAAAGAAAAATCTACGATTATGGCGGGGTGAGCAATTGGCTCCAATCTGTTGTAAGCTCATATTAAATTTAAAACCAATTTAGTTAGTTATTCATTTTTTGAGTAGTAGCCAAACAACAAATATCTTTGGTTTCGATTTTCATCAAAAAATTATTATGCCCGATAGCAATATTCTCGCATTCTTCTATAGCACCGTAGCTGCTATTGTGGCCACTCTTACCGGTTTAATTGGTGCCTTTGCTACTTTTAAATTACAAAAATTAGAAAGCAAACTCGATTTCTTAAAAGACTATACTTTACATAAGGAGTTGGAAGAAACAAAAACCTTAAATAGTAATATAAGGGAACAACGCTACACATCTTTCCGCAAAATTTATGTGCACAATATGGCTGCTATTGAGGAGTTAAAAAGTTGTATTACTGAATTAGATTACCATAACCATACACAAGAGTACGAATACGATCTTGAAAATATTACTAATTTTCAAAACCAATACGATCGCATACGCAAACATTCCAGAAATGAATTTACAAAATCTTTAGTATTTGTTGTGCTTTGCTTAATTGGCCTGCTGTTTACCAATGCTATTCTTCAATCCGGTTTTTGGTGGCTTATTATAGTTACCTATTTTGCCGGGTTAATCTACATTTTCAGCATATTTATCCAACAAATTAAACTCCTGATGTCGTAAAAATTAAAAAGCTGTAAGGTTTTACTAAAACTCATGTCTATACCCGGTATAGTAGTGATTTACTTAAAACAAAGCAATATGCAGCTTAAATTGATTTTTGCCTTTTTACTATTCTCGTTTTCCGTTAGTGCCCAAATTCAATCCGTTGAAAAAGTTACCATCACTGTTTCGGATGTTGATAAGGTTAAATTATTTTATATGGATGCCCTGGGGGCAAAGGAAATAAAGACTACTGTGTTAAAAAAAAATAAATTAGGCCCACTGTTTAATATTAGCGATGCCACAACAGAAACTAAAACAGTATTGCTGCAAATTGGAATGGAATATATAGAACTGCAATCTTTTAAAGGGAAAAATATAAAATCATTACCCATTCCCGAAGATTCACGAAGTAACGATTTATGGTTTCAGCACATTGCGATTGTAGTGCCCAATATGCAAAAAGCATTAGAGGCTATCCAACAAAAAAAGGCTGTGTTTGTTTCCACCGCACCGCAGACATTGCCTGCCTATTTGCCTGCAGCTGCAGGTATCAGTGCATTTTATTTTAGAGACCCGGATGGACATAACCTGGAAGTTATTAATTTCCCAAAGGGAAAAGGAAACCCCAGGTGGCAAGCCGACACTACTATATCGTTTGCCGGTATTGACCATACTGCTATTGGCGTATCGAATACCGATGCACAGTATAAATTTTACAAAGACATCCTTGGAATGAATATAGGTGGCCATAGCGAAAATTATGGCACCGAACAGGAGCATCTTAACCAGGTATTTGGCGCAAGGCTTTGGATTACAGGTATGCAGGCCCCAAAAGGATTTGGTATCGAATTTCTTCAATATTTAGCACCACCAGGAGGCAGAAAATATCCGGTTAACAGCCATGTGTACGACCTGTGGCATTGGCACACAACAGTAAAAGTAAATGATATAGACAACGTTTATAAAAAATGCATGGCTGCAAATTTTAAGCTCATCTCAAAAGGGTTGGTATCAGTCAATAACAAAGATATTTCTTACACAAAGTCATTTATGGTCAGGGATGCCGATGGTCATGCTGTTTTAGTAACCAATTAATTAATCAAAAAATAAAAACAACAAAAATGAAATCAAAGATTCATTTGATAATAGGGTTTGCCTTGATGGTAAGTACCCAATCATTTTCGCAGAATAAAAATATTTTTTCTGGTGATGATTGTGCGATAAGGGGCTATGATGCAGTTGCTTATTTTGTCGAAGACAAGGCAATAAAAGGCAGCAAAGAATTTAGCTATAAATGGGATGAAGCAAACTGGTTGTTTAAAAGCAAAGAAAACCTCAACTTGTTTATGGCCAATCCCGAAAAATATGCGCCGCAATATGGTGGTTATTGCGCCTATGGTGTTTCTGAAAATCACCAATCGCCAACAAACCCGGAGGCTTTTACGATAGTAAATGATAAATTATACCTCAATTATAATTTAAAAGTAAAAGATATGTGGATGAAGAATCAACAGGAAAGGATACTAAAAGCAGATACCCTTTGGGTCGGTTTAAAAAATTAGTATAATAACGAGGTTGCGAATCATTTATTTAAAAAATATGTAAGGTTTGTTTAAGTCAACCGTCAATATAGAAAATATATTTTCAACAAATTAATTTATGAAAGAGATGAAGTTAAAATTGGAAGGGCAAATTGCGATTATTACAGGAGCCAGCAGCGGTATTGGCAAAGGTTGCGCTATTGAACTGGCTAAAAATGGAGCGACTGTTATAGTCAATTATCCTTTTCAGGGAGCAAAGGCTGCAGCAGATGCGGTGGTGGAAACCATTGTTTCAGAAGGAGGCAAGGCTTCATCGCTTCAATGCGATGTAAGCAAAGAAGATGAGGTAATAAAAATGTTTGCAGATACCATTGCAATGTATGGCACGGTTGATATTTTAATCAACAATGCTGGTTTGCAAAAAGATGCAAAATTTACTGAAATGACCCTGGATCAATGGAACACAGTAATCGGTATAAATCTTACCGGTCAGTTTCTTTGTGCAAGAGAAGCCATAAAAGAATTTTTGCGCCGTGGGGTAGATGAAACAAAAAGCAGAGCTGCAGGCAAAATTATTTGCATGAGCAGCGTACACGAAGTAATTCCCTGGGCCGGGCATGCCAATTATGCTGCCAGCAAAGGCGGTGTAATGTTAATGATGAAAACCATTGCACAGGAATTTGCTCCAAAAAAAATCCGTATTAATTCTATTTGCCCTGGCGCTATTGCTACACCAATTAATCATGATGCATGGGATACACCATCGCATCTGGAAAGCTTGCTGAAATTAATTCCTGAAAAAAGAATTGGCCAACCTGAAGACATTGGCAAAGCTGCCGTTTGGCTTTGCAGTGATGATTCAGATTATGTAAATGGAACTTCGCTTTTTGTAGATGGAGGAATGACGTTGTATCCTGGATTTGAGGATAATGGGTAATTTAATATTTACTTTTTGGTTAATAGGGAAAATATTCGAGATTAAAATTCAGTAAGAAAGCCCCATTAACCAGTTGAGTATCTATCAGGCTTTTACATTACAAATAAACAATAGAATTAAACTTAATATAAAAAAATAAACTTTAAAGAAATGAAAAAAATAATCTTCTCTTTATTTGCAATAACTGCAATGTTTGCAGCAAATGCACAGGTGCCAACAAAAAGTGCCGATGGTAAATACACTTTAAACCTGGATGAAAACGGTTGTATGCTCCGAGGCTACGATGTGGTAGCTATGCAAATCATGCCCGACAAAACATTGAAAGGCGATAAAAATTTTGAGTCTTCATTTCAGGGCGCAAAATATTGGTTTGTGTCTGCAGAAAATAAAACGTTGTTTGATACCAACCCGGCAAAATACGCCCCTTTATACGGTGGCTTTTGTGCATTTGCTATTACAGAAGGAAATCTTCGCCCCGTGCAGGTTTGGACGCATGAAATAACAAACGGCTTTTTAGTAGTAAACCATAATGCAAAGGCTAAAGGGTTTTGGGATAAAAATCTAAACAAGAATTCTAATAAGGCTGAAACAAAATGGCCTGTTGTAAATATGAAAGAAGCCAAATACGATATTATTAAATCAGGCGAAACGCAAGAAAGCCTTGCAGCAACATCTTTTGAAGAAAAAAATTAATCGATATTAAAAAGTTAAGAAATGAAACTGATAAAAATAATAGTGGTGGTTTGTTTAAGCATGGCACTTGGCAATAAACTTTCTGCGCAGGTAACGGTTACTTACAAATTATCGTTGGAAGCTGCTAAAAAAATTACAACAGAAGCTTTAAAATATGCGATTGCAAATAATGCACCCGGTGGAAGTATTGCAATAGTAGATGCTGGCGGTGCAGTTATATATCTGGAAAGACTAGACAACACTTTTCCTAAAGCCGCAGAAGTATCTATTGAAAAAGCAAAAACGGCAGCAGCCTTTAAAATGGAAACAAAAAATTTTGAAGACAAATTAAATGGCGGACGAATTGCTTTGGCAACAGTAGGCCCTGTAATGCTCCAGGGCGGTCTACCCATTATTTACAAAGGTGAAGTAATTGGTGCAATAGGCGTTAGCGGTTCGAAATCCGCCGACCAGGATACAGAAATAGCCAAAGCAGGTGTTGCAGTAAAATTTGATTAAGAATTAAAGTTTAAATATGATAAAAAATATAACTACAGCTATTGCTTTTTGTGCAATAGCTGTTTTGGCGCATGCACAGGAATTAAGGGAGCTTTCGTTTGGCAAAACCGATGCCATTATTGACCTAAAGACCAATGCAGGCCAAAGCATTGTAAATGCACAATGGCAAAGTCTTTCGGCAGAAATTATGCCGGCAAAATTCAGAGCGGCAGGCTCTTCAGATCAGGATAAACTATTCTTATACCCGACAGGTAAAGAAATAAATAGCTACAACATTTATCCCAAATACGGCACACCTGAATTTATAAATGCGAAGTGGGAAAATGTAGCTGCAACCGATTTAGAAACCCGGCGGGGCAATGGGTTGCAAAGTCATGTTTGGTATAAATTAAAAGTTACCATTCCGGAAAAAATTGGCAATGTATCTGCAGAAGGCACAAGAATAATTTTTGAAATTGTTGCAGATGATTACAGCGAAGTTTTTATAAATGGTAAGTTAAATAAATCATTTGGTGCAAGAAATAATGGCGTTATTGGCGGATGGAATGCAAGGCAGCGGGTATGGCTTACTGACAAAGCAAGGATTGGTGAGAGTTTTGATATAAGCATTTTAGTTACCAATGGCCCGGTTGCAGATATCCCCGACAATTATGTATGGATACGCAGTGCTACCCTGGATGTGTATAAACAAAAACCCGTACCCAACAACTGGAAAAATTTAGGGGAAGTAATTACAATAGATAATGATTTAAAAAACGTACTTGATCCTACCGCTAAAATTGAAAAGTTAGCCGATGGTTTTGTATTTACAGAAGGACCTGTATGGCATCCGGACGGGTACTTATTATTCAGCGACCCAAATCAAAATGTGATTTATAAATACGATACAAAATTGGGCAATATTGGGGTATACATTACAAAGTCAGGATACACGGGTACAGATATAGGCGAATACGGACAACCCGGTAGCAATGGACTGGCAATAGACAATGAGGGCCGGTTAGTGGTTTGCCAACACGGAAACCATGCCATTCTTCGGCATGAAAAGAAAGGGCCACAAACAGTTTTAAGTAATTCGTATCAGGGCAAAAGATTGAACAGCCCTAATGACTTGGTAATAAAATCTGACGACGCTATTTATTTTACCGACCCTCCTTATGGCTTGCCGCAGGCATTTAATGATAAAAGAAAAGAACTAAATCACTCCGGTGTTTACAGAATAAAAAATGGTACTACGGAACTGTTGGCTACCGATTTAAAAGGGCCTAACGGCATAGCTTTTTCACCTGATGAGAAATTTTTGTATGTTTCTAATTGGGATATTACCGATATCCATCACACCAAAACAATATGGCGTTACGAAGTAAAACCAGACGGCACTTTGCAAAACGGAAAGGAGTTTTTTAATATGAACCAAACAGACGACGAGGAAGCCCTGGACGGATTGAAAGTAGATACAAAAGGGAATATTTTTGCATCTGCACCCGGTGGCGTTTGGATTATTTCTCCCGAAGGAAAATATTTAGGCAAAATAATTGGGCCTGAAAGACCGGCAAATATGGCCTGGGGCGAAGATGGCAAAACATTATATCTAACAGCACACACAGGATTGTATAAAATAAAAACTATTAATGGTGGAAAAATTGCCAAATAATTTTAATGCATTTTCAAATGGAAAATAAAAGAATAGCAGAAAGTACAGTACATAATCATTTGCATAAATGGGGGCCATACCTAAGCGAACGCCAATGGGGTACCGTAAGGGAAGATTACAGTGAACATGGCAGTGCATGGGATTATTTTCCACACGACCATGCCCGCAGCCGTGTGTATCGCTGGGGCGAAGATGGCATTGCAGGCATAAGCGACAGCAAACAGCGTCTGTGTTTTGCTGTTACATTGTGGAACGGGCAGGATGATATTTTAAAAGAACGAATATTTGGCCTTGCCGGCCCTGAAGGTAACCACGGAGAAGATGTGAAGGAACTGTACTATTACCTGGATAATACACCTACTCACTCTTACATGAAGCATTTATATAAATATCCGCAAGGGAAATTTCCTTACGCAGATTTGGTAAATGTAAACAAGAGCAGAAGTAAAGATGAATTGGAGTATGAATTACTGAACACAGGTATCTTTAATGATAATAAATATTTTGATGTTTTTACAGAGTATGCTAAAAATAATGAAGAAGATATTTTAATAAAAATAACTGTTCACAACCGGGCTGCGGAGGATGCGCCTATTTGGGTATTACCAACCCTGTGGTGCAGAAACTTATGGAGCTTTGGCCTGATGGAAACCAAACCCAAAATTTTGCTTTCCAATTTAGATAAGCATCAGCAAAACGGTACTTTGGAAATTTTAAATTCCGAACCAGGAAATTATTTTTTATATTTTGATACTACGGAAAAAGTACTGTTTACAGAAAACGAAACGAATACAGAGAGATTGTATAATGTTACCAATCAATCCCCCTTTGTAAAAGACCTTTTTCATACAGCAATTGTTAATAACGATTTTACCAGTATAGATAATAAAGCTGAGGGTACCAAGGCTGCACCGATGTATCAATATACTATTACTGCCCAAAGTAGTATTGTAATAAAATTGCGTTTATCTAATACCCAAATAGAAAACCCGTTAGATAAAAACTTTGATGCCATTTTTGAAGATAGAAAGATGGAGGCTGATACTTTTTATAACAATATTTACAAAGGCAACAATGCAGACGAAGCCCTTGTGCAGCGCCAGGCATTTGCCGGTATGCTTTGGAGCAAGCAATACTTTAATATAGACATTCCTACCTGGCTGGATGGCGATATTGGTTTGCCAAAGCCGCCGGAGAGTCGCAAGACAGGGCGTAACAGCGGTTGGCGTACGTTAAATAACGAAGACATTATTTCCATGCCCGATAAATGGGAATATCCCTGGTATGCGGCATGGGACCTTGCTTTTCATTGTATTCCTCTAGCGTTGGTAGATGCTCATTTTGCCAAATCTCAACTCATACTTTTTTTACGGGAATGGTATATGCACCCTAATGGACAAATACCTGCTTACGAATGGGCATTTGGTGATGTAAACCCTCCGGTACATGCCTGGGCTTGCCTGCAAGTGTATAAAACAGACAAAAAAAATACGGGCATTGGCGATACTAAATTTTTAAAAAGAGCTTTTCAAAAGCTACCCCTAAATTTTACATGGTGGGTTAACCGTAAGGATGCCAAAGGAAAAAATGTTTTTGAAGGAGGTTTTTTAGGATTAGATAATATTGGTGTATTCGACAGAAGCTCAGGCTTGCCCGGTGGTGCAATGCTGGAGCAGGCCGATGGCACAAGCTGGATGGCGATGTATTGCCTGAATATGCTGGAGATGAGTCTGCTTATTGCGGAAGAAGATGATGCTTACGAAGATGTGGCGACCAAATTTTTTGAACATTTTATGCTGATTGCGGAATCCCTGAATAATATAAGCGAAGGGTGGACGGGAAGCTGGGATGAAAAAGAAGGGTTTTTCTATGATATTCTATCAATGCCCAATGGCGATTACATTCCTTTAAAGGTACGTTCACTCGTTGGGTTAAGCACCACGTTTGCTGCTTTAAAAATTGACCGGGAACTCATAAAAAAATTGCCTGATTTTTATAACCGCTTACTTTGGTTTAAAGCATACCATGAAAAAAATGCCAATTATAAAGTATTGCATGATTTTGAAGAAGATGGAGATATATTACTTTCGTTAGTACCGAAAGACAGGCTGGAACGATTGCTGGATGCTATGCTCGATGAAAAGGAATTTTTATCCGATGGCGGAATAAGGGCAATATCAAAAATTCATGAACATGGCTACCAGGTGCAAGTAGAAGGTGAAGTGTATGGATTAACTTATGAACCGGCCGAAAGCCATACCGGATTATTTGGCGGTAATAGTAACTGGCGTGGCCCTGTATGGATGCCGATGAATTATATGCTCATTCATTCCTTGTATACGTATCACTCCTATTATAAGGAAAGAATAAAGACAGATTTTCCTGCAGGCTCTGGAAATCATGTTAATCTACACGAAGTTGCACATCAACTATCTCAACGCTTAATCGCCATCTTTTTAAAAGATATTGAAGGCAAAAGGCCGGTACATGGTTTAGACCCCATTTACCAAGTGGACGAATATTTTAAAGACCTCATTTTATTTTATGAATATTTTGATGGAGATACAGCAAGAGGTGTAGGTGCTACCCACCAAACAGGATGGACGGGGCTTGTGGCAGAATTGATTAACAAGGTGAATGGATAGGAAAAATAATGTATAATTTCTTTATAGGATTAAGTGTAACGTTCACAAAGCAAATATAGGGCTTGGTATTGACTAAATAAATTAGTAGTTTTATTCTAAATTATTTAGTTATGTTTAAAGGAATAAATGCAATAGAGTTTAATAAACGTTTTTCGAGCAAT
>JANNQR010000055.1:0-6791 GCA_031400855.1 Chitinophagaceae bacterium | reverse complement strand
AAAAGTTAATAAATACTTTATTCCATAATAGTCCAAAGAAAACGTCGGCCAACGCAAAAGTATACCGACAGCCCCCGCAAGATTTTGTAACCCGGGGATTTTTTAGTGGGGCTGACGGATACTTTTATAAGAGTTAGCGGTCATTGTAGAGCGAACGAAGAATATTGAAAATTTGTGCTTCTAACTCCCATTTTTCGCTAATCTCCAAACTGTCATACATCATTATGAAAAATACTACCGACATAGAAAATGCAATTGAAACCATTAGCGAAAATTATTCGCTCTTGACAGCCGACTGTAAAAGTGATTTAAAAAACTCTTGTAGATTATTAAATCTTGAGAAATTATCATTAATTGTAAAAGAGGGGCAGTTTGCAGACAAATTGTATTTTATTGTTAGTGGTTGCGTAAGAGCATTTTACCACAAAGACGACAAAGAGATTACAGATTGGTTTGCTTTTGAAGGCGATTTTATGAGTTCTATAAACAGTTTCTATCAAAACATATCAAGCAAACACAATATTGAATTGCTTGAATCAACTACTTTTTTAGAAATAACAAGAGACACAATTTTCACACTTACAGACAAACATCATTGTTTTGAGCGATTAGGGAGAATTGCGGTAACAAAAACAATGCTTCAACTACAAGAAAGAATAGTTTCTATCCAATTTGAGACGGCACATCAGAAATATGAAAGTCTTATAAATATGCGTCCAGACATAGTTCAAAGAGTGTCGTTAACCCATATCGCATCTTATTTAGGCATAACACTTGAAACTTTAAGTAGAATTCGCAACCCCAAAAATCGAATTTGATTTACATCAAATGGATTTCGTCACCTTTTATAGACATTTGCAAAAATTAAATGAAATGAATACAGCAATTTTAATAGCAAATGGGTTGGTTCTCTTAACTTTTATTATGCACACTTTTGGTGGTGACAGGGAATACAAAAGTATCGAACCTGAAAAAGACAATGTACCAAATTTAGAAAAATGGACAATGGGACGCGGTGCATTCCATATCGTTTCGGTTGATTTTTTATTAGCTTCAATTGGTTTGACGCTAATAAATTTCACAGACTATTTCACAGATAAAAAATTAATACTTAACATTCTTGCCTTATATTTTGCTGCTTATGGAATTGCATTTTTTTTAACACTTGTAGTTTCCAGAAAATTTCCATATAGCTTTATAAGACTTGGGCAATGGTTACTAATGTTATTAATTTCAGGACTTCTTTACTCCGGAATAAATTAATGAATTATGCTTAAACTTGGTGGATACATAAACATAATTATTGCAATCGGACATATAGTTGGACTTTTTTGGGCTGACAAAATGTTTGAAGTGACAGGAATTGGAAAAGAGATGACAGAACTTACTCAAACTCATCCTTCATTGCCCTATTTGCTAACAATTTTTGTAGCAATTGTATTTTTCATTTTTGGCTTGTACGGTCTTTCGGCTGGCAACAAATTTAGGGAACTACCATTTTTAAAGCCAGTAGTTTTTCTAATTGCAGGAGTTTATTTACTTCGTGGAATTGGTGAACTTGTTTTTGATTTAGAAAAACAACAAGCAAATCAATTTTGGGAAATAGTCTATTCACTAATTGCAGTTTTTATTGGACTTTTGTTTTTTATTGGTGGACTAAAAAAATGGAAGATAAATGGAGGTAAATAAATCAGTGTATATAAAAATATTAACAAGCATTTCAATAGTTGTCATATTATTTCATATTTTAATTCTATTAAAAATAATACCATATGAAATAACTTGGGGAGGGAAATTGAAAACAGATGAAGAAATGTATGTTTTTGAAACTTTTTCTATTTTGGTTAACTTATTTTTCATTTTTGTCCTTTTACAGAAAGGAGTTTTTATAAAACCGTTTTTGGAAAAGAAAACCGTCTCAATTATTTTATGGATTTTCTTAGCAATCTTTGTTTTAAATACAATTGGTAATTTATTTGCAAAAACAACTTTTGAAAAAGGTTTTACAATTTTGACATTAGTAAATTCAATCCTATTGTGGAAAATAAATAAAACAACGAACCGCTAACATTGGGTTTTGCAATATTGGGGCGGACGGAATAACAATGAACATTTGTATTTCTATATGGCATTTGTTCGGGCAGACGAGTTTCAATTTGGCTTTTTGTTGTTATCTTCATCTTCAGTTTTTCAATTGGGCTTCGGTTCCGGGCGGACGTTTTTCAAATCCCCCAACATCGCAAAGCCCTGAACGTTAGCGGCAATCTATAGACACATGCGACTTTTTACATTTTTACTATTACTAACGATAATCACTTCATGTAACAATTCAGGTGGCGTGAGAATGCCAATACCTCAGAATCCTGACGTTAATAACGAATTTCACCCATTCTTGAAAGAGGGCTCCTATAAAGTTGAGTACTACCCTAACAAACAAGTAACTGCTGGACAGAAACAACTACTTCAAAAGCTTTCAAAGCTTATTGAGACCAACAGTAGGACACAAAAATATTTCCGTCAAATTCAGGAAGGTGAAAGCCCTACATACAACTCAAACATTGGTATTAGTAAACAAGAGTATAACCAACTAATAGAACTCTTTTCCAACAGAAAACCCGAAAAGTTGAATGGAACACTTAAAATCATACGAGATGGAAATCATTTTAAGTTTCAAGGACAAGGAAAACTGTCTTTATTAGATTCCGTAACAATAAGCATCAATAATAAATCTGTCTCTTTCAAGCAGTATAGCATGAGTCTAAATAAAGACTCCATTGATTTATCCGGTGAAGATATTCCTAAAGGCGACACAATAGAATTTTACGAATACTACAAAGGCCCCGATGGTATATTAGGATTGACAGGGTTAGACGGTATATATGAACTACTAATTTGCAAACTTAAGCCAAGTAATAGGACCTATCTATCCTTCTTCGCCAGACAACCAGACAACATTGAACATCCTATACCTGAATTTATTACTGTTATTATTGACAAATGAAAGACATGCCGCTAACATTCAGTTTTGCGTCAGCAGGGGGCGACGAATATATCCTCATCTTAGTGCTACTATCAGCTACATATCCGGCTGACCCAACACGGATGAGCAACAGAATATGTTTTCAACTTTTGTAACTTCGGTCGGCTGTAGTTCCGGGCTGGACGTTTTCCAAATGCCCTGCCGAACGCAAAGCTGTGGCCGTCAGACTGTGAAAAAACTCTCTTTCATTTAAAAATCAGCTTGTACAATTTCACTTCACAAGTAATAAGACTTACCTAAGCTGCCTTAATAAATGATAATCGATGTAGTTGTAAAAAATAGTGCCTCGCATTTTGGCTGGTAATGAGTTTGATAAAGTCGGTTTTTAATGCGCAAACTACTTTGCTGTAGTCTGGTTGCCAATTTTCGATGGCTTTCATCATTTTATCAAAACCCAGTATATTCTTTGTTCGCATAAAATTGTAACAAAACATAATCAGATTCATTTCCCCGTTCACTTTTTTCAATCCTTTTAGTAAGGTATGTGTAAAGCCCCAATGCCGCTTTATTGTACCAAAGGGATGTTCTACTATCGCCTGACGTCTTTTGTAATACTGCGGATTTTGTTTGATGTTGTTATCATTTACATCCACCGCATCCTGGTACTCACTTCGCTGTACGATCCGTTTGGAAAGCAGGGTACACTGATGTCTTAACGAACAGCTTTTACAGGCATCTGTCCGATAGGTTTTAAAACGAAAACTCGTTTCATTGGCTTCGCCCTTCTTATTGTGCCAGGTACCCAGTGTGGTGAGTGTGGCTCCTGCAGGACACCTGTAACTATCTGTTGTTTTATCGTAGCTGAAGTTCTCTGATAAAAACTCAGTGGCTATATGCTTTACTGATGGTTGGTCTTTATACGCAACATGGGTTATCATATTTTCCTTTTGACATTGTTGCAACTCTGCCCCTGTATGAAAACCCTTATCGGCCAGCACCACCAACTTATCTTCTTTTTGTAATTGTAAATTTTCTTTGGCTTGCATGGCCGCTTTGTGCAATGCTTTGCCATCATTGGTATTGGTAGCTTCTGTATGCACTATCAGATTATATTTATCGTCAACAGCGTTCTGCGTATTGTACGCTACTTCCACAATGTTTTTTACAATGATAATGCTGCGGCTGTCCCCGTCATTGGTACTGATTTGTTTGTCGGTTGTATTATCTAACTGCTCCTGTAGTGTATCGTATTTGATGGTTCGTTCTTTTAGTTTGGCCAGGCCTTCTGCTATCTTTTCTTTTTTTATTTGTAATTCGTCCCTGTCTGTGGTTTGCTCCTGCATATCCAGCTCATCGAGCTGCTGTAAATATTTTTCAGTCTTTTCTTTTATAAACTGAAAATGCTTGTCTATCTTTTTCTGGTTGTAATTATTTTTTTTACTGTTTACAGCTTTAAACTTACTGCCATCAATGGCAATAGTTGTTTTGCCTAATAAACCGCTATCGCTTAAAAACTGCACATAGAGTTTAAACATGCTTTGCAAGGATTGGCCATGCAGCTTGCGGAAGTCGGCAATGGTATGATAGTTAGGCTGAAGGTTTTGCAACAGCCATTGCAATTCTATATTTCGGCTGCACTCTTTTTCTAATTTACGGCTGCTGCGTATTTTATTGAGGTAGCCATACAGGTAAAGTTTTAATAATACACCAGGAGCATAAGGAGGACGGCCTTCGCTTTTGTGCACCGTTTTACTGAAACCCAACTTTTGTAATTCCAGTTTGTCAATAAAGGCATCTATGAGCCGTACAGCATTATCAGGATTCACCTGCTCTTCCAGTGTGGCAAAGTACGTTTGATGGCGGTTGTTTCCTTGTATGAATTGCATACCTTTTTATTGCAAAAATCATACAGGGTTTGTGGCTATTAACAATGTGTGTATATTTATAACAGGCAGTGAGTTTTTTCACAAACTGCCGTTGGCAGCAATACGCAAAGACCATGATTAACACAAGTAAGTTTATAAGATGTTATTTTGTTTTCCTTTTGACATTTATTGGTTCATGTGCTGTTGGACAAGAAAGGAACTCACCTAAGTTGGTTAAATCGAAAGGTAATTTCACTCACACTGCGACAGGTACAATTTTCCCAGAACAAGTAGATAGTTATCCGAGGAAAAGCATTTATTCATTTACCAAACAAGACAATGATATTGAAGTAACCTATGAAAGCCCGGACGAAATTTCATTTGCAATCAAAATTTACCCAGCAGGTGATGGAACTGAAGGCAGATTACGAAACGAGTATTTAAAGACACTTCAGACAATATCAAACGCAGCAAACAAGACGATAGGATTTGACCAAGGTCCAATCCGTAGAGTAGGCACTAAATATATATGTAATGGTTTCCAAGCAGTATCAAAAAGAAAAACAAAAGATGAAGTCGCTCTATTAGCTTTATACGAGTGTGGAGCATGGTTTCTAAGAATAAAAATCACTTCGAAGGATTTAGACAGCAACCGTATCCAAACATTAGAGGAGAAAATTCTGAATAAATATGACCCGACTAAGCTAACAGAACTAAAGCCATTAAATCTAAAATCAGATTTTATTGTTGCGCCAGCACTGGGTAAAGACAGAGTGAGAGCAAAATATGTTCTTAAAAGTGGTTTAAAAAAATTGGAATGGGCTAATAAGAACGTTGCTGAAAATGAGAGAGCTTCCGGTTTCCCTGATTTATATCTTAATATGCACATTGAAGCATTTAAAGAGTTTGCAGAATGCAAAGACGAAAGTTACACATCAGACAATGACATTGCAAAATTTATTAGTGATATAAACAAAGTCATAAAAGCTAACTATCTCCCTGAATTTTTAATGAAGCAAAACAATATGGTGATGATAGTACCGGATGACGTAAAATTTGATTTTGACGGATTTACTCGATGGCAGGAGCAGAATAAAATAACTATGGACGTAAACAAGTTTTACTATTTGATAGTTTATAGACAACCTAAGTGAGAAGTACTGCTGCCAACAGGCGGTTTGGCAATATGGCGGGGCGACGAATATAATCTCAGCTTTTTGTTCGCTAATCAGCAGCAGTCCGGGCTTGACTTTTACTATTGAGCTTTAGTTGTTATATTCAACATTAGTACTTTATTCAGCAGCGGTTACGGGCTGGCGATTTTCAAATACCGCCACATCGCCAAGCCGTGAACGTTATGCGTCATGCTTGGCAGCCGTGCTAACTTGAAACCTTCTGCAAGAAACGAACAGAAAAAAATAATTACAATTAAAAACAAAATATGAGAAAACTAATTGCAGCAATCAATATGACTCTTGACGGGTTTTGCGACCACACGGCAATGATTGCAGATGATGAAATACTTCAACATTATAATGAGCTATTAAGTAGCGCTGACACCGTTATATACGGAAGAATAACATACCAACTTATGGAATATTGGCCAACTCTAGTAAAAAATCCCACTGGTAACAAACCAATGGATGAATATGCAATAACAATAGACAACATTCCCAAAATTGTTTTTTCAAACACGCTGAAAAATATAGAATGGAAAAATGCAAGATTGGCAAAGCGAGGTATTAAAGAAGAAATTTTAGAACTCAAACAACAACCAGGTAAAGACATTTTAGTTGGCAGCCGGAGTTTAATTGTAAGCTTAATGAAACTTAATTTAATTGACGAATGCCAATTCTGTGTTCACCCGGTTATAACAGGAAACGGTTTACCATTGTTTAACGACATAAACGATAGAGTTATTCTTAGACTCTTAAAAACAAAAACAT
>JANNQR010000054.1:0-2103 GCA_031400855.1 Chitinophagaceae bacterium | reverse complement strand
GGTGAAATTGTCGCTTTAAGGTTGCCGATAACGAACAGGGCTTGCTTGCAGTTGGGGAATTGACCAACTGTCCGCCCGGAACTGAAGCTAAATTAATAACTAAAAGCCGAAGTTAACCAACAAAAGCCCGGCAGAATTCCGACCGCCGAAACCAAAGCCTGGATATGCACTGCCGATGATTGCTTCAACGTCCCGCCCCAATTGCACAAAACCTGATGTTGTGCGTTCGGCATTTTACTCTGTCAATTATGTTGTTTGTCATGACAAGATTTGCATACTGAAACAAGCCATTCGATTGGCTCTTTCCCAATATTGTATTTTGCGTATCTCTTATGATGAACTTGTGTCGCCCGACCACCGCAATATACGCAACGCCAATTGTCTCTTTTAAGGACAACATACCGTTTTCTTTTCCATGCTTCTGATTTGAGATAGTCATTTCTGTAATATTCACGGCGTTGTTTGCGTTTTGTTTCAAATACCCAACCTTTGATTATTGATATAGCTATGACGATGATTAGTAAAAGTAAAATTTGAAAAGTCATGTTATTGCGTTTGACATTCTCACAAGTCGTCTAAAGCCTGCTTTTTTACTGTCTCACTATTGATTTTGTCAAAGTAAGCTAACTTAACAAAGCAACGTGTCACACCATCGTGTTCTATTGCTAATTGAATAGTGCCTTTTTCCGTGTCGAAGGTCGTGTAGTATTTACAAGCACCAAGTTGAACTTGTGTCAATTTAGAACCATCATCGTCTGGCGTGTAAGATTGAAATTCCTCTACGCTTTCTGATGGTTTGCCATATTTTTCTGTCAGCAGTTCTTTTAAATTAAAGTAGTTAGATGAAAGAGAAGACCAAGTTTCACGGTCAGGGAACATTACTGCTATTTTGCTAACTAAATCCTTTTGTTTAAGCGTTGATACGCCAACAATACAGCTTTTATAAGATGCAAAGTCACCTTCTAATACGGCAATACCATCTTTCGTTCCTTTGTGAGTAAATCCACCCTTCTTCATTTTTACAAAATAATCAGCAAGTGTCCCGTCAATAGGAACTCCTTTAAATGTAAGATGCTTTGAAGAATCTGATTTTGTTTGAGCAAAAGATGTCAAAACAGTTGCTGCGAAAAAAAATGCGGAAAATAATTTTTTCATATTGAATGGTCTTTGCAGTTTAGTGTCAATTGATTTGTTTCTTGTCAACGGGATGTCGCTTTATGCTGACGCACAACGAGCAAGCATTGCCGAAGTTTGGGTTTAGAATTCCGTCCGCCTGGTGCTGCTGCTTATTAAAGAACGTAAACTTTATTGATAAAACCAAACTAAGCCTGCGCACTGGGAGCGTAGCAAGATGCGCAGGCGTATTAATAAACGGTCCAGCCGAAAGCTGAAGAAGATTAGTACGAAAATGCTGAAAATACTTCCGTCACCCCAAATTGCGGCAATGCTTTTGTTGGCAGCAGGCTTTATTATTTTAGTTGTCTTGCGGAGTGATGAACACGAACTATTGAGATTTGCTCAGAAACTATTTCATAAACGATTCTATAATTTCCTTCAATCAACTCTCGAATTGTCTCAATAGCAAATTCGGGAACAACTCTACCAGATTTTGGAAAACTTTCTAATTGGTCAACTCGCTCTATTAATTTTTCAATAAATCTGTCTGCGTAGAGTTTTGAGTCCTTAGAAATATATTCGTGTATTAATCTTAAGTCATCAATAGCAATTTCCGTCCAAACTACTTTTACCATTTCTTCGCTATTTCTTTTACTTTTTCATGTGGAACTGTTTTGCCTTCTTTAGCTTGCATTAATCCTTTTTCTACCTTTTCTACAAAAACAAGCTTTTCAATAAGATCTTCAAGTTCAAATTCTCCTGGAATATCTTTTATAGTGTCCATTAATTTATCTCGTTTCATATTATGGTATTTATAATGTAAGATACTAAATTTTCGAATCATTAGAAATTGCGAATTGCTTGCTGCCAACGGCTCGGGCTTGCCGCAGTAATGGCATTCATAGCTGGGTCAGCCCGGTGATGTTGCCTGTTAAAGGAACAAAATTTTATTGACAACGTAAATTAAATATAGAAACGCGGCCGCGC
>JANNQR010000053.1:0-6218 GCA_031400855.1 Chitinophagaceae bacterium | reverse complement strand
TAACTATTCTGTACTTCAGTTATGGGCTGACCGTTTGCTAATTATTTTTTTTGCCAAAATGTAATTGCCGTTTTATAACTTACATCAACAACCGGGCTTGACCAGCTACTTTTCCCGTACTTCGCCAAGCCCCGGACGTTGGCTGTCATTTTATGGAAACATTCCGTTCGACGATAATCATAATATTTTTTGCAGCATTTACTTCTTGTAACAACTCAAGCAGGACAGACCAAACTGTTTCTAAAATTGATAAGGTATTAGTCTATTCAAAAGAACCCGATGACAGTGCCGACTACAAACTTTTAAAGTATAATTTCTATTTAAGCAAAGGTGGACAGCTTTGTGAAAGAAAACTTGCAATGGCAAGAGACAGTTCGTGTAATTGTGAGTTTGAAGTATATTATGACAGCACCTTCTCAATCTATACAGACGACACAACGCTGAAAAAGCCACTTAATACTATCGTTGACATCAATTCTTTTGTTTGGCTTGACTCTACCGAATATTCAAAAGACAAAAGCAAAGTTTATTATTTCCATGGCAATTCAGACGGCGGAAACAGAGTCATTGTTGACAAAGCTGACCCTTTGACTTTTAAAAGGCTTTGTGAGTATCGTTGGGGCATTGACAAAAACTATGTTTTCTATAAAGACGACATAGTTCCAGGAGTTAATTTAAAACATCTTCAAGTACTCTATCCGCCAGACACAGCATACCATTTCATTGACTATGTAAAGGACGACAAAAATGTTTTCTTTGAAAATGAAATTGTGAAAGGCGCTGACGCAAAAACATTTAAAGTCGTCAGCGGACAGAAATGGGAAGCGGAGGATAAAAATTATAAGTACGAGACAGGCAGGCGACAAGAGTAAAAAAACGAACAGCCAACAAAAGGTTTTGTGCAATTGGGGCTCGACGTTGAAGCAATCATCGGCAGTGCATATCCCGGCTTTGGTTTCGGCGGACGTAATTCTGCCGGGCAGTAGTTTTAAACTTCGGCTTTTAGTTATTAATTTAGCTTCAGTTCCGGGCGGACAGTTGGTCAATTCCCCAACTGCACAAAGCCTCGAACGTTGGCAGCCATTTTTATGAGACTACTCGTACTCTTAACATATTTCCTGTTTTGCACAACACATTTGTTTGCGCAAGATCCCAAGCCATCTGTCAAATTTTCTACAGACAGTGACACCGCCTTTTGGTATAACTTGAAAAACTCTTATACAAAAACATACGAACTCAAATCTGTTGTATCTGACACAAATCAAATTGTGTTTTCTTTTTGGAGTTATGGAAATCTGATTTATGTTTCAAAAACCAATAATTCACTCTATGGCGAAGTCACTAAGTTCGTAAAAGAGTTAAATGATAAAGAAAATTCAAGTCGGACATTCAAGAAATCATTCCTTCTTAGCAATGAAACAACAGATAAAATATTCAATTTATTAGATAGTAGTAAAATCAGTGCAATACCTAGTGACAAGTTTATCGAAAACTGGAAACAAGGATTTGACGGAATCGAATACATCATTGAATTTAAGAGTGAGAACAATTATTCATTTAAAACTTTTTGGACTCCTCGAAGTCAAGAAAATGTAACAGAAGCTTCAGCGTTAATAAAATTTATTGACACCTTGTATTCTTTGTGTGACATGAAATCTTTAAGTAATGCTTTCGATGAATTTATTCCGTTTAATAGCTGGACATATGAAGGCAGTGCAACTGGTGTAACTAGAATTACGAAAAAGAGAAAAAAGCATAAACATAACTAAAACGGCTGCCAACAAAGGGTTTTGCAAAATACGGGCTTGACCAGCAATCTTCCAGGCGTTTGCAACTACATTGTACTTCAGTCAGGGTCTGACCATTTGCTAATAAAATATTTTGTCAAAATATTGTTTTCGTTTTCTAACTTACATCACAGCCGGGGCGGACGAGCTACGAATTCCCGTACTTCGCAAAGCCCCGAACGTTGTGTGCAACTTTAATAAACACTCCATGACTAGTTCAACAGATCCAGAATATATCGACACCAAACTTGTCAAACAAGGGCTCAAACAACTTACACCCTTATTTCAGGAATTAGCTGATTGGATAAACCAAGAGTTTAATTGCCAAGTAATCAATATTTATTACGACAAATATATTGTAGCTAGAAAGCCGACTCCACGACTTCGCATTATTTTTGAGTACAATATTGATGCGGATAAATTTAAAGACCAATCTGGATGTAATGATGCTACGAAACAAGAAATAATTAAAGATAGATTTCGACAAATTCTGACTGAGCGATCAGCTAGAGGTAATTTTCTCACACGATTATTCAAAAAATCAGACCTGCAAAATTTTGACACAGACAATATCATAGTAGTTTTCCCATCATTCGAACAAATAGCCATTGAAGAAATAAATGAAAAAATTCCAAAAGTTGAAATTGAAAGGTTGGAACAAGAACTGTCATCAAAAAATGTTTGGAAAGTCTATCAACAATTCGGGACTGTAACTTATTTCTTTTACACAAAGGATCAAATAGAAGCTTATTCAAATGACGGAACAACAGAAGAACTAAAGATTTTATTCTTAGACCTTTTAAAGAAATATGATGAGTTTAATTATATTAACAAAGATAATTTTGTAGTTCGTTTTGACAGCAAAGAAAAATTCGATACTGAGAACGATGGGAATTGGTTTAATTATTCCAGGAATTTTTAGCAAAGCTGCACACAACATTGGGTTTTGTGCAAGTGTGGCTTGACAAACAAACTTCGGCCAATTGCAAATCCAAGCTGTGGTTCGGGCTGGACAAACAACTTTCAACTTTAGTTCTTAATTTCAACATTATATTTTCAATCAGCAGCGGCTGTGGGCGGACGGAATACTAATGCCACACCTGCACAAAGCCCTGCCCGTTGGTAGCAATTGTAAACAGACTTCATGACTCCGAAACAAATAGAAAGAGTTCAAAATAAAATCGCCGATATTAAGCGGAGACTTGCTGCAGAGAAAAGAAAGTTTGGCTGCTACGACGACGGTCGTGGACTTCGTTACTTGCCGACAAAATATTTTATTCAACTTACCGACTATTCTGGCGGCTTGACTTATACCAAGTGGTTTGACAAAAACTTTCCAGACGATTGCGGTTTTCCCGACTTTTTATTCGAGTGGACAATCATTTTGTTTAAAACTGGTAAGACAAAGGAAGCCGAGAAAAAAGCATTTCAAACTTTTTGCAGCAACACTTACTTATTCGACAAATATTTCGGAAGACAAATCATTCCGATTGACAAATGGGAAGGTTCTAATATGGAAATTCCAGCTTTTACAAAATACCTTGACTACTCAAGCGAACAAAAAGACCTTGCTAACTTTACTAAATGGCTGGACACCTTCATTTCGACACAAGATTTTATTAATAGAAGCACTAAGTATATTGAAATACAAAAACGGCTAAAGATTGAAAATGACGAGGAGACTCGACATTACTTGGTTAAAGCAGCAAGTCAATTAGAACAATCATTATAACGTAAAACAACTGCTACCAACATCGGGTTTTGCGTCAACTTGGGCAGGACAAACAATCTTCAACAGCGGTTAGCTACCAATCATTGGCTATGGGTTAGACCGTTTACTAAGTATTTTTATTTTCACTTTATAAATTTCGTTTCTTAATTTACATCCAGGCGGGGTCGGACACAGCATCAAATACCCAAGCTGCGCAAAGCCCTGCTCGTTAGCTGCAACCCTAACCGACAACTCATCAACGAGACATCACCATAATTTAAGACTACTTTTGAAATATGAAAGATAAAGATTTGAACGAGAGTTTTGGGACTCTATCAGAAACAATAAACGGATTGGTAAAGTTAGGTTACACTCACGACTTTAACATAAAGGACGAATGTATTGTATGCAATAGGACAAATATCACCTTATCACCTGACGATTTTCAAATTGACCACGTTTATCGCTTTGAGGGCGATTCAGACCCTGAATATCAGTCAATACTTTATGCTATTTCATCTACAAAATTTGACGTGAAAGGAACTTTAGTAAATGGTTATGGCATTTCATCAGACGAGACAACTACAAAATTGATAGAAAAATTGAATACTCATCACGCACAGAATAAAATGGAAAATAAATCAAATGATGCGACACCACAAAGACCAGATGGTGAACGAATATTAAATGCACCTTTAGTAGAAATGAATTTGAGTGAGGTTATTAAGCAAATAAAGAGTGAAATAACTTGGGCTGACAGCGACAGAAATTCTGTTACACTTTTCAAATCAGAGACTATGAGAATTGTGTTAATTGGACTTCACGAAAAAGCAGAACTAAAACCGCATAAAGCAAATGGGGTAATAAGTGTTCAAGTAATACAAGGCAAGATAGAATTCACAGCAGAACAACAAAACACTCATTTAGAAAAAGGACAAATGATAGCATTACAAGAAAACATTGTTCATAGTGTAAAAGCATTGACAGAAAGTTTTTTTCTATTAACACTTGTTATGAAAGACAAATAGACATTAGAAGAGAAGGGCAGCAGCTAACATTGGGTTTGCTGCAAGGCTGGCTCGACGTTGGAGCAATGGTCATTTTATCGCTGTTGTGCTTCATCTGGGCTGGACAAACATCGCTGGGCTTTTGTTTGTTAACCTGTACTTTTATATCTTTATTCAGCAGCGGTTCCGGGCAGGACGAGCAATGAATTCCAGCCCTGCAGCAAGCCCTGGACGTTGTATGCCATAATAAAATGACCCGTCTACTATTCATAATTTTGACACTATTTAGTTCGACACATTCTATGTCTCAAACAACGACTTTTTCGCAGAGAGTAAATGAATTGTTCTTTGGCGTTGACGTTTCAAATAACTCAGCTTCGCTTTTCGACAGTTTAGTTTCCATTCCTCAACTTCGTCACAGTGACAATGCCGTAAGACAATGGAATATAAATGTTACAATAGAAATGAAGTCGGACAAAGCATGGTCCTCAAGACATCAATTTACTTTTTCAGAAAGTCCACTTCCCTACTTGAAAATAGAAACGGGGACTATTGAGGCTACGCTTGGCGAGACAGACAGTGTTAAGAAGCTACTAGATTTAAGTTGGCAACTTCAATTTAGCGACAAGGTATCTGCGACAAAATACTTCGACAAACTCAAGCAATTATTCGGTGACTTAGCGACAAAGAAAAAATTTGAGAAAGACAAAGATGTTGGAGACATTGCTCAATTTTCTACACGTAATCCAGCGGACACAGGTGTTAGAGACATTACCTTCTTCTTAGGTAAATCGCCAATGACAAAAAAGTATCAAGTTTCCCTTGTGTTTGGAACTGAATTCATGGACGAATAATTACGGCATACAACATCGGGTTTTGCGTCAACTTGGGCTGGACAAACAATCTTCAGCAGCGGGTCGCTACCAATCATTGGTCATGGGCAGGACCGTTTACTAAGACAAATTTCGTTCGGCTTTTAAAATTCATTCCTTAATTTACATCACAGTGGGGGTCGGACACAGCAACAAATACCCAAGCTGCGCAAAGCCCCGCTCGTTACCGGCAATTTTAAAACACTCTACGAAATGCAACAGAAATTAATGTATGTTGAACTAAAAACCGGTTACAGTGACGATGGTCCAGCCTGGATTGGAAAAGCATTTTTTTCAAAATCTGGACAGACAATATATTTTAACGGACTTATACTTAAAGGTTCCGGAAAAGGAAATTGTCATGAAATTGAAAGTAGAGATATTTATTGGACTTCGGGTATAAAGAAAAATGGGCAAGACAGGCATTGGGCAGGTTCTGGAAAAATAAGCATCGACAGAAACGCAGTTGAAGAATATTTAGAAGCAATTGGACGTACAGAACTACCAAAAAATAAATTTATTATTACTGACCTGGACAATATTCCCAAACTTGACAAGGCAACCAAATTAGAAAATCAAAAGCTTAGTTGAAATAATCGAATAAAACTGCCGGTAACATGGGTTTGCCGCAAGCTGGGCATGACAAACTTTCTTCGGCATTTTATCACTACCAATCATCGGCTATGGGTTTGACCGTTTATTAACCCGCTGCGGCATTTTGCTACGCTCTTAGTACCGCAGCTTCATTGCGGTTAAATAAAATTTTCGTTCCTTTATGTGCATCGTCTTGTGGGCGGACACAGCATCAAATACCCAGCCTGCGGCAAGCCCCGGACGTTAG
>JANNQR010000052.1:0-56564 GCA_031400855.1 Chitinophagaceae bacterium | reverse complement strand
ATAATGATAACACTGATGTAGCCAGCCCTACAAGCATCAATCCTTTAAACCGTATTTTTCAGATTGGTAACGGCATAGATGATTATTACCGCAGCAATGCCATAACCGTTTTACAAAATGGCAATGTGGGCATCGGCGCCACCACGCCGGCGGCAAGATTGCATATTACAGATAGCAGTGTGCTTGCTTCTGCTGCCGGAGTGGCACTGATAACTCCCGGTAATCCCCCCGTTTCGGGTGCAGGAAGAAGAATGATGTGGTATGCTGATAAAGCCGCCTTCAGGGCAGGTTATGTAGACGCAACCCAATGGGATAAGGACAGCGTTGGAAATTATTCCTTTGCTGCAGGGAATAATAGCAAAAGTAAAGGGGAAGGGTCCATTGCATTAGGCTACGGTACATCGGCCAGCGGACTCGCTTCAACAGCCATGGGCTTCGGTACATTGGCCAGCGTATTCGCTTCAACATCTATGGGTGACAATACATCGGCCAGTGGAGTCGCTTCAACAGCCATGGGCAAAAATACATCGGCCAGCGGATCCTATTCAACAGCCATGGGCAATTTCAATAAATCCAAATCTTATGCAGGAACAGTTGTGGGTCTATATAATGACAGCACAAATGCTGCAAACCCAAATTCCATTAACTCCGGCAATCGTATATTTCAAATAGGTAATGGCACTGCTGACAATGCAAGAAGCAATGCGATGACTGTTTTACAAAATGGCAATGTGGGCATCGGGATTTTATCTCCATCACAAATGTTAGAGGTAGCGGGAAATGTAACCGTTCAAAACGGCAAGGGCCTTATCCGCAGCAACAATGCCACACAGCAAAAAAAATTGGTTGCTGATGTAACCATCAATTCCAGTTTTTTAGCCGGAGAAACAAAAACATTTGCCATCACCTGGCCCGAAACTTTCGGCGCCGCCCCGGATGTTTTTGTAGGTCATGTAGTGAGCGGAGCAGGGGGTTGGGCAGAGCTCACTTTAACAATTACAAGCCCCTCCACAACCGGGGCAACACTTTATGTTTACAATCCTAAAACAATAACAGTAAATCCAAACTATATCAACCGGATTATTGCCATTGGTGCACAATAGCGCAGTACTCATTTTGACGAATGTCATCTATTCATTTCTTTTAACTTCACAAAATGAATAAAGAAACCCGATCCATTATCCGCAATCTGCAAAATACATTAAGCGGAGAGCCGTGGTTTGGCAGAGCGGTGTATCCGATACTGGAAGAAGCGGAAAGCAATGATTGGCGGGAAATTGATCCCAATAATCATACATGGAAAAACGGAATGGGCGAATTCAGAAAAATCCAGGAACAGATCGTTTCAATTCTTGAAACCAAAGAAGATTCTTTTCTTAAAGAAATTGTGCCCGGCAGAGAATTTAATTTCCGTTTTATGCTGAACGGACTGATCCGGCATAATATTTACCATGCCGGGCAGGTTGCTTACCTGAATAAGATGCTGTGCTGATTGATATACCCGGAAAGTGGTATTGTTCAGGAATAAAGAGCTGCTTATCTTTTCAGTATGGCCAGGTATGGTTCTAATTTCTGGAAGAAATCTCCATTTGTAAAACTGCTTTTGGCAACAATGGCTGGCATTCTAATACAATGGCAGCTCCAGGTTGATATCAATATTTGGTGGATTATCATCACTATAGCTTTTACAAGTTTAATTATCTTTTTCTTTATTCCTTTCTTTAACCGATACCGTCTTGCATTTATCAGTGGAATAATTACAAGTATTCTTTTCTTTTCCATTGGCGCTATATTGACATGGCAAAAGGATATCAGGAATAATAAACAATGGCTGGGAAATTTTTACGAGGAACAATATGGACTAATCGTAACCCTTGATGAGCCGCTGGCAGAGAAATCAAAATCATTCAAGGCAAATGCAACGGTCAGCTATTTAATTCAAAACGGACAATCCATACCGGTAAAAGGTAAGATCATCCTTTATTTTAAAAAAGACCTGCCTGCCGGACAGGCAGGTTCATCACTGCAACTTAGCTATGGTTCCCAACTACTTTTTAAAAAACCATTACAGGAGATAAAAAACTCCGGCAATCCCGGTGGGTTTGATTACAAACGATACTCCCTTTTTCAGGGTATCACTCACCAGGTATACTTGAAAACAGATGAATTTGAAGTGCTTAATGGGAAAAAAGAAAACTGGTTCAGGAAATTTATTTACTCATCAAGAAAAAGTGTTCTCAACATCTTACGGAAAAATATCAAGGGTGAAAGAGAATTAGGACTGGCAGAAGCGTTATTGATTGGCTATAAAGACGATCTGGAACAATCCTTGGTGCAGTCGTATACGAACACAGGTGTCGTACATATAATTGCCATTTCGGGTCTGCATTTAGGTTTGATATATTGGTTACTTTCCCTGGCATTACAGCCATTCAAAAAAAGAAAATCTACAAAATGGCTTAGCCCTGTACTTATTATTACAGGCCTCTGGCTCTTCAGTATATTGGCAGGTGCACAACCTTCCATTCTACGTTCTGCATTGATGTTCACTTTCATCGTGTTAGGCGAATCACTTTCTAAGAAGTCATCCATCTACAATACAATGGCGGTTTCGGCATTTATACTTTTATGTATCAATCCATATTGGTTATGGGATGTTGGCTTTCAATTGTCCTATGCGGCAGTACTCAGCATTATCATTTTTATGCGGCCGATATATAACTGGTTTTATATCAAAAACAAACTACTCGACTTCCTTTGGAAATTGAATGCCGTTACCCTGGCTGCACAAATATTAACAGTGCCGCTAAGCATTTATCATTTCCATCAATTTCCCAACTTATTCATACTAACAAATTTTGTAGCAGTTCCTTTATCCAGCGCTATTTTATTAGGAGAAATTCTTCTTTGCATCGTTTCTTTTATTCCAGCATTGGCTCTTCTACTTGGTCAACTAATCAGCTGGTTTATATGGTTGATGAATACTTACATTGAAAAGGTTGAAACAATTTCATTCTCCTTATGGGATGGATTACAAATAAGTATTCTTCAGGCGGTTTTATTAGTTCTTTTTGCAATTGGCATCAGTTATTGGCTAATGGAAAAATCTAAAAAGGCGCTGAAACTGGGGTTGTTTTCATTTCTCTGCTTTGTTGGCTTGCGTTCATTTTCATTTATTCAAAGTAACCAGCAAGAAAAAATTATTGTTTATAATGTGCCGCAGAAAAGGGCAATTGATATAGTATCAGGCAGAAATTATTTCTTTATTGGCGACAGCGACTTACTATACAATGATTTTGCACGCAATTTCCACTTAAAACCATCCCGGGTACTTTACAGGATTACAGAAACAAAGGCAGTTGACGATTTATCCAATAATGAAAATTACATGAACATTCATGGCAAAAATATTTTGCTATTGGATGAAACTATTTCATTTACTACACAACAAACAAAACCTTCTATTGACCTGCTTGTAATTTCGAAAAATCCGAAAATTTATATGAAAAAGCTGGCAGCTTCTTTGGATATCAAACAAGTTGTCTTTGATGGCTCGGTGCCAGCCTGGAAATCGACCTACTGGAAAAAAGATTGTGACTCATTGCACATTCCGTGGCATGATGTAACGATGAAAGGTGCTTTTGTGATGAAGTTGAATTAGCTTCCCCATAATGCCATAGCCCTGTTTTCGCTATTGAGCAGGAATCAACAGATTGACTTAGGAAATAAATAAAATAGCATTTTTTTACTACCTTACAGCTACTAGATAAAGCAAATGCTTTTTGATAAAAAACTGATATGAAAAAAATCACTTTACAAATTACGATTTCATTTTGCTTATTATATATAGCAAGTAACTCGCAAGAGTTAAAGGGCGAGGAAATCTATACAAAAATCAATAACGCCATTGTTACCATTTACACATCTGATTCAAAAGGAAAATTTTTATCGCAGGGGAGCGGTGTGGTGCTTAATGATAAAGGCTGGGTGGTGACTAACTATCATGTTTTTGCTGGAGCGGATAAATTAGTAGTAAAACATAAAGATAAAATAATTGAATTTACAAACATCGTTGGTTTGGATGTAGAAAAAGATATACTTATTTTAAAAATTAAAGATTATACTTTTCAATCTATTAAAATTGGAAACAGCGACTTGTTGAAGGTTGGGCAAAAAATTTATGCAGTAGGAAGCCCTTTAGGATTTGAAAACACTATAACAGAAGGCATAATAAGCGGACTTCGCTACCATAAAGGAAAAGCAAAGGATTTCATCCAGATTTCTGCTGCTATCTCTCATGGTTCAAGTGGTGGAGCAATTATAGATAACAAAGGAGAGCTTATTGGGATAAGCACTTTAACCGTAACGGAAGGTCAGAACCTAAATTTCGCAATACCAATAAATGAAGTACTTACTGTTTATAAGCAAGAAGGGGTTAAACAAATCGAGATAGACGCAGCGGTCTTTTTTTATAGGGGTAATTATGAATTCGAGAAAGAAAACTACGATGCTGCTATTGATAATTATAAAAAGTCATTGGCTCTTTTTCCAGATGCTGCGACAACGAATTACAATTTGGGCTATGCTTTTGTCCTAAAACAGGAGTTTGATACTGCAATTTATTACTTACAAAAGGCTATTGCCTTAAGTCAGAATACTGCTGATGCATATAGTATATTAGCAACTTGTTATTCCTCAAAACAAGAGGATGAAACAGCTATTTTTTACTATAAAAAGGCAATTGCCTTAAACCCAAATGACGCTGACACCCATCTTGGTTTAGGGTTCAGTTATTGGAGAAATCAAGATAATGAAACAGCTATTTTTTACTATAAGAAAGCAATTGCTCTTAGACAGGATGATGCTGCTGCATATAGTGGGTTGGCAGCTTCTTATTCCTCAAAAGGAGAAAATGAAACAGCTATTTTTTATTACAAAAAGGCAATTGCCTTAGACCCAAATGACGCTGATGCCTATCGAGATTTAGGATGTATTTATGTTGTAAGAAAAGAGCTTGATCTTGGTATTTCTTATTTAAAAAAAGCACTTAGTATTGGGTCAGAAAACGTAACAACCTTTTTTTGTTTAGGGAACGCTTACGACTGGAAGGGAGATGAAAAGATGGCGAATTATTATTTGGAGAAAGCCTATAAGCTTAATCCGAGTTTGAGAAAATAAAACATAGTACTCACATTCAATGACAACTTGTTTAAAAATAACTGGGCTACTTTTTTGAAGTTCCAAAATCTTATCAGAAATTTAATAACCCCAATTTTGCAAGTCCTGATGGCGGTATGACACTTAATTTTGTTCCAATATATTATAACTAATTTTTTTCACTTTACGTATGAAAAAAATTTCTCAAAAAATAAGGTTTTACAAAGTGCAAATAAAAAAGTTAACTGCCTTTATTGAGGTCAGAGAATTGAAGCAAAGTGGCGACTATGTTTGTTTATTTGTAAATGACGACCAAAATGATTTTATCAACTCTTTTAAATCATTTGGATTTAAAGTAAGAAAAAATCCTCAAGGAGAATTGAGATATAAAGTATATGGCAGTTTTACAATAATAGATGCCGATAATATTTGGAAGCAGATTGATAAAAAATATTCTGAGCCGTTTAAAACCCAAACGATTTCCATTCAATAAACCGCTAACCTCGGTTATTGCTCCCAAAAAGACAGCCCCTTATGTATTTCCTTGAACTCTTGATTTGCTTCTCCACTGAGTCTTGATTCGTTGTCGGCCTTATAACTAACCACATAATACTATAGCAAAGTTTGGGCTTTTGATGAGGAAACACCATTAGGGACAGGGACATAGGAATAAAATTTAAACACATTGTATTGTTTCCATAATTTTGTAATTGACTGCACTCCTCTTTGATGGGTCAGCTGATCTAAGCTTTTAAGCCTCTAGCCGTCGGCACTAGTTTTATTCATTTTTCTATTACCGTTTCATGTGGGCTAAGCCACCTCTGCTCCGGTGACTCTCAAATGAGCACAAAGAAAAAATGAAGAAAAAAGTAGGTAAGAATGGAAAAGAAGTCATTCCAATTGTGACCCTTTGGGTAAATTTACTAATAAGACTTACAACTTTAGTGAAGCTTATCTTAGATTGTTTTTAACTGGTTGTGATTAGGGTGTGCCGGCCCTAATCCTTTTTTATTTACTCCTCCTTTGTTGATTTTTCTTTTCGCCAATAAAACGAATTAAGTATTATACGATCCACAGAGTGAAATTTTCATGATAGATATTATTTATGGTGTGCTTTTGTGATAAAACTACAGACACTTACCTTTGCTGTTCCCTGTCAATCGCTTTCCCTGAACCTAACCATTTTATGAACAAAAAGATTCAATCGGCACTTATTTCTGTATTTTACAAAGACGGGCTGGAGGACATTGTGCAACTACTGGCAGAAAACAATGTAACTATCTACTCCACCGGCGGCACACAAATTTTTATTGAAAAACTGGGGGTGAAAGTAATACCCGTAGAAGACCTGACCACCTATCCTTCTATTTTGGGTGGCCGGGTAAAAACATTGCACCCCTCGGTATTTGGCGGCATACTGGGTAAAAGAGATGATGATACCCATGTGCAAGAAATGAAACAATACAATATTCCGGAAATTGATTTAGTGATTGTGGATCTGTACCCGTTTGAAGAAACAGTCGCGGCCTCCCTACAGCTCCCTCCGAAGGAGGGAGAGAAAGCGATCATTGAAAAAATAGATATCGGCGGACCTTCAATGATAAGAGGTGCAGCTAAAAATTTTAAAGATGTGGTGGTGATAGCTGCTAAAAAAGATTATGCCGAACTGGAACTGTTACTAAAAGAACAAAAAGCAACCACAACGCTGGAACAACGAAAATCATTTGCGGCGAAAGCATTTGAAGTAGTAGCGCATTATGATGTGGCGATTGCAAAATATTTTAATCTGCCTGCACGGCAGACAAGCCCTACAGAGTCATTATACTTTTTAGAATCCATCACTAACCCTAAGGCAATGCGCTATGGTGAGAATCCGCATCAGTCCGGTTTGTTTTATGGAGATTTGACAAAACTGTTTGATCAGTTGAATGGTAAAGAGCTTTCGTACAATAATTTGGTGGATGTGGATGCTGCCATTCAACTAATCGGAGAGTTTGTCACTCCCCCTCTCCACTCCGTGGAGAGGGGGTTGGGGGGCGAGGTCTTTGCAATCATCAAACATACCAATGTGTGTGGAGTTGCTCAACGTAATTCTGTAAAGGAAAGTTGGGATGCTGCACTGGCCGGTGATCCTGAAAGTGCTTTTGGTGGTGTGCTGGTTTGTAATAGCACTATTGATAAAGCAACTGCAGAAGCAATTAATGAAATTTTCTTTGAAGTGTTGATTGCCCCGGCATTTGATGAGGATGCGTTGGTAATTTTAAAATCGAAGAAGAACAGGATTTTGTTACAACTGAAAGTACAGCCTTTCACTAAAGAGCAATATAAATCGGTGCTGAACGGCGTATTGATACAAGGCATTGATGAAGGAAACTTTACTGAGTGGAAAGAGACTGGTGGCAGAGAAACTACTGTTGCTGAAAAAGCAGATTTGGCTTTTGCCAATTTAGTTTGTAAGCATTTAAAATCGAATGCAATTGCCTTAGTAAAAAACAAACAGTTGATTGGTAAAGGCTGCGGACAGACCAGCCGTATTGACTCACTTCGGCAGGCAGTGGAAAAAGCAAAGCAGTTCAAATTCGATTTAAATGGTGCCGTAATGGCCAGCGATGCTTTTTTCCCATTTAATGATTGTGTTAAGCTGGGGCATGAAGCAGGCATTACTGCTTTTATCCAACCCGGCGGTTCCATCCGGGATAATGATTCGATTGAATATTGTAAGGAAAATAACCTGGCGATGGTGATTACAGGTTTAAGACATTTTAAACATTAAGTAATATGAAAGTTGCTTTTTCAGTACTTATACTATTTTGCCAGGTAATTGTTTTTGCCCAATCCAAATCCAATAACAGGTATTTTGAAGGAGTAGTCGAATACGATATAAAATCGGAATCTTACATGCAAGGGGTTTCTGACAATGAAATAAGGGAGCGGGCAGGCTCTACCTTAAAACTTTTTTTTAAAGATGGGGATTACATGAGAGAATATTTTGACGGGGCAGGTTATACACTAAGAAAGTATTTTTATCGAAAAGATAAGAATATGCTTTATATGTATTCCCCGATTAGCTCACCTGATACTTTGTATTTTTCTTCAGCAAGCGATTCTAATTATTTAAGTTATGACATCACCACCGGAGAAAAGGAGAAAATTCTGGATTACGACTGTCCGTCTTCGATTATTACTGCAAAATATGTTGCTGATTTTTTACCGGATACCGGAACAATTAAAGTAACCTATTTCTTCTGTAATCAATTACCTGTTGATGCTGAATGGCATAAAGATGTTTATTTATGGTATGATGTAATTAAAATACATAAGAGTATAGCAATTAAATTTATTGAGCATGACCCCCTTTTTTTCAAACAAACATTTACAGCCACTAAAATAACCTGGCAACCTATTGATGAATCAATTTTTAAAATTGATCCGAAACTGGTGCTAATGAAAATGCCTGGGTTTTAACCGTACTTATGAACCTTTTTGATTTTCATAAAACCATTGTTCAATCATCTGCTGATTCCTTAAAAAAATTAGCGGTATTCAACCCTTTCACCATTCATAAAAAGGGAACAAAATCAAAAGCATTTTTTGCGTTGGCATTAGTTTGTTTTTTCTGGGGCACTACCTGGATTGCTTCTAAAGAAGGAGTACGGCATATGCCTGCATTGCAAATGGCAGGTATCCGGCAACTTATTGCAGGTTTATTATATGTTAGTTTCTTCCTGTATAAAAAAATTCCTTTACCAAAAGGAAAAGAATGGATACCTGTATTGGTATTAAGCTTTCTTAATTTCATTTTGAGTAATGGTTTAAGTACCTGGGGTGTTAAATATATTTCTGCCGGACTTGGCTCCATTATGGGTGCCATCTTCCCATTGTGGCTCGTTATTATCGGTTTGTTTATTTCTAAAGAAAAAATTCCCAGGAAAGCATTGATAGGTTTACTGTTTGGATTTGGAGGTGTTTGTATTATTTTTTATGAACACCTGCAGGATTTTTTTATTCCTGAATTTCGATTTGGAATTATTTTATCGTTAATCGCAACCTGGACCTGGGCATTTGCCACCCTTTACACTAAAAAACAGGCCGCCAAATTTAATCCTTACTTCAGCCTGGGTTTACAGATGCTGATATCAGGTGTAACCTTACTGCTATTTACAAAGGCGGGCAGTTCAATATCTTTTTCTGATGTTGAAGTGGTAACAACACAGTCAAAACTCTTTATCCCGTTTACAGCTATTCCATGGCAATCATGGGCAGCTATTGCTTACCTCATCATCTTTGGATCATTGATTGCTTTTGTCTGTTATTTGTATGCACTGCAAAATCTACCTACAGAACAGACTTCCATATATGCGTATATAAATCCAATGGTAGCAGTATTATGTGGTTGGTTGATCTTTAATGAAAAAGTGACTGCTTTTATTATTGTGGGTGGCCTTGTAACACTGCTGGGTGTTTATTTAGTCAATAAAGCATTTAAAGCCGTACCGGCACCTGAGCAACCAGAAACGGAGGGAATTTAGTTAAAGAACTCTCCAATGGTTTAAAACTCCTGGAGAGTTTATCCGGATACTTCCTGAATGAACTGATCATAAACTTCCCGCCATCCTTTAAATCGTTCATCTGTTCCCAAAAAAGTATTATGCCAGATACTAATAAAAGTTCCATTTACTTTTTTTACCTGCTGATAGTAATATCTCATTTCATCTAATGCCTGGGCCGAAGTAAATTTTTGTTCATAAAAAGAATTAGCCTCCATATAACAGAAAGGATGAATCAACAAGTAGGTCGCTTGCTCTTTTTCCAAATCATACCAATAAAAAGGTGAAGCAACAGAAGCCCTGAATCCATTGATACTGCCGTAACCCATCGAAAAATCATCTTTGATGCCTGCTTCTATCAGATAGCGAAAAGTATGTGGTAACGTAAAGCGAATGAAATGTTGCCGTGATGCCGTGATTTTAATTTTGGCAATTTCCTCAATCGTTTGAATTTCTTTTTTTATTAATGAAGCTTCATCACCACTTTGCCAGGACGGGTGAACGCCAATATTATACTTTAAAACATGATTTTTAATAACGGACTGTAAAGCGGTTTCCTTCGGTAAAATATTCCTATCGTACTTACTTATTTTCTCCGGTACCAGAAAAAAATAACGGGGACTGAGTTTATATGGTCTGTGAAGATTATCCAACCAGTCGTATGAATCAAAAGGATCTGGTTGTTGATTATCCAGAACGCTGCGGCGAAGCGAAAATTTTTTCCATTCCCCTTTTAATAAGTTTTTAATTGCAGCACCGGCGCTACGCCACCATTCCTTGTGTTTAAATGAATAAGCTTCGTCAATATCGTATGTAGGAAGTAGTTTGAATTTGGAGGTTTTAGGTTGGAAGTCGGAAAATTTTAATTGTAAGGATTTTTTAAAGTCTTCTAACCAGATGTTGATTAAAGGAATGTTGAGAAATCCTTCTTTATATGCCAAAGAATTCTCATGTGCATACCGGCCATACATGTCGTTTTGATGCGGCAGGTATTCCTCGTAGCGGCTAAGTAAATAAAAAGAGGCGGCAAAAATATCGTAAGGAAAATCTCCTTCAGTTTTAAAAAATGCTTTATGACCATTCACTTCAAAACAATCAATAACCTGTGGTTTGATTTCTTTTTCAAATAATATAGCATGAGGGGGCATCAGGAATTCAGCATCTGTAAGCCTGACGGAACTATAGTTGATTCGCAGATGCTGGCAATCCGAAAACTCCTCTTTATTATCAGTTAGCTGAAAAGGTTGACTAATCAGTTCTTTACCGATAAAATCACAGATGTACCGAAGCCGGTGTGTTATGGATGAACTATAGACAATCATTTTTCCTATTCTTCGTCAAACGAATATACTTATCCGGTCTCAACCCTATAGGTATTGGGTCATTTTTTCTTGCCTCTTATGCATCCTTTTGTCTGTCAGTCCGTCTATTTCAGCAGAAAAGCTGCTAAAAGCTTTCCCAACCAAAACCATAACCTGCATCGGGTGAGAAAATTATCTGCCATACTGTTAATCAGCGTCTTTGCGTTTTCTCAATATGCCCGGCAACTGAACTACCTCCAATGTAAATTTTCCAATACTTTCAAAACCAGTGCTGCAAAATGTGATTGTGAAAAACAAGCTGGCTTTGAAAAACAGGATACCAGCCAGTTGCCCGTTTCAAAAACACATACACATATTCACCTGGATGAATTATTTGCTGCAGCCAAAGATTTTATTGTTGATGCTTCTTTCAAAGAAGTAAAACTAAAAATAAACCCATTTTCCGGTGATGATGAATGTAAGGGCATTTACACCAAGCCCTGGCAACCACCTAATACCTGATTCACATATCACAATTTGCCTGTATGCTAACCTGTGTACAGGAGTTTCGTTTACTTAATTATTCAGGTAATCTTAAAATTATTTTTATGAACAAAATAATCTGTTTGCTATTAATAGCATTCTCATATACTGCTACCGCACAAACATCTACTGAAAAACCGAAAATCCTTTATGGAGTTTGTATCAAAGACAGCTTAACGGTTGATCCATTTGGCAAATGGTTCAATACGAATTACGATTCTTATCAGCCCAATGCGGCAACTATTGCAAATTTTAAAAAGCAAAGTGTTGAAAATATCAGCATCAAAGTATTTTTCGGCACCTGGTGCGGTGATAGCAAAAGAGAGGTACCCCGTTTTCTGAAATTGTTGTCTGCAATCTCATTTCCGGAGAGAAAAGTGCAATTGATTGGCCTTGGCAACGGCGACTCATTAGTAAAACAAAGTCCCTGCCATGAAGAAGTCGGCTTGGGAATATTCCGGGTGCCTACTTTTATTATTTATAAAGATGGAGTTGAAATAAACCGCATCAACGAATTCCCGGTTTTCTCTTTGGAAAAAGATCTGTTGAGTATTTTGACTAATCAACCCTACAATCCCAATTACCGTTCCTTTGCCCCTATCTCCAAATGGCTAGCTGACGGAACCCTCTCTGATGAAAATATCAGTGTTGCCGGACTTGCAGAGCAGTTGAGGTTATTGGTGAATGATGAAAATGAATTAAACAGCCTTGCTTATTTATTGTTGAAGCAGGATAAGAAAAAAGAAGCCTTGAAAATCTTACAGGTTAATTACAACCTATACCCGGAATCGGCTAATGTTGTTTCCAGTCTTGGAGAAGGTTATTATGAAAATGGTGATAATAAAAAAGCAGTTGCCATTTTAGAAAAAGCATTGGAGCTTAACAAAAATCCACAGGAGGTAAAAGGCATTTTAGAAATATTGTACAAAGCGAAGGAGAAAGACAAAAGTTAGTATGAATTATTTAAATAATCTTTCCCTGCAAGAATTACTGCGGGGAAAGGTTATCTATTTGCAATCAATCGTAAATATTCTTCGGCATCCAATTCTATTTGTCTTAAAATAGCCCTGATAAGCGGACGGGAAATATCTTCACCGGGATGGTGTGGTAAAGTAGTATAGCGGCCATCGGGATGTTTGTAGAACTTGTGACTTCCTTTTTGCCTTATCATTTCAAACCCCATTTTCAATAACAGCTTTTCAAACTCCTTTGCCGAAACAACAGGCAACTTGCTCATATTGCTATGGAGATTTGCTGAGTGCCAATAAATTGAGGAATATCTTTTTTATCATCATCTGTCATCGTTTCAAAACAAAGCTCTAATACTTCTTTTAAACGAACCGACAACTCATCTAAAGTACTGGCTTGAGTATATGCACCCGGAATGTTAGGTATCGTACCAACATAATACCCCGATTCTTTATCTTTTTCAATATGTGCGGTGAACAATTGTTCCATCAGGTTTTATTTATTGTTAAGATACAAAAAAAATCATTACTTCTCATATTTCTCTTTCCATAACTGGTTAAATGATTTCTTTGGAAACTCCATTTTACCCCGGTGTTCTTTCCAGCCTTTAACCATACTATTCACTACCCAATTCTTGGTGGCACCACCTGCCATATTCATCCATTTGCGACGCAGCATTCCCTGCTTCCACATTTTCCAGGCCATTTTTTCGCCGAATGAACTATGGCCTTCTTCCACTGCTTCATGCCGATTCTCTAATAACAATTCATGCAGATTAATTTTTACAGCACATACTTCTGTGCAAGCACCACAAAGGGATGATGCATAACTAAGATGTTTCCATTCTCCCAAATCTTTTAAGTGAGGAGTGATGACAGAACCTATCGGGCCGCTGTAAGGTGTAGCATAAGTGTGCCCGCCAATATTTTTATAAATTGGACAGGCATTTAAACAGGCACCGCAACGGATGCAGTACAAACTTTCCCGTTGTTTTTCATCCGCCAAAATATTGGTGCGGCCATTGTCCAACAGTATCACATACATATCTTCCGGGCCGTCTGTTTCATTGGCTTGTCTGGGGCCACTGATAATGGTGTTGTACACTGTCACTCTTTGCCCTGTACCAAAAGTTGCCAGCAATGGCCAGAATAAAGCCAGGTCGGCCATCGAAGGAATTACTTTTTCAATTCCTGCAATGACAATATGTGTCTTTGGCATGGAGCAGCTCAATCTTGCATTGCCTTCGTTTTCTGTAACAGCTATTCCACCGATGTCGGTAATAATAAAATTGGCACCCGTTACTCCTATTTCTGCCTGTACATATTTATCACGGAGTATATCTCTTGCCACTAATGTCAGTTGCTCTGGTGTTGCTTTCGGATCAGTTCCCAATTTTTCAGCAAATAGTTTCGCCACATCTTCTTTGCTCTTGTGCATGGCGGGAGTAACGATGTGATATGGTGGCTCGCCATCTAATTGCTGAATATATTCTCCTAAATCTGTTTCCACACTTTCAATTCCATTCTTTTCCAGAAAAGCATTCAGGTGAATTTCTTCCGTCACCATGCTTTTGCTCTTCACCAATGTTTTGCAATTCTTTTCTTCACATATTTTTTGAATGGCATCCAATGCCTGTTGCGCATCTTCTGCCCAGATAACTTTTGCTCCTCTTTTCGTAATGATGGCTTCGAAAGTTTCTAATTGTTTATCCAGGTTTTCGATGGCCTTCCATTTGATATTCTTGGCTTTTTCTCTTGCCAGGTTAACATTGGCAAATTGAAGCTTTCCCTGAGGCACTACTGCATTGTACTTTCCGATATTAAAATTGATTTTGCGGCGATGCTCTTTATCGGCAGCTTTCACTGTACTTTTCGCAATAAAATCAGATGCTATTTCTTTCATTATACTTATTTAAAGCAATACCAATATGAATGGCTCGTAACTTGCAACTCCCAACTCATAGCTTTTCTCCTCATTCTTTAAAGTCTATTTCCTCCCACTCCCCTTTTGCTATTGTGTCCAATGCTTCATAAAAACCTTGTCCGTACTTTCTGATCAATGGTTCTTTTAAAAATTGATACACCGGCACTTTCAACTTTTCGCCCAATGCACAGGCGGGGCTGCATAGCTGCTCACGGGGTTCGTAGTTCACCCTTTCATAATCACCATGCTTTCCTTTTTTGGCAACAATGGGATACAGGTGGCAACTGATTGGTTTTTTCCATCCGATAGATATCGGATCAATCACTTTATCATAATAAGCCTGCTCAAAAGCACAGTTGATAATTCCGTTTTTGCCACGGATACCATACACACATATTTCATTATCGCTATCCAATGTTGGTGTCACCCATTCAAATTCCGTATCATACACATACCGGCCCTTTTTTTCTATCTCCGCAAGGGAATCTTTGGTGAGATAGGGTTTTATTTTCTCAAACACCTCATTAATAATTGTCATCTCTTCCCTGTCTAAAGGTGCACCTGCAGCACCGTCTTCGCAGCAACCCCCTTTGCATTTACCAAGATCACAAACAAATTGTTTGTCCACCACCTCTTCACTTACCAATATATTGTCAATTACAATCACACTTTTTTCATTTTTTCTCCAAAGGAGTGCTTTTGGCACAAAGGTAAGTCCTGACTTATTGTTCGCCTTCTTTTGTTCGACGGAATAGTTTTCTTTTTATGTGATACCCGGCGGCGGTAAGCCTGTTATGAGAAGTAAGATACTTCAACACCCGATGCTCCAGCCAATGATGTAGTGGTACCAGCAAAGCTGCCAACGCAATCATAAAGGCCAGATCCTTCCACGGTTCACCATGTGTAATGGAGTAAATATTTTTTTTAAATACGAGGAAGATGAATTCAAACAACATCAGGAATACAAAGAAGCTGATAGCTTTTATCAACCCGGCAGACACTTTAAACATTCCAAGAATGACTAAAGCAATAAATAACACCACAATCCCTAGTATGATTGCCATATACTGAATATTGTTCTTCCGGCGTTTTATTTCTTCCTGTTCTTTCCTTATTCTTTCTTGTCTTTGCAGTTCATCCGTCGCTTCCACCTGGGTAAGTTCGTTTTCCCTGTTTAGTTTGTCGATGCTGTCTTTGTATTGATAAGAAATCCTGTTGTACTGACTGGCCAGTTGAAGGTTGCCTGCTTTCAGATGCAATGAATCGAGTTGTTCTGCTGCATCCTGCACATTTTCCAGCATTCCCAGTCTTTCCCCAATTTCTTTAACCTTCATATAGTATTCAATCGACTTACTTGTTTCTTCGGCTTTTTTATAAAAGTGTGCCAGTTGCTTGTAGAAACTAATCATATTGCTTTCACTGGTACTCTTTTCAAAATAAGGCATGGCCCTATTAAAATAAATCCTTGCCGAATCATATTTCTCCAGATCAGTATATATTACAGCATACACCTGATCAATAATGCCAGAAAAACCAACTTTTGAAAGGTGGCTTTTCAGTGCCAGCCCCTGCACGGACTGCATGTAGCCTAAAGCCTTTTGGGGCTGATTTATATTGAGGTACTGGTTCAACAAACTTAAATAGCCGGGAATTTTAAGTGAAGAAAATCTTAACGAGTCTGCCATTTTTAATGATTTCTCAAAATAGCCGATTGCAATGTCATAGCTTTTTTTATCAGAAAACAAATTTCCAATACTGTTAATATCAATAACCCTTTGATAAGGAACCTGTTTTTCACTTAAATCATCTAATTTTTTGTATGCCCTGGTATGATAGTCAATGGCTTTATCATAATCTTTAATAACCTTATAAAACCTGGAGAGGTATAAGTAACAATTGCGCAGCAAGATGGCCTTCCCCCTTTTGCCCTCCTGGCTTTCCACTTTCATTTCTTCTGCTATGCGCAATGCTGTAAGATAGTTTCGAAGGCTTAGTGTTTTATCATTACGGGCAAGATAGACTGCGCCATATGTATTATGCGCCTCCACCTGGAGGCTGTCATTGGAGAGTGTAGATATTAAAGAAAACCCCTGGTTGGCATAACTCAATGCTTTGTCTTTATCTGGTATCAGCAAATGAGCAATAGCCAGGCTCAACTGAATGCCCCCGATTTCTTTTTCAATTTTTTCTTTCCGGGCTATGTCCAGTGCCTTGATATAATAATCTATTGATCTTTTAGTATAATCTTTCTGGCCAGCAAAGTAGCTGCATCGTACTGCGTTTGACCGGTAGGCGTTAATCATCAATTGCCTGTTGCGGGACTCTTCGGCAAGGAGAATTAGCTGGTCTCCGTACTTTTCCGCTTCCTTCAAATCAACATTCATCAGAGTCCGGGAAAGATTGTCCAGATATTTTACTTTTTCTTCTATCGTATTGGCATTCGCAAAAGCCAGTTTAATAGAATCTATAGCTGCCGCCTCCTGTGCCAGACTGGAAATAAAGGCGAAAACTGATAGCAACAAAAGAACAATTTTCCGGGGGATAAACATGAAATAACAGTTAGGCTCTCAAATTAGGAAAGATTTCGACGATGGTAAAATTCCTTTAACAAATAACTAACAGCCTACCCTTATGGAGAGCTTTTGATAGCGGCATCTTCCCTGTATCACAAACCACTGTATGCAAAACACAAGAATTATCACCCTTCAAAAGTCGGCGAAGGTTTTTTCCCAGATGCTGTTCTGGGTACCGGTAGCCGCTCTAAGCTTACTTCTTATTTACAACACACTTCCTTATTTTTCTTTCAGCAAAGATTTCAGCTTTATAGAAGAAAGAAGCTTTTTGTTTGAAAACAACTTTTATAATACCTGCTTTTATATTCATATTGCCGCAGGTTCTCTCTGCATCCTTACTGCCCTTATCCAATTTTCGAGATATATCCTGAAAAAGACAAAAGCCATTCACCGCTTTTCAGGTAAGATTTATGTTTTTGTAGTCCTGTTTATTGGAGCACCAACCGGCCTGTACATGTCCTTCTTCGCCAAAGGAAGTTTTTGGGAAAGAGCTTTGTTTATGTTCATGGCTGGTTTTTGGTTCATCACCACTTTATATGGGCTTACCACTATTCACAAAAAAAATGTAATTGCCCATAAAGTGTGGATGATCCGCAGCTACGCCATGGCCATGACGGCAGTTACCTTCCGGGTTTACCACATTGTATTTTACCTGCTGGATTGGGGACATCTGGAAAATTATGAATTGTCACTCTGGATAAGTGTAATTGGTAATATGCTGTTTGCTGAATGGGTTATTTACCGGCAGAGTAAAAATTATTTAAAATCATTTGCTACATAAGATTTTTTTAACCGTTTAAAACTTAAAAACATGAAATCAATTTTGTACGTAGGCGCCACGTTGATGATCGGTGCCAGCATTTACGGGTTTGTTGATTACAAGAAAACAAACCACAACAAAAAGTTTACGACCATGTATGAAGCAAAAGATGTGGCAGAACCAGTGGAAGTTATTGCCAGCGAAAAAAATGAAGCAATTGTAAAAAAAGAAAGCACCAATGCTGAAAAAAAGATGGTGACTAACAAAGTTGTTTCCGATGTTTCCATTAAAAATTCTGTAGTAAATAATAAGGCCGTAAAAAAGATAAAGAAGAAAAAGAAGTTCAGCACCAAACTTTTCAGCCGTGGCGGATTGGATGACCGCTACATCGAACCAAAGGAAAAAATGGTTGTACCAAAATTAGAAGTAAAAAAGACTGAAGATAAAGAGCAGTAGAAAAGCCTGCCCGATAGTTCATTCAGGCGGGCATACAGTGGTCTGCTCTGAACCCCGACAGTGTCCGTCGGGGTTTTTTATTTGCCGGCCGGCAAGGCAGGTTTCCATTTCAATGTATTGATTAAATGCAGGAGATCTTTTTTCAAAAAATCATTGACGATGCCCAATGAATCGGCATTGGGTGTTGCATCAAAATACAGAGCTCCCCGTAAGAAATGTTTGGTGGAATCGGTCAAAAAAAACTGGTTGGCTGTTGCGGTATTTCCGTCAAGGGAAAAATAAATGCCTTCAACCCCATTAGGTGTTTGCATCAGGCTGTCATCAATTTTTGTTGCTACATCCACATGCTGCTTGTACGCCATTTTAAAACCATCTCTTACTAATGAGTCAAATTTATTTTGTCCTCCGATAGCTTTGTAGCTGATATATATACGACTGGCAAACTGCGGCACATCTATATTTACCCACCAGTCGCCGGCCTTGTCACCAAAGAATGTGGAATCTTTATTTACTGTCGCATACACCGGGTACTCAAATGTGTAGGGATAGCCGGGCTGGTCAAAAGCCTGGTATTTTTTTTCCGGAAAGTCAATATGGAAATAACCTTTCTTCTTACCGGTAGAATAATCACTGTTACAAGCAATCAATATTAAACTACATAAGATGAATAATAAAACAATGTTTGAGTGTTTTTTCATGAGGATACTTATTCTGTACTTGGTTTTATTGTCACTTTTACTAATTGAATTCTGTTATTGGCTTCCTGCAAAACAACAAAATCAAAATCTCCACAAGGGATTACTGTATTGATTGCCGGAAACTCTCCTGCAAGTTCAAGCAACAAACCAGCCAAAGATTCACTCTCTCCTCTTACACTGTCAAAAGTATCATTTGGCAACTTCATCATTTTGCACAAATCTTTAATGATTGTTTTTCCTTCAAAAATATAATTATTATCATCCAGCTTTTGATTTCCGCTTTCTTCTTCATCAAACTCATCTTTAATTTCTCCGATAACTTCTTCCAGAATGTCTTCCATCGTTACGATACCACTTGTCCCGCCAAATTCATCTACCACCACAGCAATATGAATTCTTTTTTGCTGAAAATCCCTCAGCAGATCTTCGATCAATTTGAGCTCAGGTACAAAATAAGGTTGGCGCATCAGTGGATGCCAGTCAAAGTTTTCATCATTATTTAAAAAAGGAATCAGATCTTTCGTATTGATAATACCAGTTACCTCATCCAGGCTCTCTTTATAAACAGGCAACCTGGAATAGTGAAGCTCCGCCACTCTCCTGATTACTTCTCCGAATGAAGCTTTATACTCAATACCACTTACATCCAGCCGGCTCCTCATTATTTGTTTGACAGATATATTCCTGAATTTTACCACGCCTTTCATGATATTCTTTTCTTCCTGCGATGCTTCGTCATCTGTTTTGATATCAATAGCCTCATCCAGCTCCTGTATACTCATAGTTTCAGTTTTATTTGCACCGGCTGTTTTACCAATTTTGTCTGCCAGTTTCACTATCCATTTACTGATTCTTCTTAATAGCAGGTGTAATGCTTCTACCATAAAAGAAGAGCCATAGGCAAAACGTAAATTATTTTGTGCCGCCCATACTTTAGGAAATATTTTTCCTGCAAATACCAAAATGAAAGCAATAATCAACACTTTTGAGAGCACTTCAACTACAGCCCCCACTTTATTAAATGAAACCAATTGGTTGATTAAATAATTTGACAGCACGATGATACAAATGTTAACCAATGTCCCTGCAATCAGAAGAGAAGCATATACTTCTTTGGGTTCTTCCAGCAGTATTATAATTCTCTTAGCTGAAGCATGCTGTTTTGTTTTCAACATATTCACATCTTTTTTATCTAATGAGAATAAAGCAACTTCTGCTCCGGAAATAGTAAATGCAAGCAGTAATAAAACAATTAATGCGATCGACAGGAAAGTAGTGCCCTGGAGGTTTACTGCTAGAAAAACATCAATAAGATTATCAGTTATAGAGGGAAATATCGAATGGGTTTCCAAAGCAACAAATTTTGTTAATCAATTTCATTCAACCTGTTAAATAAATACTTATCCCGGTAATCCAATATGTTCACCAATAAAATAGTTCATTTTGAAAAAGTTTTCCTGCCTTCAGCAAGGGGACTTGTGGGCCGACCCAACACATTTAAACAAAGTTATTGCTTTTAATATTGATGGTTAATACGGAAGGTTTTCAGAAGGATCACCCATTAGAGTATCGTCACCGCTTGCTCTTTCAATACCACCGCCATCTCCGGATGTATTTCCACTATCTATCTTTTTATCCAGCATAATCAGGTTATCGCCAACTACTTCAGTGGCAAATTTCCGGTTGCCATCTTTATCATCCCAACTCCTGGTTCTTAAACGACCTTCTATATAAACCAGGCTGCTTTTATGTAAATATTTTTCTGCCAGATCGGCCAGCCCTCTCCACAAAACAACAGTATGCCATTCAGTTTGTGATACTAATTTGCCGGTCCGGTCTTTAAAGGTTTCAGTAGTTGCCAGAGGGAATTTGGCTACTGCAATGTTTCCTTCCAGATGTTGCACATCAGGGTCTTTACCCAGGTTGCCGATAAGTATTACTTTATTTACGCCTCTCATGCATTTAATCTTTAAGTTAAGAAAATCGTCTAAGGGCTTTTAAGGCACTTAAAGTTAAAAAAATAAATGTGGAATCTGCCAAAAAAGTCTTTCTATGCTATCTAACATTAGCATAAACGTTGTGAAGCTATTTTTCCTGCAAATACTGATTAATAAACTGTGGAAAAGCATACACACTTATTTGATTCTTTGTCAACCACTGCCAATCATTATTCAATTGAGGTTTTCGCTTCAGCATTATTTTAATAAACTGACCGGTTATCAGTTGATGTGAAAGCTGCTGTTTAAATAATGAGGAAATTGTAATTACTTTATATTCATTTCTATTCAGCAATTTATTTTTTTCTGCTTGTTGCAATATATTTTCATTATTCAATTCACAAGCTGATTCAATCAAGGGAAACTCATATAAATCCTGCCAGATATCTTTGTCTGTCCTTTTAAGGATTGCTATTTCATTCTTATAAGAAATTACCAGGTAATAAAACCATCTTTTCCGGACCTTTATTTTCTTTCCTTTTACGGGCAACACATTTACTTTCTTTTCCAGATAAGCCAAACAGTATTTTTTGAAAATACATGTTGTACAAAGCGGTAAAGATGGTTTACAAATTACTGCCCCAAAATCCATGATTGCCTGGTTATACAATCCCGGCATCTTTTTATCAAGTAATTCATCTGCTAAAGATGTAAAGAATTTTTTGCCTTCTGTTGTACCAATTGGTCTTTCAATTCCAAAAACCCTGGCCAGTACCCGGTAAACATTTCCATCCAGAACGGCATGTGGCAGATTAAATGCAAAAGAAGATATAGCAGCAGCAGTATAAGGGCCGATTCCCTTTAATGCTTTGATATCCTCATATTTATTGGGAAATATTCCTTTTCTTTCTTTTGATATAACCCGGGCTGTTGCTATCAGATTTCTACACCGGGTATAATAACCTAAGCCTTCCCAGAGTTTAAATATTGTTGAATCGTTTGCCTTTGCGAGTTTGTTTACATCAGGAAATGTTTTGACGAATTTATTATAATAGTTCAACCCATACTCTACCCTCGTTTGTTGAAGAATAATTTCACTCAACCAGATTTTATAAGGGTCTTTCTCTCCTTTCCAGGGCATTTGCCGGCTGTTTTTCTTTTTATTCCATTTTAATAAAAGTGTAGCAAATCCGGATTTGACTAATTGTGTGGGTGTATTTGTCATGAAAAATACTGCTAAGGAGTATAATTAAGCCACCAAATATCCGATATTTTTAACAGTTGAGTTGGAGTAGCGTTAAAAAAATTATTCCTATTTAGTTGACAATCATATTATTTTGTCCTAAATTGGAGTTCGTAAAACCACTAAAACCTGTAAAAATGAGAAAAGCCGACCTGGTAAATCAGATTTCTGAAAAAACAGGCATACCAAAGGTAGATGTGCTTGTTACTCTTGAAACAATGTTTAAAGAAGTTAAAGACACTCTTGCTGCCGGCGAAAATATCTATATCCGGGGCTTTGGCAGCTTCATCACCAAAAAAAGGGCTGCAAAAATTGGTCGTAATATTAAAAAGAACATAGCCGTACATATACCCGAACATTATATTCCTGCTTTTAAACCTGCTAAAGAATTTGTGGCAGAAGTAAAAAAGCTAAAAGAAATTAAACCCGATGCAGGTTCAGGCGAGGATGTTTAATAAACCTTTCCTTTCTACATTTTAATACAGGCTATTGGGGTAACTTTGCCACCTGAAATTTTTGACCGTGAAGAAACCTCAATGGATTACTATTAGTATTGCCGCATTACTTACTGCAGGCATTTTTGTATTTGGCAGAACTGTTCCCAAGAAAAAGACGATAGCCGCAATTGAACACAGCCCCAATGATGGACATGATCACAGCAATGTCCAGCCTGCTGTTAGCATTGACACCATACTCAATATGGCAAAAAAACAGCTAACTACTGAGCAGGTTGTAAGAATAAATACACTAGAAAACTCCATTACCCGTGGCGATGTAAAAGATCAGCAACTGCATGTATATCATCAGTTAGCCCGGTTTTGGGTGGATTCAGCCCATATTTTTGAGCCCTACGCCTGGTATAATGCCGAAGCAGCCAGATTGGAAAATTCAGAAAAAAACCTCACCTTCGCCGCCCAACTGTTTTTGGATAACCTGCAAAATGACGATGTAGAGCAACGTAGAAAGTGGAAAGCAATCCAGGCCAAAGATTTGTTTGAGAGGTCTTTGAAGATTAATCCGGATAATGATTCAGCTAAAGTGGGTATTGGTGCCTGCTACCTGTTTGGCAATATTTCCGCCGCTCCGATGGAAGGAATATTAAAAATCAGACAAGTGGTTGAAAAAGATAGCACCAATTTATATGCACAAATGATGCTGGTTAAAGGGTCTTTACTATCCGGGCAATACGACAAAGCTATCAGCCGTTTAGAAACGGTGAACCGTATAAAGCCGGATGATCTTGATTCCAAATTGTTGTTGGGGGAAGTATATGAGCGGTTGAAAAACAACAAAATGGCAGTAAGTTGGTACCAGCAATGTCTCCCTTTTGTAAAAGAAGCTGAATTAAAAGTGGCTATTGAAAAAAGGATTGCTGAATTAAAAAAGTAAAGAAAGGCCTGTTGAAAAGGCTGTATTAGAAACGAATTATAAACAAAATTTAAAAAATTATTTAAGTATGCCTTGCGGTAAAAAAAGGAAGCGTCATAAAATTGCGACGCACAAGCGTAAAAAAAGACTGAGAAAGAATCGTCATAAGAAGAGGAATAAGTAAGGTTATAAAAGTAGATAAGGTATGAAGTATATAAAGTAAATACAGTAATAATAGTCACTGTCTTTACTTTATATACCTTAGATACTTAAACCCTCAGTCCACCGGTTAATTGCCATACTAGTTTGCCCCGAAGGGGTTCCTTGGGAGCACCCCTCCAATTTGCTTTTAGTATTCCAACTCTATCCCTGCATTTGGTATGGATTTCCGGTAACCAGTCCCGATGGGTTTCGGGCACACAAAGGCGTTCTATATTATTAGCTGTAATGAACAAAGAACTTATTATTAACGCGGCTCCGCAGGGTGTAGAAATTGCCTTATTGGAGGACAAGAAGCTGGTTGAACTGCATAGCGAAAAAAGCGATGCTCGTTTTGCTGTAGGTGATTTATACCTTGGAAAGGTTAAAAAATTAATCCCCGGCCTCAATGCAGCTTTTGTGGATGTGGGTTTTGAAAAGGACGCATTTCTTCATTATACCGACCTGAGCCCCTATGCAAAGTCGCTTCTGAAGTTTACGACAATGTGCATGCAGGATAAAGGTGAATCGGGTCTTGATTTCAGCAAGTTTACCATTGAACCTGAGATCGTAAAGACGGGTAAGATCAATGAAGTACTAGGGGGTAAACCTCATGTACTCGTTCAGATTTTAAAAGAACCGATAGCTGCCAAAGGTCCGAGACTCAGTTGCGAATTATCTCTCCCTGGTCGTTTTGTTGTACTTACTCCATTCAATGATATTGTTGCTGTTTCCAGAAAAATTCATTCGTCAGAAGAAAGAAAAAGGTTACAAAAGATCGTTGATGCCATCAAATCAAAAAACTTTGGTGTCATCGTTCGTACAGCTGCAGAAGGAAAAAACACTGCTGAATTACATGAAGACCTTTCTTCCCTGATTGCTACCTGGGAGAGTATAATAAAAAATCTTAAAGGTGCAGTTTCCCCGGCAAGGATATTAAGTGAACAAACAAAAACCACCAGCATGCTGCGTGACTTATTGAATGAAGATTTCAATAAGATCGTAGTCAATGACCGTGACATATACGCTGATACAAAAAATTACATTCAACGGATTGCACCTGAAAAAGCCGATATCGTTTCTTTTTACCAGAATGGTTCAACCATTTTTGATTCATTTGGTATTACCAAACAGGTAAAATCTTCCTTTGGAAAAACGGTGAACATGGATAGCGGCGCCTATCTTATTATAGAACATACCGAAGCCCTGCATGTAATAGATGTAAACAGTGGTTATAAGAGTGTAAGCAATAACCAGGAGCAAAATGCATTAGAAACTAATCTGGAAGCTGCTGAAGAGGTTGCCCGTCAATTACGGTTACGGGATCTAGGCGGTATCATAGTCATTGATTTTATTGATATGAAATTGCCGGATAATAAAAGAAGGTTGGTAGAAAGAATGGAGGAGTTTATGGGTCCTGACCGGGCTAAGCATGCTGTACTGCCAATATCCAAATTTGGCATTATGCAAATTACCCGTCAGCGGATGAAGCCGGAAATGAATATCAATACACAGGAAGTTTGTCCAAGTTGCGAAGGCACCGGCAAAATCACTTCCACTCTTTTGTTAGAAGATGAAATAGAAAAGAATTTAAGTTATCTGATTACCCATAAGAATAGTAACCTGAAACTAGTGGTGCATCCTATTTTGTATGCTTACCTGACCAAAGGCTGGTTCTGGAAATCCCAGATGGCAAAATGGAAAAAGAAATACGGGCAAAAAACAAGATTGGAAAAGGATAGCAACTATCATCTTACTGAGTATAAGTTTTTTGACCAGCATGATGAAGAGATTAAACTCTAAAAAGATTTCATAAAAAAATTCTTCGATTATTTTGTAAACAAAATAAAAAACCATGCAAAATGATACATGGTTTGAAAATATAGATTTTTTACAACCGGTTGTTAGCTTCGATCCCTGCTTCCCAGGTAGATCATTATATATTGGATAAGCGTAACAACAGCTGCTAAAGCAGCTACTACATATGTTGTGGCAGCCCATTTCAAGGCATCTTTTGCCTTTGAGTATTCCTCTGAATTGGTAACATTGGTGTTGTCCAGCCAGGCCAAAGCTCTTTTGCTGGCATCAAACTCGACAGGAAGTGTAATAAGGGTGAAAAGTACCGTAACACTCATAACTATAATACCTATTAATAATACAGTCGGGTTTTTGGTAGTGGCAAGCACTATCATTCCGGCTAGTAAAATCCAGTTCACCAGCATTGAGCTCATTTGAACAGCCGGAACCAGTTTACTTCTTAACATCAGCGGACCGTAAGAAGTGGCATGTTGGACAGCATGGCCACATTCGTGGGCAGCCACGGCAGCAGCGGATACACTGGTTCCACTATACACATCCGGACTAAGATTAACAGTCTTATTGACAGGATTATAGTGGTCTGAAAGAAAGCCTTGAACTGAGGTCACTTTTACGTCATAAATGCCGTTTTCTTTGAGCATTTTTTCGGCTATTTCCTTGCCCGACATGCCATTAGAAAGGGGTATTTTGCTGTATTTGGTAAACTTGCTTTTCAGTATGGCTGAAACCAGAAAACTAATCCCCAAAAAGACCAGGGAAACGATAAAAATTTCACTTGACATCATCATATTAATATGTATTGTTGACTTATAATACAACAAATTTACTACCAATCCAGATAGGCAGTTATTTTCAGCCGTTTTGTCATAAATAAAATTAACCTGTAGGTAATATTGGGGTTAAAAATGTAATGACATGATTTAAAATTATTTATAATTAATTGAAATTCAAATTATTATCAACTAATTGATAAACATATTTACCCTTATTATTTAAATGGAAAGTTATGCACAGAGGCAAAAATATATTTTGAAATGTGGGGCATAATTGTAATTTAGCAATAGAATTTAATGGGTTAGTAAGTAAGAGGGCCAATCGAAAGATTGGTCCTTTTTACTTTTATAAATCCAGACTGCAAAAGCAATTATTTTTTAACCCTATCATCAATTTTAATTGTACTTTATTTACCGAAACACTTTCCTCATCAATAATCGTTGTTTAAACATTTTAATAAACAGATTCTAATCGTTTAATTTTATTGAATGAGTAAGATTAAGAAATCTTTTTTCTGTCAAAGCTGCGGAACTGAAAGTGTGAAATGGGTAGGTCAATGTCCATCATGCAGTCAATGGAACACATTCGTAGAAGAACTGACACAAAAAGACAATTCAAAAAACAATGACGTCTGGAAAGATTACAATGATGAAAAAAGAATTACAAAAACAATCCCGCTGAGTGAAATTAAAAGTAGCGAAGAAAGAAGATTGCCGACATCAGATGCAGAATTGAACCGTGTGTTAGGTGGAGGTATTGTTCCCGGAAGTTTGGTATTAGTTGCCGGTGAACCGGGCATTGGTAAGTCAACTTTGTTTTTACAAAACGGATTGTGGTTAAAAGATGTTTCTGTTTTATATGTTAGCGGCGAAGAAAGTGAGCAGCAAATAAAAATGAGAGCTGACAGGCTTGGATTAAAGAATGAGAATTTTTATTTGCTGACCGAAACATCCACACAAACTATTTTTCAGGAAATAAAAAAACTAAAACCGCAATTAGTTATTGTTGATTCCATACAAACATTACACACACCGTTTATTGATTCGTCACCGGGAAGTGTATCGCAGATCAGAGAATGTGCTGCCGAGTTTCAACGCTTTGCAAAAGAAACAAACACTCCTGTTTTTTTGATTGGACATATTACAAAAGATGGAAGCATAGCAGGGCCAAAAATCCTGGAACACATGGTGGACACGGTTTTGCAGTTCGAAGGCGATCGTCATTATGCTTACAGAATATTAAGAACATTAAAAAATCGTTTTGGCAGTACCGCCGAATTAGGAATTTATGAAATGACGGATGAAGGCATGAGAGGTGTGCTTAATCCAAGTGAAATTTTAATTACACAAAAGGAAGACCAGCTAAGTGGGATTGCTATTGCAGCAACAATTGAAGGCATGAGACCATTGTTAATTGAAGTGCAGGCATTGGTCACCCAATCAGTATATGGAACACCACAACGAACAGTCAGTGGTTTTGATTTACGTCGCTTACAACTCTTATTAGCGGTGCTGGAAAAAAGAGGCGGCTTTCATTTTGGAATGAAAGATGTTTTTCTGAATATTGCTGGCGGCATAAAAGTAGAAGACCCCTCCATTGACCTTGCAGTTATTTGTTCTTTACTTTCTTCGTATGAAGATGTTCCGCTGCCACAACATATTTGTTTTGCCGGAGAAGTGGGATTAAGCGGAGAAATAAGAGCTGTCAACCGGATTGACCAGCGAATTGCTGAAGCCGAAAAGTTGGGGTTTGAAAAAATCATTGTTTCTAAATACAACCAGAAAGGGTTAAGCAAGCAAAAATTTAAAATTGAAATTGTGCTGATGGGAAGAGTGGAAGAGGTATATAAACATCTGTTTTAGATAAAAGTGATTAGATAAAAGATAATAGTTTCTTCTATCCTAAAGTACTTTTAGTTATTATCTGTTATCTTTTAATTCGAATATGGTTAAATTAAAAGAAATAAAAGACTCCTTTCTTCATCTATTGTTCCCGCATGTATGCACAGGATGTGGAAGTGATATTCTGATAGAAGATACTGTACTATGTATGCGGTGTATGGAGGCAATGCCGGAAACTAATTTTGAACTACACCCGAATAACCCTGTCGAAAAAATATTCTGGGGTCGTTTACAATTGTCTGGAGCTACAGCCCAGTTTTACTTCACCAAAGAATCATTAATGCAACACTTAATGCACCAGTTTAAATATAAAAGAAACAAGCATTTAGGTATTCAGTTGGGCCGCATAATGGGAGAACAAATTTTGAAATCGGGTCGATTTCAAGTGGATGCCCTGATTCCACTGCCACTTTTTCCAGCCAAAGAAAAAAGAAGGGGGTACAATCAGGCAATGCTATTATGTGAAGGAATGGCTCAAAGTATGCATGTTCCTATTTTGGATAAAGCGATCATTCGTCCCCAGCATACTGAAACGCAAACAAAAAAAGGCCGGATAGAAAGGTGGAGGAACATGGAAGGAAAATTTATTCTTATCAACCCGGATGCAATACGAAATAAACATTTGCTACTGGTAGATGATGTAGTGACTACCGGAGCTACGTTTGAAGCTTGCGGCAATGAATTATTAAAGGTTGAAAATGTAAGGCTGAGCCTGGCGAGTCTTTGTGTGGCATCCCGTTAGGCTAAGAGAAGAGGTAAAGGAGGAAAAGAGTAATTTGATTTTTTCTTATGAATGCTCAGCTTCTTTAAAACCGAGATTGCTTTCATGGCTTTCCTCATTCTCTCTTTTCTCTCTTTTAACCTCTTAGACCATTGTATTTTATCCTTTCAACTCTTAGCTTTACTTTTGATACCAATGAAGACTCTCGGAATACTGATCATATCCTTGCTGACAATTTTAATTTCCTGCCGGAAAGATTCTTTCATTACTTCTGCTGATGCAAGGATTACTATTACAGCCGACACCTTAAAGTATGATACTGTGTTTGTAACAACCGGTTCTACTTACAGAACGTTCAAAATCATTAATGAGAATAATCAAAAACTCCGTCTTTCTTCATTGAAATTAATGGGCGGCGCTGCTTCTGTTTATAAAATGAATGTGGATGGGATACCCGGCACCCAGTTTACCAATCTTGAAATAGAACCCAACGATAGTCTTTATGTTTTTGCACAGGTGAATGTAAACCCCAGTGCAGCTAATCTTCCATTTATATTAAGAGATAGTATTGAAATTAGTTTCAACGGAAATAAACGACTAGTACAATTAGAAGCATGGGGGCAGAATGCTCATTTCTTCCGCAATAAAGTAATAGCCGCCAATGAAACATGGAATAATGATCTTCCTTATGTAATTCTTGGTTCGTTGTTTATTAATACTAATCAAATCCTGACGATTAATAAAGGTTGCCGCATTTATGTTCATGCAGATGCGCCAATTATCGTGAATGGCACTCTGCAGGTAAATGGGTTGAAAGATACAATTGACAGGGTTTATTTCCGGGGCGACCGGTTAGATGAACCTTACAAAGATTATCCTGCAAGCTGGCCGGGAATTTTCTTCCAGGCAAGTTCAAAAGATAATGTGTTTACGTATGCTGTGATAAAAAATGCTTACCAGGCAATTGGACTAACAGATCCATCTCCCAATGCAAATCCTAAAATCATTTTGAATGAATGTGTAATTGATAATGCGTATGATGCAGGCATTATTTCTCTCAACTCCAGTATAAGAGCCAGAAATTGTTTGATCAGTAATTGTGGAAAAAATCTATTGCTTGCCAAAGGTGGGGATTATCAATTTACACATTGCACCGTGGTTACTTATGCCAATCGTTTTATTGAGCATAAAGATCCGGTATTAACTATTACCAATTCTGCCAATAACATGACTGCTAATCTTACCGCTACATTCCGCAATTGTATTTTCTGGGGTGAAAATGGATTGGTGGATAATGAAGTAGTTGTATTGAAAAGTGGTACCACTACTTTCAATGTAAATTTTGATGCTAATCTCTGGAAAGTACAAACCGTTCCGGCAAATATTACCAGCAACCAGATTATTAATAACCAGGTTCCTCAGTTTGATAGCATCAGTACATTTAATAATTATTACGATTTCAGGTTAAAATCTTCCTCGCCTGCTATTAACAAAGGAGTAAATGCCGGTGTTACAACCGATTTGGACGGGAAACCTAGACCTGTTGGCTTACCGGATCTGGGGTGTTTTGAAAAACAGTAAAGATACCCGGCCCCCTACATCCCCCAAGGGGGACTTTAGAACCCTCTTTTTCAACAAGTTTTTATTATTGGGCCATCGTAAAACTTAATGTCCGTAGTTTTGTATTCACTTTAAAAATCTTCAATCATGAAAACATTATTTCTTGCTATGATATTCGCCACTACATTAACCGGCGGTTCTATCTACGATTTTAACGTAGCCGGACTTGACGGCACTGATATAGACTTTTCAAAATACAAGGGCAAAAAGATAATGATTGTGAATACCGCTTCTGAATGCGGACTTACGCCACAATACGAAGGACTGGAGCAATTATATAACAAGTATAAAGACAAACTGGTGATTATCGGTTGCCCGGCCAATAACTTCGGTGGACAGGAACCCGGCAGCAACGGAGAAATAAAAGAGTTTTGTAAAAAGAATTACGGTGTTACGTTCCCTATGGCAGAAAAAATTTCTGTAAAGGGTGATGATACCCATGAACTGTATAAATATTTAAAAGCACAAGCGGCTGCCAAAGCCTTTGCAGACCCTGTAACATGGAATTTCGGTAAGTTTTTAATTGATGAAAAGGGTGAATTGATTGCTACGTTCAGTCCAAGAGTAACACCGATGAGTGAGGAGATATTGAAATACTTTAATTAAACGATTAAGACTTAGCGCTATTAAAATATAAGAAAGCGATTCAGGATTTTCTGAATCGCTTTCTTATTGCCAGATAGTTTATTTTCGCTGTCCGTGCAATTTTCCGACATCATAGGTCAACAGGCAGTAAAGCAACAACTGGCAGAACTGGTACAACACAACCGGCTTAGTCATGCTTTATTGTTCTTAGGAAAAGAAGGAAGTGGCTCTTTATCACTGGCCTTATCGTTTGCCCAATACATTGTTTGCGAAAAGGTGAATGGAAAACAGTCGGGAGTCAGGAGTCAGGAGTCGGGACCATCGCTATTTGGAGAGCCAGAACCCCAAACCTCAAACCCCAAACCTCAAACCGAAAGCTGCGGAGTATGCTCTGCTTGCATAAAAGCACAACAGCTTATTCATCCTGATATTCATTTTTCCTATCCCACAGTGACAAAAAAAAATCTTGATAAACCCAAGGCATCAGATTTCATTATTGATTGGAGAGAGTTTATCAAAATGAGTCCGTATGGAAATTTGTTTGACTGGATAGAACAGATAAAAGAAAAAGAAAACAGCCAGGGAAAAATAACTGCGGAAGAGTGTAATGACATTATCCGCAAATTGAGTTTGAAAAGTTTTGAAAGTGAGTATAAGATTCTCATCATGTGGATGCCGGAAATGCTGGGCACAGAAGGCAATAAATTATTAAAACTAATTGAAGAGCCGCCACCGAATACGTTGTTTATACTGGTTACGGAAAATGAAGCACAGGTGTTGCAGACTATTGTAAGCCGCTGCCAGTTGATAAAAATACCGGCATTAGAAACTAAGGAAATTGAAGAAGCGCTTATCAGCCGTAATAAAACGGAGCCGGCGATTGCCCGACAAGTTGCTGGATTATGTGAAGGCAATTATCATGAAGCATTACAATTGGTACAACATGCCGAAGAAGACTGGCAAGCCCTTTTGCGGGAGTGGCTGAATGCTATTTTAAAGACAGGGCCGGTTGCCCAGACAAAATGGGTGGAAGAAATCAGCCGGTTGGGCAGGGAAAAACAAAAGCAATTTCTCCGGTATTTTAACCACTTACTAGAACAAGCAATCCATTACCGGATTATGACAGCCCCCCTAAATCCTCCGCCGACTGGTGGAGGGACTTTAGACTCCGGCAATTCAGGTATTTCCTATAATATCTCAGAAAAAGAGAGAGATTTTGCCGAAAGATTGAATAAAATAGCTGGAATTGAACAACAAGAGGCCATTATTGAAGAATTGGACCGGGCCAGTTATTATATAGAACGGAATGCCCATGGCAAAATGCTCTTTCATGCCTTGACGATTAAGCTATATCATATTATACAGGATAAGGTGGTGATGAGCTAATGGTTGTTAAATCATGGTCTAAACTCTTGGAGGGTTTTGAACCCTCCAAGAGTTCGTTCCTTTTATTCAAGATAAGATTGTATTTTTGGCGGAATGAGGTTGGGCTAAGAGTTTAAAGGAGAAAAAGAGAAAAGGAGATAGCCCAGAGAGATTAACTGAATTATTACTTGTGTTCATAACTACTTCTACATATAATATGTCTGTTGAAACTGCCTTAGCATTGCTGAGCAGCGAACAGAACGTAGAAGAGTGATTATTAATTTCTCTTCCACTGGAAGAAAAATTAATAACAATCCCGCCAAATGCGGGATGCACAACAGCTCAATAGTCCCGATAGCTATCGGGATACCGCAGCTGGGTTCATCATCTTTCCTCATCCCGATAGCTATCGGGAAATAATTTTTATTTTTTAACTATTATCTGATAATGAGTTGTACAAGTTGCAGTACCGCTAGTAACGGTAAACCGGGAGGATGTAAGAGTAACGGCGGATGCAGTACCGGCGGGTGTAACCGTATGAATACCCATGACTGGTTGCGTAACCTGCCCATGCCCGCCCGGACGACCCGGTCAGACGGGAATGATATTTTGACGGAGTGCAAAGTAATGGAAGTGAGTTTTAGCCAGGGTACCCGGAAAGATTTTTATCGTAATCCGAATTTGCAACCGTTTGAAAAAGGTGATTTGATAGCCGTGGAAGGTGTTAGTGGTTTTGATGTAGGCGAAGTATCATTGACCGGTGAGATTGTCCGCCTGCAAATGAAGAAAAGAAATGTGAAAGAAGATAACCCGGAAATGAAAAAAGTGTTGCGGACTGCAACGGATCGTGATATTGAAATCTGGAAACAAAATAAAAAAAGAGAACCGGAAGCAGTCATTCGCAGCCGTGCAATAGCAAGGCAACTAAAACTGGATATGAAAATAAGCCAGGTGGAAATGCAGGCCGATGGACGAAAGGCAACATTTTTTTATATAGCGGATGGCAGAGTTGATTTTAGAGAACTGATAAAAGTATATGCATCAGAATTTAAAGTGAAAGTGGAAATGCGCCAGATTGGTGCAAGACAGGAAGCAGGTAAAGTAGGCGGTATTGGAAGTTGCGGCCGTGAACTTTGTTGCAGTACCTGGTTAACGGATTTTAAATCGGTAAATACGGCAGCAGCCCGTTACCAGAATCTTTCTATCAATCAAACAAAGTTGAGCGGACAGTGTGGCCGTTTGAAATGTTGTTTGAATTATGAACTGGATACGTATTTAGATGCGTTGCAGCATTTTCCTGATAACTGTGATGTGCTGCAAGTGGCAAAAGGAAATGCCTTCTTAGTTAAAAAAGATATTTTCAAAAACCTGATGTGGTACACATTGCCTGAAAGCAATAAACAGTACCCACTGACAATTGAAAGGGTAAATAAAATAAAAGAATTAAACAAAGAAGGTAACCGGCCTGATAGCCTGGAACCAGTAGAAATAGTTTCTTCAAAAGAAGTAGAAAAAGAACCGGAGTTTGTGGAACTGGTTGGTCAGATAAGTTTGAAGAGCCTGGATAAAGCGGCAGAACAAAAACGGAGACAGAACCAACAAGGAAATCAGCAGCGGGGGCAACGACCACAGCAAAGAGGACAGGGCGGTAATCAGCAAGGTGGTGGACAGCAAGGTGGACAGCAACAAGGCGGACAACAACGTCAGCAAGGGCAAGGGGGACAGCAGCAACGGCCTAATAACCCTAACAGAAATCAGCAAGGTGGTGGCAATCAACAGCGGCCGAATAACCCTAATAGAAATCAGCAGCGGCCGAACCAGCCTGACCGGCAGGCAGGTAATCCCAATCGTAATCAACAAAGGCCGGATAATCCGAATCAGGGGAACCAGTAAAATCACACAAAATGTATAATACATTTTGTATAATACATTTTGTATAATTTTTACTACCTTGGTGGCATGAACTTCCCCACCAACCCCTTTATCACATCCGGCTACCATAGCCCTCTCTACTTTTGCGACAGAAAGGAGGAAACCCGGATGCTGCTTTCCCAAATAAAAAATGGAAACAATATCACACTATTTGCCTTGCGTAGGCTAGGCAAAACAGGGTTGATACACCATGTATTTCATCAATTGTCCCGGTCTAAAAAATATGTCTGCATTTATACAGATATTTTTCATACTACCAGCCTGAAAGAATTTACCAACAACCTTGCAACTGCCATCTACAACCGGTTCCCGGAAAAGAAAGGCATTGGACATCGATTTCTGTCTATTCTTAAACTATTGCGTCCTGTAATAAGTTATGATGCCATGACAGGCAGCCCTGAAATTATGCTGGATTTAAGTCTGCCAAGGGAGTATGAAAAAACTATTCAGCAATTGTTTGCTTTTTTAGATAAACAAAACGTGCAGGTGGTGATTGCCATTGATGAATTTCAGCAAATAACCGCTTATCCTGAAAAAAATACAGAAGCATTGCTGAGAACATATATGCAGCAGTTAAAGAATTGCAGGTTTATCTTCTGCGGCAGCAATCACAGCATTATGGCAGAAATCTTTAACAATGCCAAAAGGCCGTTTTATGCAAGTTGTAATACTGTGCCGGTTGGCTTTATCAGTGAACAAGAATACAGCCAGTTTATTAAAGACCAGTTTGCTGCTTATAAAAGAAAAATAAGTTCAGAAGCAGTTGAACATATCCTCCAATTTACCAATACGCATACTTTTTATGTGCAAAACCTGTGCAACCATGTTTTTGCATCGGGAATAAAACACGTTAATATTGATGAAGTTATTAATGCCTGTGGTGAAGTACTGAGACTGTGGGAAAACAATTTCTTTCAATACAGAAGCCTGCTTACCAAAGCACAATGGGAATTACTCACGGCTATCGCAAAAGAGGAAAAGTTATTAAAGCCTCATGCCACTGAATTTATCAGGAAACACTACCTGGGCAGTTCTTCGCTTGTGAAAAGAAGTTTAGAAGCTTTATTGGCAAAAGAAATGGTATACTACAACACCGGCATTAAAGAGCCTTACTATGCGGTGTACGATAAGTTTTTGATGAGGTGGTTGCAGTAGGTTGCGAAAATATTTAAAAAGAAAAACTCATATTTTTCCCCGTCGGAGTCTCCTCCGCCCCACTTATCCTTTCCCGCCCATGTTTCCCCCGAAAAGTCGGGGCTAGATATGCATAGATATGTGCGTGGGTATGGGACCTGCCTACCGGACAGGCAGGCATTGGGCAGCTACGGAGAGAAAGTATAATTCAATAATACAACTTTACGCAATGCCATTAAAAAAAAAGGCCATCATTCTTCGTAACTGCCCGAAGTCCCTGCCATTGCACAAGGCTTGGAGGAGGAGACTCCGGGCAGAAAAAAATCTTTATACAAATTGTTTATTAGCACTTGATATTAAAACAGGAAAACTTGCATGGTATAAACAACTCAACCCACATGATGAGTTAGACAGGGGTGTAACTTCACCCGGCCCTATTTACTCAACAAACATTAACGGCCAAAAAAAAGAATTAATAGCCACTGCAGGAAAAGACGGAATGGTGAGGGTTTTTGACAGACAATCAAAGTTGCTATTATTTGAAACCCCCGTCACTACAATGCTGAATGCAACTGTATCGCCAAGCCAGTTGGGAACCAGAGTATGCCCCGGTATTTTGGGAGGGGTTCAATGGAATGGTATTTCATACAACCCAAATACGAATTTAATATATGCACCAGCGGTTGACTGGTGTACCACATTTAAAAAAGGAAGTGATGAAGAAAGTATACTTGCGCCCCATATGCGTAAATCAAACATGGGGGGTGCTTATAAATTAGACAGTGCTAAAGAGGCAAAAGGCTGGCTTACAGCAATCGATGCTTCAAATGGAAAAATAAAATGGCAGTATGTATCAAAAAGCCCGATGGTAGCAGCTGCAACCACCACATCAGGAGGACTTGTTTTTACAGGCGATAATGCTGGTAATTTTTTAGTATTTAATGCAACAACAGGGAAAATTCTTTATAGTTTTCCCACCGGTGGAGCGTTAGCAGGCGGTATTGCCACTTACATAATTAACAATAAACAATATGTTGCAGTAACTAGTGGCGGTATGACATCATTTTGGCAAAGACCAGGGGGGGCATCAACAATAATCATTTTTGCGATTAATCAATAATATTTACACCGGATATAATCACAACCGGAATTTATAGCAGCAGGATAAGCCCAACTAAGGGAATAAGAAATAGACTTCATATCCCCAATGCCCTGTAAATAGCATCCTGTATCTTTCCCCTAATTCCCATTTGAGAAAGCTTTGCATTATCTCTTGTTGGATACACCCTGTTGGATAAAAAGATATAGACCAATTCCGTTTTGGGATCCACCCACACACAAGTACCCGTAAAACCAGTGTGCCCAAAAGTTTCAGCAGATGCCAATAAGGAAGGATAGGGTTCTTTTCTTGTTACATTATCTTTTTCGGGTTTATCAAAACCATAACCCCGGCGGCTGATATCGCTGTTATAAAAAGTAAAGAGTTTAATTGTTTCCGGTTTCAAATATCTTTCTCCGTTCAGTTCGCCCCGATTTAATAACATTTGATACAGCAACGATAAATCATATGCATTGGAAAATAAACCGGCATGCCCTGCTACACCTCCAAACATAGAAGCCCCTTCATCATGCACATCACCCCTGGTTGTTTGCCGGCGAAAATAGTTATCTGTTTCTGTAGGTACCAGGCATTCTGATTGAAACCTGTTGCGGGGCTTAAACCCTGTGGAATACATTCCCAAAGGGTTATAAAAAGTTTTTAATGTGTACTGGTCCAATGTCAACCCTGAAAGTTGCTCGACAATTTTTCCCAAAAAAATAAAATCATTATCGCTATAAACATATTTATTCCCCGGGCCTAATGGGCTGTTCAGTATTCTGCTGAACATGGTATCCTGCCATTCGTTTCGCATATAAATATCTTCGGCCACTCTTACGTCAAAACCTTTTTGTGGTTTACTTGCATAGATGTAGGGGTTAAGGGTTTTTGTTACCGGATCAATCGTTTCTTTATAAAAAACGATATACGGAGAAAGCCCTGCCTGATGCAACAGGATATCTTTTATCAAAAGACCGGCCTTATTACTTCCTCTTGTCCAGGGAAGGTAATCTCCCAACTTTTTATTTAAATCCAATTTACCTTCTTCATATAGTTTCATGACTGAAACAGTCGTTGCAGATATTTTTGTTACCGATGCCAGATCGAAAATACTCTCGGGGCTCATGGCGGGTGATGTACCATATTCATAATTTCCAAATGCTTTATGATAAATGATATCTCCTTTGTAAGCAGCCAGCACTACACAACCCGGAAAAGCTTTTTTAGTAATGCCATCCAGTGCTATTGAATCAATTACTCCAAGGCTTTTTTTTATTTCTTCAGTAGTTGGCTTTTTTTTTGCCTGTACTATTCCATCGCCAAACTTAAAGTTGCAAACAGAAACCGGCAGTTTACCCTGTGGTTTGAATTTCCCCTGCAATAAATCTGCTGCTGCCTGATGGGTAATGGCATCATCCTGGTAGCAGGCCAGCAATGTCCATGCATCACAGAAATTTTTGTTGGCCAGTACATTTCCAAAACTCATGGTGATGGTCCGGATAAAATTTAAATCTTTATATAATTTCAATGCGGCCGGGCTGATATTGAAATTATCCATCGGCTTATTGGCATAATTATGAACGCCGACAATTATGGCATCGTACTTATTTGCTTTCTTCACTTCTTTTAAAATTTCATCCGCCTTCTCCTGTCCGTCTTTGTAAGAAAATAAAAACACATCGGCATTATAATCTTGCTTCATCCGGTTAGCAAAATCATTTGATTCTGTTAACCCGATGCCCACATAGGCAAACTTTCCTGAATGCCCGGCTATTTTATATTTACCACTTGTAAGCGGAATTTCTGCATACTCTGTACTGGATGCTGTAAATCTTGCCTCCGTCAATAAAGTAATACTATGTTGTGCCACTTCATAGCGGATGGCATCTGTTTTTGCATTCAGATCATTTAGTAAGTTATTCGTATCAACAAATTGTGTTTGATTCAAACCCAATTTAAATTTTGACATCAACACTTTTCTCACTTTAGCATTGATTTCTTCCCAATTTAATCTTCCTTCCCCGATTGCCTTTTTTATGGCCTCAATGGATTCAGGAACACTGGCCGGCAGGCAAAGCATATCATTACCTGCAATTAATGCTTCCACAGAGATTGTTCCACCGGGAAAATATTTTGCCACCCCTTTCATCTCCAATGCATCTGTAAATGTGAGGCCATTGTAATGCAAGCTGTTTCTTAGTAAATCCGTCACATTATTTTTTGAAATGGAAGTAGCCCTGTTGGCTGTATTATCTATAGCAGGAATATACAGGTGAGCAATCATCACACTACCGATGCCTGCATCAAATACTGCTTTGAATGGAACCAGTTCCATCGAATCAAGTTGAGTCTTGCTTTTATTTATTACTGGTAAATCGTAATGAGAATCCACATCCACATCGCCATGTCCGGGAAAATGTTTGGCACAGGCCATGATACCTGCATCCTGCATTCCCTTCATAATTGCTACACCAAACCGGGAAACTTTTCCTTTGTCTTCCCCAAAAGAACGATAGCCAATCACCGGATTGTTGGGATTATTATTAATATCCACCACCGGGGCATAGTTCACATGCACACCAATTCTTTTGCATTGCTCGCCAATTGCCAACCCCATTCTATAAATAAGATTTTCATCATTCAATGCGCCCAATGTTAGCTGAAATGGAAATTTATTTACACTATCCAGCCGCATACCCAAACCCCATTCGCCATCAATCGTTACCATCAATGGTGTTTTAGCAATACTTTGATAAAAGTTGGTAAGATTGGCCTGCCGGATCGGTCCACCCTGAAAAAAACATAAAGCACCCACGTTGTATTTTTGGATATCACTGGTCACTTGGGCTACATGGTCGGCTCCGAGGTTAGAGTGTGCCCTGACCACCATCAATTGTGCAATTTTCTCATCATCATTCAGGCTGTTGAACACACTATCCACCCATTGCTGAGAAGTCAGCTTGCTTTTATACTGTGCCGAAGAATGTAGTGGTGAAAAAGCGGTTATAATCAAAATCAGTCTGAATATCTTCATAGCATATAATTTTTCCTGTTTGTAACAACTTTAAAATTAACCTTTTTGATGAAAAGGAGAACTCAATAGTTGCTTAAAGTTGAAATGGTTATTTTTGGCGGCTAAAGCGGATTTTGTGCCTGATAAGATTACATTATTGCCAGATAATATTGCCAACCAGATAGCAGCCGGAGAAGTGATTCAACGTCCGGCCAGTGCCGTGAAGGAATTATTGGAAAATGCTGTGGACGCAGGGGCCACGGAAATCAAACTCATTATTAATGATTCGGGCAAAGCCCTGATACAGGTAATTGACAATGGCAGTGGCATGAGTGAGACGGATGCCCGTATGAGTTTTGAACGCCATGCCACTTCCAAAATAAAAACGATTGAAGATCTGTTTCATATCCGCACCATGGGTTTTCGGGGCGAGGCACTTGCATCTATTGCTGCTGTGGCACAGGTAGAAATAAAAACAAAAAGAACTGAAGATGAAGCCGGCGTTTATATTGAAGTTGAAAACAGCACCGTAAAAAAGCAAGAACCGATAGCTGCACCAGTTGGTACCAGTATCGCTATGAAGAATTTATTCTTCAATGTACCTGCCCGGAGAAATTTCCTGAAAAGCAATGCGGCTGAGATGCGGCATATCGTGGATGAATTTACAAGAGTAGCGATGTCGTTTCCCGAAATACTCTTCACACTTACTGCTAACAATCAACAAATTTTTCATTTAGAATCAGGCAGTTTAAAGCAACGCATCGTTCAGTTGCTTGGTAATAATTACAACGCCAAATTAGTAACTGTAAAAGAAGATACTGACTACATGAACATATATGGTTTTGCAGGTAAACCGGAAACAGCGAAGAAAACCAGAGGTGATCAATACTTTTTTGTTAATAACCGTTTTATCAAAAGTGCCTACCTGAACCATGCGGTGATGAATGCATACCAGGAAATGATCCCGAAAGATTCTTTTCCGATGTATGTATTATTTATTGACCTTGACCCAACAGTAGTGGATGTGAATGTGCATCCAACCAAACAGGAAATAAAGTTTGAAGACGAAAAGATCATTTATGCGTTTGTACAAGCTGCTATCAAACATGCATTGGCACAGTTTAGTGTAACACCAACATTGGATTTTGAGCTTGATGCTTCTATTCAGCAATTATCTTCTATACAACAACCTTTTACTGAAGAAAGAAAATCAGCCGCTGCATCCGGTTCTATTTTTAAGGGCTTTACACAGAAACACCAGGCACATTTCATTGAAAAGAATGATAAAGGAGACTTGAAACACTGGAGAGATTTTTATGAAGCTCCGGTGTCGGGTGTTAGTTCTCAGGTGTCAGCTCCAGAGGATATGACTTCACTCAAACCTCACACCCCACAACTCACAACTGATGTAGAACTAACCCAACTCCTCAACACCTACATCACTGTTCCATCTGCCAACGGCTTTCTTCTCATCCATCAGCAGGCGGCACATGAAAGAGTGTTGTATGAACAATTAAAAAAGGCAAGTAAAGACAAACCGGTAGCTGCGCAACGGAGTATGTTTCCGGCTACGTTGGAATTACCTCCTGCAGATGCTGCGGTGATGGAAGAAATAATTTCAGACCTGCAATTACTCGGCTATCTTATTGAGCCTTTTGGTAAAAACACATTTGTTATACAAGGCACACCGGCTGATGTGGAAGCTGGCAATGAAAAACATATTATTGATATTCTTCTCGAACAATACAAACACTTCAGTAATGAAGTGAAATTTTCCAAAAGAGAAAAACTGATTCGTTCGCTGGCAAGACAGCAATCAATTAAAACCGGGACAAGACTTACTGAAAGAGAAATGAGGCAACTGGTAAATGATTTATTTGCCTGTGAGCAATCAAATGTAACCATGGATGGTAATCCGACTTATTTGGAATTTAAGCAGGAGCAGTTGGAAAAAATGTTCAGAAGCCCCCTCTAACTCCCCCAAGGGGGAGAACCCAACACACAGCCCTGATAGTTCAACATTCCACCAACTAATGAAATTTCATTAAGAATTAAGTTTCTTAGTAAAGCGAGGGCTGTGCTCAGATGGCCTCCTCCTTGGAGGAGGTCGGGAGGAGGCTTAATAATTGTTGCGGATGCCTTGCAGAAATTTCTCTACCGCCTTTCTCACTTCCGTTGCAGAAGCCTGGTGATTATTGACCAATGTAGAAAAGATAAGCAGCTTCCCTTTTTTAGTATATAAAAAACCGCTGAAAGTTACAACGCCGGAGAGTGTTCCGGTCTTTCCATAAATATAGCCACTGTCTGCTTTGTAATAACTGCTGATAGTTCCTTCGCCGCCTGTGGGCAGGATGACTTTGATGCGTTCCATACCAAATTCATTCTTCATTTTGTTGAGGATGGCCACAAAATCCTGCGGAGTAAATAAATTATAGCGGCTGAGACCGGAACCATCCACCCATCTTGGTTTTTGGGGCAGGTCTTTAAAATCTGTTTTTAGTAAGGTGTCAATAATTTTTTCATCATTCATTACTCCCAGCATTTCATTGCTGACCATCAAAAGGCTTTGCTCCGCAAAAAAATTATCGCTACGGTGCATCATGGGTTTGAGGAGGGAGTCGGTGGGTTGGGAGTGGATGACATTCCAATTATTCATTTTAATCTTACGCTTCAAATATTCCGGATAATAAAAAATGTATTCTACACCTCCGAATTGGTTGCTTTCTTTTAGAAGAATGCCGTGCTTAATATGTAAGTCATTATACAATATAGACTGAGCCGTTTGACTACCATGAGTTACAAAAGGGATAAAAGTCTGGGTGAATTTTCGATTTGATTGCCGGATGCCAAAACTATTTGAGTAAAAACTTCTCCTGATTTCTATTTTGGGTTCATAAGATTTCAGCACTTGATTTGATAGACTGCGAGCATTCCAATTGACCAATGTATCAAAATAAGGTGTTTGTGTACTAAACATGTACACTTTATCAGAAATAGATATCTCCGAATCATTTATATTTCTCTTGCTGGGCTCATTCAAATTTATAGTTATAACATTACCATAAATTGGCATACTGCTTCTCTCCGCTAAATAAGATTTATTAAAATCATTCCATGACCATCCACTACCATACATGTCACTTTGCCAATCTTCGTCCAAAAAAGCTATTTGATACTTTGATTTTGACTGTTGAGTTAAAAAATTAAGTACAGGTTGTGTTTTAAAATCATCGTGTAGAAAAGTTGGATCGCCTGTAGGTTTTACTACTACGACTAATTCCTTTGCAAGATTAGTTTCAGAATAGAAATACCTTAACCCCACCAAACTATCCCCTAAATACTTCATCGCTGCATAACAGGTAGGTAATTTGATATTACTGGCCGGTACAAAATATTTATCGCCCTGGTAATTGTATAAGTATTTATTAGCAGCAGGGTCAAAAATACTGATGCCGATATGGGCGGTTTGTAATGCTTTTGTATCCAGCACATCGGCTTGAGCAGATTTGGCAATTTGTCTTTCTATTGAACAGGAGGTAAAAAAAATGAGAAATAAGAAATGAGAAATAAGGAATGAGAAAGTAAGTGACCTGCTTTGAAATTGAAAATTGAGCATTGAAAATTGATTATTGAATATTTAAAGTTAAGATAATCATTCTTCCCTTTGTTATACTCAGGATAAGCTGCTCAGAGTGATACAACCTTCCCTTCCTTCATACTTTCCAACGCAGCTTCAATAATTCTTGTATTTTTAATTCCATCTGCCGCAGGCACAGGATTGATACCTTGCCCCGTCAGTGCTTTATATACATCATCATAATAGCCCATATAGTTACCGGGAGAAGATGTTGTTTCTTTTCGAATTACTTCACCATTTATTTCCGTATGCAATAATCCATCTGGTGAAGAAGGGGCGGGACACCAGTTTTCCAACGATGGCTTTACTCCTGCCAGCAATTGTTGCTCCTGCATATCAGATCGTTGTTGCAGAAAGGTTCCTTTCATACCATGTAATGTATAAGCATAAGTTGATTCCCGGGCAATAACGGTGGCTTTTAATCTTACTCTTAACCTGTCGTAATAAAAAAGCAATTCAAAATAATCCGGTACGGCTACATCATCTCTCATTTTTATTAAATCTGCAAACAAGGCTTTCGGAAATCCAAACAATTGAATAGCCTGGTCAACAAGGTGTGGCGACAAATCAAAAAGATTACCGGCTCCCGGCATTTCACCTTCTTTGTGTTGCTTACCACTAAATGCGGGGCGATAACGATCGAAGCGGATCTCCACTTCTCTTATTTCTCCGAGCAATCCTTTTTCTATAACTTCTTTCACCGCCCGGTAATCGCCATCATAGCGGCGATTTTGATAGACACTGAGAAATAAATTATTTGTTGAAGCCAAAGCCGTTAACTCTTCTGCTTCTTTTACGGTAATAGCAAATGGTTTTTCAATGATCATATTCTTGCCAGCTTGCAACACCATTTTGGCTTGTTCAAAATGCAAATGAGTCGGCGTATTCACCACTATCAACTGCAAAGCTGTATCATCACATAGTTCTTCTACCGAACGGTACAACTTTGCGTCCGGGTATCTTTCCTTTGAATTGTTGTTGTGTCTTTCAACAATGGCTGTCAGCTCAAAGCCAGAATGGGCTTCGAGAAAAGGTGCATGAAATAATTTTCCACTCATGCCGTAGGAGCAGATGCCTGTTTTGATAATGGTTCCTTTATTGAACATTGAGAATTGAATATTGATTGTTGAATATTTGACCCACCCCTTTAGGAAATTTCTTTATTGCAATACTCTGCCACCCCTCCCGAGAGGGGATGAAAACTCTGAAATCCGGTCATCCTCTCTCCTGTGCCCGCAACCATCGTTCCGGTATTTCATTACTGCTTGCCAGTAAATAATCCTTATAACTACAGGCAATGAATTTTTTATCGGGTAATTGCATCCACCAACGGCCGGTTTTTTTACTTTGTATAAAAGTAGTTTGCACTTCAGCAAACGTCATGTAATATTCATTGAAAGAATCTCTTTCATCTATAGTAGCTTCTCTACGGCCACGGCTGCGCCCATCAAGCACATACCAAAGCATATGGCCGATCTGTTTGGCCGTCAATTCATCTTTATCAAACTGCGCATCATAACCATAAATGCCAATGCTGTTTATATTAGGGCTCATCCCGGCATATTGCATCAACACACAGGCTTCTTCACCATTCAGGCCATTTGGAGAAAGGGAATTTGCCGGTGCATAGCTACTTGCTATGGCATTGATATCGAAACTGAGCATATTACTATTCCTGATAACCGGTTCCATCTCATCAATATTTTCTTTTACGCTGCCTACCCTATAACAATCGAAACGTAATTTGTCCATAGTTTCCAGCATACGGGGGTGTACATAATAACTCTGAAAAGCAATATGATTATAATGCCTGATAAAATTTGGTTCCCCAGTGAGCATTTCCATTAAAAAGTTTTCATGCTTGAAGGGTGACTCAAGATTTAAATCAATCAGTGCATCCACGCAACTTGCTTCAATAATTTTTTTACTCTCAGAATACGCATAGTACTGAGATAAGGTTAAATCATGTGAGCCACCAAGAATGATAACAGTCTTTCCATCACCTATCAGTTCCTGTACCACCGTTTTTAATGCTGCATAAGAATCAGTATATAAAGAACCAGCTTTAATATTTCCTGCATCAGCAATCTTTATGTCGGGGTGCCAGTAAAACAATGAATAAAAATGCCGGCGTATAATATCCGGAGCTTCGCTATGACCATGAATAAGGCCGCTACCCCGTTGCTCACCACAGCCTACTATTACTATCTGTGCCTCATCCAAATCGGGGAAATTTTCTGTATACACATCGATGATTTTTCCCAATTGGCCATCTTTGTAGCTTTCATCATGGGAAATTTCGTTCAGGTTAATGGGTGTAAGAAAGTCGGAAATGTTTAGATGGTCTGACATCGGGAATAGAATTTATTACAAACCTACAAGATTAAGCTGAAAATAAATTTGAAACAACAAGCAACGCAAAGGCTTTGTATATTGCCTTCTTATGGTTATGAAAAGTCAATTCCTTTTGGTGTTTGGGCTACTGCTTTCGCTAAACTGTATTTCGCAGAATATTTTTCATTGTGTTGTAAAAGATGCAAGTACCGGCGAACCAATACCCGGTGTATCCATCGTGGGAAAAGGCGACCTTGTACATACCGTAACTTATAATGATGGTACAGCGAAATTTTTAATCAAACCAGGGAAATATATTATCCAATTCTCTTGTATAGGATACGAAGGCCGGGAAGTGGATCTGGAAGTTCCGTTAAAAGCGCAGGATTCTGCTTTTACTGTTTTATTGAAAAAATCAGAAAAAGAATTGGGTGAAGTAATTATTTATTCTACCCGAACTGATTCAAGAATTAAGAACTCTCCTATAAAGGTAGAGGTATTGGGTAAAGAAAACCTGGAAAAAGAAAGTGGTGTGAAGCCATCGCATATTGCCAGTCTCCTTGGTGATGTGGCAGGCATTCAATCACAACAAACATCGGCTGTAAGTGGCAATACCGAATTACGCATACAGGGTTTGCCGGGAAACTATACACAGATACTTCGTGATGGCATGCCATTGTTTTGCGGCTATGCAGGTAGTTTCAGCATTTTACAGATGCCACCACTTGACCTGAAGCAAATTGAAATTATTAAAGGATCCGGCTCCTCATTATATGGCGGAGGTGCCATTGCTGGTATGATCAACTTCATATCCAAAAAACCAAAATTGGGTGAAAATGAAAGAACACTTTTGCTGAACCAGTCGAGTCTGCAGGAGACCAACCTTAATCTATTTTTATCCGAACGTAGTGGCAAAATGGGTTTTACTTTTTTTGGCGGGGCTAATTATCAGAAACAAAAAGATATTAATAATGATGGTTTCAGCGATGTTGGAAGATTAGAAGGTATTTTTTTACATACGACTGTTTTTTATTTCCCCGATGAAAAAAATACCATCTCACTGGGAGTCAATAGTAATTATGAAGACCGGATAGGTGGTGATATGGAATTACTTTCAGGTTATTACAGCAATTTTCACCAGTTCTTTATTCAAAATCAAACCTACCGGAATACACTGGACCTTATCTGGGAAAATACAATCAGCCGTACAGAAAGATTTACATTGAAAGCATCAACAAGCAATTTTAACCGGAACATCAGTACATCTGTATCTGGCTTTAAGGCTAAACAACTTACTTATTACTCCGAAGCTTCATATGTAAAGAAAATAGTCAACCATGATTTGGTCGTTGGGATGAACCTTACCGGCGAAAATTTAACAAACCGATTACCCGACAGCACCCTTATCGATAACTATCAATTTCATACAGTTGGTTTATTTATACAGGACGATTGGCGGCTTCATCCAAAGCTTACCATCCAAAGTGGCCTGCGTACCGATTTCCATACTATTTATAAAGCATTCATTCTACCCAGGATTTCAATACTGTATAAGTTCAATCAAGTATTTACGATGCGGATGAGTGGTGGGCTGGGCTATAAAATTCCAACCGTTTTTGATAGCGAAGTGGATGAAAGAGATTATCCAAAACTGCTACCACTGCAAAATATGAAAGCAGAAAGATCAACAGGTTTTAACTGGGATCTGAATTTTAAAAAAGAATTCGGAAAAGTTGAACTTAGCATTAACCAATCTTTCTTTTTAACCCAGATCAATAACCCTGTGCTGATACAAAAATTTCCTACTGCTATTTCTTACATCAATGCCTCAGAACCTCTTTCCTCGAAAGGAATTGAGACATGGATACAGTTCAGGTTTGCCGGGTTGGCAACTTATCTCGGTTATACATTGACAGATGCAAGAAAAAAATATGACCCGCTTCAACCTTACCTGGATCTCAGTCCCAGAAATAAATTTGCAAGTGTGGTCTCTTATGAAATTTCCAAACATTTCCGTATTCTCCTTGAAACTGCATTTACTGGCAGGCAATATCTTGAGAATGGCGGCCAGACACCATCCTTTCCACTTGTAGCCGGAATGATGCGTTATGATGTTGGCCAGTTTTCTTTTGTGCTGAATTGTGAAAACATCTTCGATTACCGTCAAACAAAAAAAGAAGCCATCGTTATACCACCCTACATAAATCCTTCCTTTAAACAATTATGGGCGCCCATTGATGGCCGGGCGGCTAACCTGAGTATTCAAATAAAATTATAAGTCCCCTTTCTGGCTTATTTTTGCAGCTATGAATGAGCTGATTTTACAAATTGAGAATTACAAAAAAGAAATCGAAGCAATTACAGCCAATGATGAAAAGCAGGTGGAAGAATTTCGTATTAAATATCTAGGTACAAAAGGAATAGTGAAATCCATTATGGGTGAAATGAAAAATGTGGCACCGGAAAATAAAAAAGAAGCCGGACAATTGCTGAATGATTTCAAATTGTTTGTTGAAAACAAATACGAAGGATTGAAAGGGTCCACAATCAACAGTCAACAGTCAACAGTTCATTCAATTGATCTTTCATTACCTGGTGATGAGTTGCCAATCGGTTCCCGCCATCCCGTTACATTAATGCGCAACAGGATTGTTTCTATTTTTCAACGTCTTGGTTTTGCAGTAGCCGAAGGTCCGGAGATAGAAGATGACTGGCATAATTTCGGAGCACTGAATTTACCAGCCCATCATCCTGCCAGAGATATGCAGGATACTTTTTATGTCAGCAACCCCGAAACTTCGGGGCCAGAGTGGGTATTACGTACGCATACCAGTAATGTTCAGATCCGTGAAATGGAAAAAGGGAAATTGCCCATTCGTATGGTGATGCCCGGCCGTGTGTATCGGAATGAAACAGTGAGTGCCAGAAGCCATTGTTTTTTTCACCAGGTGGAAGGTTTATATATTGATGAAAATGTATCCTTCGCTGATTTGAAACAAACACTTTATTTTTTTGTAAAAGAAATGTATGGCAAGGATGTAAAAGTCAGGTTTCGTCCCTCTTACTTTCCATTTACAGAACCCAGCGCCGAAATGGATGTTACTTGCTTTATTTGCGGCGGAAGTGGTTGTAATATTTGTAAAAAAACGGGTTGGGTAGAAATTCTTGGCTGTGGTATGGTACATCCAAATGTTTTATCCAATTGTAATATTGATCCCAATAAATATTCCGGCTTTGCTTTTGGTATGGGTATCGAACGTCCTGCCATGTTGAAATATGGAGTGAATGATCTGCGGTTATTTAGTGAAAATGATGTGCGGTTTTTAAAGCAGTTTACTTCGGCGATTTAACTCTATGATCTTATTCCCCTTTAAAAATATATTTCAAGCCGATTTCTGCACTACTGTAGTTAAAATCCTGCAGCCCCTGTTGAAAACCCAAAAGCAGGCTAGTACGTTTTATTTTTTTCTCCAGATTAAACCGGTACACAATGGGTTTGTCGCCACTCTTATAAATATAACCCAGGTAGCCTGATACATTGGTTTGTATCCGCCAATCATTTTTATTCCACTCCAGCCCGGTCCCAAAAAGGAAAGCATCGTTTTGCCGTAGATCATCCATGTCTATTTGCCACACAAATATGCCCAACATGCTTACCCATTTCAAAGACGGGGAGAGTTGTTTTCCGCAGGAAACATCCACATAATAACCCGTATTATCAATAAACCTTGCTGCTGCCAGCCCTTTATAAGATGAAGAAGGCAGACGAACACCAATCCGCAGTGCCAGTTGCAATTTATCCCTCCATTTATTCAACAGATTGATCGTAGTATTCAGTAATATATCGCCTTTTGCTTTTTTGTCGTAATAATTTTTGTAATAGACATGCCTTTCATTTTTAATGGGTTCACTCATGATAAAATATTCTATTGGTACCCAGGCTACATCCAATGAAATTTTATTTTTTACCAGGCAATAATTGGCATAGATATTTATGTTCTGCGTATTATCTCCTTTAGAAAAATGCAATTGACCTGTTGATGAAACGGAAAATATACTATCAATTGCGCCATTACCGATACGTGGAACCGGTAATGCATTGGGGCCCAGGTAAGCAGGCATTCTGATCATATACTTCGACCAGTGAGATACTCCATCCCAATTTACTATTTGTGACCACTGATCCAACGTTTGACCATTACTTTTAAAAAGTATAAAGCAAGAAATAAAAAGAAAAAAAAATCGCATGGGTTAAAGATATTTATTAAACCTATTGTAATTCCTTTCAAAACTAAAGGCCATCCCGGAGGCGGCCTTTAGTTGGTTACTTCTTTATTTAAATGATCATTTTTCAGGTGGGTTATAAACAGCCAGTACCAATGATGAAATAATAGTTAACCATAATCCCACACCATAACCTTTTCCCAGGCTCTTAAAAACATATTTAATAGACACACCGTCAATCAATGGAATAATAATAAACATAAAAAGGATAGTCAGTAGGGGCAATACACATAAGAGACCCCTTCCGAGAGCATAATTTCCATTAAAAGCTCCAAGCAAAAGTAATAATGCCGAAAGTGGAATTAGTAGTAAAATATACTGTTTCCATCCTGCACCCTTTGCAGTAACTAAATCAAATCCACTTCCACCGCCCCATTGCAAAAAGAAAGCAACAAGTAGTGCCGTGGCTAAAATGATAGTTAACGTTTTTTTGTCCATGTTAGTTGGTTTTAATTGGTGAGTTAAATTTATTGTTATTTCATTGTCGACATTCGTTTATAGGTAAAGAACAGGTAACCATTGGTGCTTCAATTTTAATTACCGGAGTTGTTTGGTCAGGTGGTGTCCATGTCAAATTTTGTATAAGATAAGAAAAATATTAAAAATGGAGTTATTTACACAAAATATCCCTGAATGCTGATTTGTGTTTACTTCCATAATAGCTAAAAGCCTGAATAGAAAAACGATAAAGCTATAAATGAACAGAATACCACAGAACAGTATCTTTATCCCCTCTAAACAGTTGACTATGGTGATCAATTCAATTTGTATTTGCGGAGCCGGAACAATGGGCAGCGGTATTGCTTTGGCCATATCACAGTCGGGTTTTTATACATTATTATATGAGTTGAATCCAGATGTACTAGCAAAAGCAAAAACAGGCATTGAAAAGCAATTATCCCTGCTTGAAGAAAAAGGGAAGATTACCGGAGAAGAAAATGTAAAAATTCAACAACGGATCCATTATACGGATGATATTCAAACCTGCCTGGCAGATGTTTTTATAGAAGCTATTATTGAAAAGCCTGAATTAAAAATTGCATTGTTCAATCAACTGGCTGAGCTTAATCACAGCGAATGTATTTTTGCCACTAATACTTCTTCCTTATCAGTATCGGGCATTGCAGCTTTAGTGATGAGTCCACAACGGGTTATAGGTATGCACTTTTTTAATCCAGCCCCTATCATGAAATTAGTGGAAGTCGTGAATACAAAATATACCAATACGCAAACGACAGATACAATTGTAGAGCTGACCAGGCAAATGGGTAAAGTGTCTGTCATCTGCAAAGACTCTCCAGGCTTTATTGTTAACAGGGTAGCAAGACCGTATTATACAGAATCGTTGCGGCTGTTAGAAGAAGGAATAACTGATTTTGCTACGACAGATAAATTATTAGAAGCAACTGGTTTTCGTATGGGGCCGTTTAAATTAATGGATTTAATTGGCAACGATATAAATTATGCGGTTAGCTGCTCCGTGTATGAACAAATGAATAAACCGCATAGGTTAAAGCCATCATTTATACAAGAACAAAAAGTAAAGGAAGGAAAGCTGGGAAAAAAATCAGGAGAAGGTTATTTTAAATATTAGAGAGTCATTAAAAAAATAAAATGGTTTTAGTCACTGGTGGAACTGGTTTTCTGGGATCTTATATCATTAAACAGTTAGTTGAAAAAGGCTATTCAGTCAGGGCAATTCGCCGGACAACAAAACTTCCATTCTGGATTCCGGCAGATATTTTTGATAAAGTAGAATGGATGGAAGGTGATGTACTCGATGTTGTCGCACTACAGGATGCCATGGAAGGTGTTGATACGATTATCCATTCAGCAGCTGTTGTTTCTTTTGTAAAAAAGGATCGGAAAAATATGTACCAGGTAAATGTAGAAGGAACTGCTAACGTGGTAAATATGGCTCTTGAAAAAAATGTGCGGCGCCTTGTTCATATAAGTTCAGTAGCGGCTTTAGGAAGAACGGCCGATGGTGGCCATGTAAACGAGGAAAAGAAATGGGAAGATAGCAAGGTGAATACCCATTATGCAAAAAGTAAATTTAAAGCAGAGTTGCAGGTGTGGCGGGGAATGAGTGAAGGATTGGAAGCAGTCATACTAAATCCCAGTACGATACTCGGCTTTGGTGATTGGAACAGCAGCAGTTGTTCAATTTTCAAAAAAGTTTATGACGGATTTAAATGGTATACTTCAGGTATCAATGGTTTCGTTGATGTGGAAGATGTGGCAAAAGTGGCTATCCTTTTGATGGATAGCAGCATCAATGAAGAACGGTTTATCATAAATGGCGATTCCTGGCAATTTAAAAAACTACAGGATTCAATTGCTGACGGATTTGGTAAAAAAAGACCAACGAAACCAGCCACCTCTTTCCTGATGGCAGTAGCCTGGCGTTTAGAAAAACTGAAATCAATCTTCACCGGTGAAAAACCGATATTGACAAAAGAAAGTGCAAGGGTGGCACAAAGTAAGACCTGGTTTGAAAATGAGAAAATACTAAACGCATTACCAGGATTTTCCTTTACACCGCTGGAGAATTCTATAAAAAATGCCTGTAAAAAATACGTCTCGGCCATGAAATCAATGCAACCTTGAAAAGAAGAAACGTATCTTTAGTCTTCACAAGAAAACGAATCTATGAAACTAGTAACCACATTATTATTTTCCCTATTTCTTTCATTATTATGTCAATCCCAAATTGTCATTTCCGGTAAAGTATTGGATTCGATCACCAGGGAACCCTTGTATGGCACTTCTGTTTTTGCTCAAAATACCACATCAGGAACTACTGCAGATAAAGAAGGATCATTTTCCATTCAGCTGAAATCGGGTGGTTATGAACTCATTTTCAGTTTTACCGGTTATAAAAATCAGGAAGTCCGGATAACTGAAAATAAAAACGAAACTCTGGAAATATTGCTTGTTAAAGAGGATAAATCAATGGGAGAAGTGATTATCCAAAGTAGTAATGAAGTAAAAGACGGCTGGGAAAAATATGGTGATTTCTTTTTAGGCCATTTTATCGGGGCAACTCCCTTTTCCAAAGAATGCCAGATAAAGAATAAAGATTCCGTACGTTTTTTTTATTATAAGCGAAGTGATAAGTTGAAGGTATTGGCTACCGAACCTTTAATTATCAGTAACGATGCATTAGGCTATGAACTCCGTTACCAGCTGGATTCATTTGTTTATTATTACAAAACAGATCTCAGCTCATACCGTGGCAATTGTTTTTTTACGGAAAAATTAGGAACCGTCAGTCAGGCCATGGTTTGGAAAGCAAACCGGGAAAAAGCATACACAGGCTCCCTGCTGCATTTTATGCGTTCCTATTACGATAGTACACTAAAAGAATCCGGTTTTACTATGTCAATAATCAATAATGATGAGAAAACTTTTGGATTGCTTACAAACCCTTACCTCAACAAATATTACAACGTATCGGATACCCTGGATGAAGTACAGATCCACTATCCAAAGAAGATCAGTGTAGCCTGTATCAATGCTAAACCTGAAAAAGATTATTTGAAACAGATGAATTTGCCACTGGATGTTGGGGTACAGGTGTCATATATTGATATCATAAAACCAATTGCCATAAAAGTAAATGGTTATTTCTACGACCAGAAAAATTGGGTAAACCAGGGTTACTGGAGCTGGAAGAATGTGGCCGATTTATTACCGTATGATTATGTGCCGGATTAAATCTGGTTAATTGGTTTATTAGTTAATCGGGAAACTCTGAACTTTATGTTTCTCCCTAATTAACCAATTAACTAATAAACTATTTAACCTTTCATCACTTTCTCCCATATCTGTGGTATTCTTTTTATCCAGACAAATTCTTTCATCTTCTCTCTTGCATCTTCCACCGGCGAACCGAAATAAACTTTGCCTCCTGCGATAGAATCCTTTACTCCGCTTTGGGCATAAACGATAGCATCTTTCCCGATGGTCAGGGTTTTGCTGACGCCGACCTGCCCCCAAAGAATTACATTGTCCTCAATAGTAGTGGCTCCGGCTATACCTACCTGGCCGGCAAATAGACAGTTTTTGCCAATGATCGTATCATGACCAATATGAATAAGGTTATCCATTTTAGTACCGGCCCCAATGATAGTATCATGGCTTACGCCGCGGTCAATAGAACAGTTAGCCCCTATTTCCACTCCATTTTCTATCAGTACCCGGCCGCTGCTGGTCATTTTCTTATAGTGGATTTCCCGGTCGGTCTTCTTATTATAATAAAAAGCATCACTTCCAATAACTGACCCAGCCTGTATGATCACTTCATCTCCAATAATACAATGGTCCAGTATTACTACATTCGGATGAATGATACAGTTCTTTCCGATGCTGACATGATTGCCGACATACACACCGGGCATCAGCACTGTGCCTTCACCAACGGAAGAAGTATCGCTAATCATTTTCATAGAAGGATTAAATGGACGATAGAAGTTGATAATCTTTAAATAAGCTTCAAATGGTGCATCCACAATCAACAAAGCTTTGCCTTCCGGGCAATCCGTTTTTTTATCAATAATAATAAACGTAGCTGCAGAATTGATACAAGTAGTATAGTATTTTGGATGGTCCACAAACACCAGATCCCCTCTTTCTACTTTATGAATTTCATTTATACCGATAACAATTCCATTAAAGTCTCCAACCATTTCGGCACCAATAAGCTGTGCAATTGTTGCAAGCGGAACAGGATTTTCAAACTTCATACAATAAATTTTGACAAAGGTAACGACCTTGTAAATGGCAGATAACTGTTAAAACAAGTGTTTTTGAAGGTTTGGCAGCTTTCTAACTGCAACTTTTAAAAAATAATTTTAGTGTAGTAAAATGAAATTTTAACGATGAATAAGACTGCAATTTTTGATAGACACAATATAAAAACAATATACAAACACATTGATTATCAAAAATAAACATCAATGAAATGCCTTACTGGCAAGTGTTTCAGCAATAAGAAAAAAAGTAAGCAATAAGAAAATCAAGTACTGGCTTATTATAAATGCCACTATAACACATAAAAATGAAAGCATTTATGACTTGGCTTATCCACAGCTATGTTCAAAATGTTAATAAAATAGTTTGAAAATATTTTTTGGTTAAAGAAAATTCTTTCTAATATTGTGATGGGAATTTGGTTCCCGTACTTACTAACCCATCTATATATTATCCCTTCGCTTACTACGGAGGGATTTTTTTACACCCCGGCCTCACCTCGAACTTCGTTCCCAACTTTCGCTTCGCTCAGTTGCTCCACCTGAGAGGAACAACACACAGCCCTGGCTTTAGTAAGATTCACTCCTTGAATATAGATTGTTGAATATTTAGAATTGAGTGTTTGGCTGTATCAAATATTCTTTACTTACTATTAATTAGAACTGTAATTATATACCTGAAACTTTCATTTCTGCAATAATCAATAATTAAAAATAACTTTACAGGAATCTAAAAAATACTTCATGTTGAAATCAATGACCGGTTTTGGAAGAGCCGAAAAAAATGTAGGTGATAAAACTTTTCTGGTTGATATAAAATCACTCAACGGAAAACAATTTGAATTGCAACTAAGGCTTCCTTCAATACTAAGGCCGTTTGAATTTGATCTTCGCCGGATGCTGTCTGAAAAACTTATCCGTGGTAGTGTGGATTGTAATATTAGCCTGAAAGATACCGGCAGTGCAAAACCAGTTACCATCAATACCGATCTGGCAAAAGCCTATTACAAACCTTTAGCGGAACTTTCTGCAGCCCTGAATCTGGACCCTTCTCATATACTAAGCACCCTGGTTAAGCTACCCGAAGTCATTACCCCCAGCAGCGATACCCTTAGCGACCAGGAATGGATTGATTTTCAGCAGGTATTACTGGCAGCAATAGATCGGCTTAACACACACCGGTTAAACGAAGGGGCTGTTATGGAGCAGGAACTTTTCTTACGAATTAATAATATTGAAACCCAACAGGCCGAGGTGATAAAGCTGGAACCACTACGCCAGCAAAAAATCCGGGAGGGTATTACCCGCCTGCTGGAAGAAAATGTAGGTAAAGAAAACTATGATGGTAACAGGCTGGAGCAGGAACTTATTTATTATATAGAAAAAATAGATATTACTGAGGAACAAGTAAGACTGAAAAACCATTGTGACTATTTCAAAGCACTTCTGGCTGAAAAAGACGATGCAAAAGGGAAAAAACTTTCCTTTGTACTTCAGGAAGTTGGCAGAGAGATTAACACTACCGGTTCCAAAGCCTATGATTCCACAATTCAAAAATGTGTGGTGATGATGAAAGATGAACTTGAAAAAGCGAAAGAGCAGGTGCTGAATGTACTATAAAGGCACAAGGGGCAAGGTACAAGGAACAAGGTCGTGGTATTGTAAAAATCTTTCTTGTCTTGCTACTTTGCTACATTATTCAAAAGGAAAATATTATAGAATTGGGTTACTTGTGCCTTGTACCTTGTATTCTTGTACCTTGTATTCTTGTACCTTGTATTCTTGTACCTTGTATTCTTGTACCTTGTATTCTTGTACCTTGTATTCTTGTTCCTTGTATTCTTGTTCCTTGTATTCTTGTTCCTTGTATTCTTGTTCCTTGTATTCTTGTTCCTTGTATTCTTGTTCCTTGTATTCTTG
>JANNQR010000051.1:0-88126 GCA_031400855.1 Chitinophagaceae bacterium | reverse complement strand
TAGTGGTTTTGCCATACAATAAGTTGTACAGCAAAATTTAAAAATTAATAAGGCTTTTGCAACTACATTTTATACAACCAAAATGTGAATAAATCGCCTCCAAAAACTAAAAAAGGCCACCCCTTTTGGGACAGCCTCTTTAATTTTATGCAGGTGGTTTCGATTCATTATGCAAATTCTTCCTTCTCTGTCTTGCTGTATTCATCAATCAGTTTGCGCTGTAATTCAAATGGCAGGGCTTCATAAGCCTGGAAACTCATTTTAAATTTAGCTCTTCCTTGTGTAATAGATCTGATCGATGATGAATATCCATCCATTTCTGCCAGGGGAACTTTTGCCAGTATTTTTTGAAAATGACCTTCGGTATCAATCCCTTCTACAATTGCACGGCGGCTTTGTAAATCACCCATCACAGCACCAGTCAAATCATCGGGACACAACACTTCTACATGATAAATGGGTTCCAATATTTGTGGATCTGCTTGCTGAAATGCCTGTCTGAATGCCTGCAAACCTGCTATTTTGAAAGATATATCATTACTATCTACAGGGTGCATTTTTCCATCATACACACAAACACGGATGTCTCTTGCGTAAGAACCTGTCAATGGGCCATTGTGCATTTTCTCCATGACCCCTTTGAGTACTGATGGAAGAAATCTTGCTTCGATTGCACCTCCGACAATACAATTATAGAATACTAATTTGCCGCCCCATTCAAGTTCATGAATATCCCTTACTCTCACATTAAAATCTTTTGGTTCCGGCATCCCTTCATACCAGGGTTCAATGCGAATAAAGACTTCCCCAAACTGACCGTTGCCGCCACTTTGTTTTTTATGCTTATAACTGGCCTCAGCCATTTTTCGGATTGTTTCCCGGTAAGCAATTTTAGGTTTTACAAATTTTACTTCTAATTTATGCTGGTGTTCAATTTTCCATTTAGCTACAGCCAGGTGCATATCTCCCTGGCAATGTATCAGGGTTTGCTTTAATTCAGTAGAAACTTCAACTAATAAGGTGGGGTCTTCTTCCCTTAACTGGTGTAAGGCCTGGGAAAGTTTTTCTTCTTCTCCCTTTTTTAACGACTCAATCGCTACAGTCATATTGTAAGAAGGAAATTCTATTGGAGGCAATTCGTAGTTTTTTCCACGGGCATGCAACGTATTATTAACATGGGTATTTTTTAATTTCAATGTAGCACCAATATCACCCGCCACTAATTCATGAATGGAAGTTTTCTTATTTCCTTCAACTAAAAACAATTGGTTTATTTTTTCAGTAACTCCAGTACCTTCATTTTCTAATTCCATTCCAATCTTAATTGTTCCGGAATACACTTTAAAGAAAGACATCTCGCCTACATGCGGCTCTGAAATAGTTTTGTAAATAAAGATGCAGGCTGGTCCATTGGCATCGCAGCTTATTTTTTCGCCTCTTTTCGTTGTTTGCGCCGGCATTTCATTAGCACTGGGGCATACATTATCAATAAAGCCCATCAATCTGCCGCTACCCATATTTCTTTCTGCAGATAAACAAAATAAAGGAAACAGGTCATGTGCTATCATCGCTTTTTTCATCCCTTCCTTCATTTCATCTTCATCCAATTCCCCTTTATCAAAATATTTCTCCATCAGGGTTTCATCATTGCCGGCTATAGCTTCTATCAGTTCTTTGTGCAGCTCTTCAGCTTTTGCTTTTTCATCATCAGGAATAGAAAGTTTTTCCGGCTTGCCTCCTCCACTACTGAATTTATACATCGTCATCCGTAGCACATCAATAATTTCATGAAACCCAGCGCCTACCTGACGGGGATATTGTACAACTACTACCTTATTCCCAAAATGTGCTTTTACTTCTTTGATCGTTTTTTCAAAATCAGCACTGTCATCATCTAATTTGTTAACTGCAAAGATCATGGGGGTTTTAAACTTCTCTGTATAATCCCAAATGAGATCAGTGCCAACTTCTACCCCCATTACGGCATTTAATAACATGACTCCTGTGTCAGCAACCCGAAGTGCAGATATAACTTCACCAACAAAATCATCATAACCCGGGGTGTCTAATATATTAATTTTAAAGCCTCTCCATTTTGTATGAAGCAGTTTACTAAAAATTGAATTACCTCTTTCCTTTTCAAGTTCATGATAATCTCCGGTGGTATTTTTTTCAGCAATACTTCCTTTGCGGTTAATTAATCCGGCTTCAAATAACATACATTCCGCTAAACTTGTCTTACCTGAGCCGGCATGGCCTAGTAAGACGATGTTTTTAACATGCGAGGTATCAAATTCAGGCATAGCAATTTTTTTAGAGATGAAAAAAACGTTTGTCTTTTTCCGAAGGAACTCCTTCGGAGGAATTTAATGGGATAAAGACAATAGAGATTCAATCACAGCAATTAAAACCCAGACATAATACCTAAAAAATCTTACTTCACTTGTTGTAAGAATTTGGTAAATTCCTGACGCAAACCAACCAGTGTTTCTTCCTGCCGTTGGTATTCATCATGCAATTGTTCATGTTGGGCAATGCTGTCCTCATTGGCCGAACCGTTAAACATAGCTTTTTCAAAGTTAATTTTCCGGTCGTGTGTTTTGATAGTCTGCTTAAGATCGTGGATGTTGATCAGCTGAATGTGAAACTGATTGTGAAGATGTTCTACGTCTTTAAGTTGTTCTTTCGAGAGTGCTTGTCCTGCAACTTGTCGGAGTTTAGCTTCGTTGTTACTGAATTCTTCACGATAATTACGAAGCTTTTCTCTCCAGACGTTACACTCCCCGGAGAGCTGTGAGATGTCTACCTGAACCATGGCAATAAATTTAAAGCCTGCCAACCGTAGTTGTTAATGCAGATGACAAGCTGGGTTAAAAAATAAAGAGCATATTTTTTCCCTGGGGTGTCGGATTGTAGAATTGGGTAAGTGGTCAGGAGTAAATTAATGCCAATTTTGGAAAAAACAAACATTTAAGGCCGATATTTATAAAAAAAAATGCACAGACCGGGGCCAGTGCATTCTGCATGATTTTAATCAGGGAAAATATGATCAGGACTTCAACTTAATCTTCAGGTTGAACTGGCCTGTCGTTACATCTTTTGGAGCTGCCACCCCTATCACAATATTATAAGTGTTCTGTGTTGGGTTCTGAAACTCAATTTTTCTTTCACTGGTCTGCACTCTGTTTTTTACCGGCCGGTCCCATTTAAAATCGGCTTCGCAGGTAATGCAACTGGGTAAATCAGGCACAACCCGGTGTTCAGTGCCACCCATCATATAACCATAAAGACTGAGATTGCCGTTGGCATCAACCGGGCTTACTGTTATGGTCATAATAGATCTTGGTGGCATGGTGGTAGCATATAATACATGATTGCCAATAAATTTCCAGTTTTGCAACGATACAAAACAGGCATTGGAACTGCTGGCAGCCCAACTAAGGTCTTCCATAATGGCGCCGTTGGCAAGATCACCTGATACAGTAACAGAATCTTTGGGTTTGCTTTCAACAGGTGTTACATTGGATGGCCATTGGGCCATAGTGATTAATGGCAGGGCCAGTATCAATACCGGTATTAAAAATGTTTTTTTCATGAACATAATATTATAGTTATAAAGCGGGGTTTGCTAATATTTCAATAGTGGTTAAGATCGGAGCACCAAAGGGCTTGTTATCATAATACAACTGGTATTGAAGAACAAATTTTCCTGTATATAAGGGGGCTTCAAAATAATAAATAAATATTTCCTTTTCCCGGATGCCACGAATCGATTCATTTAAATCCCATTTATCAGGTATCAGTTCATCCCGCTGGCAGGCAGAGCCACTTGGGCAACGTATGATTTTCACCCTGAGTTCAACTTCCTTAACTCCCCAGTCACAGCTCCCGATATTTTCAGCAGTAATAGAAGCATGGTATTTTTTTTTCTGCAGAAGCTTTGAATCGGAGAACCTCACACTTGAAGAAATATTACCATCAAATGTACACTCGCAGGTTTTTTTTACGGTGATTGTCTGGGCGTTCAGTTGCCGGTTAAAGGCCAGCAGGAAAACAAGTCCCAATAATTTCCATTTCATAATTGTGGGTTTAAAAGTTAGAGTGATCGTTTGCAATATGAAGCTACTTACAGCCAGATACCTTTCATTCACCCTTCGGGGTGATTTAAAAAAAGATTTTAATGTTTCAGGGACAAACCTTTTTCAATTCTTTCTATCCGTTGGTGCAGCTCCTGGTTTTCCTTTTTCGATTCAATGTTTTGCTTTGTCAGTTCCTGGATTGCTGCCAGCGCCACGCCGGCGGGTTCTATACTGCTGATGGACTTATCATCATTTCCAACATGGAACAACTTATAAAAATCCTGTGCATTCGGGCCGATATGGTATTCATTGGTGCGGTTGCCGTTCTTGGAATTAATAATCCTTTTTTGTGCTGCTTACATCAAGAACAGAAGAATTATCGGGCATAGCGCTGGTTGAATTGATTGCTACGGATTACAAAAAAACCATCAGCATTGTATATAGATTAATTACCAGAGCTATTATTTTTTCAGACTTATTTATTTTGAATGAGCAGTTTTAATTTGTTCATTTCTTCTTCCAAATTTTTCAGCCTTTCGTAGATGGAATCATTCTCTTTTTTTAGTTGCTTTTCTGTTTCGATGTTAGTTACAACTGATTTCTTCAATTCGGCGATCAACTGTTGCTGTTCCTGCACCGCCTTTACCAGAGGAACTACAAATTCTGCATAACGCAACCCATACATGTCGGTTGCATTCTTTGGAGCATCCACACCGCTGAAATCATATGCCAGCTTTTTGGCAGCGGCCTCCACGTCCTGCGCAATAAACCCGGTTTGAATTGCATTTGCCCTTGCAGTGATTTCCTCTTCGTACAGTTTTTTATCCTTGTACAATTTGTTTTGGAGGCCTTCCACATCTAGGTTATAAGTAACGGGTTTTAACGCCATAATAAAATCAAGCCCGGGAACATTTTGCCTGATATTTTTTTTATACCTGCCATCGCTGATGTTCGACCAGTTTTGATAGCCACCAATGCTGGTAGAAAACAACCATCCAAGACGGACCTGGTTAGAGGCTGTTATAACATTTAAATACCCGATGCCAACACTATTCGAATATCCATCGGCATCGGCTGCCGTAAAACTCCCGACCAATGTGTTGTTATTTCCCAGGTCCCAACTGCTTGAGGCTTCTCTTCCAATAACGACATTTCCATCGGAATCTAATGTTCCATCCATTGCTTCATGCCCGATAGCAACGTTATATCCTCCTATTGTATTGAGTTTGGCAGCATCACGGCCATAAAAACAATTATATGCACCGGTAGTAGTAGAGTAACCCGCTTTTGAACCCACGACCGTATTTCTTCCGGTGCCTCCATCTTTATTTAGAAGAGCGGAGTCGCCTATGGCTATGTTGTAACCTGAACCCGTATTAGCCTGCAAAGCATGATGGCCAATGGCAACATTGTACTTTCCGTCCAGGTTATTTTCAGCCGCCTGGTTTCCTAATACTACATTATCATATCCTTCAACGTTTGCGTATAATGCAGAATCGCCAATAGCAATATTATCTGAGCCTGTATTGAAGTAAAGGGCCCGGTAACCCAGGCCGACATTACTTGAACCAACATTATTGTAAAGAACCTGGTAGCCTAATCCTACATTACCGTTTCCACCTTCCATATTATTCATTGCCTGGTACCCCAAAGCAATATTCCATGAACCAAGCAAATTAGGGAGGCTAGCTGCCTCAAAACCAATAGCTACATTTCCGCCGCCATAGCTTGCACCTTTGGCTGCTTTATATCCGATGGCCACATTGCCATCTGTGGCATAATAAAGCGAATGCAAGGCCGAATCGCCAATAGCAATATTTCTTCTTCGTGCCGGATTTCCGGTATAGCCGCCATTAGTAATAGTGCCATTACCGATTGCAATATTGCTTTCATCGGAAACTCCCTGCTCCAAAGCTGAATTTCCAATAGCTATGTTATTAAAGCCTGTTTCATTTAATAACCCGGCATTTTTTCCTATGAAAGTGTTTATCGAACCCGAAGTGGTGCTAAACCCCGCTTTTGATCCCAATGCGATGTTTGAACCTGATCCGGTATTGTTATTATACAATGCAGAATCGCCGATGGCAATCAAAAAATTTCTCGTTTGGTTTGAAAACAAAGCCCTGAGTCCTACAGCAATATTTCTGCCGCCTGTAGTAATATTACCACCGGCTCCGTAGCCATAAAAAGAATTATAGTTTGCTGGATCAAGAACTGCCGAAACCACATTGTTAGTGCGAAACACCAAACGCTGGTTGTCGGTTGTGCCTATAAAATTCATTCCGGGATTTATACCGGCATTACCTGTTAACTCCCAGCCAGTGTTGTTAATTCCAACAGCTTGCCATAGGGGTGAACCAGTAGTACCGGCATTTACTACTAATTTATCAATGGTGATATTAAATATAAGTAAGCCGTTTGCAGGAGTAGCGATAGCATTCATTTGTGCCGTTGTCATCCTTGGAATCAGCACTCCTTTTGTTGTACTACTGACATCCAGTTTTGCTGAAGCATCAGGGGTGTTTGTTCCAATACCTACAGTTTGTGCATTGATATGAAAATAATAAAGCAGTATTACTAAAAGGGATAATAGTTGTTTCATACCCGTAAATTTTAGGTATAAAAATCATTCCTATTTCCGGCTGCTGATTCACCCAGCCGGGTGATTTTAGATCCACCGAACTGAGTTTTGACCCTCTTATGGCCTGGTTACAGGCAAGGTTGAGAATTTTATTTAACCATTACTTCCCGCAACCTTACTATCAAAGCATAACGGGAATTAACATCTAATTTCAGAAAGATATTCTTAAGATGGGTCTTTACCGTGTTGATGGACACATAGATTTTCTCAGCAATCTGGTTATTGGTAATGCCCTGATAAATCAATTGTACAATTTCGAACTCCCTGTCACTAAGCGGCGATAACAAATGCCGGTTGATTTTATCCATGGTCAGAACAGGCATTTTCTTATTGATATCCGCCGCATAATTACTGATAGCAATTTCCAGGGAAGCTAACAATGTTCTTTCATTAAATGGTTTGACAATATAACCGCTGGGATTTACCGCTTTTGCCCTTTGCAAAGTTTCCTTGTCAGAATAGGAAGTGAGAAATAGAAATGGAAACTGGTATTTCTTATTAATGAGGCTGGCAATATCAATTCCATCTTCTTTACTTTCAAGGTTTACATCCAGGATGGCAGCATCGGGTGTATTGTTTTTTAATTGTTCAAACGCCTCCTCACTGTCATAGGCAATGCCACTCACTTCAAAATCAGCATTGTCCAGGTACATAGAAATATTCTCGGCAATCACCGGTTCATCTTCAACAATCAAAACCCGGAGTTTATTCATGCGAATCTGAATTTTGTTATCTGCATTTCCACAACGGCACCATTGTCATTGCGTATATCGAGACTTGCTTTTAATTTTTGCGCAAAGGCTCTGATCATTTTCATGCCGAAATATCGGCCGTCCTTTGTATTCATTCCTTCAGGATAGCCGGTCCCATTGTCGCTTACTTTCAGCAGCAGATGCTGCGCTTCTTTTTTCAGCACAATGCTTAACTCTCCATGCCGTCCATCCTTAAATGCATATTTCAGCGAATTACTCACCAGCTCATTCAAAACAAGTCCTAATGGTATCATCGTGTCCACATCTAAATTCAGGTCATCAATCTGTGTTTTTACTATTACCTTATCATTGGTAATATTGTATGAGTCGCAAAGGTTTTGCAAAAGATTGCTGATATACTCTTTTGTATTGATGCCCTTGATATTTCCTTCCCTGTAAAGATTCTGGTGGATCAAAGCCATACTCTGTACCCGGTTCTTTCCTTCCTTTACCGCTTCACTAGCCTGGTTATCGGCAATAGTAAGGCTTTGCAAATCAAGCAGGCTGCTGATCACCTGTAAATTATTTTTTACCCGGTGATGGATTTCCTTCATCAGCACCTGCATGTCATCTGATTGTTTTTGAATCAGCTCATTTTTTCCTCTTTGTTTCCGGTAAAGAATCAGGATGGCAACCCCGGAAAGTAACAGCAACAATGCCCCTGCTGTCAGGCCGGTCTTTATCGTTTTTTCTTTTTTCAATTCCTTTTCCTTCAGTGTGTTCTCCCTGTCCAGCGATGCTTTTAAGGCTGATTCCTTTTCTAACTTTTTTTGCCTGGCTTCATTTTCCCTTGCCAGCGCCCCGCTTAAATTTTTTTCCTGGAACAAAATAGAATCCATCAGTAAATTTTCCCGTTGCAACCCCTTCCGGAGTTCCAGTTCCCGCAAAAGTTGAAGTTGTTTCAGTTTGTTTTCGCTGCTGAGGTATTTTATCTGATCACTGGATGTTTCCCGGTTCAGCAAGCCTTCAATATTTCCAAGATCAACTGCTTTCTCACCGGCGTAGATCTGGCTTAGCTGCTTATTATACCGTTGTGAATATTCATAAGCGGATTTAAAATCATGAAGTGTATAATGTGTTTCAGCAATATTCTTATATACCTGCGGCAGAAGTTCGGGAAAGGCGTTGGCTAACTTCATGGCCGAGTCATAGTGAAGCCTGCTTTTTTCCACACTCCCTGAAGCCAGGTAATAATTACCCAGCAGGGTTTGCAACTTTATCCGGATATCAGTATTACTTTGATGATCGGTTTCACTTAAAAACAGGCTCAGCTCTTTTTGCGCTTCTGCCCACCGATTCAGACGTATAAGGGAAGTAATGAGAGTAATACCCGAAAGACGGGCTTCTTCTTTTAGTTTCAGTTCTTCAGCTTTTTGCCTGCAGAGAGAGGCATGATAGAGCGATTTTTCATAATTCCGGGCATCCAGGTATATTTCGCTCAATATTTGTGTGATACGCAATGCTCCTTTTTCATCATTGAGCAACCGTTTGGCCTGCAATGATCCTTCGAAGAATTCCACACTCTGTTCCACATTCTGGAATGCGTTATAGATGAGACCCAAATACTCACTGGCTTCAGATTTCAGTTCATCATTTCTCAGTTCGTCGCCTGCTTGTATGGCTTCGGTAAAATGACGGACAGCATAGCGGTAATTACCGCGGTGATATTGTGTTTTTGCAATATTGACAGTGGCAAAAGCCCAGTCGGTTTTTGCACCCAAAGCGCCATAGATATTTCTTGCTAACAGAAAGTTCCCAAACGATTTGTTGAACAGGTTGGCCCGGAAATAAAGTTCACCAAGTCTGTAATAAGCTTTCGCCTCCAGGTATTTCAATTGCTGGTTCCCGGCTCTTTCAATAGCCTGGCGAAGAAATTTTATGCTTTGCGCCGTATCAGTAAATGACATTTCATTTCCCAGGCGGATGAGTTGCTCAATGATTGCAACAGAATCTTTTTGGAAAAATTTCAGATAGCCGGTTTGCTGACTTTCCGGCTGTGCATGCAAATGCATAGCAGACAAAACAAAAAAGAATATAATGGCCCGGGCTTTCATACAAGGGAATGTAATCGTTTTTCAATTGCCTTTAAAGTTACCTTTTTTATTGCCTAAAATTAAATAAGGCAATCTTAGTTGACCTCACCCCGCCGGGTGATTTTTTGACTTCCTGAACGGCTGGATAACTTATATTCGCAGTCCGGATAATGTGAAAAGTGATTTCTCCAAGCACCATACAACAGATTCTTGGCCGCCTAGACATCCTGGATGTTATAGGTGGCTTTGTAAAATTGAAAAAAAGGGGTGCCAACTATCTCGGCCTCTGCCCATTTCATAACGAGAAGACGCCATCATTCACCGTTTCTCCCAGCAAAGAATTGTATAAATGTTTTGGTTGTGGCAAAGCAGGTAATACCATCAGCTTCATCATGGAGCATGAAAAGTACAGTTATGTAGATGCATTGAAATGGCTGGCGAATAAATATGGTATTGAGATAGAGGAAACTTTTCAAAACGATGAGCAAAGGCAACAGATGCAGGTGGCCGACAGCCTTTATATTGTTAATGCATTTGCACAGCAATTTTTCTCCACCCAATTATTAGAAACCGAGGAGGGACAGGATATTGGATTAAGCTACTTAAAAGAAAGAGGTTTCCGTGAAGACATTATTAAGAAATTTCAAATTGGCTATTCTCCGGAGCAAAGAGATGCATTTACCAAAGAAGCTATTGCCAAATTATATAATACAGAAATACTGATTAAAGCCGGTCTTATAGCCAACCGCAACCTGCCTGGCCGGCAGGCAGGCGACCAGTTGCAGGATAATTACCGGGGTCGTGTCATCTTCCCGATTCATAATCATAGCGGTAAGGTATTGGGTTTTGGTGCAAGGATTTTAAAGAGTAATGACAAAGCTCCTAAGTATATTAACACACCGGAGAATGAGATTTATATTAAGAGTAAAATTCTTTATGGCTCTTATTTTGCCCGGCAAGCTATTGATAAAGCAGATGAATGTTTATTGGTAGAAGGCTATACCGATGTTGTTTCACTTCATCAGGCCGGTATTGATAATGTAGTAGCATCTGGTGGTACATCATTAACACCTGACCAACTACGATTAGTAAGAAAATACTCCAATAACCTGACAATTATTTATGACGGGGATTCTGCCGGTGTAAAAGCTGCATTACGTGGGCTTGATCTTGCTTTGGAAGAAGGATTGAATGTAAAATTGGTGTTGATTCCTGATAAAGAAGACCCGGACAGCTATGTAAATAAAGTTGGCGCATCCGCTTTCAAAGATTTTATTCAAAAGAATAAGAAAGATTTTATTCTTTTCCAGCTTGAAGTAGCACTGAAAGATGCCGGTAATGACTCGGTAAAAAAATCGGAAGTGGTGAACCGGATGGCAGAAACCATTTCCAAAATCAACAAGGCGGAAGATTTTACCAAGCAGCAGGATTACATTAAACATTGTTCCGAAATATTGAAGATTGACGAAACTGGTTTGCATGCCTTAGTCAATAAATTTATCCGGGATAGAATTTCCACCATGGAAAGGAAGCTTCCTTTTGAAGAAGCGAAAAAAAGAGACTTGTCCGCCGGGGCGGAAGAAAATACCCGACAGGCAGAAGAAACAAATTACGATGATGCTACATTCAACTTATTATTTAAAGATGATTTGCAGGAACGGGAAGTAGCCCGGATCTTATTAGAATATGGGATAAAGAAATGGGATGACTCTAAACTGATAGCAGAATATATTTTTGATGAAATGGTGGATGAAAGTTTAGTTGATAATACAGATGTTATCCGCCTGATTGCTGTATTCAAAGAAACGTTACAAAACAATCCGGAAACAGTTAACCGTAATTATTTTGTTTATCATCCTGATACAAAGCTGAGTGCCCTTGCCGTTTCGTTACTTAATTTTCCTTATGAGGAAAGCGACCATTGGAGAAAAGAATTCAGTCAATCCACGGGTTACCAGAAAAATTTATTTGAACAGAGTTATGAAGACTTTATAAAATCCATTGCCCCCGGCAACGATGAAAAACTAATGGGATTCCTGAAAATGGATGAAGATAAGACCAATGATGAAGTTGAGTCAGTTGTAAACTACCTGAAGCTTCGTAAAATTAAACGGATGTTGCTGGAGAATCAATTGGATATGGAAAAACAACATTCACCTGCGGAATACAACGTTTTGCATCAAACACATGAACATCTGAAACAAATGGAAATGGAGCTTACTAAAAAAATGGGAGCTGTTATCATCCGATAATACAGATTGTTTTTCATTTAATTTTTTGAGCATTCATCTGTTCCTTTCAATCTATTGCAGATTCAATTACATATTAATAGGTGCTATCTGTTCAGTTGCCAGATGGTATAATTTAAAATGGTTGCAAAACTTACCCAGCTAATATAAGGGACCAGTAGCCAGGCCGCTGTTTTACTAACATTTGCAAATGCAAAAATTGTTAACAGAATGGCAATCCACAATACAATTATTTCTGCCAAAGCAAAGCCAGGCTGTTGTTGATTAAAGAAAATAAAAGACCAAAAGAAATTCAATGTTAATTGAGCTGCAAATAATATAATAGCTGTTTTTTTAAGGAAGTCACTTGCATCAGATTTCCAAACGAGAAACAAGGCTACTCCCATCATGACATATAGTGTTGTCCAAACCGGTCCAAAAATCCAGCCTGGCGGATTCCAGGATGGCTTGTTGATGGTTTGATACCAACTGTCAACACCTGTAGTTGTGAAAAAACCAGAACTTGCTCCAATTGCAACCGGGATAAGAATTGATATAATGAGTTTAACAGTATTAGTCATAGTGCTTATAACATGAATATAGCCAATTTTATTTAAAGTTCTTTTACTCCAAACCTTTTGTAATAAGCAATCAGCCATGCCACTACTTCATTGTAGCTTCTTTTCCCGGCGGGTTGATTATTGGCTTTAAGAAAATGACCATAACCCCACATAATAATCGGTTCAATGGGGTTTTTATACCGGCGATAAAAATCTTTAAACTCCTGCTGATCTTTTTTTACCTGTGGATGCGACTTCTGCTGATATCCTTTTGCTAATGTGCTATCTCTTATGTATAATTCTCCCAATGAATAATTATACATATCAAAATATACAGAATACCGGTACACATTAGAATTATATGCCCGGCAGGCAAGAAACCCAACGAAATTCGCTTCATTCTCTTTTCCATATCCTAATTGATGGGCAATTTCATGTGTTGTTACAAACGGTTCTAAAAAACGGGGAACAGTTGTATTTACCTGCCCCTCGCCGGAAAAAGGATTATAATAGCCCTGAAAGCCAAGATAATTTCCCAGATAACTGAAGAAGGATGGTTTTATTGATTTCGGTTTATACTCAAGAAAGGAATGTTTTTTTGAAACTTCCTTGAACGCTTCCACGGCACTGCTGAATAATTTGCTTTTCTGATCAAATGAATCCCGTTGTGATTCAGTGACGAAGTCAGCGTAGTAGTTTACCCGGCTTTGGATTTCACTTGTTAATGTATCAAGGTCGGCAATCGAGTATTGTTTCACCTTCAGATTTAATTGGTGAGCAATTCCCCTTCTGTTGTAATTCAGCCCCCAGAGCAGATTGAAGAATACATATAAAAAAAGAAAAATAAAAATGCCTTGCTGCAATGCTGCTACAAAATACCGGCGGTTCAGTTGTTTTTTGAATAGTAGTCTGAAAAACCTGAACACCTTGTAAAGGATAACTACTATCAAAAAGGCATAGAATAAATCACCAATACTAAAAGATGCCCATCCAAAAAGAAACCTTTGAATTCTGGAAATAACAGGATAAACACCCTGACTATAATTTCTTTCTACCCAACCCGGATACCAGGAAGCCCACTTTATCAGGATAGAAAAAACAATCAGGAGTACCCAGCTCCAGCTTTTCATAAGGCGGGCAAATAAACGGGACAGGAATTGTTGCAAAATTTCAATTTTTAAGTATCTTCAAAATCAGTCTGTTATGCCGAAACAGCTGGGCAAAAATAATCTAAAATCAACCTCCACTTATGGGTTTATTCCCTTACCTTTGCACACTCTTTAAAAAGTTGAAAAATGAGTCGCCGACGGGAGTTTGAGATAGCTTTTGTGTCATTGAAACCCGGGGTTCACCATTACAGCTATTTAATTTCTGATAAGTTCTTTGAGGCATTCCAACAGCAGGATTTTCGAAATTGCAACGCCAATGTAAAGCTAACGCTGGATAAAAAAAGCAGCTTTATGTTACTCAAATTTGAGATTGGCGGTTCTTTGGAAGTAACCTGTGACCGCTGCAACAGCAACCTGTTATTAGAACTGTGGGATGAATTCAATATCACGGTAAAAATAGTACCAGATCCTGAAATCATGAATGAGCAGGAAGAAGATCCTGATATGTACTATATCGCACAAGGCGACGGCCATGTAGATGTAGCTACCTGGATTTATGAATTTATTGTTCTTACTATACCAATGCAGAAAGCATGTGATTTTGAAAAGATGGATGGTCCTCAATGTAACACCACAGCACTTGATCTGCTGAAGAAAATGGAGCCTGAAAAAATTGAAATAAAAGAAAATCCGATCTGGAAAGGATTGGAGAAATTTAAAGATTTAGAAAAAAACATTGAATTGTCAACGTTGAAAAGTGAAAAAAAATCACCCCCAACAAGTTGATTTTTGACAAAATAACATTTACAATTAATATTTGAGTTATGCCAAATCCCAAACGCAGACATAGTCAGCAAAGAAGTGCAAAACGCAGAACGCATTATAAAGCTACTTCTGCTACCTTATCAACAGACAGTACTACTGGTGAACTGCATGTTCGTCATCGTGCCCATGTTAGTGAAGGCAAACTGTATTATAAAGGCAATGTGGTAGCAGAAAAAGCACCACTAAAAGCTCAATAATACTGTCTTTACAAAAGTATTTAATCATTACTGATCCCTGCCCGCCCTTTTAAGGCGGGCATTTGGCTAATTTGTCATACGGGTAGTTGAGTTTTGGAGTATCACTAACTAATAATTATGCAGATAGGTATTGACATGATGGGAGGCGACTATGCTCCGTTAGAAGCAGTAAAAGGGATAGCCGCTTACCTCACCGGTCAGATTAATACAATCAACCTGGTGCTGATCGGCGATAAGGATCAAATAGAACCTTTGCTTGCTCAACATTGTATTCCTGCAAAAAATATCAAAATAGTACATGCAGAACAAGTGATCGGGATGCATGAGCATCCTACAAAAGCATTAAAAGAAAAAAAACAATCTTCTATCGCTATCGGATTTCAGTTGTTAGCCTCCGGCGAAACGGATGCATTTATCAGTGCCGGAAACACAGGGGCTATGTTGGTAGGTGCATTATTCAGTATTAAAGTACTACCAGGAGTGATCAGGCCAACGATATCCAGTATCATTCCAAAAGCAGATGGTGGCTCGGGATTATTACTTGATGTGGGATTGAATGCCGACTGTAAACCAGAACACCTGAACCAGTTTGCTATTATGGGCTCTGTTTATGCGCAATTAATATTGGGAATAGATAACCCAAAGGTCGGTTTGATCAACGTAGGTGAAGAAGAAGGGAAAGGCAACTTGCTTGCAAAAGCAACTTATCCCCTGCTAAAAGAAAACAAACACATCAACTTCATCGGTAATATAGAAGGACGGGATTTATTGCAGGATAAAGCCGATGTAATGATATGTGATGGTTTTACCGGTAACATTATCCTTAAAATGGCTGAATCCCTATACGAAATAAGTCATCAGAAAAAAGTAAACGAACCCTATTTTGAACGGTTCAACTTTGAAAATTATGGAGGCACCCCTGTACTTGGTGTAGCAAAACCAGTAATAATTGGTCATGGTATTTCCAGAGCAAAAGCATTTTTGAACATGATACATCTTGCACAAATGATGGCGGAGAAAGATGTCATGAAAAAAATGAAAGAAGAACTCTCCTGATCTTATTAATTTCTCTGTTTAGTAAAGTTGAAAAAGTCATGGAATAATGTGGCATTGCTAAGAAATGTTACCCTATTTGAAAAGAGTTCATAAGAAAGAGATCAATCAAACACAAAAAATCAGATTTTATCTACTGCAACTCTTGAGAATCAATAATCTTATGTTTATAACTATTAGAAAAATTTTTGGCTAAAAAGCCCTGAGACTGTATTTTTGCACTCCTTTAAAAAGGAAGAGGTTGATCTTGTAGCTCAGTTGGTAGAGCAATACACTTTTAATGTATGGGTCCTGGGTTCGAGTCCCAGCGGGATCACAAAAAGGAGTTTATTAAATAAGCTCCTTTTTTCGTTTTGCCTGTTACCTATATACTTTATTCTGCCAAATTGGATAAGTACTATGTTGGTGCATGTACTGATTTTGAGCGACGATTTTATGAACATAATATCGGCCGGTCAAAGTTTACCGCCACCGGTATACCTTGGGTGAAAAAATTTACCAGGGAGTTTGCAACTTTACAGGAAGCCAAAACATTTGAATTAAAAATAAAAAAAATGAAATCAAGGAAATATATTGAAGATTTAATAGCTCAGGGGTAGAGCATCCCGATTTTTATCGGGAGGGGCCCCCGGTTCGAGTCCCAGCGGGATCACAAAAAGGCTTCGGTTTTCCGGGGCTTTTTCATTTTCCAGAACTGCCTGATTTATGTACAATTTTAAAGTAGGTTTGTAATAATAAGCAATTCCTGATGTCAGTATATTTTAAAGACAAAGTAGTAGTAGTTACCGGTGGAACGGATGGTATCGGTAAAGCATTGGTAGTGGCCCTTATTAATATGGGAGCCAGAGTAGCCACTTGTGGCCGTAACCACGATAAATTGTACAGTCTGCAGGCGGAATATCCTTCAGCTTACTTACACACAGTAGTTACAGATGTAAGTAGTGAAAACGATTGCCGTCGATTTATGGAAACCTGCATCAAAACTTTTGGTGGTATAGATATTCTAATTAATAATGCCGGAGTTTCCATGAGGGCATTATTGACAGAAGCCGATACGGAAGTAATTCACAAAGTGATGGATATTAATTTTTATGGAACCGTTTACTGTACAAAATATGCTTTGGGCTCAATAATCGAAAGAAAAGGAAGTATAGTTGGCGTTTCTTCAATCGCAGGTTACAGGGGTTTACCGGGTAGAAGCGGTTATTCTGCCAGTAAGTTTGCAGTTCAGGGTTGGCTTGAAGCTATTAAAACTGAACTGATGGCTGATGGTGTACATGTAATGTGGGTTTGTCCGGGATTTACAACTTCGAATATCCGTTTTGCTGCTTTGAATAAAGATGGAGGCTCCCATGGAAATACTCCGATGGATGAAGGTAAAATGATGAGTGCAGAAGAATGTGCTGCAAGAATCTTGAAAGCCATCCGGAAAAAGAAAAGAACTTTAGTCATGACGTTTACCGGGAAAAGAACAGTTTTTATGCAAAAATTTTTTCCGAAATTGGCTGACAGATTGATTCAAAAATTTTTCTTTAAAGACGGAAAGTTAGTTAAATAGTTTTTGAGTTTGGGGTTTTGCAAAAAGCATTAAAAGTTTTAAGTATGGCAACAATAAAAAAAATGGAGGATTTGGAAATATGGCAGTTGGCCATGCAAATGGAAAATAAAGTCTTTGAAGAAACTGAAAATTACACAGGGGCAATTTGACCGGTTGTATGAAAAAAACCCTTTAATTGGTAAAAAAACAAGAGCCTTCATAAATTATTTAAATTCCAGTTCGCATAAGGGAAATAAATTCAAAAACAGAAAAAGCTGACCCCAACCCGAAACTCTAAACCCGAAACCTTACACCAGAAACAAAAAGAACATTGCCTCTACTTACCCTTACATCAGACATTGGCAGCCCCGACTACTTGGTGGGTGCTGTAAAAGCACAACTTTTGCAGATCAATCCCGAATTTCAAATCATCGATATTTCACATAACATCCCGCCTTATAATTATCCGCAAGCTGCTTATGTTTGCCAAAGTGCCATTAAAAATTTTCCTTCATTTACCTACCATCTTATCCTTGTCAACCTTTTTGAAAAAAAACCCGAACAATTACTACTGGCTTTTCATCATAACCAATACCTGCTTTGTGCCGATAATGGTTTGTTGACGATGATTCTGGAAGAAACTCCGGAAATAATAATAGGGATACCGTTGGAAAAAGAAGCAACAAAGAATACAATTTATCTTACTTCGGTAATGGGAAAAGTAGTGAACAAATTAGTGAATGGTGACTCAATTCAAAGTATCGGCATTTCTGATGTAAAGTATTTAGAAAAAAGACATTTAAGACCTATTCTCGACAACAATGCGATAGAAGGCCAGATTATATTCATCGACAGTTTCGAAAATGTGATCGTCAACATCAAACAAGGACAATTTGAAGAACAACGAAAAGGGAGAAGTTTCCGGATCGTTTTTAAAAGAGATGAAATGATTGATAAGATCAGCGAAAGCTATGCTGATGTTACAGAAGGCGAGAAACTGGCACTTTTTAATAGTGCAGGCTATCTTGAAATAGCTATCAATAAGGGTAATGCAGCCGGTATGTTTGGCCTGAAAGGATTTTCCGAAAAAATGCGGCAAGGACAACTTTCCTATCAAACCATCAAAGTCTATTTTGAATAAGGGGTTATACCGTCCCTATATTTTAAGGTTTTGTGCTGAAAAACAAGCTATTGCCGCCTGCTGACTATGAACTGAATATCCCTATTTTTGCTTTCCTTTTAATTCTGTTTTATTTTACAGATACTAATACGTAATTGTCTGGGTTTTTAAAGAAATAAAAAATCAATTGTTTAGCTATGAACTTTAAAAAAGTCAATAATATTACCGGATGGGTAATTTTTCTGATTGCTTTAGGAACTTATTTTCTAACCCGTGAAGCAAGAGGAAGTCTTTGGGATACTGGTGAATTTATTGCCAGTGCAGATAAATTACAATTACCCCACCCTCCCGGAGCGCCGTTGTTTGTTTTGCTGGGCCGGTTTTTTATCATCTTGTTTGGCGATAACGGGCACACTGCTGCAAGTGCTGTTAATTTCATGAGTGCATTAGCCAGTGCAGCAACGATTTTATTTCTTTTTTGGAGTGTTACCCACTTTGCCCGTAAAATGTTTGTAAGTGTAGGCGAAAACTTAACGGCTGCTCAAATTTTCACTACGATGGTTGCCGGAGCTGTAGGTGCATTAGCCTATACATTTAGTGATTCTTTCTGGTTCAGTGCGGTAGAAGGTGAAGTATATGCGCTGTCGTCTTTATTTACTGCTCTCGTATTCTGGGCAATGCTGAAATGGGAACATGCAGATGAACATGCAGGTAACGATCTGGATGCCAGGGCAAAAAGTGACCGATGGATTGTTTTCTTATTCTTTATGATAGGTCTTTCAATAGGTGTACACTTATTAAACATTTTGACTATTCCGGCTATTGTAATGATCTACTACTATCGCCGTTATGCTGTCTCTACCAAAGGGGCAATTATTGCTTTCCTGATGGGAAGCTTAATTACAGGACTTGTTCAGCTCGTAATTATTCAATACTCCATGAAAGGTGCAGGTCTTTTTGATATTTTCTTTGTAAACAAAATGAAATTGCCTTTTTTCTCCGGCTTCGCTTTCTTTTTCATTGCACTGGCTGCCCTTATTGTATGGGCTTTACGATTCAATGAAAAAAACATCACCAAAACAAAACTCATCACTTTCTTTATATTATTCTTCAGTTTGTCTTTGTTGCCTTTTATTGTAAGCCTTGGATCAGATGGTGCAAAAGTTTTCAAATTTATATTGGTAGGTGGATTAGCTTATGTTTTGGGTTATTTTTTAAAGCCGACTGCTTTAAAAGTTTTAAAACTTTCGTTATGGTGTTATGCCTTTATGATGATTGGTTATTTCATGTACTTCACCACACTTATACGTTCTAATGCAAATCCTACGATTGATATGAACAATGTTGACAATCCCATCAACCTTGTTTATTACCTGAGTCGTGAGCAGTATGGTGAAGCACCTTTGGTTTATGGACCTCACTTTGCAGCAGATGTAGAAAGAGATTCGGATGGATATCCAAAAACCAAAGAAGGGGAAATGACCTATGTAAAAGGTACTGACCGGTACATTCCTATTGGTAAGAAAAAAGAATATGTTTATAAAAGTTCAGACAAACAAATATTTCCACGGGTTTGGGATCCGAGCAATGATCAATACCATGCACAGTTTTATGCTGAATGGCTGGATCTGGGTCAGGATGAGCAATCGGGCAGATACGAAGCACCATCTTATGGTAAAAACTTAGTATGGTTTTTAAGCTATCAGATGAGCCATATGTACTGGAGATACTTTATGTGGAATTTTTCCGGTAAACAAAATGATATACAGGGCCTCGGAAATAAAAGGGATGGTAATTGGATTACCGGTTTCTCTTTTATTGATAATAAACGGCTTGGGGATCAATCTCAATTACCCGATAGTATAAAAAACAACAAGGCACACAATACGCTGTTCCTGCTACCATTCCTGTTTGGAATAATCGGTTGTGTGTTTCAATTCTTCAAAAAACGAAACGATTGGATCGTAAATTTTCTTCTCTTTTTCATGACAGGTATTGCTGTGGTGCTTTACCTCAATCAGCCGGGTAACCAGCCCCGTGAGAGGGATTATGCGTACGTTGGTTCATTCTATGCTTTTGCTATTTGGATAGGTCTTGCGGTTGTAGCATTTGTAAAAATGGCCAGAGACAAAGCGGATCAGCTAACGTTCCAGAATATGATGATAGGAGGAAGTATTCTCACATTTGTTATCACATTCATGAGTAGCTTTCCCGGATCAGGTGGTGGCGCATTATTGACATCCATTTTCGCTACAGTATTATATGCAGCAATTACCGGGGGAGTAACCTATCTCCTCAGGGCTATATCAAACGGAGGAAAAAATGATCAAGTAATTAATATAACAACCTCCGTTTTATGTCTGGCAGTTCCATTGCTAATGGCACAACAGGAATGGGACGATCATGACAGGAGCAGAAAAACCACTGCACCAGACTTAGCAAAAGACTACTTAGAAAGTTGCGCACCCAATGCAGTCATATTTACGTTCGGAGATAACGATACCTATCCCTTATGGTATGCACAAGAAGTAGAAGGAATCCGTCCGGATATACGGGTTATCAATAATAGTCTTCTTGGTATTGATTGGTACATCAATCAGCTTAGAAATAAAACGAATGATGCTGATTCAATTGATGTTTTATGGTCGGAAGAACAGATAGAAGGGCATAACAGGGAGTACCTGCGTTTTAACCAACAAGGCGATCCTAATGAATTTTATGACCTGTATGATGTAATGAAAAATGTATTGGGGAAAGTGAATAAGGATAAAAAAACCGGTCGTGATGTTGGTTTTGGAAGTTTCCCGGTTGCAAAATTCAAAGTGCCGGTAAATGTGGAACTGGCAAGAAAATATGGCGTTGTCAATGCTACAGATAGTGTACTATCAGAATTAAAATTTGAAATACCACAAAAGAAACTGGATGGTGGTCTGGTTCGCAGTGATTTTATCATATTGAACTTCATAGCTTCGAATGCTGCAAATGGCTGGAAAAGACCTATCTATTTCACTTCTCCATTTGGCGAACTTGGTTTTTCTCAATACCTCCGTAAAGATGGTCTTTCTTATCGCCTGGTACCCATAGAAACTAAACACCCCGAATTAAATTGGGTAACTGATCAAACGCTTGTTCAACTTCGATTTGGCGGAACACAAATCGGAGATAACAATACCGATACGATGTATAGAAACCTTATGACGAAATATGAATTTGGCGGAGCAAATAAGAAAGGTGTTTATTTTGATGAAGAAAACCGTCGTCACATTCTTAATATCCGGTCATTATTTGCTGAAGCTGCGGGTAATATGGCTGATGCCGGTAAAAAAGAGGAAGCACAGAAACTGATTGATAAAGTTGAAAAAGGAATTGATCCTGCCAATATGCCTTATGCGTTGGTGAGCCGTTATAATAGTCACAATCAAACAGGATTGGTTTACCTGGAGGCTTGCTATAAAGCCGGTAAGACAGAACTTGCAGAAAAAGTAAGAGTAAGTATCCGGAAAGATTTGGAACAACAAAAAAAGTATTACGACTATATCCAAAAAAACAGACCGGAATTTTATGGCGGGTATGAAAGGTCTGAAGCACCAATTAATGAAATAATGTTGCAGGTGTTGGATCAGGTAGAAAAAAAGTATGCTCCGCAGGTACAGAACAAAACACCTTCGGAAGGCAATAAGCCAACGATCATTAACCAGGCTGATAAAGATTCAGGGGCAAAAAAAGATACAAACAAATAGTTTATCGGCTTTACGCTTTAAAAACCCTTTGCAATGCGAAGGGTTTTTTCGTTTAAACTTTCAGCGTTTTAAGTTGTTGTTAAGAAAGAAAAACAATAAACATTTTATCGTAAATTGAATGTTCAATGAGAGGATACCACTTTACAAAATTTGATGCAGACAACGAAGGGAAAAGCAAGTTTCAGCATTTGCTTGATCTTTTTATGCAGTTACTTACTTACACCAGTGGAGATGTAAGTGAATCGATGCAATGGATGAATGAACTGGATAAAAAGTATCAACTGACAGACGATGAATACGGTATGGGTGATTTTATAGAGGAATTAAAAGAAAAGGGTTATCTGTCTGATAATAATGAACAGGGAGAAATAAGAATAACTCCAAAAACCGAACAGGGAATAAGAAGAAGCAGCCTTGAAGAAATTTTCGGTAAACTAAAAAAAACCAAACAAGGCGATCATCATAGTTTTAAACCAGGTCAGGGCGACGAATTGAATCCGGATACCCGGCAATTTCAGTTTGGTGATATGCTGGAGCAAATTGATTTTACCGAAAGCATACGTAATGCGCAGATCAATCATGGTATTGATAGTTTCAGGATGCAGGAAGATGACCTGACGATACGGGAAACAGATTTTAAAGCACAAACATCCACAGTGCTGATGATTGATATTTCTCACTCCATGATTTTGTACGGTGAAGACAGGATAACTCCCGCTAAAAAAGTGGCGATGGCCCTGAGTGAATTAATAAAAACAAGATACCCGAAGGATACATTGGATATTGTGGTGTTTGGCAATGATGCCTGGCCGATTGAAGTGAAAGACCTCCCCTATTTGCAGGTCGGGCCCTATCATACAAATACGGTGGCAGGTTTGGAACTGGCCATGGATATTTTAAGAAGAAGAAAAAATCCAAACAAGCAGATATTTATGATTACGGATGGCAAACCAACTTGTTTGAAAATTGGAAAGCGGTATTATAAAAATAGTTTTGGACTCGACAGGAAAGTAGTCAACCGCTGTATCAACCTGGCAGCACAATGCAAGAAGTTGAAAATACCGATTACCACTTTTATGATTGCCACTGACCCCTATCTTCAAAAATTTGTGCAGGAATTCACGGAGATGAATAATGGGAAGGCTTTTTTTGCATCTTTGGATAAGCTGGGGGCATTTATATTTAAGGATTTTGAAAGTGGGAAAAGAAAAACGGTCTATTAATACAAGAACGTAGATTATTATAGTAATTAAGATAAAGGAAGTTATCATAATAATCTGCGTTCACAATATTTAAAAAAATATGAACATCAAGAAAATAAAAACACTCGGCGAACTAAAAGCAAGTGGATATCAACCCAGAAGTATCAAAGAAGAGATACGTCAGAATTTGATTGCGAAACTCGAAAAACATGAACCCACTTTTTCCGGCATTGTCGGGTATGAAGATACAGTGATACCCGATGTAGAAAGAGCTTTGCTGAGTAAGCATAATATTTTGTTCCTCGGATTAAGAGGACAGGCCAAAACAAGAATGGCCCGGCAAATGGTGGAACTGTTGGATGAATACATTCCAGTAGTAAGTGGTAGCGAAATTAGCGACGACCCACTGAATCCTGTTTCAAAATTCGCTGCAGACCTGGTTGCCGAAATAGGTGACGACACTCCAATTGAATGGATACACCGCAGCCAACGCTATGGCGAAAAACTCGCCACACCCGACGTAAGTGTAGCTGATCTGATAGGCGATATTGACCCTATCAAAGCAGCTAATCTGAAACTAAGTTTTGCTGATGAAAGAGTGTTGCATTATGGTATTATCCCCAGAAGTAACCGGGGCATATTTGTGATTAATGAATTACCTGATTTGCAAGCCCGTATACAAGTTGCCTTATTTAACATTTTAGAAGAGGGTGATGTGCAGATCCGTGGATTCAAACTGCGATTGCCATTAGATATCATGTTTGTGTTTACTGCCAACCCGGAAGATTATACCAACCGTGGTTCTATTGTAACTCCGTTAAAAGACAGGATTGAAAGCCAGATACTGACTCACTATCCAAAATCGTTGGAGAATGCGTTGGAAATAACCGAACAGGAAGCAGAAATCAGTGATGAACAAAATGCCAGAGTAAAAGTAAGTGACCTCGTAAAACGATTGATCGAGCAGATTGCTTTTGAAGCAAGAGCCAGTGAATTTGTAGATAAGAAAAGTGGGGTGAGTGCAAGACTTACGATATCTGCCTTTGAAAATGCTGTGAGTTCTGCTGAACGAAGGGCTATCATCAATAATGAAAAGCAAACACAGGTCTGGATGAATGACCTGGTCGGTATTATTCCTTCTATTACCGGGAAAGTGGAATTGGTGTATGAAGGTGAACAGGAAGGCCCTTACCAGGTGGCAATGAACCTGGTGGATAAAGCAATCCGTACACAATTTGTGCAGTACTTTCCCAATCCTGATCAATTAAAGAAAAGAAGGAATACGGGCAAACCATCATTGGAAGAAATGCCGGACGAAAATCCTTATCGCCCCATCACCCAATGGTTTGACAAAGGCAATAACCTGAATATGTCTTTCAACACTTCAGATAAAGACAAAATATTATTGTTGTATAAAGTAGATGGCCTTCATTCATTGGTAAAAAAATATTTTCCGAAACTAAACGAAGAGCAAGCTGCATTGATGATGGAATTTGTACTACACGGACTATCTTCTTACTCCCTTATCAGTAAGAAAATATTTGAAAACAAAGTGGAATTTAAAGACCTGATGGGAAGTATGATGAATTTTACAGAAAAGGATTTTGAATTTGATGAAGAGGCTTAAATAAGGCCACATTTTTGATGTAGCCTTATATTAAACAGGTAAAAATTATTTGCCTTTCTTAGCTCCAAACTTATACCCAAAGGAAACACCTCCGTAATATGGAATAAAACCAAAACTTCCGAAAATTGGATTTATAAAAGCCCTGAAAGTAAATCCCCCTTCTTTTGGCTGTACCCGGTAGCCAAACAGGACATGCCCAAAAGTTGTCGAAAAGTTTTCGCTATCAAAACTAGATGAAGCAACTACCGGAGTTACACCGGCGCCTAACTCAAAGTAATGTTTATCATCTTTGCCCAAAAGATAATTAATCCCTACTGGAATAAAAATAACACCTACTCTATCTCTTCCTCCACTTCCATCGTTACTTGCAATAACAAAGCCACCAACACCTATTCGACCCCCAAACCCATCCTCCCGGTTTCCAAAACGGGTATCAAAGTTGAACGAAGCAAGACCAGGACCTCCCAATTCAAAGTAAACAGATTTGGCGGCCTGCGCCGATACAGAATTTTCAATCAGCAAAAAAGCAAAGGTTATTATCAATATCTTTTTCATGTAATTGGTTTTAGTTGATACAAGTTACAAATTAATATAAATTAATACTTAAATAAAATTAACCTCCCTTTCAAGAGAAATGTTAAATTTTAAGTTAACGCTTTCCAGAATTTCCTGACTGAGATTATAGATTTCCTTACCGCTTGCATTCCCATAGTTAACCAAAACCAATGCCTGTTTGGCATGGCAACCTGCATCTCCCTTACGATAACCTTTCCATCCGCATTGCTCAATCAGCCATCCAGCTGCAAGTTTTACAGAGCCGTTTATATTTTCATGCCCGATAATATTTTCAAATTTCTCTTTCAGTAAATTGAATTGTTCTTTTGAAATAGATGGGTTTTTAAAAAAACTTCCGGCATTCCCAATCTCTTTGGGATCAGGTAATTTAGAAGAACGGATATTGATCACTGCATCTGATATGGCTTTTATTGATAAATCCTTCACACCCATTCTTTCCAATTCCTCCGCTATGGCACCGTAACCAGTTTTGAACCGGGGTTTCTTACGTAATTGAAAAGTTACATTCAAAATCACAAACTGGTCTTTAAATTTATTTTTAAATACACTATCCCGGTAACCAAACTCACAATCGTTGCGGGTGAAAGTCACCAGTCTTTTTTCTTTTACATGATAAGCTTCCAGGTCCCAGAACACATCATCAACTTCCACACCATAAGCCCCGATATTCTGCATGGGCGAAGCTCCTACATTACCCGGTATTAATGATAAATTCTCCACACCTGCCCAGTTTCTTTTTATACAATATAAAACAAACTGATGCCAGTTCTCTCCTGCTCCTGCTTTTACATATATATATTCATTGTCTTCATGCAATAGAGCAACTCCCTTTATCTCATTTTTAAAAACAAGGCCATCATAATCTTTTATAAACAGGATATTACTTCCACCCCCGAGAATCAGAGTCGGGATACGGGAGTCATTAGTCAGGAGTTCTGAGAGTTCTTCAGTGCTCTTAAAGCTGGCGAAATGCCTGGCCGTGGAATCAATGCCAAAACTGTTATACGGCTTTAATGAAATATTTTCCTGAATTTGCATACTGCAAACATCCTGAATTTTTATGACAGCAACACTGATTGGCGCCACCGGATTGGTTGGAAATTACTTACAAGAAGAGTTATTTAAAGATGATTTTTATCATACCGTGAGGATATTAATAAGACGACCTCTTGAATTTACCCACCCCAAACTGGAAAAGAAATTGGTGGATTTTACAGATACCGAAAGTTTCCGCCTGGCTTTGGAAGGGAGTGATGTAGTTTTTTGTGCCATCGGAACTACACAGAAAAAAGTAAAAGGCGATAAAGAAGCTTACCGTAAAGTTGACTATGATATAACCGTAAATGCTGCAAAATTTTGCAAACTGAACGGCTGCGAAACATTTGTGTTTGTTTCTTCTGTTGGGGCTAATAGCAAGAGCAATAATTTTTACCTGAAACTAAAAGGCGAAGTGGAAGATGCGGTGAAAGCTATTGCCCGCCCGGATGATCCGGTCGGACGGGGTCTGAAATCTGTTCATATTATGCGGCCATCTGTGTTATTGGGAGATAGAAAAGAATACAGGTTGGGAGAAAAGATATCCAAAGGTATTATGTCAGCCTTTTCTTTTTTGATTCCTTCGAAATATAAACCAATTCATGGAAAGGATGTAGCAAATGCGATGGTGGCTGCATCGAAGAAAAAAGATATGGGTTTCTTTATCCTTGAATACAGCGATATAAAAAATAACTGTTAAGCATTTTATAGTATTTTCAATAACTGACTGGAGCATGTAACCACAAAAACTATTTAATATTATTAACATGAGAAATCTCATTCTTCTGCTTTGTAGCTTTCTATTCACTCAACTATCTTTTGGTCAATCTGCGGATGCACTTTACAAAAAAGGGGATTCTCTTTATAAGGTAAAGGACTTTAAGAATTCAGCGATAGCCTATTCTTCCGCAATAAAAATACAGGGTTATGTAACTGACGAGAGTAATTATTGGAGGGCTGCCAGCAGATGGGCATTAGCAAACGTCCCGGATAGTTCCTTTTACTTTTTAAACTTTCTTTCCAGATCATCAAATGTTTCACCAGGTGATGTAAACGGCATTGAAGCTGATAAGGATTTCAATTCAGTAAAATCTGATAACCGGTGGAAGCCATTAATGGATAAAATAAAGACCAGGGCAAGATCCAATTATAAAATTGATGAATTGATTTATGGAAGAAAAGATGGTGTTGCCTTAACAATGCTTCATATAAAACCAAGAATAAAATCGAACAATAAAGCAATCGTTTGGGTTATTGCAGGTTCCTGGTTTTCTTCTTACCAGCAGGCCGAAAGAACAATCCGACCTTCTGCGATGTTTCTTGACAAAGGTTTTACAGTCTTTCTGGTTATACTTGGTTCTCAACCTCGGTATGCCATCCCCGATGAGATAGAGGATTTGAAAAGAGCAGTCCGCTATATCCGGTACAATGCAAAAAAGTTGGAAATAAACCCGGCAATGATGGGAATTACCGGTGGTTCTGCCGGCGGTCACCTATCGCTGGCGGTAGCAATGTCTGATGAAAAAATTGATAGTATGGCTCAAGATCCCATAAACCGTGTATCATCAAGAGTTCAGGCAGTGGCTGTACTTTACCCGCCCACAGATTGTCTTAACTGGGGAGGGCCCGGTTTTAGTTTTATTAATAATAAAAGTATTCAAATTGTCAATCGTTTATATGGGGCACTTGATTTTACAAAATGGAATGAACTTACTGCAACGTATGACCATATTACCGATTCAAGTGCAAGAAACAAAATTGCCAGAGAAATGTCACCCATCTACTACGTTTCGCCTGATGATCCACCTATTTTTATTATTCATGGCGATGCAGATAAAACAGTGCCATTGCAACAATCAGAATCATTTGTTGCAAGACTGAAAGAAGCAGGCGTACCAAATAAATTTATTATCAAGAAAGGTGGGATTCATAATCCGAACACTATGATGCCTGAGTTTTTGGATTTTGCGGATTGGTTTGAGAAGAATTTAAAGTAGGGTTTTACACCGCATCCACATCCGCCACAATCGTTACAATTCTGAAACTTTTATTCTGATGCAGAATAGCAATCTGCTCAAGTAAATCTCATTTACATTGAGTGATCGTTTTACCATCTCTTGGCAATTTGATCAGAAGTTCATTTAAGTACTGATTTCTTATCCGGCCGACAACAGGCTCGGCAGGGCCTACGATATAACTGCCGTATTTCATCTTCAGCGCATCGGTGTAGTGATACGCTGCCTTTTCCACCACTTCTTTCAGTTTATGTTTGAAAGTAAGATGGATGATGCGGAAAAAAGGCGGATAGGAAAATTCTTTCCGCTTCTTCAGTTCCTCATCAAACATGGCTTTGTTCGTTTGTTGGTGTTTCTGCAAGCAGCACAAAGTAATTACGCAACAAAGACCTTTCAAAGATTAAGATAGTGTTTTCCTATAGTACTCTTTGTTGGTGTAGTGAGCCTGCCTGTCGGCAGACAGGCTTGTCGAACTATGCCTCGCTGCAAGGCCATCTCACAACCCCGAATAATCGGGACAGGCACACAGCAACGGCGTGTTACTTTTTTTCGGAACACCAACCGGGGCAAAACGATAAGTTTGTAAGACCAGGCAAGAAAGAAACCGAGCCGTAGTATACTATTAACTTTTCAGATTCTAACGATGGCAATCAGTGAACAGATTAATGCACCCAATTCTAAATATATTCTTGCCCAGTGCCATTTAGTCCATCTATCTAATTCAACAGGTAATTCTTCATCGGTCAAACTTTTTCCTGCCCGGAGTCTCCTGTCACTTTCTTATGGGTCATGCAAATCGGGTGAACGGGGACGTCCTTTTGGAACAGCAAGGGACTCCGGGCCTGACGCATGTTTCTCACTCAAAATTATCTCAACATCCACCACTTCATACCTTGCATGTTTTCCACTGATATAATACCTGGCTGAACTATGTTCATATGCCATCGCATCTTTTGCAAGATTCCATTGCCCTGTACATGGGTTGTTGTGCATATACACAAGTTTCTGATACGCAAAATCCGCAGTCTCACAATATTTCCAGTCAAAGGACTCTTCCCATACTTCATGTTTTTTTCCACGTCTGTGGCCTGTTACTGTTACAGCTTTCCGAAGCTTATCAAGCATTGTGGTTTCATTTTTTTCTTCCAGCCTTTGTACAATTGAATATGCTATGAATCTTTTCCCGTCTCCTATGATCTTGTTGATACACTTGTCCGTCTTTGAAAAATCAATCATCACATGCACATGATTGGGCATGATGACATAGCCTGCAATACGGTGACCTTGTAATTTAAGATAGTCAAACCACTGATAGATGAAATCATATCCTTTTGTCAGCTCTATTAGTGGAAGCCATTTGTAACAAGTAAATGTGATAAAGTATAAGCCTTCCTTGTATGGTATATTCCTGCGTACCGGCATAGTATAAATGTATGGATTCCGTTTCATATCAGCCCGGAGTCCCCTTACTTTTCCAAATGGGAAAATGCAATAATCTCAAAAGTCCGCTTAATAAAAGAATGAGGGGAGACTCCGGGCGGAAAAAAATTGAAACAAGAAGGTGTTCAAAATAAATTTATCATTAAGAAAGGCGGGGTTCATAATCCGGGTACGATGATGCCTGAGTTTTTAGATTTTCCTGACTGGTTTGATAAGAATTTAAAGTAGGGTTTTACACCGCATCCACATCCGCCAAAATCGTTACAATTCTGAAACTTTTATTCTGATGCAGAATAGCAATCTGCTCAAGTAAATCTCTTTTACATTGAGTGATCGTTTTACCATCTCTTGGCAATTTGATCAGAAGTTCATTTAAGTACTGATTTCTTATCCAGCAGACAACAGGCTCGGCAGGGCCTACAATATAACTGCCGTATTTCATCTTCAGCGCATCGGTGTAGTGATACGCTGCCTTTTCCACCACTTCTTTCAGTTTATGTTTGAAAGTAAGATGGATGAAGCGGTAAAAAGGCGGATAGGAAAATTCTTTCCGCTTCTTCAGTTCCTCATCAAACATGGGTTTGTTCGTTTGTTGGTGTTTCTGCAAGCAGCACAAAGTAATTACGCAACAAAGACCTTTCAAAGATTAAGATAGTGTTTTCCTAAAGTACTCTTTGTTGGTGTAGTGAGCCTGCCTGTCGGCAGACAGGCTTGTCGAACTATGCCCGGCTGCAAGGCCATCTCACAACCCCGAATAATCGGAACAGGCACACAACAAAGGCGTGTTACTTTTTTTTCGGAACACCAACGGCGGAAAAACGAGAAGTTTGTAAGACCAGGCAAGAAAGAAACCCAGCCGTAGTATACTATTGACTTTTCAGATTCTAACGATGGCAATCAGTGAACAGATTAATGCACCCATTTCTAAGTATATTCTTGCCCAATGCCATTTAGTCCATCTATTTAATTCAACAGGCAATTCTTCGTCGGATAAACTTGCTTCTTCAAAACTTTTGTTTGCCTTTTTAAAATAAAGAAAATAGGTAGCAAAGAATAACAATGTAAAAACACCCATTAACGCAGAAAATATTTTCGCCTGTGAATCTATAGTCAGGCTGTATATCGCTGTTCCAACCGGGATGATTGTAGCAGCAATTGTCAAAGGGGCAAAGAATTGATAGATTTTGGGGCCATGTGTCTTATGCAGCAGAAAGAACGCTTTGGGTTCTAACGATTTCCAATAAGGAATAAAAAGTATCCCTTCTGTTATTTGTGCCCCGGTAAAAATTCCTAAAATCCCTACGGAGAGCGCATAACATATCTCAATCATAATTTTTATTTTACATTCAGAAACAACAGGGAAAATACTTCTGTAAAGCAGATATAATTACCGCTAACACTCAAATTTATGATATAAGAGATAATAAACCAATAACGATAATCTTTTACGCCGCAGTTGGTGTTGTGAGCAAGCATTTCCCGCATTGGCGGGACAAGTTGTGTGCAGGCTTCACCAACTGCTGTGCTTTAGGATTTCTTCTATTCGTTTGTCTGGGTTTTCCTATAGTACTCTTTGTTGGTGTAGTGTGATTGTCGAACTATGCCCGGCTGCATGGCCATCACACAACCCCGAATAATCGGGACAGGCACACAACAAAGGCTTGTTACTTTTTTTGGAACACAAACAGGGGCAAAAACACCGACCACAGCGTATTATTTTTTATGGAACACCTGCCGGGGCGGAACACAAACAGCGGCAAAAAAGTTTTCTTTGTTGGTGATTAAAAATAAAAATCTGCCGGCCTGGTTTATTCGGGCCGGCAGATCAGTCAATCAGGAAATCAACTATTCAGAAAATCTTATCAACTTCAATTCTTTTCGGTTTACACCTTGCACAACCCTGACCATATATATCCCTGCCATATAATTATTTCCAATCTTAACAGTTGCTCCGTTATTGATAGTATGCTCTTCTATTATCCTGCCATACAGATCATATACAGCCAATGTTATTCTCTCACTAATATTAGTGCTACTAATATTGATGCTAAAGGCTCCGGTACTGGGGTTTGGCATTGCCTTTACAGACAAGCCTGTAATCATGTCAGTATTTTCTGTTGCACCTACATTTGGTTTGGCAGTAACCGGTCCATTCTTATCATGTGGCACATATACATTAACTGTCGTTGTTGCCGTATTGCCGCAATCATCAGTAGATGTAATTGTAACAGTGTATATCCTTCCGGTCCCATTTCCCGCCCTTTCAGCACGGAGCCAGACATGATGATTATCTATTACAATAATGTCTGGTCCGGTATCACCATCACCGGTCCCGTTCTCCGGTTCATTACTTATGGCAGATATGCTATTGATTATTGCTTCTACCGGCGAACAATTATCCTGCACTGTATAATTGATCGTAACCAATACCATTTTATGATTAGGAGGCCAGAGTATTGACGGATTGGCGCTGACATCCGAAATAACCGGCCGGGTAGTATCCTTTACGGTTATGATCTGGTTTTTGGGAATCGCATTATTTCCGCAATCATCCATCAATGTCCAGGTCCGTGTAATAATAACTTCACCAATACAACTACCGGGAACAGATACATCAGTGAAAACAGCATTCAAACTGTTATCACAATTATCATCTTCATCCGTCACATCACCGGTTACACCTACTGAGGCATCATGATTGCAGTTATTGTCTTTGTAAATAGTGATGTCTGCCGGATCGGTAAAGGTTGGCGGAGTATTATCCTTAATAGTTATTGTTTGTATTTTAACAGTAGAATTACCACAATCATCAGTCAGTGTCCATGTCCTTGTTAAAATAGTTTCACCATCACAACTACCCGGAGCAGCAGCATCTGTATAAGTTGCATTTAGCGTATTATCACAGTTGTCGGCCTCATCTGTTACATCGCCGGTTATAGTTGTTGATGCATTGTAATTACAATTGGCATCTTTATAAATAATAATATTTGGCGGCTTTGTGAATGTGGGCGGCGTATTATCACTCACTGTTATCGTTTGAACCTGATTTACTGCTGGATTACCGCAATTATCTACCAGGCTCCATGTTCTGGTTATTATCCGTGAACCATCACAGGGACCCGGAACATTTATATCGCTGAAGGTTGCATTTAGTCCGCTTGAACAATTATCATTCTCATTAGTCACATCACCGGTTACAGATGTTGAAGCGTTATAATTACAAGCTGCATCTTTATAAATTGTTATGTTTGGTGGTTTTGTAAATGTGGGAGCTGTATTATCACCAGTTGTAAAATTGGCATTGGAAATATCAAAGAAAATATTTCCAACCGCTTCTATTTTTATCCTTGCCGTAGTACTGTAGGTACAGGGTATGGTAACTGATTGAGTACCGTCATTAGCTGTGTTAGAAGCAAGTGTTACAGGGAAACTGTTTCCTCCATCGTAGGATAACAGAATATTTATATTGGCTGCCAATGTATTTGATCCGTTTACACTCCAGGTAACAGTTTGCGGGCCGGGGCACCAGCTTACAGCCGTATTGGGAGAAGTAACTCCGAAAGGGCCTTTAGTTCCATCAACGGTTACCACCATATCTGTAAAATTGGTTTGACCGATTGTTGAACCCGGAACATATGGATGATTATCCCTCGCTGTTAACCTGAAGTTCAGCGTTCTTCCTACTGAACTTAATGCTTCAATGTTTGCACCTGCATCACCACCGGGTAATGGAGGCGTTACATTTAAACCAGACAGGATCGTTGATAATTTTGGAAAGACCCTGGTTCCGGATGAGGTTGGACTAAATGATAACCAGTTTGGACCCGTCGTTTTAGCAGGAAATGCAACACTGTTTGCTCCCGTAGTTGTTGAATTATCGTTTTGCTCCCAGCAATAAGTAATGGGATCTCCCTCAGGGTCGGTTGCAGAACCAGTGAGTGCAAACGGAGTGCTTACCGGTATAGTACGATTGCTAACCCCTGCAACAACAGGAGGATGATTAGCAGTCATTGCTAAATTCGTCGGGCAGGTTTTTCCGGCCAGGTTTGCCTGTATCTGGGCTATAGAAGTCTCATGATATATATCAATTGAATGGGGAGCAACATCAAAGCCTGTAATCCCTGCATAACCCATAATAGTGATGCCGGAACCTACTTCTTTATTTACGCCGGGACTTTCGAGATCGGCATGAGAAAAAGTATGAGTACCACCCAATTGATGCCCTACTTCATGTGCTACATAATCTATATCGAAGTTATCGCCTTGTGGAATTCCATCAGCGGGTGAAGTAAATCCTCTTCCCTTTGACCCGTCTACACAAACACAACCAATGCAGCCTGCGTTTCCACCACCACCGGTAGCTCCAAACAGGTGACCAATATCATAATTTGCCTCGGTAATAACAGAAGTTAAAGTTGACTGCAATTCTGTATGCCAGGCCCCACCGGCTCCCGGGCCCGCATCTGAATACGGATCGGTTAAGGGATCATAATAAATAACAGCAGATGTATTTGAAATCAGGTTCAGGTGTAATGCAAGATCTTTTTCATAACAACCATTTGCCCTGGTTAGCGTAGCATTAAAAGCAGCTAAAACCAAAGCTACCTGGGCAGAACTGGTTGCTCCAAAAAAATTTGAATACTCTGCTGTACAGGATTGAGCCAGGCGCATGGTTTTTAATTCTCCTGTTGAACTTAATATCACAGTTGGAATTTGTGAATTAATATCAGCAGCAAAATTCTTATCTTCTGTGGTACAGGTCCATGGCAACTTCCCTTTTTCCCTGGAAGATTTGAATACAGCATAAACAGTATGATCCTTTGACCAGGCTTCAATGAATTCGTTTTCTTTATCAGATCTGAAAACTATAGTTTGAATACCCTGCGGGGAAATACTCAATTTTAATGTTGCATACTTATCTGTAATACCTCTTCCGGAAAATGCCCTGATCAACGGAAAACGGGCTTGCAGATCCGGTTCAAAATTGGAAGCTTCAAATACTTCAAACTTTTCAATGTTACCCTCAGCATTGGGCAAAGCAATAATTGTTGACTGCCTGGTCTTGTCTGTAACCGAAAACAATTCCTGTTTCAACGGATCAACAGTCAGATCAAATAGTTTGAACTCTTTCGGAAATGATTGTCTTGCAACCGCTTTGTCGGTAGTTATCCCGCTGATGTCAGTGCGGGAAGTCCAATAATCCTGCTGACCGAAGATGGCCGAACAAAGTAAACTGGTAAATGCAAGAAGCGCAATTTTTCTCATAGCTGATAGTTTTTTGGTTAATAAATACTTTCAAGAATTTTCAACAATTTAAAGAACAGGAATACGGATAATAGAGATATATAACATGTATCATATTATCAAATATCGAATCAAAATAAATCAGGGAATACGGACCAACTGGAGTATCAAGAGAATGTGGATTTAAACTAATCGTTGGCCCTGCTACTGTAAATAGTTAACAAGGTATTATATAAGCAAGAATTAACCAAAAAAAATATATTATTTCATGAAGAAGTTATTGTTATGCACAAGTCAGTTTTTTACGCCGGTTGGTGTTGCGAGCAAGCCTTTGTGTGTTGGCTTTACGCCGTGGCGGGTGTTTTCTTCCACCCGCCACATATCTGTAGTTCAATCCCGGTGATGAGTAAGAAATCCCCAATTATCAACCCCTGTATAATAAAAAAAAGCTGATGAATATCTATATTCTTCCGGCAGTTTGCAGATTCCTGCTTTAACCGGATTCCAATGCCCGCCTGACGGGACGGGCAGGTATATAATCCAGTTTTTGCTGATAAACTTTATCCGTTCTTAATTCAATGCTTAAAACCCTTCGTCCCGATAGCTATTGGGATGAGTCAATAACCCGGGATGATTTTTTTGCTGGTCATGTTTAATTTGCCGGGCTGTATATTTTAGAAAATCCCTTTGCACATGCTGGGGATCTATCAACGGTTGCATCTGCCAGATTTGATGTATATGGTCTGACATAATAGCAAATGCATAAAGTTTGATACGTTTATCTTCTACCAGGAAGCGGAGACTGTTTATGATTATGTCCTTGTACTTATCGTGTTGCAGTAATTTATACCGGCTTTTTATACTGGCTTTTTATACTGAGGTTGAAGAATTGCGGATACTCTCCAGCAATTCTGCGGGACAGGTGTAATGAAGAGGGGCATCTGCTAATATAGTAAGATTTTTTTTGGTTGTCCTTAGTTTCCCCGCATTGTGCGGGACAGGCTGTGTGGTCGGTGGAGATACTTCGACAAGCTCAGTACACCGACCACGGCGTGCTACTTTTTTTATGAATACCCGCCAGAGCGGAGAACGGGGGAACGGTGGGATAAATGTCATTTAATGAAAATAACGTTCTTGAACTTTTGAGTAGATAAAATTCGTAAGCTTTCAGATACTTTACTATAGTCTTTAGAAAGCCGCTCACTTATTTCTTGTATTCGCTTTGACACAAGATCATTATTTGCAACTTTTCTTATGATACCAAAATCTAACATTTGTATATTTTTTAAAGAATTAAAAGCTAGAATGTCATCTTTATTTTGATTAATATAGTCTTTGCAAAATGGCTCAAATTTATCAATAAACAATTTCTTTAATCGATCTTTTCCGCTATCTTCCTTAGATACCCAATCATTGTAAACACTTATATAAGTTTTCGAAAAGACGTCATTCTGTAAATGGGAATTTCTGATTGTCACCTCTTGATAAATATCATGAAGTTTATGAATCTCTATCTCAAATTCTTTGCTAATTGTTATGGTTGTTTCTTTCCAATTGTCAACAACTAAATTGATATTACTATCAAAAGCCTTCAATCCTTGAACATGATTTTCGAATTGAAAGAATTAATTCATTCTTTCGTTATACTTACTTTTTTTATTTTCAACTAAAGAGAATAATTTTCAAGAGAATTATAAATTAGTAGTTTATCAATATGGAGATTGTAGGTCATAAAATTTAATGGTATATTATCAACATTACTTAACTGATCATTAAATTGAGATAATGAGGCCAGCTGCTTGTCTATTTGTTCTTTTATTAATTTAATCCATGCATTATAATAATTTTCTAGTATCTTATAATGTCTTAGTATTTCTCGTTTTACTTTGAGTGATGAAAAAAAGCTTCCAAATCCAAAAGCTAGTAATGGTACCAGTATCGTGATAGCAACATAAGTCCAAAATTTCGAACTTAATCCCAAAAAATCATCCATAAGTTTTGTTTAAGGAAAATTACATTCTTTCTTCATTATTGAGTATCCTTTATCTGATTTTGTTTCTTTTCAGTCAGTAGTCGCAGACTACTGACAACCATTCAACTTTTTTTATTTATTGAGCATTCTACGGAGAACGGGGCCGGCAGAGAATAGAATAAAATTTACATAGCTCTATTCGAACATTTACCAGGTGTTTTTACCTGAATTATTATAAGAGTCTGTTACTATCTAAAGGTTTATACTTATTCAGGCTATAAGTCGTTTAGCTTTATACTTCAACCAATCACATTGTGAACATTTTAAAAAAATCAATAACTGCAATACGTATTAATGGCCGGCAAAATCTGCAGAAAGGCCCTGGAATCCGGCAGCTGATATTTGCCAATATGATATGGCTGGCCACCTATGCAGGGTTTACTCTTTATTCTTTTATTGTTATTTTTTTTATCCCGGTTCCTTTACTGCCTTTTCTTGTCATTGCCGCCTTCTGTCAACTTTGTTTCATCAGCTGCTTCCTTTTATTCAGATATAATTTTTTAAATACCGGTAAGCATTGCCTGATTCTTACTACCTATCTTTTCTTAATGATTTTTGATCACATGAATCAAAAAGAAACTCTTATTTATCTCTACATGCTTGCTTTTCTTCCGACGGCAATGAATATCTTTTCTGTTAGAAAAAATTCAATATCGGTCATTTTATATACTTTATTTCCCCTTATATATACGCTATTCACCAACCTGGCAATTTATCACTATCCATCTTTTCCGGCATTAGTTCTGGACTCATTAACAATTCTTATTGCTTTCAATATCATATTATCATTTACATTATTTATTATGTTCGGGAACTACATGGTAATAAACAACCTGGCAAGACAGCAAAAACTTCTCCTGAGAAGCATAAGCCTGCAAACAACACTGGATAATTCTATTGGTGCCGTATGGACAATAGACAAGGATTATATCCTGATTGCCACTAACACTAAATATACAGAGTCAATTGAAAAGGAGTTTGGGATAACTGGACTGAAAGCAGGTATTGATATCCGGCAACATGCTATTTGGGAAAAATTATCCGAGCCGCTGAGAGCACAATATTATTCCGTTCTTCAGGGTCAGGATATTTTGCATGAAATTGAATTAAATGGAAAGCACTTTGAAATAAAAGGTGTCCCCATCTATGACCCGAAGGGAAAAATTGGCGGCGCCACATTCGGAAGCCGTGATATTACAGCTAAAAAAAATGCTGAAGAAACCCTCCTGAAAGCAAAAAAAGCTGCAGAAGATGCCAACTTGGCAAAGGCCCGTTTTCTCAGTAATATGAGCCATGAGATAAGAACTCCTTTAAATGGAATTATTGGAATTACAAGAATTATGCAGGATGAAAAATTTTTACCCGGTCAATATGAAAATCTCAAAACGCTCCAGGATTTATCTGAACATACACTACAGATAATCAATAATATTCTTGATATTGCGAAAATTGAAGCTGGCAAATCCTTTCTGGAAAATAAAAGATTCAACCTGCACCGCTTTATCAGAAAAATGAATTCTATTTTTTCAGGTACAGCCAAATTAAAAGGCATAAAATTTATTATAGAATCAGAAGGGCAAACTGATATCTACTTATTTGGAGACGAAGTAAGGCTAAGCCAGATATTAATTAACCTGATTGGAAATGCATTTAAGTTTACAGAAAAAGGAAATGTCACTTTTAAGATTTGCTCAGAAGATAATCCTGATTCAGAAATCCAAAACCTTCGCTTCTCTGTCAGCGATACAGGTATTGGCATCAAAAAAGAAAATGCCGGAAAAATTTTTGAAAATTTTAGTCAGGCTGATTCAGAAACCACAAGAAAGTTTGGTGGCTCGGGACTTGGACTGAGTATTGTTGACAATATCCTTCGCCTGATGGACTCAAGAATAAATGTAGAAAGCAAATATGGTAAGGGTACAACATTCTGGTTCGATGTTTGTTTGAAAAAGTCTTCAATTACCACTCTAAATAAGGCAATTACTCAATCTGCACCCGATACTTATTCACTTCTAAATATAAATATATTACTCGCAGAAGATAATAAGATAAACCAGATAGTAGCAACCCGTATATTACAAAAATGGAAAAGTAATGTTACTGTTGCTTCTAATGGCAAAGAAGCAGTGGATTCCATTGAAGAAAATAAATTTGATGTAGTACTTATGGACCTGGATATGCCAGTAATGGATGGTTATGAATCGATGACAATAATTAAACAAAGCTTTCCCAATATTCCTATTATTGCGCTTACCGCTGCTTCATTCGACGATATGAACAATTATCTGTCAAACAAGGGTTTTAGTGAAGTAGTGCAAAAGCCGTTTACTACTGAAGACCTTTATAGTAAAATTATTTCTGTTCTTAAAAGGGCTTAGCAGTTTCACCACATTCACTTTACACCGTGGTTAGAGTTTTTACGCCGCAGATACTGTTATACCATATCAGGCATCACTGTCACAGCCCGGAAAGGCCTCTTCCTCCATCTCATTCCCCGCAAGGGAGGGAGCGGTGCTTCAATACAAAGCCAAACTTCATATCTACCACTTCAACTTCAGAACATAGCCCGGCACTTTCGTAAACTCCGATTGTATTCAGCAATTCCGAAAAGCGAGTATTGTGCGTTGAGAAGCGCACCCTGCGGGAGGGTTTGGGTGGGCCTTACACCGCATCCACATCCGCCACTACCGTTACACTCCGGAAACTTTTGTGTTGATGCAGGATGGCTGTCTGTTCCAATAAATCTTTTTTACATTGATGGATGGTTTTGCCGTCTCTCGGGAGTTTGAGTAAGAGTTCCATGAGGTGCTGGTTTCGGATGCGGCCGATAACAGGTTCGGCAGGGCCCACGATATTTTGGTCATAGTTAATTCTCATCGCATCGGTATATAGCTGCGCCGCCCTTGCCACCACTTCCTTTATTTTATGTTTGAAGGTGATATGGATGATACGGGTGAAGGGCGGATAGGCAAACTCTTTTCGCTTCTTCAATTCTTCGGCAAACATGGTTTTGTAATCATGCTGCTGCACCATTTGCAATACCGGGTGTGCAGGCTGAGATGTTTGCACCATCACTTTGCCTGTCTCTTGCTTCCGTCCGGCACGGCCACTCACCTGCTCCATCAGTTGAAAGGCCCTTTCATTGACACGGAAATCGGCAAAATGCAATAAGCCATCGGCATCGAGAATGCCAACGAGGTCAACATTATCAAAGTCGAGACCCTTCACTACCATTTGTGTTCCTACTAAAATGTCGATCCGTTGTTGTTCAAACTGCTGTATTAGTACATCATGTGCATTCTTGCCCCTTACGGTGTCCATATCCATGCGGGCCAGTTTTGCATCGGGGAAAGTTTCCTGTAACAGTTCTTCAATTTTTTCGGTGCCGAAATTCCGTTGTGCAAATTTATCGCTGCCGCAGGCGGCGCAGGTATGCACGGGAGGATAGGTGCTGCCGCAATAATGACAAACTAATTTATTGTTGAGTTTATGAAAGGTGAGTGACACATCACAGTGTTTGCATTGCGGTATCCATCCGCAGGTACTGCAAACCTGGTAAGGTGAATAACCCCGGCGGTTCTGAAAAAGAATAACCTGTTTGTTTCTGGCCATCACTTCATTGACAGCTTCGATCAATTGAGGTGATAACATCACTTTGGTACGGTCTTTCTGAATTATTTTTCTGGTGTCAATAATTTCAATGGCTGGTAATTTCAGATCGCCGTAGCGTTGCATGAGTTCTACGAGACCATATTTATTGGTAGATGAGTTATAATAACTTTCTACTGATGGTGTGCCGCTGCCTAAAATAGTTTTTGCACTGAATAAAGATGCAAAGTAAATTGCGGCATCTCTCCCATTGTATCTTGGCGCCGGGTCCTGTTGTTTGTAAGACGTATCATGTTCTTCATCACAGATAACCAATCCTAAATTCTGAAACGGCAGAAAGACAGATGATCTTGCACCAAGTATCACTCTTAATTCGCCGTTCTTTACTTTATTCCATATCTCCACTCTTTCATTTTGTGAAAATTTGGAATGATAGATACCGATATAACCGCCGAAATGTTTTTGCAGTCGCCGGATGATCTGTGATGTCAATGCGATCTCCGGAAGCATGTAGAGCACCTGCTTTCCCTGCTTGATACAATCTTCAATCAGTTTGATATAAATATTTGTTTTACCACTGGAAGTGACACCATAGAGCAGACAAACTGGTTTGCTTTTCCCACCGGGGCCTGTGGCCAGTTGCTGCTGCACTTCTTCGAATGCTTTTTGCTGAGCTTCAGTTAATTCAAAATCAATCTGTACATTTTTTGGTAAATATTTGATCCTGTCAACTACTTTTTTTTCTGTCCAGAGTATTTTCTTTTCTACCAACCCTTTCAATTGTGCATCTGATGCTCCTGATTTCTTCAGCAACGAAGACTTCACCACTTCACCTTCTGTTTTTATCAAATGCAGATAACTCAGCAACAACTCCATTTGCTTGGGAGCTTTTGTCCAGTTGTTCAGAAGCTCTGATAATTTTTCCTCATTATCATACTCCGGATTCAATAGTACATATGTTTCTTTCTTTGGCGAATAAGTTTGCTTCAATGCTTCCCATACAAAACAAACTTTCTTATTGATCAGCCGGTTGATGACAAGATAAGCATGTGATGAATCCAATACCTGCTGTACTTCTGAAAGGCTGAGTTCTTTTTTTATCAGCAACGCCTCGCCAACAATGTATTCGTCATGATCAAGGGGGGAGAAATCATCACCATACTCTTCGTTGTAAACTAAAATCGTTTCACTCGATAATTTAAAATGTGCCGGCAATGCTGCAGCCATCACTTCGCCTTCGCTGCACATATAATAGGAAGCCATCCATTCCCAGAGTTTCAGTTGCTGTTCAAAAATTACCGGTTCCACATCCAGCACATTCAGGATGTCTTTTGTTTCAATGAATGCAGGTTTTTCTTTCAGTAATCGCTTTACAATGCCTGAATATTTTTTTGTTTTACCGAGATTGACTTCTACCCGGCAGCCGGGTTTTACTTCTTCCAACAAATGCGGAGGAATGGACCAGGTGTAGTTTTTGGGGAGAGCTGATGGTATAATAACTTCTGCGTACAAGGAAAAATATTCAATATTCAATAATCAATTTTCAATGCTCAAGTTAACAAGAATTAAACTGTCAGGATTTTATCCATGAAGCATCATATTCTATCAATTTTTTTTCCATCAAATCATAAACTTTCTGTTTCAGAAAAGGAACATCATCTAATGTTAATCCGTCAACCGGAATTTCATGTAAAAAGATAGCCCTGCTTTTGCCCGGCGTCAGAGTGAAGAAATGGCGGTAGTGCATCCGGTCATAAGCATCGAGTAGTAGAAATGGTTTTAATGTGGTCTGTGTTTCAATCGCTACCCTGAAAGCTCCGTCATAAAATTCTTTTAATGCTGTATGACCCATATTAAAAGTTCCTTCCGGCATTACAATGATCGAAACACCTTTACTGATCACTGATTTCAGATTGCGGACACTTTTTGCCCGGTGCTCTGCATCGCCCCGGTTCACAATCACTACAACACTCCTGTACAAAAATCCAAAAACAGGCATTTTACTTAATTCAATTCTACCCAGTGCACGGATTGGACGACGTATTGTTTTTGGCAACAACGGAGCATCAATATATGAAGTATGATTACCGACGAAAATGTATTGTTTGTTTTTGTCAAGCGGCTGCTCATAAATATTCCGGTGATAAATAAAGACAAAAAAGAACCATGTATCTGCCCATAAAATACATAAACGATAGATCAGATTACCGCCGGTTATGCGGCCAAAAAGTGCAGCCATGAGTGCAAACGGAAAGATCAGCAGCATGATAGCAACAAATATGATCAGGGCATAGATGCAATATATCCATTGCAAGGGTCTTAGCAATATTTTCATCAGTTCCGGTTTTTGTATTTATCATCATCACCGGGGCAGTGGCATTCAAAATCTGTTTCCAGATCAATCACTGTAACAACTGTGGTCGATTCATTGCATTGCGCATAAACAATTCTCACCCGTTGATCATCACTGGTTACACCTTCTACAGCATAGCGGGGACAACGGGCTCCCGAAAGCTTTCGGGATTGCAAATCACTTTTACTATAATTTATTTTTCCATCCCGCATTATTTCCTGTACTTCTGCCTGTGAAATTTTCCGGCATTGCATACGACATTTTGCATGGTTGCTGTATTCGAGTAATGTGGTACGGCGGTCAAAGCCTTTATCCCGGTCGGTAGGATTGCTGGCCGGGTCTTTGGGTTTGTTGTTATTGGTAATGGTTGGATTTGGTACAGGCCCGTTACTACTTTGAAATTCCCTGATAACAAATACTGCTACCAATAAAAGGCCAATAAATATATAGGGATACCATTTTTTATTCAAGGCAAATATTTGCTACAAAATAAAAGTAAATTGGTGAGAGTGTTGGATTAAATACAGGAACACAGATGTTTATTGAATACAGCACACGGATGACACGGACTGGACGGATAAACACAGATTTTTTCTGCTTCGCAGAATTTTGGATTTGCCCTTTCCCTCGAGCTATCTCTTTAAATCCTTTTAATCCGTGTCATCCGTGTGCTTGTATTATCTTTGCCGCCTTATGGCAGAATCCAGAACAGTGGCGTTTCATACACTCGGTTGCAAGCTTAATTTCTCTGAAACATCCTCCCTTTCCCGTATGCTGGAGCAGGAAGGATTTGAGAAAAAAGAGTTTGATGACCATGCCGATGTGTATGTTATCAATACCTGTTCTGTTACTGATAATGCAGATAAAGAATGCCGTCAACTGGTACGTCGTATTCAAAGAAAAGCACCGGAAAGTTTGGTGGTGATTACCGGTTGCTATGCACAATTAAAACCAAAAGAAATTGCTGAAATACCCGGTGTTGATTTAGTGTTGGGTGCTGCTGAAAAATTCAATATTGCTCAACATATCAAAGAACTGACCAAAGGAGATTCGACAAAAATCTGCAGTTGCGATATTGAAGAGGTTGCTGACTTTCATTCTTCTTTCTCAATGAATGACCGGACCAGAACTTTTTTAAAAGTGCAGGACGGGTGTGATTATAATTGTTCCTTTTGTACGATTCCGATGGCAAGAGGAAAAAGCAGGAGTGATACAATAGAAAATGTTGTGAAGAATGTGAAACATCTTGCTGAGCATGGGGTGAAAGAGATTGTGTTGACGGGTGTGAATTTGGGAGATTTTCAGTCCAGCCCCCTCACCCCCGCAAGGGAAAGCCTCCCTAAATCCCCCCGAAAGGGGGACTTTGAAACCCGAAAGAACAATGATTTTTTTAGTCTCATACAAGAGCTTGAAGAAGTTGAAGGCATTCAGCGTTATCGCATTTCTTCCATTGAACCGAACTTATTGACCAATGAAATCATTGAATTTGTGGCCAACAGCGATAAGTTTATGCCGCATTTTCATATTCCGTTACAGAGTGGGAGTAATAAGATTCTTGGTTTGATGCGCCGCCGGTATAAAAGAGAATTGTATGCTGAACGGGTAGCACTGATTAAAACACTGATGCCGCATTGTTGCATAGGTGTAGATGTGATCGTTGGTTTCCCCGGAGAAACGGAGGAAGACTTTAAAGAGACATTTGATTTTCTTCATTCATTGGATATTTCTTACCTGCATGTGTTCACTTATTCAGAAAGAGATAATACCCATGCATTGACGTTGAAGCCTGTTGTGCCTATCAACATCCGCAACGAAAGAAATAAAACGCTTCGCAATCTTTCTTATATGAAGTTGCAGTACTTTACGGAGCAACATGCCGGGCAAATAAGGAAGGTTTTGTTTGAAGGACAGAATAAGAATGCCCGCCCGGATGACCCGTTCGGACGGGGAATGATAGAAGGATTTACTGATAATTATATTAAGATCACAACACCTTACCGGAAAGAATGGGTGAATGAGATTGTGGAATGGAAAATATAGTGGAACGTACTGGGCTCGAACCAGTGACCCCTACTCTGTCAAAGTAATGCTCTGAACCAACTGAGCTAACGTTCCGGAGCAATAAAATTAAGAGTTTTCAACATTCTTTTCTTTCCCGAAGCAACTTTCCTACTTTTAAATTGTCATTTATAACAGATGCAGAAATACCAGGTAACCATACAATTTGAGATGAGTGAAGATTTTATGGAATTGGTACCACCTCACCGCACTTATATTAATTACCTCATTAATAAAGGAATCATTGATCATTATGCCGTAAGCATGGAAACACAGCGGTCATGGATAACATTAAATGCAGAAGATAAAAAGGAAGTAGAAAAATTATTGAAGAAGTCTCCCCTCTTCAAATTCTGGACTTTTGAGATTGATGAATTGTTTGTTTTAGACGGACAGCATTATCGCTTGCCGGAAGTAAATCCCAACTAATTTTTCAACACAACTTGTCCCGTCTTTGAGGGAGAGTTTTGCAGTTACAGAGACACACAAATATTAACTCTGTGCAACTCATAATCTCTGTATCTCTGTGTTTAAATCTTCCACATTGGTTTTTGTTTCATCACTTTTTTATAAACAGGACAGGATTCAACATGAGCTCCCGGCAAATAACCTGTACTCATTAAAAATTCATTGACAATTTCACCGCCGGTAAAACGAAAGGTTACTTTAAAAAGTTTCACCCATTCCTCTTTTGTTTTAGGGTGATGTTTATCTAACCAATTCCTGAAAGAGCCGGATTCTTTCTGAATGACTTTAATCGCTTTTGCATTATGAATAGCCGCCTCTATCTTTAATCGGTTACGGATGATGCCTGCATCCTGCATCAGTTTTTCTTTTTTCTTATCAGTGTACCGGGCTACTTTATCAATTTTAAAATCATCAAAGGCTTTAAAAAAATTATCCTTCTTTTTCAGGATGGTTTCCCAGCTAAGTCCGGCCTGGTTTATTTCCAGAACTAATCTTGCAAACAAAAGATTGTCATTATCAATAGGAAATCCGTATTCATTATCATGATAATGATGGTGAACAGTGCCTTTTCCTTTGTTTTGTACAAATTCGCAGTAAGTGGTTGCCATACAATGAAATTGGGGTGAAAGTAGCGTAAAAATATTTTGTCCAAAAAGCTCTACACCCCTATCTTTGCCGTCCCTAAAAAGGAGAGTTTAGCTCTCCCGATAGCTATCGGGATGATTCAGAGCATTCCGATTTATATCGGAAGTGATCGGCGCTACAAAACTTGGAAATATTTTGGGAGTTTAGCTCAGCTGGTTCAGAGCATCTGCCTTACAAGCAGAGGGTCGGCGGTTCGAACCCGTCAACTCCCACTACAAGACCTCTAAATGAGGTCTTTTTTTATTGATTTTTTGGAGGTTCCCACAACTCTATTTTATTCCCTTCCGGGTCCATTATCCAGCCAAATTTACCATATTCTTCATCCATTGGCTCACCAACAATAGTCACCCCTTCTTCTTTTAATACAGCCAGCAAAGCAAACAGGTCTTTTACGATGAAATTCACCATCACCTGCTTTTCACTCGGGGAAAAGTAATCAGAATCGTACTTAAAAAAAGATAGCACATTAGAACCAGTCCTTTTGCTTCCGTCCTTATTTTCAAATTGCCAGTCTGTATATACAGTTCCATTAAATGAAATACACAGGTGCTTTTCATACCATGCCACCAACGCCTTTGGGTCATTAGCTTTTATAAATGCTCCGCCAAGACCAATTACTCTTTCCATACAATTGATTTGCCCGAAGGACTCCTTCGGAGAATTAAAAATATGACAATTTTAAATTGCCGCCATCTGCTGTAATCAATCATTATTTTTTTACTTTTGCAAAGTAATGTTCAACCCGTCAAACGATATACAAACAGACAGCCTGGAAGAATTAGATGTGCTGACACTTACTGAAGATCCCTGCAATCTGATTGTATGGAATGATGAAGTCAATACGTTTGAATGGGTAATTGAAACCCTCATGGAAATTTGCGGGCACACACATGAGCAGGCTGAACAATGTGCTTATATTATCCACTTCCAGGGAAAGTATGCCGTGAAGAATGGCAGTTTTGATAACCTGAAACCTCTTTGCGAGGCAATAACAGAAAGAGGTATCAATGCAACGGTGGAATTAGTAACTGCCTGAGCTTTGTCGTTTATCACTTATAACTAAGGATTTACCCTATCAACTTTTCCACATCGTTACTTTCCCCGTAAAACTACTGTTGGCGGTTTATAAAAAACCAATACATTAGGAAGTTATTTAATTTACCAAAACCTCAAATACATTTTTATGATGAAACGAATTTTGTTGTTATCCACACTGCTGGTAACAATATCAACCTGTGTGCTTGCACAAGTAGAACAGGTTCAGGAAAATGGTCCTGGAATTTCCAGAAGGTTGCAACACGAAATTAATATGACCAAAGACCCGGCTCTTGGTTATGTACCAAAAGACCGGCTCATTAATGCATACAATGAAAGACAACAACGCATTGTGAATATGGCTGACCGTGCCCCCCTGTTTACCTGGGTGGAAAGAGGCCCAAACAGTGATGCCGTGGGTGCCAGTAATGGTAACACAAGACCAGGCAATGGGAAAACCTCTGGAAGAGTGAGGGCAATATGGGAAGACCTTAGCGATGCTACTGGCAAAACAGTTTGGGTAGGCGGTATTGATGGAGGTCTCTGGAAGACGAATGATATTACCGTTACAACTCCAACATGGAATGTTATCAATGATTATTTTGGCAATCTTGCAGTAGCCAGTATTTGCCAGGACCCTACTGATTTCAATATTATGTATTTTGGCACAGGTGAAAAAGCTACGAATGCAGATGCTGTAAGAGGAGCCGGATTGTGGAGATCAACTGACCACGGAGTAAACTGGTCGTTGATGGTTGGTACAGAGAATTTCTGGAATGTAAGTAAAGTGGTCTGTGATGCTGCAGGTAATCTGTATGTAGGTTGTAACTCCCGTTCAAATAACCAGGGTATTCAACGCAATACGAAATCAACTGGTGTCTGGACTAATATCACACCAACAGGTCTTGATCCAAGAGTTCCTGATCTCGAATTGAGTAGTACCGGAAGATTGCATATTGTTTGCGGATATTTTGATACTCCTGCAGGAAGCGCCGGGTATCGTTATACGGATAATCCTGCTACAGTTACCAGCACAGGTTGGACATCAGCAGCTGTTTCATTTACTCCCGTTAATATAAATGTGACACTTGAAAGCAATGGTAATACATTGTATGCATTGCCATCGAATACAAGCTATCAGGTTCCGACAATTTATAAATCAACAAATGGCGGAGCCAACTGGGCCGCAACAACCACTACCCCATCTTTTACAAGTGGACAGGCATGGTATTGCATGGCAGTTGCTATTGATCCAAACAATGCAAATAATGTGATTGTAGGAAGTCTTGATTGTTATAAAACAACCAACGGTGGAACTTCCTGGACAAAAATTTCAGAATGGGTAGGAACAACCGGACAATATGTACATGCCGACCAACAAATAATTACATGGCGCAGCAATAATCAGGTTTTATTCGGTAGTGACGGTGGTGTACATTATTCAGCCAACGGTGGTACGACTATTACTGATAAAAACACAGGTTTAAGAATCAAACAATTTTATGCAGTAGCCAATCACCCAACCTCAACTAATTATTTTCTTGCTGGTGCACAGGATAATGGTGTACATCAGCTTTCAAGTGCAGGCTTAGGAAATTCGGTGGAAGTGACTGGTGGTGACGGTGCATTTGTACATATTGATCAGAATCAGGGACAATACCAATGGGGTTCTTATGTATATAATCAATATAGAAGAAGTACGAACAGCGGCTCTACCTGGTCATCAGTAAATTATTCCAGCACTGCAGGAAGATTTATTAACCCGACAGATTATGACGATGTGAATAATATTATGTATTGCAGCGGCGTACAAAATGCTTTTGTAAGATGGAGTAACCCGCAGACAGGAAGTACATTTACTTCAGTCAGCATGACCGGCTTAAATACGGGAACTGTGTCTGCAGTAAAAGTTTCACCATACACCAATCACACCGTATTTTTTGCCGGAGGCCGTACTTCTGTATTACCAACATTAATCAGGGCTACTAATGCTAATGCCACACCAACATTTACCAATATTATCAGTACTGCAATGCAGGTTACCAGTGCTAATATTTCCTGTGTGGAATTAGGTACTACTAATAATAATATCATTGTCGCTTTTTCAAACTATGGTGTTAACAACCTTTGGGTTACATCGGATGGGGGCACCAACTGGACAGCTATTGATGGTAACTTACCAGATATGCCGGTAAGATGGGCTATGTTTTATCCCGGTGATAATACCAAAGCAATTATTGCTACAGAAACCGGAGTTTGGCAAACAGAATTGATTAATGGCGCATCAACTATCTGGGATCCAGAAACAGGTTTTCCGAATGTAAGAACTGATATGCTTCAATATCGCAGCAGCGATGGTTTGCTTTCTGCTGCTACACATGGCAGAGGTTTGTTTACTACTATTATAGGCGCAGCACCAAGTTGTGGCACTGTAAGTGGCTTAGTTTCTTCTGCCATCACTACAACCAGTGCAACAATCAGTTGGTCTGCATTAAGTGGTGCTAATAATTATGATGTAGATTATAAATTAGCTTCTTCAGGAACATGGATAAATGCAGCAACCGCTACTACATCTCTTTCGGTTAATTTGAGTGGGCTTACTCAAAGCTCCTTGTACGATTGGAGAGTAAGGGCAAACTGTACCGGCGCAACAGGTGCTTATGCACAGGCACAATTTACATCGGCCTCACCAGCTACCTGTGGCACTGTATCAGGCTTAGTTTCATCAGCAATTACATCAACCAATGCAACGGTTAGCTGGACTGCATTAAGCGGTGCTAATAATTATGATGTTGATTACAAATTAGCTTCATCCGGAACATGGACGAATGCAGCAACAGCAACAACATCTCTTTCAGTTAATCTTAGTGGTCTTACAGCAAGTTCATTATACGACTGGAGAGTAAGAGCTAATTGTACTGGCGCAACAGGTGCTTATGCACAGGCACAGTTTACAACAACTGCTCCGGCAACCTGTGGTACAGTAACAGGATTAGCCTCATCCGCAATTACTTCGTCAGGAGCTACTGTTAGTTGGTCTGCTTTAAGCGGTGCTAACAATTATGATGTTGATTATAAATTAGCTTCATCCGGAACATGGATTAATTCTATTACAGCAACCACTTCCACATCAAGAGCAACCAGCGGATTAACAGCCAATAGTTTGTATGATTGGAGAGTAAGAGCTAATTGTACCGGTGCTACAGGTGCTTATGCACAAGCTCAGTTTACGACTGCTGCTGCACCAACCTGTCCGGGTGTGTATGATGTTTCTACCAACGGAACTTCTGGAGGTGCTGCATTGATACCATTTAATACAGACGTTAAAGGATTAATCAGCCCGACAGGTGATAATGACTATTACCGGTTTGTAATTACAACCGGAGGTACAGCAACTATAACACTCACGACATTACCATTTGACTTTGACATCCGTTTGTATAGCAGTGATGGTACAACACAACTGGCTATTTCCCAGGCCGGAGGTACAACCAGTGAAACCATTACAAGGACATACACAGCCGGTACATATTATGTAAGAGTTTACGGTTATAACGGCGCAAATAGTGCAACTCTTTGCTATACCTTGAGAGTAGCATTAGGAACAGCTACATTGCCTGAACTGCCAATCGTTGTTAATTCAGAAAAGGCAAGACTGGTGCTTTATCCTAATCCAGCACAAGAAAAACTGAATGTCTATATTGCTAATTATGATAAACAAAAAGTGATTGAGATCTTTAATATAAACGGACAACGGGTATTCACGACAAAAGAATCAGAAAACAACAGCACTTTTGATATCAGTAAACTTACCGGTGGCCTGTATCTGGTTAAGGTAAGTGCCACTGATGGCACCCTGGTAAGTCAGGAAAAATTTGTAAAACAATAAAACCCAACAAAATAAAACCCCGTCCCGTATTGAACGAGACGGGGTTTTTTAATTCATGATAAAAATCTCCGTCAAAGGATTAATTTTCAAAAACTTATAAATCAGTCTTACCTTTAAGGGGGCAATCAGACATACTTTCTTGCTATAAAAAAATTATTTCCATGAAATTTATATTTACTTTTTTAATACTGGTATCAATAAAGGCTTTTGCCCAAATTCCTCCAGACAATTACATGAGCATAGAGGAAATTGCTTTAATGGAAAGCCGCGGCCATCAAAGACTTACTAATAGTGAAAATGCAACATCGGCTTCCAACAATTTTGATGTAAAATATTACCGGTTAGAGTGGGAAGTGGATCCGGCCATCCGTTACATTAAAGGGAAAGTAACGGTTTATTATGTAATTACTACAGCAACAACTTCTATTGACCTGGACCTGATGAGCCCTTTGATGACAGATAGTGTTAAGCAACGCAATGTTTTGTTGACAAAATCACAGGCAAGCAATACGCTTAGTATAAATTTTCCAGGTAATGTAAACCCCGGTACACTTGATTCAGTGAGCATTTATTATCAAGGCATTCCTCCCAATACCGGGTTTGGTTCATTTATTCAATCAACGCATGCAGGCATACCTGTTATGTGGAGCCTGAGCGAACCTTATGGCAGCCGCGACTGGTGGCCCTGTAAAAATGGCCTTGTTGACAAAGCAGATTCGATTGATGTATTTGTTACTAACCCGATTGCCTACAAAGCTGCCAGTAATGGACTTTTGCAAAGCGAAATAATCAACGCAGGTGCCACAAAAATTACAGCACACTGGAAACACCGCTATGCTATCGCATCTTACCTGGTTTGTTTTGCAGTAACAAATTACACTGTTTTTAATAATACGGTGACTTTGAGTACAGGCATTTTGCCCATGCAAACGTATTGCTATCCGGAAAGTTTAACCAGTTTTCAAAATGGCACCATTAATACTTTAAATGCCATGCAGTTGTTCGATACCACTTTTGGCCCTTATCCGTTTATGAATGAAAAGTACGGGCATGTTCAGTTTGGCTGGGGCGGTGGAATGGAACATCAGACCGCTACTTTTATAGTAAATATTGGTGAAAGCCTTTGCGCCCATGAACTCGGCCATCAATGGTTTGGAGATAAAATTACCTGTGGCACCTGGAAAGATATCTGGCTCAATGAAGGATTTGCAACTCATCTTGCCAGCATCTACATGGAAAAGAAATACCCAGCAAATGTTTTAAGTACAAGAAAAAGTGAAATAAACAACATTACTTCACAGCCGGGTGGTTCGGTGGAAGTAGATGATACTACCAGCGTAAACCGCATATTTGATTCACGGTTGAGTTATACCAAAGGCAGTCACTTATTATATATGTTGAGATTTAAACTTGGCGACAATGTTTTTTTTAATGCTATCAAAAATTATCAAGCAGACCCGGCGGTTGTGTATGGCTTTGCCAGAACGGCTGATCTGAAAAGAAACCTGGAACAAACCAGCGGAAAAAATCTAACCAATTTTTTTAATCAATGGTATAGTGGACAGGGTTATCCTTCTTATAACGTACAATGGTCAAATACGGGTTCAGGAAATGTGTGGATTAAAATGAACCAGGTTACTTCCCATGTTTCTGTTCCGTTTTTTGAATTACCCGTTGCCCTTCAATTTAAAAATGCAACACAACAGACAACTGTAGTAGTTGATAATATAGTCAATGGAGAAATATTTATTAAACCGATAGGCTTTGTTGCTGATACGGTTATAATTGATCCCGAAGCCTGGCTGATTACAAAAAACAATACCACAACCAAGTATCCTACCTGCAGCACAGTATCAGGCCTTGCATCTTCTGCTATTACTACTACAACCGCAACAATCAGCTGGACTGCATTAAGTGGCGCTAATAATTATGATGTAGATTATAAACTTGCTTCTTCTGGAACATGGATCAATGGTGCCACTGCCACCACATCGCTTTCCGTAAACCTGAGCGGCTTAACAGCAGGTTCGCTATATGATTGGAGAGTAAAGCCGAATTGTACGGCTCCTACCGGCACCTATTCACAGGCACAGTTTACAACAAATGCACCTCCAACCTGCGGCACTGTAACGGGTTTAACTTCATCAGCTGTAACAACTACAACAGCAACCATCAGTTGGTCTGCTTTAAGTGGCGCCAATAATTATGATGTGGATTATAAGCTATCATCATCAGGTACATGGATCAATGCTGTTACAGCTACAACTATACTTACTGTAAACCTCAGTGGCTTAACAGCAAGTACATTATACGATTGGAGAGTCAGGGCAAATTGTACGGGTGCAACAGGATCTTATGCACAGGCACAGTTTACTACAAGTTCACTTCCAACCTGTGGCACAGTAACGGGTTTAACCTCATCAGCAATTACTACAACATCTGCAACAGTCAGTTGGTCTGCTTTAAGTGGCGCCAATAACTATGACGTTGACTATAAATTGGCTTCATCAGGAAACTGGATCAATGCTGTGACCGCTACTACATCACTTACTTTAAATCTGACTGGCTTAACAGCCAGTTCTTTGTACGACTGGAGAGTAAGAGCTAATTGTACAGGTGCAAGCGGCGCTTATGCACAGGCACAGTTTACAACCAGTGCAGTCTCAACCTGCCCTGGTCTGTATGATATTTCTACTAACGGAACAAGAAGTGGAGCAGCTGTTGTGCCATTGAATACAGATATCAAAGGAACTATCAGCCCCGAGAACGATATTGATCATTATCGCTTCCAAATTACAACTGGTGGTACGATCATTCTTACACTTCAAACATTGCCGGCCAATTATAATTTGGACCTGTTGAATGCATCCGGAACAAGAATCGGAAGATCAAATAAGAATGGAACGAACAATGAAACCATCAATGCAACGGTAGCTGCCGGCGATTATTATGCAAAAGTATATCCAAACGGATCGGCTAATAATGCTACACTATGTTATACTTTAAAAATTGCATTAGGAACAGCCACCAGGAGTATGTCACTATATCCTAATCCGGCAAATGAAATTTTGAATGTCTCCCTTGTCAGTACTGAGGTAGAAAAAATTATTGAAGTATTTGATGTTAGCGGTAAACTGGTGATATCAGAAAAAGTAATACAGAATAATGTTACTTTAGACATCAGTACGTTGCCGGGAGGACTATACTTAATAAAAGTAACAACGGCGGATGGCACTCTATTAAGCAAGGATAAATTTGTGAAACAATAAAGCTGGATTAATAAATTTACAAACCGTCCTGATTATTCCGGGACGGTTTTTTTATCTTACACTGTGTCAATCTTCATACTCGAAAAAGAAATTAATTTTCCGCCTGTTCACCTGGCAGAACCTGATGGCTTGCTTGCCATCGGGGGTGATCTTTCGCCTGAAAGACTCCTCTTGGCTTACCGTAGTGGCATCTTTCCGTGGTATGAAGGTGAACATATATTGTGGTGGTGCCCTGATCCAAGATTTGTTTTGTTTCCTGAAGAATTAAAAATCAGCAAGAGTATAAAACCATTACTTAAAAAAATTGAGCTTGCCCGCCTGCTTGCCGGACAGGCAGGTTCGGCAGGCGGGTTTGAATTCACCATGAATAAAGCATTTAAAGAGGTCATTCATTTATGCAAAAAAACAAAACGACCCGGGCAGGATGGTACATGGATAACTGATGAAGTTGAAAAAGCTTATTGTACTATGCATGAACTTGGTTATGCCCACAGTGCAGAAGTTTGGCAAAATGGCGAACTGGTTGGCGGCTTATATGGTATCAAACTTGGCAAAGTATTTTTTGGTGAAAGCATGTTCAGTAAAATCAGTAATACATCAAGATTTGCTTTTATTAAATATGTGCATGTATTAAAAGAAGAAGGAATTGAATTAATAGACTGCCAGGTTTATACAGAATATCTTGAAAATTTTGGAGCAAGGATGATTGACAGAAAAGAGTTTACTAAATATCTTCAACAACTTATTAGTTGACTTGTATATTGATTATTGAGCGTTGAATATTCATTATTTGATTTACTAAAATTGTAATATTCAATACGCAATAAGTCAATACTCAATACACAAGTTTAAAATCTACTTCCAATATAATGCGGCAACATGGCCCGCCAGGTGTTCCAATCATGTGGCCATTCTTCTCCCCAGATATCGAGTTCATAAGAAATTCCTTTATCATATAAAATCTTAGCGAATTTTCCGCTGCTTTCGGGATCTTCATACGAGCCACTGCCGGTAACAATGTGTATGTTCCGGCTTTTTCTGATTTCTTCCAGGGTTGAATGATCATTCAGATTGGGCATAAAATGCACCGGGCTGTTAAAATATACATCATCATCATAATGACCTTTGGTATATTCTGTCAGATCATAAACTCCACTCATAGCAATAACACCATTAATCAGGTCTGGCCGCTTCAAAAATAAATTCATACTATGCAATGCACCAAAAGAAGCACCACAGGTGATAACAGGAGTTTCATTGCTGGTATTAATTTTTAAAAAGGGGACCACTTCGTTAAAGACATAATCATTCCATTGCTGATGCCTGATAGATTTATCCCGGGGATTCATGTTATTGTTCAACCAGCTTTCATTATTAATACTATCAATTGAAAATACACTCACTTTACCTTCATTAATAAAGGGTCGGAGGTGATCCATTAATTGAAATCTTTCATACTCTAAATAATCAGCTGCGGCCGTTGGTATCAATAAAAGCGAAAACCCATTATCACCATACCGCACAATGGGCATTTCTTTGTTCAATGACGGGCTGTACCAGGAAGCTAATTCTTTTTTCATATGTGTATTATAGGTTTTATAGGTTTCTGAAAACAATCATTGAGAATTCAGACAATATTATGCGAATATAATTTTAAAAAAAATTAATTGCTGACAAACCTCAGGGCAAAAGCAGAAAAAAGAAAATTATACCGGGTTTGCCTACCTAACCTGCCTTAGACGGCAGGCAGGTAGTCTCCTGAAAGTTAACGGGACCACATTCCCGACTTTAGAGACAGGCAAGCATTATTCAGGAAACAGTTGAACTTTTATAAATATTATTGGATTATTTCAGTGTGAAAGGTGAAATTTATATCTGTGAAGAAATTAAAAGGAAGAAAGCAGCCACTAATCATAAGGCCTGATACTGACTTGCCTTTTCGCCGTCTACCCAAAACCCGGTAAATTTGCCGCTTTACAGTATTGTCTGGCCTTATTTGGACACAATGCACCAAAATAGCAAAGAATTAGTATGGACTTAAGCAAAAACTTTGATCACACAATAGCTGAACAGAAATGGTATCAACATTGGCTTGATAAAAATTATTTTCATAGTGAGCCAGATGAAAGGGAACCTTATACTGTTGTAATCCCCCCACCCAACGTGACAGGTGTACTTCATATGGGTCATTGTTTGAATAATACCATTCAGGATATATTGGTACGCCGTGCAAGAATGCAGGGAAAAAATGCTTGTTGGGTGCCGGGTACTGATCATGCTTCGATTGCTACCGAGGCTAAAGTAGTTCAGATGCTGCGGGAAAGAGGAATTGCCAAATCATCGCTTAGCCGGGAAGATTTTTTGAAATATGCCTGGGAATGGAAAGAGAAATATGGCGGCATCATTCTGCAACAATTGAAGAAGATGGGTTGCAGTCTCGATTGGGAACGGACCAGCTTTACCATGGACCCGGATTATTATCAATCAGTCATCAATGTGTTTATTGATTTATATAATAAAGGTTTTATCTATCGTGGAAAGCGGATGATCAACTGGGATGTGAAAGCAAAGACTGCTTTGAGTGATGAAGAAGTAATACGAAAAGAGACCCAACAGAAATTATATCATTTACGATATAAACTGGATATTCCGGGTGATGAGTATATAGTTATTGCAACGGTACGTCCGGAAACTATCATGGGTGATACTGCCATTTGTGTGCACCCGGATGATGAACGATACAAACAACTGCATGGTAAATTCGCTTTTGTTCCGCTGATCAACCGCCGTATTCCTATCATTACGGATGATTATGTAACGATGGATTTTGGAACTGGGGCATTAAAAGTGACACCGGCACATGACATCAACGACAACCAGCTTGGACAAAAACATAACCTGGAAGAGGTTGATATATTTAATGAAGATGGAACCTTGAATGCAGAAGCACAAATTTATATTGGAGAGGATCGTTTTGAAGCCAGAAAGAAAATAGCCAAAGAACTGGAAGAAAAAGGCTTTTTATTAAAAACAGAAGATTACACCAGCGAAGTTGGTTACAGCGAACGAACCGATGCAGTAGTAGAGCCAAGATTATCTCTGCAATGGTGGGTGGATATGAAAAAAATATCCGGGCCTGCATTATCGGCTGTAACTGATGATGATGCCTGCCTACCGGACAGGCAGGTAAAATTTTATCCCGCCAAATTTAAAAACCTCTATCGCCACTGGATGGAGAATATTAAAGACTGGTGTATTTCAAGACAACTTTGGTGGGGACACCGCATACCAGCCTGGTATGATTCGGAAGGAAGATTTGTGGTTGCCCCATCAGAAGAGGAAGCAAAGAGAATATTCATTACAAAATATTCAATAAGTAATGTTCAATTAAAACAGGACGAAGATTGTTTGGACACCTGGTTCTCCAGTTGGCTATGGCCTTTTGAAGTATTTAAGGGATATAGCAACCCGGATAACAAAGATGTAAACTACTACTACCCGACCAATACATTGGTGACTGCTCCCGAAATCATTTTCTTCTGGGTGGCCCGGATGATCATGGCGGGTTATGAATACAAAGGACAAAAACCTTTTAACGAAGTTTATTTTACAGGTATAGTTAGAGATAAGCAGGGAAGAAAAATGAGTAAGAGTCTTGGCAACTCTCCTGACCTGTTAAAGATGATTGAAGATGAAGGTGCTGATGCCGTTCGTTTTGGGATTATGATTTCATCTCCGGCTGGGAATGATTTAATGTGGGATCAATCAAGTAATGAACAAGGAAAATTCTTCATTAATAAAATGTGGAACGCATTGAAGTTAGTCAGAAGTTGGGAGTCGAGAGTCGGAAGACAGGTCACCTCCAACGATTTTGCCATTCACTGGTTTGAGAATAGATTGAGTGAAGTACGAATTCAAATAGATGAGCAGTTTAAAGATTTTCGTTTAAGCGAATCACTTAAAACAATCTATTCCCTTATCTGGGATGATTTCTGTAGCTGGTATCTGGAATGGGTGAAACCCGGTTTCGAACAACCTATTGATAAGATTGTATATGAAAAGACTGTTGGCTTCTTTGAAGAACTGATGCAATTGCTGCACCCCTTCCTGCCGTTTATTACAGAAGAGATCTATCATCAGTTGAAAGAAAGAGCAGATGACCTGACCATAAAACAATATGCGATTACAAAGACGGCAGATAAAGCTATCTTATCCTATGCTGTTTTATTAAAAGAAGTTATTTCCAGTATTCGTGATGCCAGAATAAAGAACCAACTGAAGCCGAAAGATACAATCAGGTTACATATACTGACTGCGCATAAAGAAACCTATCAAACGATAGAAAGTATATTAATGAAGCAAGTAAATGCCGAATCCATTTCTTACACTTCTGCCTCAGTTACCAATAGCATAACAGTTGTGGTTCAAAAAGATAAATTCTTTATTGAAACGACTACTATTTTGGATACTGCTTCTCAAAAGGAACAATTACAAAAAGACCTTGAATACCTGAAAGGATTTTTGGTTTCAGTAGAAAAGAAACTTGGCAATGAACGTTTTGTCCAAAATGCTAAACCAGAAGTAATAGAAAGTGAGAGAAAGAAAAAAGCAGATGCTGAAGAAAAGATTAAAGTGATTGAAGAAAGCTTAGCAGGACTTTAATATTGAGTTGTGAGCTATGAGTTACGATATCTCAATTCAGTTTTCTTAAGAGCTTTCAAAAAAGTCTTAGTTAAAAGGACCTAAAGCCCCTCCTGCGGAGGCAACCGAGTGATAACGAAGGTTGGGAACGTAGTTCGAGGGGAGGCTGCTTATCTCGGAATAATACTCACCGGTAAAACAAACTCATACACCATTCCTTTAAATCCATTAAACTGATCCTGGTCTAATAATTTACTTACCCGGAAGCCAAATGTCAGCGGATACTGATTCCACCATTTAGTATCAATAAAAATTTCACCGCCAACACTTCGCTGGTCCCTGGTCGTTTTTTTATCTCTGGAGTAAATCTTTGTAAAATCGTAAAAGATATTGCCTCTTATCCGTTGCAGGAACAAAATATTCCCAAAACCCCAATCAGGATAAAGCAATGGCAAATGATAATTGGCCGACATCCGCCACATCCGTGAAAAATATCGCCCGGTATATCCTCTTGAATAAGCAAAGCGGTTACCAAAAGATACCTGTGACAATGTATCTCTTTCCTGAAAAGAACCGGTTAATAATAGATGATGTGTAGATAAAAAACCTGGTAAGTACAGAGATCCGTTGGTAATAAATTGGTTGCCTTCATAAGTTGATATTGCATGACGGTATGTAGCTGATAAAGCATAAGCAAATCTTGGATAAATATGCTGCACAGCCGTTTGCACCTGTTGACTCCAGGAAATAAAATGCTGCAAGTAACTGAATGATGTATTGCCCAACGAATCTTTAAAGAAACCCTTATTAATTTCATTGCGTAGCACATAATAACTACCAATGTTGAAATTTTTAAACGTTTGTCCGCTTATAATACTCAATGGAATATTCAGACCAATACGGGAATCTAATTGGTTATAAACACGAACGTTATTCCCGATAACTGATTCCCGGTTAAAAGTCAATTCTGTACCGAAATTTAAATACGGGAATAATGCCCCATAAACCCCACTAAAACCCACAGCACTTGTTTTCTCATTCTCATTATATAAATAATATAATTCTGACTGGAATGTATTCAATACATTTTCACCATACAAAGAGAAAGTGAATATCGGGTCTTCATAATAAGGGCGCCAGCTATGAAAATTCAGAAGCTTTGTTCCTTTTTTGTATTTACTTGCAGGAAAATTTCTTTGTATTATTTTATTTTGCATCACATCACCAAACTCCTCAGAAAGGCTTACCCGGAATTTATCAACCGGTTTCTCCACAATGGCAAGACTTACTTCGTTCCAGGAAATATCCTTCTCATCAATTTGTTTTAGTTGATAACCTTCAGCAGTAAAAGAAGACCAGGTTATTTTACCATTACCTGCATTAGGAAAGTAATTACCCAACGGCCCGTCACTTATTTTATATATTTTTTTATCATTTATCCGAAGAGCAAAAACATCATCATTCCCATTAAAAGATGCGGTAAAATATATTATACCATTATAGATACATGGGTAGCCAATAACATTAAAAGAAGGCGGCGTTAACCGAATTGTATTACCTGTAGCTATTTCCGCTGTCGCAAGAGCCATTTTTCCATCCGCTAATCTAACTGCTGTAACCAACGACTGCTCATCAATAAATTTCGGGTCGGTAAATAAACTGACATCTGATGAATAAATTTTCTTTAACACATCACCTGTTGTTGCATCTAAAATATGCAACTCACTTTTACCGTTTATATCTACCTGTACAGCTGCTATTTTAGACCCGTCTGATGAAATATCCGGTGTAAAATATTTGGACTTGTCAGTCAGTTTTCTTTGTTGTCCGCTAGCTATATCTAATACTTTAATAACACTATAGTCCAACCAGCCCCAACGTGGATCAGATTCATAAGCAGCATAGACAATTTTCCCGTTCCGGTAAGAGAATTGATCGTCGATAGAAATATCTTTTATCTTAAGCCGATGCTCACCAGTTTCGTTTTTAATATAAAACGCCGGACGATGCCGGTAACTGGTCTTCAGGTATAACAAAGAATCAGTACCTGCCGCATAGGGAAATAAATAATTGGTAACATGACTTTTTTTAACCGGGAAAAGAAATTCATCTCTTTTAACAGCTACCCGTTCGCTTTTCTTTTTATATGATTCAAAAGCCTGTTCCCGGAAATTCTTATAATCTATACCTGCATGTTGTTTAACCGCTTTTTGAAAAGGATAAAACAAACCTTTATAACTGCTGGCATCTTTTGTCACTTTTGTCCAGAAATCAGCCCCATATTTTTCTCTTCCATAATTCACTAGTAAATAACCAAGGTTATAATGATTGGGAACATAATCTTTAAAAGATCCATTCCTCAATTTCATCCACGAATATTTTTTTCCGCCTTGCCAGATAGACGGGTAGGTATTCAGAAATAATGGCAACCGACCTCTACCCTGTTTTGTTAGTACCGTTTCGTTATAAACGGCATCACCTTCATAAAACCAATCGGGAATGGCAGCATTGATGGCCAAAGCATATCCTTCCTGACCAAATAAGGTTTTCATCAACTTACTCAACCCATTATTAAAATTATTAAACTGCTGTACATGACGGTATTCATGCAAGGCCAACTGGTCTCCCCAGGATAGACTTCCTTGTCCAAAATTATTCAGATCCGGAGTCAGGAAAAATTCGCTGCGATATGGGCCCAGTTGCACATACCCATTGGGAATAGTGGTCTGGTTTTGCAAAACAATATTAATTTTTTTCAATTGAGAACCTAATGAAACTGGTTTTTGTGCTGCCAGGTAATGAACGATTGAAGCTGTCCTGCTTGCCTGACTATCCAACCCTGTTGGAAAAATAATCCGCACAGAATCTGTATTGATCTGTTTCCATTGATGAGATGGTGGATTGCCCCCGAATCTTTGTGCCATAGCAGAATTTGTAATAAGCACAAGGGAACAAGCAATTGAAAGTTTACGCATATGTTGGATTTATTTTCAATGAAAGTTACATAACTATTTTACTAACATTCCGGGAGGCTCAATGGAACGTTTATAGCCAAACCGCCATCTGCAGTTTCTTTGTATTTAAAATTCATGTCTTTGGCCGTATCCCACATGGTTTTTATTACCGCATCAAGTGATACTTTGGCAAAATCCGGAGTACTTTGAAGGGCCAATTGGGAGGCGGTAATAGCTTTTATGGCACCCATCGTATTCCGTTCGATGCAGGGTATCTGCACCAGGCCACCTATAGGATCGCAGGTTAATCCTAAATGGTGTTCCATCGCAATTTCAGCAGCCATCATTACCTGTTTTTGAGTACCGCCCAAACATTCCGTCAAGCCTGCAGCTGCCATCGCAGATGAAACGCCGATTTCAGCCTGACAACCACCCATAGCTGCAGACAAGGTGGCCCCTTTTTTAAAGATACTACCAATCTCCCCTGCTGTCAATAAGAATTGAATGATCTTCTCCTCCATTTTTGATTCGCTATCTGCTTTATCTGTGACAATTTTATTTTCTGAATTAAAGGCTATATAATATTGGAGCACTGCCGGAATAACGCCTGCTGCCCCGTTGGTGGGTGCTGTTACCACTCTTCCAAAGGATGCATTTTCTTCATTGACAGCCAGGGCAAAACAACTGACCCAGTCAAGAATATATTTAAACGTATGTTCTCCCGAACGGGCAGCTTCAATCCAGGAATGATAATCCGTGTAAGGTTTATTTCCCAGCAATTTTTTATTTAATTCTGCTGCCCTCCTGTTTACAAATAATCCTCCCGGTAAAATGCCGGCCGTATTACAACCACGAAAGATACATTCCTTCATTACCCTCCAGATATTCAATAGCTCTTCTTTGATCTGATGTTCAGTGCGCCAGGTAAGTTCATTCTCCATCACTATTTCATGTATGTGCATACCGGTTTTCATACACCAATGCAAAATATCGTTTGCTGTATTGATCGGGAAAGGAAACTGTGCATTATTTTTTGAGAGACTATCTTCATTCTTGCTAACAGCTTTTTCAGGGCTGACCTCTTTTACAACAAATCCACCACCTATGGAATAATAAGTTTCAGCCAAGGAATCTCCATTTCTGAATTTGGCTAAAAAAGTCAATGCATTGGGGTGAAATGGTAACGATTCGGTAATTAAAAAATCAATATCCTCCTGTGGGATAAAATCAACTTCGTGAAGCCCACCCAGCACTATTTTTTTCATTACGAAGATGTCATTGATCTTTGCTGCGATATGATCAACAGCAATTGTAACCGGATCATCACCACATAATCCCAATTGAACAGCTATATCGGTTCCATGACCCTTCCCGGTTTTTGCCAGCGAACCATACAAAAGAACCTTTACTTCAATAATATCAAACAAACTGTTTTTTTGTTGGATGGTTTGCACAAACTGCTGTGCTGCACGCCAGGGGCCCAGCGTATGTGAGCTGGAAGGGCCCACACCTATTTTAAATATATCAAAAACAGAAATAGCTTCGTAAATCAATGTACATGGTTTAAAATCAAAAATACTACTTCGCTTTTTAGTAGTTAACTATTCTTCTAATTTCAACCTGCCTTTTATTAAATATTTTTTTTCAATAAGATTCTAAACCTTTTTAAGAATAAAAAAACCCGTCTCACAAAAGTAAGACGGGCAGGCAAAAGCAGATAGTTTCAGCCTATTGAACGTCAGTCAGTTCTATTTCAAAATAAAGTATCGCATTACCGGGAATAGTCCCGGATCCATTACATCCGTATGCCAAAGAAGAAGGAATAATAAGTTTGATAGTACCCCCCTTCTGTATTAAGCCTAAACCGATTTGAAAACCCGGTATCGTCCCGTTAAGGAAAAATGATACGGGAGCGGCTGTTTGTGTATCAAAGATCGTCCCATTCAGCAACTTACCGGTATACTTAACAAACACCTTTGATGTAGAAGTCGGAGTAATACCGCTGCCCGGGCTCATGACCTGATAATATAAACCGCTGCTGTGGCCTGTTGCGGTAATTCCCTGTGTATTGGCATAATTAATAATCTCAGCCTGCTCACTTTGCACCGTTTTGTCAACACAACCGGTATCTTTTATACAGCCATCACCAGCAAAAAGGATAGCTACTAAAGACAAGGAAAGGAAAATTTTCTTCATTTTGATTATTTAACAATGTAAAAATATAAGACCAAACAAGATGCAAATATGCTGCAAAATCCAACTAAAAGTTATTGTTTGTTCTTTTTAGCCATCAATTCTTTATAGTGCTGTTCATTTATATCCCAGCGATGGCGGACAGAAAAAATAACAATAAAAACAACAATAAGTATGCAAGCGACAACCAGAACAATTATCAAAGATGCTTGTTCCCGTCTGAATGCCTCATCCGCCTCTTTATGCCACCTGAAAACAATGTTAGCAAATATCGTTATGACTAATACTGTAGCCAGTGGTAGCCCTAAAGCAAGTTGCTTCCATACTTTTTTCTTGCGTTTCCTGTTCTGGTTCCAATATTCAATAAACCCTATATCATCGTCTGTCAGCATATATTTTGCAAAGGTAGAAGATCTAAGCGTTTACACTTGCTTCAGCAGCACAAAATATATATCTTACAGGTTGTAATCCCCAAGGCTTTGAAATTAGCTCCATTACTGGCACAATACCTTTATATAAATAAGCGACTTGACCTGCCTGGTCTTGGCACATTTATTTTGGATTCTACAGTCATGATCGAGCCGGAATACAACAAAAAGAATACACCCACTAAGCTGGATGGTGTTATTTTTGAGAATAAGTCATCCATCAACGACTCTCCTGAATTGGTTAATTTTATTGCTTTACAAACAGGAAAAATTAAAGCACTAGCAGCAGCTGATCTCCATTCCCTGCTTGGTGAAGCACAACAATTTTTAAATATTGGTAAGCCTTTTTTATTTGAAGGTATCGGGAGTTTAACAAAAATTAAATCAGGAGAATTTGCATTCACACCGGGTGTGGCTATCCCTATCGATAAAATCGATTATTCAACACAGGAAATTTCGACGGCAGCTCCTATCGAAGTATCAGAATTTGATTATAAAAATATTTTTTACCGACCTAAAGCAAAATCCACCTGGCAAAAACCTGTTGCAATTATATTTTTGGTAGCAGGGCTGGTACTTGCAATATGGGGTGGTTATATTGTATATAAAAGAACAACTTCTAAAAATAATAAAGTTTCACCGAAAATTAAAGATGAGTCAGTCCTTGTTAAAGACACATTAGTACTTCAAAAGGACAGCCTCATTACTGATCCTTCAACAGCGGTTATTCCACCACCGGGCAATTACAAGTTTATCATTGAAATAACGGACAGGCAAAGGGCCTTGCCCCGTTTTAACAGGTTAAAAAGTTTTGGTCTGGATGTACAACTGGAAACTAAAGATTCTTTTACTTTTAAACTATTCTTCATCCGCCCCGCTTTGGTGGCAGACACAGCCAGAATGATAGATTCACTTCGCCGGATATACACTCCGCAGGGAAGCAAAGCTTTTATTGAAAATTAATTGCCTGTCAATCGGAATTCCCTTCTTCCAACAAAATAGGTAACAGCATGTACTATCTGTATTAAAACTTAAAGTGGCTATTTTTGAACCGATTATTGATGAACAAACTATTGAGGAAATGAAGGTACAATTGGATCAATTAGCCAGCCAGCTTGAAGGAGAATTATTTCAGGACATTACCACACGGACTTTATATGCAACTGATGCATCCGCTTACCGGGAAATGCCACTTGCCGTAGCTATCCCAAAGTCTGTAAAAGATTTAAAAAAATTGATTGCCTTTGCCAGCGAAATGAAAACTTCACTGATTCCAAGGACGGCAGGCACTTCTTTAGCCGGACAAGTGGTAGGTAATGGAATCGTAGTTGACGTTTCAAAATATTTTACCGGGATCATAGAATTAAATGTTGAAGAAAAATGGGTTCGGGTGCAGCCGGGTGTAATCCGGGACGAACTGAATATGTTTCTGAAACCGCATGGATTATTTTTTGGGCCTGAGACCTCAACTGCCAACAGGGCCATGATTGGCGGCATGATAGGTAATAACTCCTGTGGTTCCAATTCTGTAGTTTATAGAAGTACCAGAGAACATTTACTGGAAGTAAAAGTGTTATTAAGCGATGGAAGCGAAGCTGAATTCAAAAAATTGAGCATAGATGATTTTCATACAAAATGCGAAGGCGATAATTTGGAAGCCAGCATTTATAAATCTGTACGCAGCATATTGAGTAATTATGACAACCAGGTAGAGATACGAAAAGAGTTTCCCAAAAAATCAGTGGAGAGAAGAAATACAGGTTATGCCATTGATGTATTGTTGGAATCTGCACCCTTTACAGCCGGAGAAGAAGATTTCAATTTTTGTAAACTTCTTGCAGGATCAGAAGGTACACTGGCATTTATAACAGAAGCAAAATTGAATGTGGTACCATTACCACCAAAAGAAGTGGGTTTGTTATGTGTGCATTTTAATTTGATTGATGAATCATTGAGAGCTAACCTGATTGCCTTAAAATATAAACCCAGTGCCAGCGAACTGATAGACCACTATATTTTAGAATGTACCAAAGAGAATAAAGAGCAAATTAAGAATCGTTTTTTTGTAGAGGGCGACCCAGGTGCGATTCTGGTAATAGAATTTGCCAGAACCAACCGGGAAGAAATAATAGAGATTGCCAAACAAGTTGAAACAGACATGAGAGCCGCTGGTCTTGGATATCATTTCCCCTTACTATTTGGTGAGGATAGTAAAAAAATATGGACGCTGCGCAAAGCCGGCTTAGGATTGCTGAGCAATTTACCCGGTGATGAAAAAGCTGTTCCAGTCATTGAAGATACAGCTGTTGATGTAAATGATTTGCCTGCTTACATTCGTGATTTCAATGAAATATTGAAGAAACATCATTTACATGCTGTGCATTATGCCCATGCAGGTTCGGGTGAACTACATTTACGACCCATCATTAATTTAAAAACAAAAGAAGGCAACCAATTATTCAGAACAATTGCTGAAGAAATAGCGACACTGGTAAAAAAATATAATGGCTCTTTAAGCGGAGAACATGGAGATGGAAGACTTCGGGGAGAATTCATCCGGCAAATGATAGGTGAAAAAAACTACCAGTTATTAAAAGAAATAAAGCATACCTGGGATCCCTCAACTATTTTCAATCCGAATAAGATTGTGGATACTCCGCCAATGGATACCATGTTGCGTTATAAACCCGGGCAACAGACACCTGCATTCAAAACAGTTTTTCGATTTAACAAACAGGATATACTACAGCATGCAGAACAGTGTAATGGGAGCGGCGATTGCAGAAAGACAGAATTATCAGGTGGTACAATGTGCCCATCCTTTATGGCCACCCGAAATGAAAAAGATACAACCAGGGCAAGAGCAAATATTTTACGGGAATTCCTCACTAATTCTGACAAGCTCAACCGTTTTGACCACAAAGAAATTTATGAAGTGATGGATTTATGCCTGAGTTGTAAAGGTTGCAAATCAGAATGCCCGAGTAATGTAGATGTGGCAAAACTGAAAGCAGAATTTATGCAGCATTATTATGATGCGAATGGTGTTCCATTCCGGTCAAAGCTGATTGCTAATTTCAGCCGCTCTGCAAAGCTTGGTGCAATAGCTCCGGGTATCTATAATTTTATGATGACAAATGGTGTCATCAGTAAAATGATAAAGAGGTTTTCGGGGTTTGCCGTTAAACGTTCAATGCCGACAATGTATAAGACGACTTTACTGAATTGGTATAGGAAGAGTCGGGAGTCAGGAGTAGGGAGTCAGGAACAAGAAGCCGGTAAGCGAAGGGTTTATTTGTTTTGTGATGAGTTTACAAACTATAACGATACAGAGATTGGGATGAAAGCAATACAATTGCTGGAGAAGTTAGGGTATGAAGTAATAATACCAGAACATATAGAAAGCGGAAGAGCCTGGTTGTCGAAAGGATTAATACGAAAAGCGAAAACAATTGCAGAAAAAAACATTGCCTTATTATCACCGGTTATTTCTGAAGCCACTCCCTTAATTGGTATAGAGCCATCTGCAATACTAACTTTCCGGGACGAATACCCCGATTTGGCATCCGATGAATTATTGGAAAAAGCAAAAACATTATCGAAAAATGTTTTCCTGATTGATGAATTTATTGCCAGCGAAATAGAAAAAGGAAATATATCAAAAGAACAATTCACCAAAGAGAAAAAGAGTATCAAACTGCATGGGCATTGTCAGCAAAAAGCATTGTCATCTGTTGCTCCTTCCCTGAAATTATTATCGCTACCTGAAAATTATACTGTTGAAACTATCCCTTCCGGTTGTTGCGGTATGGCGGGTTCTTTCGGATATGAGAAAGAACATTATGACCTTTCAATGAAAATCGGTGAATTAGTTTTGTTTCCGGCAGTTCGTAAACAACCTGATGATGTTATCATTGCCGCACCCGGCACCAGTTGCCGCCACCAGATAAAAGACGGTACAGGAAGAAAGGCGCTACATCCTGTGGAAGTTTTGTGGGAGGCGTTGGTGTAATTCTATTTCACTTCTTCTCGTCTTAACTTTCCATACTGCCGCTTCATTATCCTCCTTTATTTAAGTGTGATGTTCCTGAAAATAAAAACGACCTGTCAATATTTAATTGACAGGCCGTTACATCGTTGTCTTGAGGTCCCGAGCGGATTCGAACCGCTGTAGAAGCTTTTGCAGAGCTTTGCCTAGCCACTCGGCCACAGGACCATTCATATTTCCAATTTCAGATTGTAAAATTTAGTCCCGACCTTTATCGGGATGAACCTGAAAGGGGGCAAATATACGTTTTTTGCCCGATTCCGTTTTACTTAAACCCCTGAAAAATGAGTCGAATTGAAGAATCAGAATTGATCATTAACCGCCGTGGAGCTATTTATCATCTTGACCTAAGACCGGAAGAAATAGCCGGTACCGTAATTACTGTGGGTGATCCTGACCGGGTAAAAGAAGTAAGTAAACATTTCGATTCCATTGAAGTTAAAAGACAACACCGGGAGTTTGTATCGCATACCGGTCTTGTTGGCAATAAAAGATTGACGGTCTTATCTTCCGGTATTGGCCCTGATAATATAGATATAGTGATGAATGAACTGGATGCCCTTGTCAATATTGATTTTGAAACAAGGGAAATAAAAAAAGAATTAAAATCCCTGAATATTATCCGGATAGGTACATCGGGCTCATTACAAGCAGATATTCCGGTGGATAGTTTTGTAGCCTCCACTCACGGTTTGGGAGTGGATAACCTGCTGAATTTTTACCGGCATTCGCAAAACGACCAGGAACAGGAATTACTGCAATCCTTTATTACACATACGCAGATACATGGGCAAATTGGCAATCCTTACATCAGCAGTGGTGCAGCTTCGTTAATCAAACATTTTGTAAAAGATTTTCACCAGGGTATTACTGTTACTTGTCCCGGCTTTTATGGCCCACAGGGAAGGATATTAAGACTTGGTATCAGTAATCCAAACTTTGTCAATCGCCTGACCGATTTTAGGTTTGGTCAGCACCGGATCACCAATTTTGAAATGGAAACATCAGCTATTTATGGATTGGGCAAATTGCTTGGCCATAATTGTTTGGCGGTAAATGCAATTGTTGCCAATAGAGTAAAAAAAGAATTTTCCAAAGATGGCTTCGCTACTGTTGAAAAGCTTATTCAAAAATTTTTACAAATATTTTCAGATAGTTTATAATGACTTTACACTTTTTTAAATACCAGGGAACGGGTAATGACTTTATTATTGCCGATAATAGAAAAAATGAATATTCTTCTTTGACGACTGATCAAATTCACAAACTCTGTGACAGAAGATTTGGTATTGGTGCTGATGGGCTCATGTTACTAAATGAGAAACAGGGATTTGACTTTGAAATGAAATATTATAATGCTGATGGTAAGGAAGGCAGTATGTGTGGCAATGGTGGCCGCTGCATGACAAAGTTTGCTTATCACCTCGGCATTCATAGGGAAGTGTTTCGTTTTCTTGCTTCAGATGGTGTGCATGAAGCAGAGATAGATACAGATGGCATCGTTTCATTAAAAATGAAAGATGTAAAATATATCAGAAAGTTTCACAATGATTTTATACTTGATACTGGCTCACCACATTATATTAAAATGGTGACGAATGTGATGGAAATAGATGTTTTTAAAAAAGGAAGTGAGATAAGAAATAGTAAAGAATTTCAGGAAGAAGGTATTAACGTAAACTTTGTGGAGCTATTGAGCCAGGCAGATAAAATTATTGTAAGGAGCTACGAAAGAGGTGTGGAAGATGAAACTTTTTCATGCGGTACCGGTGTTACTGCAGCAGCACTGGTATGTTATCATAATGAAAACGGATTCAATGACGTAGAAGTAAAAACATTGGGCGGCATGCTTTCTGTAGAGTTTGACCGTATTGATGATAATAAATATGAAAACATCTGGCTTTGCGGTCCAGCCGAAAAAGTTTATGAAGGAATTTTTCAAGTAAAATAAATTATGCCTGATACTTTATCTAAAGAAGAAATACTTAAAGAACTGAAAGTGATTTCAAATGAGTTTGCTTTCTTTTGTTCTACTATCCCTGATGAAATATTTTTCAGGCAACCGTCAGAAAAATGGTCTGTAGCACAAAATGTAACACACCTGATCACTTCCGCAAATATGACAAAGCTGGCATACCGTCTTCCTAAATTCATGGTACGGATCTATGCCGGAAAGCCCAATCGCCCCTCCCGTAGTTATGATGAACTGGTAGCAAAGTACAAGTTTAAATTGGAACAAGGTGGCCGTGCCAGTGGAAGGTTTGTTGCCAAGCCTGTTTTAGCAAAAGAAGGAAAAGAGAATATTCTCCATACATTCAATACGGCAATGGGAAAACTTGAAAATGCTGTACAAAAAAACTGGAATGACCAGCAGCTTGACAAATATCTTGCTCCACATCCGTTATTAGGGAAACTAACTCTCCGTGAATTATGCTATTTTTCTATTTATCATACCGAACATCATCTCAACATTGTTAAAGAAAGATTGAATGACTAGTACCAAAGTGAATTATGGGATAGACAGTTTTACAGTACATTAATTAGATTTAATTCTACTTTGGTATTAAATCTTATTTTTCAGCCCGGCTAACCATAATAATTTTCTAAAAAACAAAGTCATACAGACTTACCTTTGCCGCAATTTATGATACAGTATTTCAAAAATATAGACCAAAAAACAGTAGAAATAGACAACCCTGAAAATGGAGCCTGGGTAAATGTATTACCTCCACTGAAACAGGAAGAATTTTCTGAATTGTCTATTGCATTAGATATTCCCATTGACTTTTTAACTGACTCATTGGATATAGACGAAAGAAGTCGTTTTGAAGAGGATGATAATGTGAAATTGATCGTTATTAAAACACCAACAGAAAACAATTCCTTTAATGAAAGTGATGCATATTATATCACCATTCCGATTTGTATCATTCTTACCCACAACCAGATTGTAACCGTCAACTCGTTTGAAAATACAGCCATCAAAAAATTTCTGAATACGTTTCAAAACCGCCACACAGACAAACGGAATATGATGGTGTTGAAAATTTTTGAAAAAATTGTTCAGAATTTCATGGAGCATCTGAAAGAAATTAACCAGCGACGAAACACATTTGAACAGCAATTATACGACTCCAGCCGTAACGAACACCTGCTGGAACTGATGCGGATCCAAAAAAGCCTGGTCTATCTCGTTACAGCCCTTCGTTCCAATGAAATGCTGATGATGAAAATCGAACGGACCAATTTCCTGTCACTCACAGAGGATGAAAAAGAATTTTTGAATGACCTTATTGTTGATAATTCCCAGGCCCTGGAGATGTCAAATATTTACACCAATATACTAAGCAGTACGCTGGATGCTTTTGCCAGCATTATTGCCAATAATCAAAACCAGGTATTGAAAAGACTGGCGGTTATCACTATTGTACTCACCTTCCCTATTTTAATTGCCAGTTTATTCGGAATGAATGTGCGCCATGGTTTTGAGGATTCTAAATATGCCTTTTATATAGTTGCATTTTTATCCCTCGGTATAGCACTTACTATTGGCTGGTATTTTTTTCGTAAAAAAATTTTCTAATGCATCATGTTTAATCTCAGGGTTTACGGTATTCTTATAAACGAAAGCAAACAGGTGCTGGTAAGTGATGAACTGATACGGGGCAGTTATATTACCAAATTTCCCGGGGGCGGTCTGGAATTCGGTGAAGGAACCAGAAATTGCCTGCAACGGGAGTTTATGGAAGAAATGAAACTAAAAGTTGAAATTGGTGAACATATTTATACAACTGATTATTTTCAGCTATCCGCATTCAACCCGGATCACCAGATCATTTCCATTTATTATTTTGCAAATCCTCTCGAAAAAATAAAAGTGCCTTTAAGAAATAAACCATTTGATTTTGATGAAGAGCAAATGAAAGTGTATGAAACAACCAGTGAAACGGAAACATTCCGATTTATAGATTGGAATGATTTTTCATCAGAAAGCCTGACACTGCCAATAGATAAAATTGTTGCAGGTATTATTAAAACCGGATAACGGAACTCCATTCCGTTGGTATTAGTCACGGAACAGAGTACCCTTATCCTTCCCCCATTGCATTTTTTTTCATTTCTGCAGCCTTATCATGGCCGAGATAATTTTCAATCCAATGGTGAACAAGATAAATTACCGGAGTCATAATGATTGCCATCATAAATTTATAGATGTAATTACCCATACAAATCGTCAACACCAGGCCAAGCGACCAGGGCTGGCTCTGATTATTTGAAAGCCTTGGACCAATATAAAATGCAATAAAAAGAACAACAAAACTGTCCACCAATTGTGAGACTAATGTAGACCCCGTTGCCCGTAACCAGATATTTTTTTCACCGGTTGCTTTTTTTATTTTATGAAAAATAAAAACATCCAGGATCTGGCCGATTAAAAAAGCAACTAATGAACCAACAATGATCCATTGACTTTGCCCGAATATTGCCCGATAAGCTTTATCCGCATCCGGCACCCCTTGCTTCGAATAATTTTCTACCCAAAATCCAGCAGGTGTTAAATTGATAGCACCCTGGAACATGATAAAAGCATAAATAATAAGACCTATCGCAAGAAATGAAAGAAACCGTACCCCTTTCATTCCATAATACTCATTGATAATATCGGTCATGATAAATACAACCGGCCATAGCAATACTCCTGCAGTCAGGTTAAATGAAAAATCATTTCCGAAAATATTCAGGTTTGCAGGTTTGGCACCAAAAGTTCCTTCCAGTGAAAATAATTTTACCCCCATTAGTTCAGCAATCAATGCATTGGCAATAAAAAAACCGCCAAGAATGATAAATAAACGGGTCGGTTTATTGTTGATGATAGTATGGATCATCTAAATAAAATATATAATAAAGTAAAGCACATAAAAACAATATATTACAAATGATCAGCCAGGCTGGCACAAAAGCTCTCAATTTTTTCTTGATCAAAAACACCAGGAGGTAACAGAAAATAGTAAGCGGAACTATTAATAACCCGATAAAATATCCTATTGATACAATGTCTGTAAAAATAGTTTCTTCCTTCAATAAAATATTCATTCTGATCAAAATGGCGAAAATGAAAAAGATGCCGAAAATAAAAGCTTGCCGGGACAAAAATAAAAGCCAACGCATCGGGATTTTAGTCTAAAATAGCATTATTTTGTCATCTTAATATTGAATTTTTATGAACAATCCGATGTTGAAAAAAATGCAGCCGCATTTCATTGCAGTAATCATATTCCTTGTTGTGTCAGTTTTGTTTTGCAAACCAGTTCTGGATGGGAATGTGCTGCAGCAAGGCGACATCATTGGCTGGAAAGGCATGGCTCAAAACTCATTTGAGTACAAAGAAAAAAATGGTCATTTCCCTTTATGGAACCCGAATCTTTTCAGCGGCATGCCTAATTATCAGGTGGCGATGGAGGGTAAAAGTATTTTATTTCCCGTCACTAATGCTATCCTGTACACATTACCAAAGCCGATCAATTTTTTCTTTTTGGCCTGTATCTGTTTTTATATTCTATGCATTGCTTTAAGGGCTAGGCCGGTAGTAGCCATTTTTGGTGCATTGGCTTTTGCTTTCGTCACATATAATCCTGTTATTATAAGTGCGGGGCATGAGTCCAAAATGTGGGCCATTGCATTCATGCCTTTAGCGCTGGCAGGTCTCATTTATACTTTTGAAAAAAAATACTGGCTGGGCTTCACACTTACAACAGTTGGAGCCTACATGGAAGTGGGAGTTAATCACCCGCAAATAAGTTTTTATTTTTTCCTGGTAGCTGTTGCCGTTACTATCAGCTACCTTGTAATATGGATACGACAAAAAGACTGGAAACATATTATAATAACAGGTGGCATAGCGGCTATTGCCGCTTTTATCGGTGTTGCCGGAAATGCTTTGACGCTTTTAACAACCAGCGAATACACAAAATACAGCATCCGGGGCGGGAAGGGCATTTCTATTGATGGTGATAGTGTAACAACTTCAAAATCGAAAGGGCTTGATACAAGCTATGCATTTGAATACAGTTTGGGAAAAGCCGAAGCAATGGTGATGATGATGCCGGATGCTTTTGGCGGCAGCAGTAGTGAACCTCCGGGAGAAAAATCACATGTGGTTGAAAAATTAGTTTTAAAAGGTATTCCTGAAAACGAGGCAATGCAATTGGCATCCGATCCACGGCAATTATCCCGTTATTGGGGAGGTATTGGCGGCGTTGGCACTGCGGGGCCTCCTTATCTTGGAGTCATTACCTGTTTATTGGCATTGATTGGATTCGTATTGTATAAAAAACCATTGCGTTGGGGTTTATTGGCGGTATCCGTGTTAGCAATTTTAATGGCATGGGGAAAATATCTTCCCGGTTTCAATACATTCCTTTTCAATAATCTTCCTTTATATAATAAGTTCAGGGCGCCATCAATGACGATGGTCATCACACAGTTTACACTTCCCATCATGGCAGTTCTTTCATTGCAATATTTATTTTACAGGGATAAAAGCCGCGAATTACTGAAAGCAGATTTTAAAAAAGTATTGTATGCGGTTGGAGGATTATTTGCATTTATAGGCATCATGTATATAGCCATGGACTATTCTTATTTGCATGACAAGGAATTAATTGCTGTAGATTGGGATAGAAGCGGAACAGGTGAGATAGGCCGTTTGATCGTATCAGGTCTTAAAGCAGACCGGAGATCAATGTTCGGCGGACAGTTATTAAGGGCAATCGGCTTTGCCATTCCAGTTTTAGGTTTATTATACCTCTATATGAGAAACCTGGTGAAACCGATTGTAGCCGTCATTGTTATCATGCTCATCAGCAGCATCGACCTGTTCGTAATTGGAAAGGAGTATCTCAATGAAGATAATTATGTGCCTTATGAATCTTCTGATAATAATTTTGTTCAATCCGCTGCCGATAAAAAAATACTTGAAGATAAAGATCCTGATTTCAGGGTTTTCAATATGCTTGGAAATCCCTACACGGAATCACGGACTTCTTATTTCCATAAATCCATAGGAGGTTATCATCCTGCAAAACTGAGTATCTACCAGGATGTGATAGAAAAATATCTTTCAGGAAATCTCAATAAGAATGTATTGAATATGCTGAATATGAAATATGCCATTCAGCAAGATCCACAGACAGGAGAAGCGGTTGTTGTAAATAATCCTGAAGCATTTGGATCCTGCTGGCTGGTGAAGAACGTTAAAGTAGTAGAGAACCGGGTGGAAGCAATAAAAGCTATTGGTACTACTAACTTAAAAGATACAGCCATCGTTGATAGATCTTTTACAAAAAATGTAGTTCAACCTCAATGGGATTCGGCTTCCTCCATCAGGATGACAAAATTTGATAATGATGCTATAGAGTATGAAGCTGATTGCAATGGCCCGCAATTTGCTGTTTTCAGTGAAGTTTATTATCCAGCAGGATGGAACGCATATATTGATGGAAAGAAAACAGGCTACTGTAATGCGAATTATGTGCTGAGGGGTTTATCCATACCAACCGGTAAACACAGCATCAAATTTATTTTTGAACCTTCTTCCGTTAAGAAAGGAAGGTCAGTAATGTCAATAGCATCATTTGTAATACTGTTGATCTTCATCGGCGGATTGTATATGGAATTGAGGCAAAAGAGGAAGACAACCTGAAATAATTCATGAAGAAGGTCCTTGCGATAGCCCCGTACCCTTACCTTCCTTTCTTTTCAGGGGGACAAAAATTCATTGCCCGGTTTTTTGAATATCTCGGCAAAGAAGTTGACCTGACCGTTATTTCTGTTGCGGAAAATGATTTTTCACTGGCAACAACTTATAAGACAATCCCACTGCTCAAAAAATCTTTTTCGAGATATTACGACAGTAGCCTTGTCTCAAAAATTACCGCATTAGTAAAAAAAGAAGGATTGAATACAATTATCTGTGAACATCCTTACTTTGCCTGGCTGGCTTTTCGAATCAGGAAAAGAACAGGAATAAAAGTCATTATTCATACGCATAATATCGAGTACCAGCGGTTCCGGTCCAATGGTCGCTGGTGGTGGCCCATTTTAAAAATGTATGAACGGTGGAGCTTTAAAAAAGCAGATGCCATTTTCTTCATCACAGCAGAAGATAAAAATTTCGCTATTGAGAAATGGAAAATCGAAAAAGAAAAATGTATTGACCTTCCCTTTGGAATAGATATTAAAAACTACCCGGCTGATAAAGCAGGATGCAGGGAACTGATTTGCCGGAAACACAATATCGGCAAGGAAGAAAAAGTATTATTGTTTAATGGCTTGTTGAATTACAAATCAAACCTTGATGCATTAAAAATTATCCTGGATAAAATAAATCCCCTTTTGCTCCGGCAGGAATCGTTCAGGTATAAGATCATAATATGTGGTAAAGGCTTACCAGTAGAATTAAGCTTATTAAAAGGCTATGCAGATAAGAATATTATCTATGCAGGTTTTGTAGACGATGTTGAAACGTATTTTAAGGGTGCAGATATTTTTCTGAATCCCGTACTATCTGGCGGTGGTGTGAAAACAAAAATGGTGGAAGCTATTGCATTTGGAACTACTGTAGTTGCGACGGAAACCGGGGCGTTGGGTATTGACAGAACTGTTTGTGGTAATAAACTTATTGTTACTTCCGGTAATGACTGGAACGGATTTGTCAGTTCAATAATCAGCAATGCTGATAAAATGAAAATAACCCCTCCGGGATATTATGAATACTATTATTGGGGAAATGTATTAAAGAATATGATGACATCTCTATCGGATCATTCGACCGGTCAGCTTAAAAATAATTAGCTTGATCAGATTTCTTGTTGTTTCCTTGATCACAAATATTATTTTGAAAATAAAATAATACATCCCCTTCCCTTTTCGCTGGCGCATTATTTCAAGTTCATGCTTCATCATTGTTTTCCGGAGTTTCAATTGCTTCGGCTGATCTGTACTGCCACTATTGATATGTATAATCGTTGTTTGGGAATAAAAAAGAATTTTGTAATTCAATGTTTTGATTTGCTCACACCATAACTGATCTTCCCCGTACATAAAGAAGCGTTCATCTAATTTTTTCCCGGGCAATTGTTCCACTACCTTTCGGGTAAAAAGAAAAAATGCCCCATTCACCCAGTCACATCCCATGTTTTCATCATGCCTGAAATATTTTCCCAGCATCCGCTTTGATCTTTTTTTATAAGACATCGACCAGGGAATGAAACGAAACAAGTCGAGCAATTCCCAGCTTATGCTTCGGAACCGCCGGGCAGAATACTGAACTTTCCCATTTGTATAAGTCATCCGGCAACCAAGCACCCCGGCTTCAATGTGTTGCTGCATATATTCAACAGCCTTACTGATGCTATCTTCCTGCAGAACGGTATCGCTGTTCAGTAATAAGAAATAATTACCGGTTGCCTTTTCAATTCCCAGGTTATTCCCACAGGCAAACCCTCCGTTCATTTCACTTCTAATCAATTTTACAGAAGAAAATTCTTTCAAAAAATCACCGGCATCACACTCTGTGGATGCATTATCAACCAAAATGATTTCGCAATCTATACCGTGGGTCTGCTCAATAACAGAACGGATACAGTTACTGGTTAAAGTAAATGTGTTGTAATTAATGATTATAATTGAAATTTTATTCATTTAATACAAGCTAACATCAAATCATTTCATTTACTGTTTTACAAAATACTGGTATCAAAATTACCCCTTAACCCCCACTTTTGCCCCGTTATATAAATATAAATTTTTTCAATACGATCTGAGTCAGTGATTCACTTTTAGAAACTTATCTTTATCTTTAACGATTGATTATGTAGTAAAATAATTCTTACTTTGGGTCAAAAAAGGCCGTGTCAAATATTTAAATAAATACAATGGATAAGAATGAATTACTGGAACAAATTGGGAATCTAAAACGTTCTTATGGGGATTGGGGTTATGACATTCCGCTTTCTTTTGGTATCAGGACAAATGAAAACCAAAATATTCCTCATACAAGACTCAAACGCATTGTTCAAATCGTAAATGACTTGGTTGATAAGCCACTTTCAAAATGCCGGATTCTCGATTTAGGATGTCTTGATGGAATGTTTGCAATTGAATTTGCCCAACATGGGGCAGAAACTATTGGAGTTGAGATCAGGGAAGCAAATATTAAAAAGGCCATATTTTGCAAAGAAGTTCTACATTTAAATAATTTGGAATTTCGCCAGGAAGATGCCCGCAATATCTCCATTGAATCTTATGGAATGTTCGATGCGATCATTTGTAGTGGCTTATTATACCACCTTGCGGCGTCTGATGCTATCGAACTTATTGCTAAGATGTTCGAAATGTCCCGAAAAATTGTTATAATAGATACTCATGTAGCCCTGAAACCAAAAACGGCTTTTAAAAAAGGTTCCGATGCATACTGGGGTGTATTATATCGTGAGCATAGTCAGAATGATTCCCAGGCTATAAAAACAAAGAGGTTGTGGGCTTCTTATGATAACAATGAAAGCTTTTGGTTTACCAGGCCGTCTTTAATTAATATTCTTAACAAGACTGGTTTCACATCTGTTTACGAATGTTTTACTCCAATACATCTTAATTTTGGAAAACCAGGGATTGAAAGTTTTGACCGTTGTTCTTTTGTTGCAATAAAAGGCAAACAATGTAACTTAGTGACATCTCCTTCAGCTAATGACTTGTATGAAAAGTGGTCTGAAAAAAGCCTTGAGTATAGTACAACAAAAGTAAAGGCCGCAAAGGTTTTTCTTAAAAAAATAATAGAAAAATTCAGGAAATTGATTAAGTTAAAATAAAAAACTCTTACCCTGGATATAATTTTTTAGACATTCAATTGAGCATGTGTAAGTTTAATCAATTATTCAGGACAATCACCATTTGTATTACAGATTACTGTAAAATTTTTCGAGATACTCAACTTAAACTATCAGTGAAATTTAGAATCTGATAATACAAATTGAGATTATTAATTGCTCAAAACATGTACTTATTGCATATGTACAAAACAATATTTTCAGGAAGCCCGTATTTGTTGATGTCAGCAACAGGGATATCCAAACCGGTAATTTGTTCTACCCCGAAACCAGCCTTTCTAAGCCTTTCTGTAAATACTTTTTGGGAATACAACCTGATATGATCGTCCTGGCCAAAACGATGCCACCTTTCGGCTGGGTCTGTACAGGAAGGATCTTCATCAATGCTTTCAAAATCAATTAAGATGGGGGTCATAATAATAGCTCTGCCAGATTTTTTTAATATCCTGAATATTTCATTCATGGCTTGTTGGTCATTCTTTACATGCTCCATGATATGAGAACAGATGACAAAATCAAAACTCCCATCTGTAAATACATCCATATTTTCAATATCCGTTTTCACATCCATTCCTTCAATAAAAAGGTCAGCGGTGACATACCTGCAGTCATAATTTTGTTTCACCCAATTGATGAATCCTTTGGAAGGGGCAAAATCCAGTATCGTTTCATCTTTTGTAAACAATACAAACTTTTTCATATACCAGGCATACAGCCTTTCCCGGTCGGTACTGTAGCATTGCGGACAGAAAAAGTGATTGGTATCAATGGTTTCAAAAGCCCCTTTTTGTGTATGCGGGAAACCATATTTCTTAAAATTCTTTAAATAATAACCCGGCAAAGGCAGGAAATCAAAAACTTTTTTTTCGCAAATATTACATTGCTTATTTTTAGAAAGTAATGAAAACTTATTAATTACTTTTCTTGCCAGGTAAACAGGAGACATTTATTATACAGGTTTTTTTCGGTTAACTAAATTCATCGGATATATATAAACTCCCTTAAAAAAGTTACGGATCGCCTTACTCACTTCACATTTCCTTAAATGATACTTCACAGATGATAAATAAATATTACTTTTTGATTGTTTAAAACTGGGTAATTGGCCAAGAGCAGTATAGCGTTCCAGCTTATCAAACATGGAAATTATCTCATATGTCCTTGATAATATATTTCTTGAACTCCAAAGACCAGAAGAATGATTGCGGTGAACTGCTGATACAACCGGAATAAATTTTATAGCGCCATATTGTGCATTCAACAGATGCAATGGCCAGTCCCCTATTTTCAAATCAGTATACCATTCAGGAAATTTTTCAAAAAGCTTATTCCTGAAAACAACCGTACATGTTTGAATATAATTTCTGAAAATAAGTTCATTGGCAGAAGTTTCTGTTTGGCTGCCTGGTCCACCAAAAAGATGGTTTGCAGGATCTGTCAGGTCCTCTGAATAAGTCTCCATGCAATCTGTACAACAAATTGCGAACGACGGATGCTCTTCCAAAAAATCCACTTGCTGCTGCAACTTAGTATCAAGCGTCCAGTAATCATCCCCTTCCAGGTATGCAATATATTTGCCCTCTGCTGAATTAATCAGGTCCATAAAATTTTTCGCCGGCCCTAAATTGCTTTCTCTGAACAAAACCCTGATCAACTCCGGATACCTGGACTGATAATCCAAAACGATCTCCCTGGTCCCATCCGTACTGCAATCATCCGCAATGAGTATCTCCCAATTAAAATTTATTTTTTGAACCAACACACTGTCCAATGCTTGCCTGATAAAATCAGACTGGTTGTAACAAATAAAACAAACACTTAACAAAGCCTTTTCCATTCATTCAGGTTTCTGTAAAATTATCCGGGGCATATTTATTAAACAAATATTTTTTAGCTGCTTGTGATTGGTTTCCATAACTTTTAATTTTAAGGTTAATAATGGAAACTGTCTCTGAAATTAGCTAACTTTCTATACAGATAGTGCTGACGGTACACACTCGGGTATACTTCCCCAGCATACCCGATTGGGCGAAGACTATCTTATTTTATGCTCGTTTACTTTTATATCTGTAAAAGATTCAGCATATATGCAGGTGACATCCCCTTTTCTGGAATTTTTATTCTTTTCAATAATGAATGTTATTCCTTGATAAAATCCAAATGATTTTGCCACTTTCCTATCAATATTTGTCAGCCAATTTGCAGTTTTGATGCCAAATATTTTTCTAAACAAAGGGGTAAAAAAATTATAAACCTTATAATGCAGTTTATTTGACGGTTTCTTAAACCCTTCAGCTATTACTCTTGGGATAATCAAAAGTGGTGATAGTGTTTTTTCATATTCTATCTTCAAACCAATTTCAGTTAAATAATCAAGTGTCTTAATATCAAAATAATGGATATGGGCATGGGGGGGTTTATTTGCTATGTTTTTTGCAACAATTTTTTTTGATTCATGCGGTACTGTTATCACTAAAACGTCTTTTGCAATTCTCAATAACTCGTTGATTGCCTTCTTGAAATCGGTTACATGTTCAATTGTTTCGCTGCAAAGAACAATATCAAATTCACCCTCCTTGAATGGCAAATTATGTATATCAGCAGGTATTGTTTTGATTCCAAATATTTCGTTTGCCATTTTACAGGCATTCTCTGACAGGTCTGTTGATACAACTTCAGCGTTAAACAACTTTCTTACAAGATTCGCCGTATAACCCTCTGCTCCACCTATGTCAGCAAATGACTTAAAGTTATATTTGTTTAAAGCATTTAAAATTGATTTTGTTACCATATACCTTGCTATACAACTTGTAGAGCCTTTGGTTGTCCGGTAACCATAAATAGGTTGGTGTGCATAATAAATCCCATCAGATGCCATAGTGAATCTATCCTCAAGATTAACCTTTGTCAGGGTTGTGTAATTGTCCATTTACTTTAGCATTATGAATTGATAGTGAATTTATACCGAACAGTTTAATTTATGCTAATGTACGCTACCTTTTTATTCAAACAATTTTTTCAAACCCGGGAGTTATTAATTAAGAACCCCATTGGGATTTTTGTAATTACATTTGCAGGGATTGTTAAAAAATAAACTCTGTTGTTACCCGTAATAAAAGGCAAATCTATGAAATTAGCCATTATGCAGCCTTACCTGTTTCCATACATTGGTTATTTTCAATTAATGAACCTGGCAGATGAATTTATCATTTACGATAATATCCAGTTTTCAAAAAAAGGCTGGATAAACAGGAACAGGATCCTTTTGAACGGAAAAGATACATATATCACTTTCCCGCTGAAAAAAGATTCGGACTATCTTGATATAAAGGACAGGCAGCTTGCTGACAGCTGGCCCTCCGATAGAAAAAAAATGCTGAATAAGATTACTGAAGCATATAATAAAGCTCCTTACTTCGCTGCAACATACCCGGTAATAGAAAAATCAATTTCATTTGACGAAAACAACCTTTTCCGGTTTATCTTAAATTCATTATCCTTACTCAAAGAGTATCTTTCAATAAAATCCCCATTTGTTATTTCATCTTCAATCCCTATTGACCATGCCCTGAAGTCTGACCAAAAAGTCATAGAAATTTGTAAAATCCGGAAAGCAACAGAATATATAAACCCCATCGGCGGAGTTGATCTTTATAAAAAAGAAAATTTCAAGACAAGTGGTATTAATCTGCATTTTATAAAGACCTCAGATTTTAGCTATCCGCAATTCGGAGATAAATTTGTTCCATTTTTATCAATCATAGATGTAATGATGTTTAATTCAAAGAATAAAATTCAAGAATACCTGGACTATTCATATGAATTACTATAAGTATCGATCTGTTTATTAAAACAATGATGAAAGAATGTTTGAGTGGAAAAAAATAGGAAAAATTTTTGACCCGACAGAAGTAAAAGGTAAAACCTGGTTGCATGAATTTGCACAGGCTCCTGCTACTTTGATCTTTGATACATTTATCAGGGTGTATTTTTCATGCAGACCTGCGCCGGATGAAAATGGACAATACGTCAGCTACTCTGCTTATCTGGACCTTAACAGGAAAAAACTATTTGAAATTATCAATATAGCCCAAATGCCGATTTTTCAACTTGGAGAACGAGGGACATTTGATGAGTTCGGTACATACCCCGTATCTGTTGCAAGAAATGGTAACGATGTTATTGCATATTATGGAGGTTGGACAAGATGCGAATCCGTACCATTCAATGTGGCTATCGGTATGGCGATAAGCAAAGACAATGGTGAAACTTTTACAAAAGCAGGCAACGGCCCCATTCTATCCTATAGTATAAATGAACCTTTTGTCCTTAGCGGTCCGAAGATCAGGCGATTTAATGACCGCTGGTATCTTTTTTATATTGCCGGGAGTAAATGGATCTATGATAACAAAAAACCAGAACCTGTTTATAAGATAAGAATGGCCATTTCTGATGATGGAATAAATTGGATAAAAGCGGATAAGAATTTAATTGAAAATAAGGTTGAGGAAAATGAAGCGCAGGCCAGCCCGGATGTTTTTTTCTTTAAGAATATGTATCATATGTTCTTCTGTTATCGCCACAGTTTAAATTTCAGGGGAAAAGAAAAAGGATACAGAATTGGTTATGCTTATTCGGAAGACCTGGTAAACTGGACCCGGGATGATTCGAAAGCTGGGATAGATATATCGGAAAAAGGATGGGATAGTGAAATGATCAGTTATCCGCATGTTTTTGAACTGGATGGAAATATTTATATGCTTTATCTTGGCAACCAGGTTGGCCGGTATGGTTTTGGTATTGCCCGGTTACAATAAAAATTAAGTAATGACTCTCATCACTGCAAAATGAAATGGATAAAAAAGGGACAACTATTTGATCCCACAAAATATAATCTTCCAAACAACTGCAAAGAATTTGCACAATCACCGCAAACACTTGTCTTTGACAATTTCGTAAGGATTTATTTTTCCACCCGGGAAAGAGAAGCGACGGGAAAATTCCTGAGTCATATTGCATTTATAGATATCGATAAAAAATTTGAAGCCATCCTCAACATATCTTCAGCTCCTGTTATTAATTTAGGTGACCCCGGTACATTTGATGAACACGGAATTTTTCCCATCAATCCATTAAGACATCATGAAAAGATCATGGCTTATACTTGCGGATGGAGCCGGCGGGTATCTGTATCAGTGGAAACTTCTGTTGGACTTGCTTACAGTGAAGACAACGGTCTGACTTTTACAAAAATTGGCAGCGGCCCTGTTTTAACTTCTTCCTTACATGAGCCTTTCCTTGTCGGTGATGGTTTTGTATCTGTGTATGAAAATATTTTTCATATGTGGTATATTTATGGAACCAGATGGATTGATAATTCAGAAGAAGAAACAGCAAGGGTTTATAAAATTGCCTATGCTACTTCATCCGATGGCATCAATTGGATAAAAGAAGGCAAACCAATTATCGAAAACTCATTAAATGAAGATGAATGCCAGGCCCTACCGACCGTAATAAAGCATGGCAATAAATATCACATGTATTTTTGTTACCGGGAGGCCATCGGCTTCAGAAAAAACAAAGAACGGGGCTACAGGCTTGGTTATGCATGGTCAGAAGATCTGACAAATTGGGTAAGAGATGATGCAAACGCCGGCATCCATTTTTCTGAACAGGGATGGGACAATGAGATGCAATGCTATCCGCATATTTTTAAATGTGATGATAAAGTTTATATGTTATACAATGGAAATGAATTTGGCCGCTATGGTTTTGGATTAGCCATTTTAGAAGAGTAAAATGGATACAACCCCGATCACATATCAGACAAAGACAGCTACAGAAAAAAATATTTTTTTGCATTTAACAGACTGCAATAATAATTTTACACCTCCGTTAAGTGAAAGAACCGGCCTTGGCTCTTATGCAAAAAAATTATTTGAAAAAGCTGTGACATTTGAGGCATGGAGTGATCACCAGTTAGTCGGATTGGTTGCTGCTTATTATAGCACGGATGATAAAAGATCTGTGTTCATAACAAACATAAGCGTTAAAGAAGAATTTATGGGAAAGGGTATCGCCTCTTTGTTATTGAAAAATTGTATCACCCATTCAGTTAAAAATAAGTATGTTGAAATAAACCTGGAAGTAAATAAGTACAATGCCCCCGCTATTAGTTTTTATGAAAAACATCAATTTAAACAATCATTGACACGGGGTGACGACCTTACTCTGAAATTGGAAATAAAATAAAGAATATGAGCAAGCAAAGAGACTACAACAAAGAATTATTGGATACTTCTGATCATAAATATGGTTACGATTTTGACTATGAAGTCATGCACCCGTTCATGCTAAAATCTTTTGAGCCATTTTTTAAAAAGGGTAATATACTTGAGTTGGGAAGCTTTAAGGGTTATTTTACAAAAAGGCTCCTGCCCTTTTTTGAAGATATTACCTGTATGGAAGTTTCTGATCAGGCGATAGAAATTTCGAAGGAAGCATTGGGAAACAAAGTGAAATTTGTTCACTCATCTTTTGAAACAGCAACATTACACACTAAATACAGTAATATTGTTTTAACACATGTCCTGGAACATATTGATGACCCGGTCGCAGTTTTGAAGAGGGTCAATAACGAGTGGCTCGCTGATGATGGCCGTTTCTTTTTAGTATGCCCCAATGCCAATGCCCCTTCAAGACAGATTGCCGTTAAAATGGGATTGATCTCACATAATACTGCCGTGACTCCTGCAGAAGCTGAACATGGACATAAAATTACTTATACATTTGATACTTTAGAAGCAACTGCAAAAGCAGCCGGCCTCAAGGTGGTTTATCGTTCAGGTATATTTTTTAAAGCCCTTGCCAATTTTCAATGGGACAGGTTATTAGCCACCGATATTATTTCAAAGGAATATCTTGAAGGTTGTTACCAGCTTGGTCAACTATACCCTGATCTTTGTTCCAGCATCTTCCTGATGTGTGAAAAAGGGAAATAGAAATAAGTTGAATACATGAATGACTTATTGCAGGGCAGAAAAAATTATTTTACAAATCTTTTCTATTTCTTCCGGCGCAATGCTGTCATACAAAGGCAAACACAACACCCTACCGGAAATTTCTTCGGATACTTTGCAGGGAACATATTTCTTAATATATGGCAGTTTATTAAGTGATGGATAAAAATATCGCCTGGGTTCTATCCCTCCGGCTTTTAATGCTGCTAATACCTGCAACAAACATGCTTCATCTTTAAACACAACCGGATAGTAAGCATAATTGTATTGTGTACCCGGCAGCGGCTTTTGATATTGCAGATTCAGCGGCGCCAGCAATTGATCATACAATTTGCAAACTTGTTTCCTGCGCTGCATGATGCCGGGAAGCTGGGGCAGATTGGCAAGGCCCATTGCCGCATGAAACTCCGAATTCTTGCCATTGATACCGATTGAAAAATAATCATCACCAATATGCCCAAAACTCCTGAACAGGTATAACTGTTCAGCAATGGCCGCATCATTTGTGATGATACAGCCGCCTTCCACGGTATGAAATAATTTGGTGGCATGAAAACTACAGGTGCTGATATCCCCGTAGCTGAGTACATGTTTATTAGTATATAGTGAACCAAAACAATGGGCTCCATCATATATAACTTTCAGATTATGACGAACCGCTATTTCCCCGATAGCATCAATATTGCATGGAGAACCATATACATGAGTGGCCATTATCGCCTGGGTATTTTCTGTAATGGCAGCTTCGATTTTTGTGGGATCAATGCAAAAATCATTTTTATCAATATCAACAAACACCGGTTCACATTTCTCCCATAAAATTGCGTTAGTAGTTGCTACATAAGAAAAAGGAGTAGTGATCACTTCTTTTGTAATATTCAAAACCTTAAGAGCCATTTGAAGCACAATAGTTCCATTTGTGCAAAACAACAAATGATCAACGCCAAGATATTCTTTCAGCTTTGCCTCCAACTCAGCAACGAGGATGCCGTTATTGGTGATCCATCCCCTCCCCCAGGCCCTTTTTAATTGTTTTACATAATCTTCAAACGGGGGCAAATATGTTTTTGTAACTGGGATCATTTCATCAAATTTATTGCAAAAGACTCAGAAACCGGGAATAAACAACCGAACTGAATTATACAGATATGTATTTAAGAAATAACTCCATTCCTTTCTTTTTCTGCTCATCCAGCCGGTAGCTCAGATGAAGGTTATAATATTTGGAAAGATCATAGAGATCGAAAGGGGTTTCCTTTACGATCTCATCAATATGCCTCAAACCCATTGCATTCGCTTCATTAAAAATTTTAATAAAATCATCCGACAATTTCTTAGTACTTATCCATGCAGCAAATACAAATGGAAGACCGGTAATTTTTCTCCACTCCGACCCAAGATCATAAATAAACGTAGAGATCTTCCTTTGTTCAAAAGCCCGGTCACCAATTACCAACCCGGCTGTTGTTCCTGTTATTTCTTTCCGGTAATCTTCATCCGTGGCGTGGACTAATTCAGGGCTGATACCCCAATATTCTTTCATCAGGTATTTCAATAAAGCAACTGATGTCCGGCTCTGGTAATCC
>JANNQR010000050.1:0-21991 GCA_031400855.1 Chitinophagaceae bacterium | reverse complement strand
GAAGGTTCTGTACGTGTTCCGCACCCGTTTGCCGGTCGCCGCCCATGTATTGCTACACTGCGCTGCCCCTCGACTTGCATGTATTAAGCCTGCCGCTAGCGTTCATCCTGAGCCAGGATCAAACTCTCCATTGTAAATGTTGTTGTTTGATACTGACAGTATAAAATTCTCTTAAGAAAATTAATATGTCAATTCGAAATGTTATTCGCTTGACTTACCTTTTGTTTTTCTGTTTCAACGTTAATCGAAACAGATGCTATTGTTTCCTAACTTTCAAAGATCTTTTGTCCCTCGCTTTGCCAGGGATGACAACAGAATTAATCCTGATTGCCATTACCGTTTTTTCAAACGGAGTGCAAAGGTAAGGGCCGTATTATTTCTACCAAATTTTTCATCATTTATTTTTCAATAAAATCAGCGTCTTTTGGAGTGATAATCAACTTGTTTTGTGAAGAACTGTCACCTTTTTTTTAAGGCGGACGGCAAAGGTAAGACTTTGTAACTTACCAGCAAATTTTAAGGCATAGATTTGTTCACATTTGCCTCGTCGTCTTTTCACATTATCTTCAGAGAACTAGCCCGTTTTATTTGAACGGGCGGCGAAGATAAGGGTGAAAAAATTCTTAGCAAACTCTTTTACAAATAAAACCAGTATAAATCAGAAGAATGCAGTGCCAGTAAGCGTTTGCTGACAAAAAAACTTTGGCCCAATTTGAAACAACTTTTGAAATCTTTTGTAGACTGTTTGCAAATGGCGATCAGAATTACTTTTGCTGAAGGGCTGCCGGATGGAAATGAAAAGCCCGGTGATGCAATGTGGGCTGGCATAGTGCCGGACTTGTAATGTACAGCCAGAACAGAAAATGATAGCGATGTTACTGCTGAAAGCCTCGTTTTGTTATTGCATTATACGTATTTGGGTAGTTGACACGAATTAAGAACAAACCATGAGCAGGAACTGCGAAACTTGCCTTAGTACAATCTTTGGCCTCTATTATTACCCTTAATTCATTCAATGAAATAGTTCCCCGGCCAATTTTTAGCATTGTAGCTGTTAAAGCCCGAACCATTCCTCTTAAAAACCGATTGGATATAACTTTGTATATCAAGGTATTGTCTTTTATAAACCAGCTACTTTCTTCGATATGACATATAAATGATTTAACCTGTGTTTTACGTTTGCAAAATGAAGTGAAATCTGTACACTCTTTTATTAGTGCTGCTGCCTTTTGCATTTTTTCCAAATCCAGTTTATAAGGAAAGAAATAAGCTTTGTCTTTAAGAAAAGGGTTTTTTCCCTGATATATATAATAATTGTATTCCCGGCTAATAGCATCGAAACGACAATGAAGATCCTGTGAAACTTCTTTGATATTTTTTATTACAATATCTGCAGGCAGAATTGCATTTAACATATAAACGAGATGAGACTCATTTTGTATCTTTTCCCACTGAAGGACAGGAAGAACTGTATCGAAGTGAAAAAAATTCTGCAAGGCATGAACTCCGGCATCCGTTCTGGATGAACCAGTCATTGAACATTTTTCTTTCTGAATAATTTCAACCGCCTTTTCGATTTCAGCTTGTATAGAATTTGCATTATGCTGAGATTGAAAACCGCTGTATGCAGTGCCTTTGTAAGCTACTTCTAAGAAATACCGGTGCATAGTTCTTTTAATTGCGAATCATTGCTTTAAATTGGCCGGCAAAATATTCGTCCTTAAATTCTGATAGCAGCGTATTAAAGGATTCCACATCATAAACATATTTGTAAGAAGCATTAAAGAATTTGTATTTCCCTTCATCATTCAAAAATAAGGTACTTAGATTTTTTAATTGTGCTGAAGTAAAGCACTTTATTTTAAAATATATTTTTGCCTCTGCAATCATTTCTTCATCACTGAGTACGGCTGCCATGTTTTTGCGTAATAAATAAAAATCTTTTTCGCTGGCTGTTTCAATGCAGATGTTTTTTAGTACAGTATTTTTTTCAGTTGTTTGTGAATTTACGTTAGTTGTTATTTCAATATTTTCTTTTTGTGGCCCATCTGCGTTAATAACCAGAGCTTTTTTCTTATCCGGCGAATCCTCCTTTGCTATGTCAAATATTGGCTTTTGGTTTGGGATAAGCAGACGAATAGTGTCTTTTTGCCCATTTTCGTTTTCATCGATAAAAACAAGACCAAAGCCTTCTGTGGTGGAACTTTCTGACCATTTTTTTATTTGTGTAGATTTAAAAGTTTCAACGACTAGGCCTTCAGCTTCTTTAGTTGGTGAAATGGGTTTCTTTTGTACTTCAGTTACAGTTTCTTCTACTTTTTCTACTGACTTTTCAAGTGATACAACAGGTTTTGTTATATCCTTTTTTTTTTCTTCTGCAATACTATCTTCCTTTTTTGCAATTGATTGGTCTGAAGATTGAATTGAATTTCCAAAATCTGTTTCCTTTATTTCAGTTTTTGGATCTTCATTTTTAACAACCGGCATTTGAACAACTTCTAAACTGTTTGTAGAAACGGGTATTTCCAGATCTACTTTTGGGGCTTCTTTTGATTTCAATTCCTGAAATGAAATTTCAGTTTTTTTGTTTTCAACTTCAGACATTTTTGGTTTTTCCAACAATGAAGGATCGTTAGCTGCCCGGGAAAGCATTTCTGTAAATTCTGAGACCGTGCCGATCTCTATTTCAGGCTTCTTACTTATACTTGCCTTGCCAGATATGGACATTTGTATGCTTAGTGTTTGCAGATCAAAAAGTCCCCAACCCTTTTCACCAAAATTTTTTAATAAAAACCCATGATCTCTCTTGTTAATAGTGATTATGAAATTTTGTTCTGGCCATTTGTTTTGAGGGAAGCCAATAGAAAAACTATAACTGGAATCCAGCAATTTAGGTATAATGATATAACCTGAAGCAGTGGAGCTACTGATCTTGTCATTTAATTTTACATAAAAAGGCTGCTCAGCTTCTGTTTGTATATAAGCGAAGTAAACTTTTTGCGATGAAGCGGTAAGAACTACCAGCAAAAAGAAAAGGGCTAGTTGTAGTTTTTTCATTTTTCCGGAATTGGGTTAATACAGCAAAAATACTTGAAATCCATTGACTTCTCCAACAAAGGCTGTAACAACTTGTTAAATACAGTAACCATTTATCATTTTGATAAGCCAATAAACCATGACTACTCTAAATTTGCGGAACTTAAATTATTCAAATGAAGAAAATATTGCTTGCTTTTTTTATTCTGGCTACAGGTTCTGCCGTTTATGCTCAACCTACAGCCGATACAACATGGAAAAAAGATTATCGGGAAACGGCCACTAAAATCAATAACCTCGTACACACTAAACTGGAGATAAAACCAGATTTCAGCAAATCCTATTTATATGGAAAGGCATGGATAACATTGAAACCACATTTCTACTCTACTGACTCATTGAACTTAGATGCGAAAGGAATGGAGATTAAAAAAGTGGCTATTATAAAAGGGACTCAACAGATTTCGTTGAAATATGGGTATGACGATTTTAACCTGAGAATTAAATTGGATAGAACTTATAAGTCGAATGAAAGCTATACCATATACATTGATTATACTGCAAAGCCAGATGAATTTGATCAAAAATACAGCCAAGGGGCAATGCTTGGAATAAAGGGGATGTATTTTATTAACCCTAAAGGAGAAGATAAAAACAAGCCGACTCAAATATGGACGCAGGGAGAAACAGAGTCAAGCTCTGCCTGGTTCCCGACTATTGACAAGACGAACCAACGCTGTACTCAAGAGCTGACAGTGACTGTAGACAATAAATACGTCACATTATCAAACGGCAAATTAGTTTCTCAAAAGAAAAATGCAGATGGTACAAGAACAGATTACTGGAAAATGGATCTGCCACATGCACCTTATTTATTTTTTGTAGGCGTAGGCGATTATGCAGTTATTAAGGATAAATACAAAGACAAAGAAGTAAATTACTATGTGGAGCCTGAATATGCTGCTGTTGCTAAAAAGATTTTTGGCAACACTCCGGAAATGATATCATTTTTCTCAAAAGTTACCGGTGTAGAATATCCCTGGATAAAATATTCACAAATGACGGGTAGAGATTTTGTGGCCGGTGCAATGGAAAATACTACCGCCACCCTGCACCAGGAAGGTGCACAGCAGGATGCAAGAGAATTAGTAGATGGGAATAACTGGGAAAGCACCATTGCACATGAACTTTTTCATCAATGGTTTGGTGATTACGTAACGACAGAAAGCTGGAGTAACCTTACGGTAAATGAATCTTTTGCCAACTATAGTGAAACGCTATGGGATGAATACAAATATGGAAAAGATGCAGGTGATGAACAAAACTATAACGACATGCAGGGATACCTGCAAAGTGGTAGCGAGAAAAAAGATCTTGTTCGTTTTTATTACCATGATAAAGAAGACATGTTTGACGCAGTGAGTTATAACAAGGGGGGCCGGATTCTACATATGTTGAGAACATGGATTGGCGACAGTGCCTTTTTTAAATCCCTGAATAATTATTTAACCACCAATAAATTCAAGTCGGCTGAAGCACACCAGCTTCGCCTGGCATTTGAAGAAGTGACCGGCCGTGATTTGAATCCCTATTTTAATCAATGGTATTTTGGTAGCGGCAATCCCAGTGTGGATATAGATTATGTGTATGATGATGCAGCCGGGAAAGTGAATGTGATTGTGAAGCAAACACAAAAAAGTAGTAAAATTTTCAACCTGCCTCTTGCTATTGATATTTATGATGGCGCAAATAAAGTACGTCATCATGTATGGGCTAATAATGCAGTTGATACATTTACCTTCAACTATACAAAAAGACCTGACCTGTTAAATGTGGATGGAGATAAAACGATGCTCTGGACAAAAAAGGATAATAAGACTCTTGACAATTATATTCACCAATATAAATATGCAGGTGGTTATGTAGACAGAAGGGAGGCCATAGCATTTGCCGGAAAAAATCAGAAAGATCCCAAAGCAGTAGAGTTTTTAAAAACCGCTTTGAAAGATAAATATCAGGGATTACGGAATTACACTCTTTCAGTGATGAATCTGAAAGATGAAAAGGTGAAAAAAGAAGTGGAACCTATTTTAATGGACCTGGCAAACAATGATAAAAAATCAACTGTTCGTGCAAATGCCATCAGTAAATTGGGTGTCTATAAGAAACCGGAATATGCTGATCTGTTTAAAGCGGCCACCAGGGATTCTTCTTACTCTGTTTCAGGTAATGCTCTAGAAGCCCTATCATTAATAGATGAAGATGCTGCCATGTTAATAGCTAAAGAACTTTCAAAAACTCCTTCAAAGGGTTTTTTGAAAGAAACAATTATGACGATGATTGCAAAGTCTGGTGATGAGAGTATGGCCGAAGAATTAATCGGAGGGTTTGAAAAGATGCCAATGAGCGAAGGAAAATTTAATGCACTTAATTCTCTTAATGAATATCTGGGAGCTTTGAAAGATATTGATTTAGTGAAACGGGGAATAGATGCCATTGTTAAATTCCGTGATGAAGTTCCGGAAAACTTCAAAAACCAAACTAATCCTTACATCAATGGCATAATACTAAAAGGAATTTTAACCAAAAAAGTCAAAGAAGCAAAGGATAATGCCAACAATACAGCCTTGCAGGATTTGGTTAATTATATTAAATCAAAGTTACCAGAAGAAGATAAGAAGGGGTTTTAACCCCAACCCCTAAAGGGGCTTTATAGTCGTTAAAGTAAAAGCCTTCCGTTTTTTATGTGGAAGGCTTTTATTTTTTGTTCTGTTGAAATATTTTTTACCAACTGCCACTGGATCCTCCACCGCCAAAGCTACCACCACCAAATCCTCCAAAACTGCCGCCGCTACTTCCTCCACCACCAGACCAACCGCTGCCACCTCCACCACTCCAGCCACCAAAACCACCTCTTGATACATAAGTGCCACCGCCCGGCCCGGCACCACTAAAGATTACGATAAGAATAATGATAATAAATATGATGGTGCTTATACTAAGCCCTTTCTTCTTTTTACTCGCATAATTAGCCGGAGCTTTATATCTTCCTTCGGCTGCTTTAATAATATTGTCTGTTGCTTCATCAAGACCCCTGTAATAGTTCCCTGCTTTAAAATTGGGAGTAACCTCGTTATCAATTATACTTTTTGCTGTTAGATCAGAAATAGCACCTTCCAATCCATAACCCGCCTGAATAGTTACTTTCCTGTCTTTTTTTGCAACAAGGATCACTACTCCATTGTTAAATTCCTTGTTTCCTACTCCCCATTTCCTTCCTAATTCTATTGCAGCATCTTCGATAGAATAATTATCTTTTGATTCAACTATTACAACTGCGATCTGGTTTGAAGTACTGTCATTATACTTATCAAGCTTTGTTTCTAATGCCTCTTTCTGTTGGGGTGTTAGTGTGTTGGTATAGTCATTTACAAGTTTGGGTGGGCTGGGAGGTGTAGAAATAATTTTTTCCATCTGTGCAGATGCAGCACAAAAAGAAAAAAAAGTCGTTAGTATTAAGAGTAAACGTTTCATGAGTTATTTGCCGAACACAATTTCGTCCGGTAATTCATTTCTGTCTGTGTCTCTTTCAAAAGGGAAATGCTTAGTTAATGCATCTCCGATCTGGATTACACATTCGGCAATGCCCTTTGCATAATACTGTTTATCAAAACTGGCCAACATTTCCCGAACTACATTGTTCCAGTATTCTGCTCCCACTTTCTTATGGATACCCTCGTCTCCAAAAACCGCTAACTGATGATCTTTAAGAGCAACATAAACCAACACAGCATTTCGCTGTTCGGTTTGCTCCATTTTTAAAGTAAAGAAAATTTCTGCTGTCCTGTCGATAGCATCTACCCAGCTACAGCGGCTTTCTACAAAAACCCTAACCTCCCCACTGGTGCGTTGCTCAGCATGGCGGATAGCTTTAGCTATAAGCCTTGTGTCTTCTTCGTTGAACAACGACTTTCTTTTTTGCCAGGGAAATAGTTTCATCAAAATTTTATTTCTACGCTTTTATCAGTTCCTGCGGTAGCTTCAAACCCTTCTTTCTTTTTAAATCCAAACAAGCCAGCCGTCATATTGGTGGGAAAGCTTCGTACTTTCCTGTTATAAATTGCCACGGCTGCATTAAAATCATTTCGAGCCACTTTTATTCTTCGTTCTGTTCCTTCCAGTTGTGTTTGCAAACCAGCATAAGCAGCTGTACCTTTTAAGGTTGGATATTTCTCTATCTGCACAATCATTCTGTTGGCTGCGGCAGCTAATGTATCCTGTAACTGTTTTTGTTGCTGGTAATTCTGTCCCGTCAATTCATTATTTGATAAACCAGAAAGTGCCCTGCTTCTTGTTTCCGCAATTTTCTCCAGGGTGGTTTGCTCAAAATCAGAAAGACCTTTTACCACATTCACCAAATTGGGAATCAGATCGAGACGACGCTGGTAAGTATTCTGTACTTCCGACCATTGCAGTTTTACTTTCTCCTCTTTCTTTACCAATGAATTATAAGAAGCAAAACTCCAAAGGACAAGTATAAGCAGAATTGCACCCCCAACTATGTAGCCGGTTAATTTCTTTTGTTGCATATTGCTTGTGCTTAGAATTCTACTTTAGGAGCTTTCTCAGCACCTTCATCAGCTTTGAAGCCTTCTTTTTTACTAAAGCCGAATATACCACTCAGCATGTTCATTGGAAACGATCTTACTTTTGTGTTGTAAGTATTGACCGCATCATTGAAATTCTTTCTTGAATTACGAACATCGTTTTCAATTCCTTCCAGCGAACCCTGCAACTGCAGAAAGTTCTGGTTGGCTTTTAGATCAGGATAGTTTTCAACCACCACCAGCAACCTGCTCAGCGCACCTGACATCTGGCTTTGTGCCTGTTGGAATTTTGCCATGTTTTCCGGTGTAAGCTGGTCTGCGGTCAAATTAATAGAAGTAGCTTTTGCTCTTGCTTCTACAAGTTTAGTCAACGTTTCCTGTTCGAAGTTGGCAGCACCTTTTACTGTATTCACAAGGTTTGCTACCAGGTCTGATCTTTTTTGATATTCAGTATTTACATTATTCCAGGTATTTTTCACTTTTTCGTCCTGCTTTACAAGTCCATTGTAGCCGCCACAGCCCCACACACCAAGAATAAGGACTAGGCCTAGAATAACTAATAAAGTAATGTTACGGGTTCCTTTCATTGTAGTAGTTTTTATTAAGTTGTAAAATTAGTATTTTCAGCAGTTCGGCAAGGTAAATTTTCGGTTGATCAAGTCTGGTTGCCGGTGAAACGACGAATTTGGTATCTCTGCGGCATGGTTTTGGCGCATCTTTCAACTAATTTAGTATTTATGAGTGTGGTAAAAAAAGTACACATTGTTGCTATACTTGCATTGATGGCTTGCTCTCAATGCAAGAAATCAACTAATAATAATAATACAACACCTCCTCCGGTTGGTTCAGTTGCTATTAAAGATTCAGTAATTGTACAGGGATTAAATTACCCCTGGGAGATTTTATGGGGACCTGATAATTTTATCTGGATGACAGAACGGGGCGGAAAAATTAGCCGGGTAAATCCTGCTACCGGAACGGTTTCATTACTTCATACAATTACGGAAGTAGTTTCTATTGGTGAGGGAGGGCTTCTTGGCATGGTATTGCATCCGAATTTTTCAACCACCCCACAAGTATTTGTGGCCTATAATTACAACTCCGGTGGTTACAAAGAAAAGATTGTACGATTTACTTACACTGGAACTACGCTTACAAGTCCGGTTACTATCATTGAAAACATGGCAGCCTCATCTATTCATAATGGTTGCCGTCTTTTAATTACACCTGATTTTAAATTATTTATTACAACCGGTGATGCTTCCAATCAATCGCTGCCACAAAATATTTCCTCTACAAGTGGTAAAATATTACGGTTAAATCTGGATGGGTCTGTTCCATCTGACAATCCTGTTGCAGGCAATGCATACTGGAGTTGGGGACATCGTAATCCGCAAGGTTTAGTGTTTGCTAATAATATTTTGTACAGTTCTGAACATGGGCCAAGCACCGATGATGAATTAAATATTATTGAGAAGGGAAGAAATTATGGCTGGCCAACTGTTCATGGTTTTTGTGATGGAGGTGCAGAACAAACTTTTTGCACGGCTAATAATGTAAGAGAACCGTTGAAAGCATGGACACCAACAATTGCAGTTTGTGGTTTGGATTATTACAATAATGATCTTATACCGCAATGGAAAAATTCATTACTGATGGTTGCTTTAAAAGAATCGAGGATGTATCAGTTGAAATTAGACGCTTCCTACACCAGCATAGCTTCAACTACTGAATTTTTTGTGAACAGCTATGGACGAATGAGAGATGTATGTATTTCTCCTGGTGGTAAAGTTTATATCTGCACCGGCAATGGCGGTAATAATGATAGGATTATTGAAGTGAGGAAACAATAAATACGCAAAGACCCAGACATTACTCAACTTTCCTGATACAAACGAAATGAAACTCTTCCACCTTCATGTTATTATAAAAGGCTCCAGTGTACCAGTATTTAGTAACTGCTTGATTGGCATTTGCTTCAGTTGATGTCCAGATAGACCCTCTTTCTTCTACTTTAAATTTATCTTTAAATACAAAAATCGCATCAGCCTCATCTTTTGAAGGCAGGTACCAGTCATCCTTATCGCCATTGGTTGCCTCGATGCACAACCTGGCAGGATAAGGTTTGCCCTCAAACCCAGCATTATTTCCAACAAAAGAAACTATCGCTTTGGTATTTGTTGCACCGTCTGATTCGCTTTTGGCAGCATCACCGGCAACTTCTTCATTATAACCTCCCCAGGTTATCTTGCCTTTTGAAGTCATATCCAACACTTCATACTGTTTCCCATTGTGTTCGATGGGAACTATTTTTTGTGCAGTAAGGTTCACTAGGCAAACAAAAGAGACAAACGACAGGAGGAATATTTTTTTCATAGAAAGAGTTTACAATGCGTTATAAATTTCAACTAAAAAAACAGGACAGAAAAATATATTTATAGAAAAATGTACCCGATGCTTTCCTAAATATCTGAAACAGCAGCTATCCCCGGAAGTATTTTCCCTTCAAAATACTCCAGCATGGCACCACCACCCGTGGATACATAGCTTACCTTATCCGCAAAGCCGAATTGATTGACAGCGGCAACTGAATCACCACCACCTACGAGAGAGAAAGAACCTTTTTGTGTGACTTCTGCGATTGCGACTGCAACTGTTTTGGTGCCATGTTGAAATTTTGGCATCTCAAAAACACCCATCGGGCCGTTCCAGAGAATTGTTTTTGATTTTTTGATCACATTGGAAAACTGCTCGCAGGCCATGTTACCAATATCCAAACCCATCCAGCCATCAGGAATATTATTGCTTGGAGCCACAGATGTTTGTGCGTCAGCGGCAAACTTATCTGCAATTACAGAATCAGAAGGCAAGTGAATGCTTACACCTTTTTCTTCAGCCTTTTTCAGAATATCCAATGCTGTTTGCAAACGTTCTTCTTCACATAATGAGTTTCCGATTTTTCCGCCACATGCTTTCATAAATGTGTAAGCCATACCTCCGCCAATAATAATATCAGTTGCTGTCTCCAACAGGTTTTCAATGATGAGTATTTTATCACTTACTTTGGCGCCACCGATGATGGCTACAAATGGTTTTTCTGCTTTATGTAAAACTGTTTCTGCGCTTGCCACTTCACCTTCCATCAAGAGACCAAACATTCTTTTTTCAGCCGGGAAAAATTGTGCAATAACAGCGGTGGAAGCATGTGCCCGGTGTGCCGTACCAAATGCATCATTTACCCATACATCACCAAGTTTGGATAATTTTTCTGCAAATTTTGTATCCCCTTTCTCTTCTTCTTTATAAAAACGAAGATTTTCCAGTAGTAATACTTCGCCGGGGCGCATCATACTTTGAGTAAGGTAAGCCTGTTCTCCGATACAATCTTTTGCAAAAAAAACTGTTGTACCACCCAATAATTCACTAAGGTGATTTATCAAATGCTTTAGAGAAAATTGATCAGATGGTCCATCTTTTGGTCTTCCAAGATGACTCATCAATATGACCATTCCGCCATCGCTTACTATTTTTTTAATAGTCGGGATTGCCGCTTTCATCCTTGAGTCATCCGTAATTTCAAATTTTTCATTCAACGGCACATTAAAGTCAACACGGATCAATGCTTTTTGTCCCTTGAAATTATAAGAATCAAATTTTGACATAATTTTTCTTTTAAAAAGAATATTATTGATGAAAGACCTTTTGCTTTTGTGCCTCTTTGAACAGGACATGCCCAGCCACTGTGGCCATTACATCTTCAGTTACATCTTTACCCCCTTTCATATTAGTAAGAATGCTTTCAAGTGTATATTTTAGTCCAAAAGGGATGCCCCACCAACCCAAAAAAAAAGAGATAAAAGCAAACGGCAATCCTTTTGCAACAGCATTTTCCTGATTGCGAACCAGGTAAACACCAGAGGTACGTTTAAAAGTAACGACAATTACAGAAATGACAAATGGGTAATAAATAAATCTGCCCCCTTCTTTTACTTCCCGCTGTAAATCTTCTGCTGACAATCCGTTAATATTTTTAATCTTCATTAGGTTTACTTAAAAAAATACCGCAACTAATCTACTGACTGATTCATTGCGGTACAAGAAACAAAATAAATCGCTATTTACTAATCAATTTGGCGAAATAATTGACTGTTCTTACTAATTGGCATACATAACTCATTTCGTTATCATACCAACTTACCGTTTTCACTAATTGTTTATCACCCATGGTCATTACTTTAGTTTGGGTTGCATCAAACAAAGAGCCAAAGTGGATACCAATAACATCGCTACTTACAATTTCATCTTCGGTATATCCAAAACTTTCATTGGCTGCAGCTTTCATGTCGGCATTAATTTGCTCTGTAGTTACAGTTTTCCCAAGAATAGATGTTAGTTCCGTCAAAGAACCTGTAATGACAGGCACTCTTTGTGCACTGCCATCCAATTTACCTTTTAGTTCAGGTAATACCAGCCCGATTGCCTTTGCTGCACCTGTAGTATTGGGAACAATGTTTGCGGCAGCTGCTCTTGCCCTACGAAGATCACCTTTAGGGTGCGGTGCATCCAATGTATTCTGGTCGTTGGTATAAGCATGAATGGTTGTCATGATGCCGGTGATAATACCATATTTATCATTCAGCACTTTTGCCATTGGCGCCAGGCAGTTGGTGGTGCAGGATGCGCAGGAGATAATTGTTTCGCTGCCATCCAAAATATCATGATTTACATTAAAGACAACGGTTTTCAAATCACCGGTTGCAGGTGCTGAAATAACAACTCTTTTAGCACCAGCAGCAATATGCAAAGCAGCCTTATCCTTATCTGTGAAGAAGCCAGTACTTTCAATCACTACATCCACATCATGACTACCCCAGGGAATTTGTGCAGGATCCTTTTGAGCATATATTCTTACTGAGTCACCATTTACTACTATTGAATCGTCGGTTGCTTTTACTTCTGCATCAAACCTGCCTTGTGCACTGTCATATTTTAAGAGATGAGCCAGCACTTTCGGGCTGGTTAAATCATTAATAGCAACTACATCTATTCCTTCCATTTTATATATCTGACGATAAACAAGACGACCAATCCGGCCAAATCCATTAATAGCAACTTTTACTGTACTCATTTTTCAAAATTTTAATTAATAATGAGGTGCAAAGGTAATAAAACCCATTGTGTTTAACAGTATCAGATTTAATTCAAAATGCCGTGGAAGTAATGTGAATGCAAATGGGAAAAACAAGAGCCTTCCATTTCGGGTGTTAAAGAGAAAAACATTTGGCCAAAAACCGATGCAAACCTATCTTTGCCGTCCCTTAAAAACGGCCCGTTCGTCTAAGGGTTAGGACACCACCCTTTCACGGTGGTGATACGAGTTCGAATCTCGTACGGGCTACAAAAAACGAACTATCAATGTACAAAGCCGCTTGGAATGCAGATTTCAAGCGGCTTTTTGCTTTGTCAATGGCCAATTTGTAAATTTTAAATTGCAAATTCAAGTTTTTTTAGATTATAATATCTTCTGTAATAATTCTCACCCTCATCTGCAATTGCCGGGTGTTTTTTGTTACTTTGAAAATATGAATGCAACTGAGCCTTTAGCTGAACGTATCCGTCCGAAAACATTGGATGAATTGCTGGGACAAGAACATCTTGTTGGCAAAGGCAGCATACTGCGTACTGCTATTGAACATGGTAAAGTACCTTCTATGATTTTTTGGGGGCCACCCGGTACCGGGAAAACTACCATTGCAAATATTATTGCACATACAATACATGTACCATTTTTTCATTTGAGTGCCATTAGCGCCGGAGTAAAAGAAGTGAGAGAAATTATTGAAGAAGCTAAGTTAAAGCCCGGTGCAATCTTATTTATTGACGAGATACATCGTTTTAATAAAGGCCAGCAGGATGCTTTGTTAGGTGCAGTAGAAAAAGGCATTATTACACTTATCGGTGCTACCACTGAGAATCCTTCCTTTGAAATAAACAGTGCTTTACTTAGCCGATGCCAGGTGTATGTATTGAAACCTTTAGATGAAAAAAATTTAGTCAAATTATTAGAAACAGCTATCGAAAAGGATGAATTCCTCAAAAAGAAAAAGATTGAACTGAAAGAAACAACTGCATTACTCAATATTTCAGGCGGTGACGGCAGAAAATTATTGAACCTGTTGGAAATTGCAGCCTCCCCCGAATTTCATTCCCAACCTTCACAGGGCTCGGTTGCCTCCGAAGGAGGGGTTTCTGAAGTCCCTGATAAAATAATCATTACCAATGAATATATAATGCGTATCGCTCAGCAAAAAATTGCATTATATGACAAGAGCGGCGAACAACATTATGATATTATTTCTGCTTTCATCAAATCTATCCGGGGTAGCGACCCAAATGCCGCTGTCTATTGGCTGGCCCGGATGATTGAAGGAGGTGAAGATGTAAAATTTATTGCCAGAAGATTAGTGATACTTGCCAGCGAAGATATCGGTAATGCAAATCCTACTGCATTGGTAATGGCCAATGCAAGTTTTGATGCCGTCAATAAAATTGGTTACCCGGAAGCAAGCATCATTCTATCACAATGTGTTACTTACCTGGCATCATCACCAAAAAGTAATGCTGCTGTGGCAGCGATCGGGGAAGCATTTTCTGCAGTAAGAAAATATGGTGATCTGCCGGTTCCATTACATCTCCGCAATGCACCAACTAAACTGATGAAGAATTTAGATTATGGCAAGAACTATGAATACTCACATAGTTATGAAAACAATTTTTCGGCGCAGGAATATTTACCAAAAGAAATTGCCGGGAAAAAGTTTTATGATCCCGGAAAAAATACAAGAGAAGAAGAGTTAAGAAAATTTTTAAAAAATTTATGGAAGGATAAGTATAATTATTAACCCCCGGATTATGAACTGGAAATTGAAAAAATTTGACGAACTGTCGATCTACGAGCTATATGCTATCATTCATTTAAGAAATGAAGTATTTGTGGTAGAACAGAATTGTGTGTACCAGGATGCAGATCATAAAGACATTGCCAGTTATCACTTTACGGGCTGGTCAGTTGATGATAAACTCGTGGCCTACTCACGGATAGTACCGCCAGGCATAACTTATGCTGAACCATCTATTGGCAGGGTAGTTACTTCTCTTTCAGTAAGAAACACTGGTGTTGGAAAGGAATTGTTGGAAAAATCAATAGAACAAATCACAAAACTGTATGGAAATATTCCAATAAAAATCGCAGCACAAGTATACATCCTCACATTTTACACTTCGCTTGGCTTTAAACAAACCGGCAATATTTACCTGGAAGATAATATTGAACATGTTGAAATGACATTGCAACGTTGATTGAATAAAGGGTATCGTAAAAAGCAATAACGTCATTTCGTAGAAGTCCTTGGTAGAACAGCTTTTGTTACAGCTACTTTCAAAAAAAAACGGTAAATCATTCTTCCCCTGTTTTTTTCTTTCTCTATTTTGTACTTGAAATCCAATAGAAGAGAAACCAGAAATCTTAATCCAATGAGAACAAATGTACCCTTAGTACGGCTTTCCGTACTTATCATCTTGTTTGCTTGCTTTTCAATGCAGGCAAAATCACAATCCATCAGCACACCCAACGGGAAATTTGAAGTTGGTCTTGGTCTCGGGCCCATGTTTTTCCTGGGCGACCTTGGCGGGGCTGCGGGTGTTGGTAAAACTTTTATCAAAGACCTTGATCTGCCACTCACAAAGTTTAGCAAAGGCCTCTATCTGAATTATTATCCAACAGAATTTATTGGTCTGCGGGTTGCAGGTAATCTTGGTTATCTGGAAGGCGATGATGCCGAGGCGCCTGCAAAAGGCGGAGCAGAAGAAGACCGTAAGTACAGAAACCTGCATTTCCGATCAAAAATCTCTGAGGTTTATGCAGCAATAGAAATTTATCCGACTTATTTCTTAGAAAAATATGATGGCCTGCAAGGAAAGTTGAGACCCTACATTTTAGGTGGGGTTGGAATATACCATTTCGACCCGGAAACAAAAGATGTGGATGGTAGTTGGGTAAAGACAGCACCACTTCGATTAGAAGGCCAGGGTTTTCCAGAATACCCGGATAGCAAGCCCTATAAATTAACACAAAAAAATATTTTAGTGGGTTTTGGTTTTAAATATTACCTCAAAGAAAATGCCTACATAGGCTTTGAAATTTTACATCGTAAACTATTTACGGATTATGTGGATGATGTAAGCAATAACTATTATATAGATCCGATTAATTTTGACCGAAACCTTTCTGCTACTGATGCAGTAACCGCCAGAAGGTTATATTACCGTGGTATTTATTCTTTTCCTGCTACCCGCCCCTATGAGGAATTTGCTGAAAGAGGTGACCCAAAAGAAAATGATGCTTACTTCTCCAGCATTCTACGGATGGGCTGGAGAATTAATAATGATGCCCGGGGCAAACAATTAAAATGTCCTGTTTTTTATTAAATAAATTTTATAAACACCCTAAATCCTACCCACTATGAAACTTACATTACCTGATCTAAAATGGAAAGCAAAGCTAACTATTGGTATTGCTGCCGGTTTGCTAAGCACACATGCTGCTGTTGCCATCGGAAAGCCTTTTAAAAAATTTACCCTTACAACAAAAGATTCCAGAGATGAAAAGCCTGCTAAAAAAAATAAGGCTAAGTTCAATGCAAAAACTTTTGCTTCGCTTAATAACAGCTCAGTTAAGATTTTTCCTGATGTGTTAAAAAGAGAAATGCATGTAGTAGCAAAAGAAAACGATGGCAAAGAAATTGATTTCTTTGTGTTCGATCTGGAAGGTACTTTACTACATCAAAATAAGATGAAAGCAAAAGACCATCATAAAATATCCGGCCTGCAAAGAGGTACATATGCGTTCAGAGTTTTTAGTGGCGACCAGGAAACAGCTGCCGGCAAATTTGAAATAAGATAAATTGTTTAAATGTTTGTAACGACATCCCTGTAAGCGGCAGAAAGCTTAATAAAATCTGATACCCTGGTTGATAAAACCTAATCCGTTCTCTATTGGTACTCTCTATTAGTATAAATTTTATTAAACACTTTCTGCCCCGCTTTAGGGCTTCTCATCAACCCGAGCTCTTATAATTGTCATAACTAAGAACCCGTAACTGGCAGGGAAATTGATAAAATCTAATATCCGGGGTGAAAAACCGCTTTACTGACGGACCTCAGAAAGATTTTTCAATAATTTCCTGCCTTTTACTTACGGGTTTTCTGCACCTTACAATCCCAGTCTTCCTGCTCTCTCCTGCCCTTATTAAGTCATTGTTATTAATCAGTTTAAAAATAATTTACCCCTTCCTGTTTTGTTTTTACAAAAAGTGACTATATTAGTTTTATAATTGACAGAGGGAGACCTGAACCCACAAACCAGGGGCGAATACCGAAAAGCCATACGAGTAGGTAAAACCAAATCAACCAAACTTAATATGAATCTTATTGAAAGAGCAAAAAATATTTTGCTTACACCAAAAACAGAATGGGACGTAGTTAACAACGAGACCCCGGATACCACCAAGATTCTTACGACATATGTCATACCATTAGTAGCGATTGGTACCATTGCCGCATTTATTGGATATGGTTTAATAGGAAAATCATATTTTGGTTTTAGAATCAAAAGCTCAGAACTTGGAATTAGATATGCAGCAATTGCTCTTATAGCAGGTATAGCAAGTACTTTTTTGATGGCCTTTGTAGTTGATGCACTTGCTCCTACTTTTAAATCAGAAAAGAATTTTGGAAAGTCATTCCAGTTAGCCGCCTATTCCTATACAGCAGGATGGGTAGGAGGAATATTTAACATTATGCCATCTCTGGCAATTATTGGCTCATTAATAGGCTTATACGGATTGTATCTTTTATATCTTGGTTTACCTAAACTGAAAAAGACTCCTCAAGACCAAGTTACAGGCTATTTTGTAGCAAGCTTGGTTGCAATGATTGTTGCGTCTTTTGTTATTGGATTGATTCTGGCAGCTATCTTAATCCCAAGTATTGGTCCTGCTCGGCTCAACTTTTAACCTCCACATAATTCAATAAAAAATCCCGTCTTGCAAAATGCAGGGCGGGATTTTTTATTCCGCCAACTCCGCCTTTAAGAAAACGGCCGTATAACTTTCTTTATTTTTAATCAATTCCTCCGGTGTCCCTTCAAATAAAATTCTTCCTCCGCCATCACCTCCTTCGGGGCCAAGGTCAATAACATGGTCGGCCACTTTTATCACATCCATATTATGCTCAATTACAAGAATTGTATTACCACGGTCAACTAATTTATTCAATACATCCAGTAAATGCTGAATATCTTCAAAGTGCAAACCCGTTGTGGGTTCATCAAGAATATAAAATGTTTTACCGGTATCCCTTTTGGAAAGCTCGGTGGAGAGTTTTACCCGTTGTGCTTCTCCCCCACTTAATGTTACTGCTGATTGGCCTAGAGTGATATAACCCAACCCCACTTCTTCCAGCACTTTTATTTTACGATAGAGATAAGGAACATTTTGAAAAAAATCAACGGCTTCCTCCACCGTCATTTCCAGTACATCGGCTATTGATTTTCCTTTGTACCGAATCTCTAATGTTTCCCGGTTGTAGCGTTTGCCATTACATTTTTCGCAATGCACATACACATCTGGTAGAAAATTCATTTCAATTACTCTCATGCCACCACCTTCGCATACTTCGCAACGGCCACTTTTTACATTAAAAGAAAAACGGCCGGCTGTGTATCCACGGATTTTTGCTTCAGGTATAGATGCAAACAATGTTCTGATCTCAGTAAAAAATCCACAATAAGTTGCCGGGTTGCTTCTGGGTGTTCTTCCAATTGGAGATTGATCTATTTCAATTACTTTATCAATATGCTCCAGACCCTTCACCGATTTGTATTCCAGCGGTGTCATTTTAGAACCGTAAGCATGTTTGGATAGAATGGGATACAATGTTTCATTAATGAATGTGGATTTGCCACTGCCACTTACTCCTGTTACACAAATAAATTTTCCCAGTGGAAACTTTGCTTCTACATTTTGCAGGTTGTTTCCCTTTGCTCCTTTCAGTTCCAAAAATTTTCCACTGCCTTTTCTTCTTTCTACCGGTACTGCAATTTTGTGATGCCCATTCAGGTAACCGGAAGTGAGTGTATCTAATTTCAATAATTGTGCTGGGTCACCTTCTGCTACAATTCTGCCACCATGAAAACCTGCCTTTGGACCAATATCTATCAAATGATCTGCGGCCAGCATAATATCCTTATCATGCTCCACTACTATCACACTGTTACCAATATCCCGCAGATTTTTTAATGCCCCAATCAATTGTTGATTATCCCGTTGATGCAAACCAATAGACGGCTCATCCAATATGTATGTGATGCCCTGTAATTGTGAACCGATTTGTGTAGCCAATCGTATCCGTTGTGATTCACCACCACTTAATGATCTGGAAGGACGGTACAAAGTGAGATAAGTCAAACCAACATCTAATAAGAACTGTAATCGTTCCCTGATTTCTTTCAACACATCTTTGGCAATGGTCTTTTGCTTATTATCCAGCATCAGTTCAATACCATCAAACCAGGCAGCAAGATTATCAAGATTCATATTGCTTAGCTCTGCAATATTTCTTCCGTTTACTTTAAACCAAAGACTTTCTTTTCTCAATCTGGCACCATTACAAGCAGTACAACTTTTCAACGTCATAAACTGCTGCACCCATTCTCTTAATCCTTCTGTACTATTCGAAGAAGAAAACCATCTTTTAAGCATCGGAATAATGCCTTCATAACTGCCTGTATATTCATGAGGTACTGTTTCATCATTTACATCTACTTCCAATGATGGATTAATGTTTTTATCCCCGAACAATAATAAATCCAACTGTTCCTTAGGAAGTTCTTTTACCGGCTTATCTAATTTTATTTTATACTGTTTGGCAAATGCCGCCACCTGTTGATAAACACTGGCATTCCTTTCTTCACCTAATGGTTTTATTCCACCTTCTTTCACACTTTGTGAAGTATCAACAAGCACTTCATCCATATCAATTGTATATACATTTCCCAACCCTTTACAAACCGGGCAGGCCCCATACGGTGAATTAAAGGAAAAGGCGTTCGGAGAAGGTTCTTCGTAACTGATGCTGGTGTCCTCGCACATCAGCATTTTTGAATACGAAGCCCCCCTGCCCCCCGAAGGTGAAGCCTCCCCAAACCCCTCCGAAAGAGGGGCTTTAGAGTCTTCAAAACCTAAGAGATTTTTATTCCTTGCATAGTCTTTCTTGATCCCCCCTTCGGGGGGTTGGGGCGCTACAAACATTAAATCCTTTCCCAATTTCAACGTTTGCTGCACACTCTGGCTGAGTCTTGGTTTTAAATCATCCGTTACCTGCAGCCTGTCCACGACTAATTCTATATCATGAATCACATATCGGTCTACCTGCATCTTGGGAGTAATATCTTTTACTTCTCCATCCACCCTTACTTTTAAAAATCCCTTCTTTCTTACTTCTTCAAACAATTCCCGGTAATGTCCTTTTCTACCTCTGACCAATGGAGCCAATACACTTATTTTTTTGTTTTCAAATTTTTCAAAGATGTTACTTACAATTTCTTCCTCGCTGAACTTCACCATCTTTCTTTCGGTGTTATAGCTGTAAGCCTCTCCTACTCTTGCATACAGCAGACGCAGAAAATCGTAAATTTCTGTAACGGTGCCAACTGTACTGCGTGGATTTTTATTGGTCGTTTTTTGCTCAATGGAAATTACGGGCGACAAACCGGTAATCTTATCAACATCCGGCCGCTCCATATCCCCTACAAACTGACGGGCATAGGCACTAAAGCTTTCCATATAACGGCGCTGTCCTTCGCTGTAAATAGTGTCAAATGCAAGCGAGGATTTTCCGCTGCCACTTACGCCGGTAAAAACGACTAACTTGTTTTTTGGAATTTTAACATCAATGTTCTTCAGGTTGTGTTCTCTTGCCCCAAATACTTCTATAAAATCCTTGTCTATCCTTACTTCAGAAGAAGCTTTTTTTACTTTCGCCATGTTTAGTTACTTACGCTAAAGATACAAACAAATTAAATGTTGATTTGTTGATAGGAACATTGTTGCCTAAATTTGCCTTTCAATTTTATGTATGCTTTTTAATTTATTTGGAAAGAAGGATGAAGGTGCAGACGATCATGTTTTTGTTGACAGGGCTTATGTTACAACAGCCGCCAAAATGAATGCCTGTGCCGAATTAGCCAGAAAAGAACCTGACCGTTTGTTCATTTGCTGGTTTGCAGATACGGCTGTTAAGTTTAAAGAATTTTTCAAACAACAGGGGCTTGATGATACCCTGATTACAGAAACCCATCACCTGCATGCATCAAAACTGCAAAACAAGTCACCTGTGTTTGTTGAGCACTATCCATTGCACGAAAAGGAAATGGATTTGATAAAAAACTGGCATGCTGAAAAAATAATTGTTTTTAGTGCCATGGACGAACCGCTTTTTAAACATTTTGGCAGCGACAAACTAATACCGCTGATGAAAATGATGGGGATGAAGGAAGATGAAGTAATTGAACACAGTATGGTTTCCAAATCCATCATAAAAGGCCAGGGAAAAATTGCTCAACAGGTTACCATGGAACAATCTTCGGCCTCCCAGGAGGACTGGATGCGAAAAAATATAAAATAATTTTATCCCCAAAATCCTTTACAGTAAAGGGTTTTAATTTTTTTTTAATTTATTGTGCAATTTATATTTGGTTGATTGAAAATTCCGCCATTATCTTTGTACCAGTTCTTTAGTTATCACTTATCAAGAAAGGCAGAGGGTAATGGCCCAATGAAGCCTTGACAACCTACTTCGATTTATTTCGAAGAAAGGTGCCAATTCCATCTCGTTTAACAACGGGAGAGATAAGTCAGATTCAAAGCTTACAAATACCTCAAAATATTAAAAGCTCATCTGATTTATCGGATGAGTTTTTTTATGCCCTGCCGGCGGTTCCAAACCCCGTCAGCGGCTGACAAAACATCTCCTCCGATAAGGTTGCTCACTGGTAAGTGATTTAACAGAACCTGTTTAACACTATTTAATTACTGTCTTTTCCCTCTTCGCCAGTTGGCGGAGGAGTTGGATGGGGCCTAAAAACAAAACCAATGAGCAACGCAACACAACTGATTCACAGCATTCCCGTAGACCCATTAACAGGTGCCATCAGCGTACCCATTTATCAAACCAGTACCTATGTGCAGGAAGCACCAGGTGTTAACAAAGGTTATGATTATGCCCGTAGC
>JANNQR010000049.1:0-130643 GCA_031400855.1 Chitinophagaceae bacterium | reverse complement strand
AATAGGCACCAAGACTGGTCCAGTGGTGATCGGTATTAAAATATATATACTCCTCCCGGTGTTTTCTTATTTCATCAATAGCCCAAACTTTCTTGATATTGGAATCAAGTGAATTGTAAACATTTTCAATAGCAGGGCGGTTGGGTTTTTGGAGTTTGGCATATTTTTCTGTGATTTCAAATTCAAGTGCCACAGGAATAATCAGGTTATAAACCTGCAATCCGGGAATGCCCAAACGATTATAGGAATTGATAACATCGGCGTATGATTTTCCCATTGCCGGCCCACCACCAAACATTTCAAAAGCCCTGTTCTTAAATACAAACACCCCTTTTTTCTTTTCACCAATTATACCGTCATCTGGTAACGGACCGGTATTCACCGTGCTATTTTTTGTCGTATCTGTTTTTTCGTTGGCTTCTGAATCGTTGTTGGGGTCGTACATCTTTATTTCGCTGCTGCTAAAACCAATACTGTTTTTGAATTTATCGGCAAAACTGATCCAATTATTCCGGAGTGGAAAATTGTCGGAGTAATATTCATCGATCTGTTTAAAATATTTTCCGCTCCAGAATAAACTGTCAGAATAGTTGGGAAAGGTGGCCAGCTTCCGGTTTTCCATGACAGATATAGTTTGCTTTTTCATTGCTAATGAAGCGATGCCTCCTACTAAAAGAAGCCCGCAAAAAATGGCCACATTGGCGGTGTGCATTTTTTTATTTGTTACCTCACTCATATTCGTTGCTTCCATTTTTCTATTTATTAAAACCTGAAATAAATAAAGGGGTTATAACTTTTGCCTACCAATTGTGCCACACAAAGAAAAAGCAGTACCACATTAAAACCAATAACCGCTGTGTTATAAAATGTAATACGGCCTGACTTCTTATCTAACCAGTTTTTTATTGTATGATATACCGGCATACAGAGAATAATTGCCAGTACAAACCAGAATAAATGGGTGCTCAGTACATTCATCACATCCATATTGCCATTTGGCCCTGCCTGAAAGGAGAACAGCTTTTTTACATAAGCAATCAGCATGTTTGTATCAGTAAAATAAAAAATGACCCAACCCGGAATAATAATAACCAATGCATAGATATGCGAAATAAAAGCAGGGGCTTTTTCCAACAGCTTTAATAAAAAGGCTCTTTCCAGGGCTATAAAAATAAAGAAGTACAATCCCCAGAAAATAAAGTTCCAACTGGGGCCATGCCACATTCCGGTAAGGAACCAAACTACAAAAAGATTGAAGTACACCCTTTTCTTATTGCCGCCCAGCGGTATATATACATAATCTCTGAAAATACTACCTAAGGAAATATGCCATCGTCGCCAGAACTCACCGATAGACTTAGCGATATAGGGGTAATTAAAATTCTCCCGGAAGTGGAAGCCAAACATTCTTCCCAAACCGATGGCCATATCTGAATAGCCGGAGAAATCAAAATATATCTGAATGGCAAACATGATTAAACCCACCCATGCTTCGAGGCTTGAAAGTGCTGAAATGTTCGTTAAGGAAATGATATTGGTTTGATCGCCCATATACTTTGCCACTATTTGTGCGGCAATGTTGGCAATCACTACTTTTTTAAACAAGCCAATACAAAACCTGGATACACCCAAACTGAAATCAGTCAGGTTTTCTTTTCTGCCATAAATTTCTTTTTCTACATGGGCATACCGGATAATAGGCCCGGCTACTAATGAGGAGAAAAGGGATACATACATTAAAAAGTTAGGGAAATTTCGTTGCGCTTTAATATCACCCCGGTACACATCTACCACATAAGAAATAGTATGAAACGTATAGAAAGAAATACCAAGGGGTAATGCATAACCTGGGGCTGTAAAGGAAGTGCCTAACACAGAATTTACCTGGTCAACTATAAATCTGTCGTACTTAAAAGTGGCTAGTAAAGCGAGATTAAACACCACTGTAACGGTTACCCCAATCTTTGCCCATTTGGTGCCCCGGTGTTTATCTATAAAAATAGAGTTGCCCCAATCGAAAAGGGATGAAAGGATGAGCAGGGAAATCCAAATCGGCTCGCCCCAGCCATAAAAGGCCATCGAAAAAACGATGAGCACCCAGTTTCGCCATTTTGGGTTTTTGGTGCTGTAATACAGCAGAAGGCATAATGGCAGAAATATAAAAAGAAAAAGCAGGCTGGCGAATACCATATGATGGGGTTGGGAATATTTAGCTGCGTAAAATACTACTTTGCTTATTCATACAAAATGAATGAGAGATATTTTTTAAAAATACCATAAGCAGGGGATGAGTAAAGGTTTATCAAATGGCAATATGTACCTTCACCCCCAAATAAATTTCACATGCAATTAACAGCAAAACTCATTCAGTTACTTCCTCTTCAAACGGGCACCGGTAAAAATGGTCAATGGAAAAAGCAAGACATCATTGTAGAAACAGAAGGACAATTTCCTAAAAAAGTATGTATATCCATTTGGGGCGATAAGATCAACGAAAGTCAGTTACAGCTTGGTGCTCAACTCGCCATTTCATTTGATGTGGAAAGCCGGGAATATAACAGCAAATGGTACACAGATGTAAAAGCCTGGAAAATTGAAGCCGCCGGAGCTGCAAAAGCCGATACAAAATCTACTGATGGTCAGGAATATTTTGATGAAGGGCAGATGGAAAATAAAGAAGATTTACCTTTTTGATAAGGTACAAGGTGCAGGGTACAAGGCACAAGTGGTTTACAAAAGATATAAAAGCTTTATTGATTCTATAAAAGCTTTATTGATTCTATCATCTTCAGGACTTGTTCCTTGCACCTTGTTTCTTGCACCTTGTTTCTTGTGCCTTGTACCTTGTTTCTTGTTCCTTGTACCTTGTACCTTGTTTCTTGTGCCTTGTTCCTTGTGCCTTGTTCCTTGCACCTTGTTTCTTGTGCCTTGTTCTATAACTCTTTTCTAAGTCTGGCCACCGGCACATTCAATTGCTCCCTGTATTTGGCCACGGTGCGGCGGGCAATATTGTATCCCTTTTCCTGTAACAATTCTGTCAGCCGTTCATCACTCAGCGGATGCTTTTTATCTTCCGCTTCTATCATATCACTCAATATCTTCTTTACTTCCCGGGTAGATACTTCTTCGCCGCTATCAGTACTTAATGATTCACTGAAGAAAAACTTCAACCGGTAAGTACCAAATTCTGTTTGCACAAATTTGCTGTTGGCTACACGGCTCACGGTAGAAATATCAAGATTTGTTTTTTCGGCAATATCTTTTAAGATCATCGGCTTCATCTCTGTTTCATCACCCGTCAAAAAGAAATTATACTGGTGCTGCATGATGGAATCCATGGTACTGAGTAAGGTATGCTGCCGTTGTTTAATGGCATCAATAAACCATTTAGCCGAATCAATTTTTTGTTTGATAAAAAGAACGGCTTCCTTTTGTCGCTTATCTTTCTTGGCTCCCCGGTCATATTCTTTCAGCATATCCCTGTAACCTTCGCTGATACGCAGTTCAGGGGCATTGCGGCTGTTAAGTGTCAACTCTAGTTTGCCTGCATTATTAATGATGAAGAAATCCGGAACGACATAGTTCTCGGCTTTGTTAGATGCACCAACCGTACCACCGGGTTTGGGGTTCAGCCGGATGATTTGCTGCATCACATCCCGCAACTGGTCATCATCAAGGTTCAGGCCCCGCTGTATTTTTTCATAATGTTTTTTGGTAAACTCATCAAAGTATTTGGTAATAGCTTTGATAGCAATATCCACAGATTTGTTTTTATTGCCCGGCTTCCTAGTTTCATCTTTTTGCCGGTAGAGTTGTAATAATAAACACTCTTGCAGGTCTCTGGCGCCAACTCCAGCGGGGTCAAACTGCTGAATGCGATGAATGATTATTTCTACCTCTTCATTGGTTGTTGAAATATTTTGCCGGAAAGCAAGATCATCTATAATAGCAGCCGTTTCTCTTCTTAAATAACCGTCTTCATCTATACTGCCGATTATCTGTTCTGCGATCACCTGTTCTTTTTCTTCCAGTTTCAGCAACCCGAGCTGATTGGTGAGCAATTCAAAAAAACTAGCTTCAGTTTTAAAAGGAAGCTGTCGGCCGTCATCTTCTTCGGGGTAATTGTCATCTCTCAATTTATAATCACCTACTTCATCATCACCTTCACTCACATATTCGCTGACGTCAATATTTTCATATTCATCATTACTGCCGTCCTTCTCTTCATATTCTTCTTCGCCCGGTTCGCTGAATTCATCTTTCATCTCATCGGTGTCCTCATGTTTGTCTTCATCCAGCTCCAATGCAGGGTTTTCTTCCATTTCTTCTTTAATCCGCACTTCCAGGCTGGCCGTAGGTACCTGTAGCAGTTTCATGAGTTGAATCTGCTGAGGCGATAATTTCTGCAACATTCTTTGTTGCATGCTCTGACTAAGGGCCATGGTTCGTTGCTTTTTTAGTGGCTTAGGGTCGGGTTTAAAAAAATCCGGCTATGCACAAAAATAATGCCGTAAATTTAGATACAAATAAATGAAATATGGTGCAACGGCTTTGTTCTTTTCTTGTTGTGTTCCTGTTAATGTTTTTGACCGATTAAATAAAGCTAATTTTTAGTAATTTTAAAAATGCCTGTTGTACTCTTTGTTAATGGTTTCAGGTTTTTCTTTTTAGTAATGAAAATGATGAACCAGTACATATACATGTGGAAAAAGGGGATGCTGCCGCTAAATTCTGGCTAAATCCCTTGAATTGGAGTATAATTTTGGGTTTTCATGAAGAGAGCTGAGACAGATAAAAGAGTTGATAGACAAGAATCGTTTACTTTTTATTCAAAAATGGAATGAGTACTTTATTAAATAATACAGTTACTTTTTTTGCAAAAAGTGTTTCTTTTACAGAAGACATGCTTTGTGTACAGTTAATGGATGGCCGTGAAATAAATACGCCGCTTACCTGGTTTTCGAAACTAGCCAATGCTACAAAAGAGCAATTAAATAACTGGCGGTTCATTGGCCGTGGAGTAGGCATACATTGGGAAGAACTGGATGAAGATATTTCGGTGGCGGGTCTTTTAAAATAAAAAAAATGTTGCAACGGCTTTGTGTATTTCTTGTTGTGTTCCTGTTAAGCTTTAGTGGGGAAACTTTTGGGCAAGAGAGATTTGTTCCACCGGGTACAGGGTTTTCTCTCCGGGCTATTCCTGTTATTAAAACCGACACCTTAAAAATAAGTATGATCAGCCCCGGATTTTATGCTGGCCATCTTGGTTTTTTCTGCAAAAAGGAATTGCAATTGGATAAAATAACTGCTATCCCTGTCCGCTTCCGGCTCGGCTCATTGGAGTATGTAAATTACCTCGAACAAAAACCGAATGCAATAAAGCCAAGATAAAATGGGATTATCCATTCACTACACCGGGAAAATAAAAGACTATGCTCTCATTGCTGCAATGACTACAGAAGTGGAAGACATCTGCAAAAGCATGAACTGGAAATACCAGTTATTTGATACCACCAAATCGAAATTAAAACCCGGAGCAAACCGACCGGTAAAATATACACCGCATGATGTAAAAGGTATCAGCTTTACACCGGAAGAAAGTGAAACAGCCTTTCTTACTTTTCTGCCGGATGGAACTTTATGCTGTCCCGCAAAACTGATTTATTATGATCCGGCTACCAATGACCTAATGATTGAAATGGTACATACGAAAACACAGTTTGCCGGGCCTGATACACATATCGCCATGTTAAAGCTGCTTCATTATCTGAAAGAAAAATACTTTGAATCATTTGAACTGAACGATGAAGGCTATTATTGGGAAAAATGGGATGAAAAGGTTTTACTTTCCCAGTTTGCCCGTTATAATTTTATTCTTGATAAAGTAGCATCTGCACTGGCCGATGTAAAACTAGCGCCGGGAGAATCTGCTGAATCAATGGTTGACAGGATTGAGGATATACTAAAGAAAAAATTTGGTAATGAAGATGCTGCTGATGAATAAAGTCAGGCTGTTACCTTTTGCTCACTTAGCACCTTCTTTATCACATTCACCATCTTCTCCCCCTTCTCTTGTATCTGTTCTTCACTCCACACCAAACTGATAGCAGTTGAAACACAACGACCCATCACCGCATCGCTGGCAGCAAAATCTTTAGTAGCATGATGAATAACCTGTGCTTTTAAATCAGGATGTAATGAATTTAAGGTGATAGAATTTTTCAGATGGTCCCACTTACGGATATAATGCCAGTTATTATCAAACCAGTAAAAATTGCCCGGCAATATTCCCTGTGCTTTCATTTCGTTTACAACAGCTCTTGTTATTTCTTCGGTTGGTAAAAACCAGCTTACAAAACTGCAACTGTCACCAGAAGGGTCGGGTACACGGCGGAAAGTAATTTCAGGAATTTGCGCCAGCATATTTTTTAGCTGCAGGTTATTTTTTTTCTGTACCGCTAAAAATTCAGGCAATCTTTTTATTTGTGCCAAACCGACTGCAGAATGTAATTCGGAAATCCTGTAATTATATCCAATAAACGGATGCAGATCTGCACCACGGTCAGCACCACCTTTATGGTCATGACCATGATCGGTGTAGCCATCGGATTTTATATAAATATCTTCCCGGTTGGTCATCACCACACCACCCTCTCCACAGGTCATTGTTTTTACAAAATCAAAGGAGAAAGTCCCTGCATCACCAATAGTGCCCAGCATTTTCCCTTTGTAAGAACCACCAATACTCTGGCAGGCATCTTCCAGCAAAAAAAGTTTATGTTCTTTACAAATTTCAATCAACGCATCCATATCAGCCATGCTGCCACACATGTGTACCGGCATCACCGCTTTTGTTTTTGGAGTAATGGCTTTGCGAACAGCATCAGGATTTAATGTCAATGTATCGTCCACATCAACCAGTACCGGGACGGCGCCTACACTGATGATAGCCTCAAAACTTGCCACAAACGTAAAGCAGGGAGTAATTACTTCATCGCCATAGCCAATGCCCAATGCACTCATGGCTGTAGTCAATGCAGCTGTACCGCTGGATGTAAGTTGGGCATATTTACTACCAAATGTTTCGCAAATAACTGCTTCCAGTTCTTTGCTTTTCCAGATACCTTTTCGAGGGCCATCAAAGCCGTACCGCATAAGGATGCCGGTTTCCAGCACCTCATTTACTTCTTTTCTTTCTTTGTCACTCCAGAGTTCAAAACCGGGCATAAGTCTATTTTAGATTTGCAAAGGTAGAAAACAGGTTTGATAAGTTGGTTTATGGAAAGACCTTATAAATATCCTTTCTGTCCACTACTCTTGCCAGTTGAATAATATTGTTATTGTAAAAGAAACCGACCCTGTAATTACCAAGCCGTATCCTCCAGGCATCAGAATGTCCTTTCAACTTTTTTAGTTGTGAAATTTCTGAAAGTGATTTTGCGGCCTCTAATTTCAGGATTAAATTTTTCAATGACTTGCGTACTGGTGCAGAAGATAGCTTGCTCAGATCTTTATTAAAAGAAGAAAGGAATTCTACCTGCATTATTTCAGCTTTTTCATGATCGTATCACGGGATACTTTTTTGCTGCGATTTGTCTTACTCATTAAAGCAGAAAGTCCGAAGTCTTCCTTCTCTTCTGCCGTAAGTAATTTATTACGGATTTTCATTTTGCTTAATAACTCACGGACAAAATGAAGCTCTTTTAAATTTTTTGGGGAAATGATAAGCGATGACATAAGTTTAATATCTTATTATACGGTAAAGGTATAAAATGAAATGAGAATTTCATGCCTTTTACGGTGTATAAAAATTCCACTTACCCCCCGGCTGCACCAGTATCGCTATCTCACTCAGATCGCTTTCATTATTATTCCGTCCTACAGCTGTAATAAGATAACGGTAAGAAAAATGTTTTGATGATAACGGTTCTGAAAATTTAAAGCCTCCGGGTGTTGGCACTATCCGGGAAATATATTTTGGTATGTTGCCAAATGTTTCTGCATGTGAATCTGCTGCATATTGATAGACCACATAATATTTTATCTCCACCCTGTTTCTTGGATCAGGTTTTGCTATTAACTGAATGATAGAGTCATTGTTGATTGATCTTTGTACAATAGGAGGCCAGGGTTTTTCATTATCTATCCAACGCATGGGGGGCAATAGTGCGGGATATTTGTAGTAATTGTTTTGTAAGCTGTCGTTCCATCCATTTGGGTTTGCTTCAAATATCTTGCTGCTATAATAAATACTGCCTTGCACATTCGGGTTACGGCGTAAAAGTTTAATCTGGTTGGGGAGCTCATCAGGGTTATTCCAGCCGGCTTCTTTTGTTACAGCTTTATATAATCCATGCCCGATATATACATGTCGGCCAAAACTATTGCGGCTCCACCAATCAAGCATTTTTTCATAGTCAACTTTTGGGTGACCGATCGTAAAATAAAGTTGTGGAGTGACATAATCGATCCACCCATTTTTTAACCACAAAAGGATATCAGCATACAAATCATCATAATTGGTTTGTCCACCCTGGCTATCACTACCTCTCTCCGGGTCTTTATCTTTATTACGCCAGACACTGAAGGGGGAAACGCCAAAACGACATAATCTCTTTTCTGCTTTTACTACCTCATTTATTTCTTTAATAATTGAATCTGTATTGCTCCGGCGCCAATCATCCTTACTCAGGGTGCTACCCGAATTGCGATAGGTCAATTCATCAGGAAATTCTTTTCCTGGGATACGGTATGGATAAAAATAATCATCCATATGAATACCATCCACATCATATCGTTTCACAATATCATGGACAACATTCACCACAAATTTTTGTGCTTCTTTATTTCCGGGGTCAAAAAACTTTTTATCTCCGTAATTCAAAAACCATTCGGGGTGAATGCGGGTAATATGATTGGAACTGATAGAAGAACTCCCGATTTTACTGATGGCCCGGTAAGGGTTAAGCCAGGCATGAAATTCCATACCTCTCTTATGTGTTTCTTCAATCATAAATGCTAAAGGATCATAATAGGGAGAAGGAGGTGTACCCTGTGTACCGGTAAGCCATTGGCTCCAGGGCTCGTATGGCGACGGATAAAAAGCGTCGGCCGCCGGACGAACCTGAACGATCATAGCATTCATCCCATTTTTTTGATGTTTTTCAAGCAAGCGGATATAATCAGCTTTTTGTTTTTCCGGGTCAGTGACGCCGTTGGGTGGCCAATCAATATTGGCAATCGTAGCTATCCAAACTCCCCGGAATTCATACTTGGTCTGGGCATTCAGAAAGGTAAAAATTGTAATAAAGGAAATTAATAAAAAAGATCGTCTCATGTTTTCAGATTAGGATGAATTAGTTTGACGTCAAAAGTACATCATTCGTCACCATCTCTTATCTTATCCAGCAGGTCGCTGAGAATATTAGCATCTTTTTCTGAAAGTTTGCCAAGCACACCATCTATTTCATCCTGTCGTGTATCCAATCTTTCCAATAATTTTTTCCCTTTATCGGTGATAATGACATCTACCAGACGACGGTCATTCTTGCAGGTAATTTTTTTTACAAACCCTTTAGCGATCAAACGGTCAACAATACGGCTTGTATCACTCATCTTTTCCAGCATCCGCTCTCTTATTTGTAAGGTAGAAAGAGGATGAGGAAAACTCCCTCTTAATATGCGAAGGATATTAAATTGTTGCGGAGTAATGTCTTCTGCTTCAAAAATAGATTTTGTTTTTTCTCTCATCCATGATAATGTATAGATAAGATTTATAGCCGCCTTCTGATGATGGTTCCGGAATTTTGCTTGTTGTATGTCTTGTTCTATACCCATTGGGAATATGGTTTCCTGTTAAAAGTAAAAAAGTTTTGGGGTAAACATTCTGTATAACCCAAAACTTTTTTTCAATGGACTATTTATAGTCATTAATTGTTATAGTAAAATTTTTCTTCTACAATTTTACCGTTCTTCCAGCGTTGAACTGCCAGTTGGGTGTAGTTGCGGGTACCAAAGTCTTTGTGAGTGTAATCCATCCACCATTCTGTAACAGCCAGACCGTCGCTGATAATGGAACTGATAATCTTAGCCCCACGAAATTCTGTAAGCCCGTTTACAAAAGCTTCTTCAAACTGGCGGCTTACTTCTTTACCCACTCGGGCCGGGTAGTCATTATCCTGCATGACCACATCATCGGCATAAAACTTTTCAAAAGCATCAAGGATTTTTCCTTCCAGGATCATCTGGTTCAACTGGTCAACATTAGTTCTTAAGTCCATGTTATAATTTTTAAAGATTGATAAAATTGAAAGTACAAAATTAATGTTGCAACATTGAATTGCCAAATAACCTTGTATTAAATAATCAGATTAGCCATTTATTAACATTCGGGCGGCAGCGATGGTGCAAAAAATCACCTCTTTGTGGTATTGTTATTTATCAGGAATATCAGTTGCTTTACATGACCAACCTTAAACTAGTCAACTATGAAGCTATTATCTGAATCCATCCGAAATTTTTTTGAAGGCTTTGCAAACTTCTATACGTCTTTCTTTCGGGAAATGAAAAAATGGTGATCAAGGCTGCGAGTTATGAGTTTCGGGTTACGAGACTCAAAGCAGAAAGGGGATAAACTATTTAAGATACTTCAAATTATTGTAGTCTGGCTCGCAACTCGCAATTCGGAGCTCATAGCTTTTCACTCGCAGCCTTCTTCAACACTGCCGCCAGCTTAAATATGGTAAATAAATGATGCGCCTCATGCAGTAAGAAAAAATGAATCCATTGCACTAAAGACAATTTTCCGAAAACAGGATGAGTGCCCGGTTTTATTAAATCACTTGCTGGAAATGAAATGATCTCTGCCGCCATTTCTTTTCTGAATGAAATCATATCCTTCATTATCTCTCTGGTTGTTATTCCACAGTTGTCGAGGAATAAGGGATCGCTTTCAGCAGCATAGCTGGAAATAAACGGGTTGCTGGTTGACAATATTTTCTTAACCCGATCAGCAAAGGTGTGCTGGTAAGTTTGCAGGTGAACAATATTTTCAAAAATGGACCATTTACCGGTAATAATTTGTCGCCTGATTTGCTCATCCGACAGACCATCTAAAATATCCATCAAAGATTTATGCTGGTATTGTAAGCGGGTAGAGATAGATGAGGGTATTTGCATAAAAATTCATTTGGTAGTTAGTCATTACTCCACACTTTAGTGCCTTCGCTACAGTTAGAACAGATATCTATATTCTTACGGCCTTTGAGGATTTTTTTTCTGAAATTACTGTATTCTCCATTTTTCCAGATCTCTTTAAATGGTTTTTTCTTCAGATCACCCAACTGATGTTGGGCATCCTTATCAAAACAACAGGGAGCCACCAGCCCATCCCAGGTAATTACCGGATCATGCCACAACCGCCAGCATTGATTGGCTAACTTCCCTTTGAAGGCATGTCCGTTCTCGGTTTTGCGATAGCGGCTGTATTTATCTATTGTTGGGATTAATTGATTCGGGTCGTTTTCAAAATCATATACCTGTGCAGTTTTAAACCATACATCATCCACCCCCACTTCTTTGGCTAATTTTTTTACCTCTTCAATTTGATGCTCATTTGGTTTTACTACCAGGAACTGAAACACCACAAATGGCTTTTTACTTTTCAATTCTTTTTTCCATTTCACAATATTCTTTGCTCCTTCAATAACTTTATCAAGATGACCACCAACACGGTACTGCTGATAAACATCCTGTGTGGTACCATCAATAGAGATGATCAAACGGTCTAATCCGCTTTCAATAGTTCGTTTTGCATTTTCATCCGTTAAATAGTGGGCATTGGTAGAAGTAGCGGTATAAATTTTTTTCTTTGAGGCATACTCCACCATATCCAGGAAATTGGGATTGAGGTACGGCTCTCCCTGGAAATAAAAAACGAGATACAGTAATTCTTTGTAAAGCTGATCAATCGTTTCACTAAAAAAATCTTTGTTGAGCATACCAATTGGCCGGGTAAATGCTCTTAAACCGCTTGGGCACTCCGGGCAGCGAAGATTGCAGGAAGTGGTAGGTTCAAATGAAATAGAAACCGGGTAACCCCATTGTACAGCCCGTTTGGTCCACTTGCTGATGTAGTAACTGCTTAAAACTTTAAGGCCATTCCAGGCACGACGGGGTGTTATTTTAGATAATAAATTAAAACTGTCGCTGCGGTTAAATCTTGCCATCAGGAAGTAAAGTTAGTATTTCGGGCATTAGCTGAGTTTCGAAGTACGGAGTAAGTTGGTATCTTCAAATCGCTTTAGTATGAATTCCACGATTGTTCCATATCGCATTTTTCCCCTTGGCGATTCGGCCATTACTATTGACTTTGGCAATTGCATTGATGAAGCCATCAACCAGTATGTAATTGAAAAATTTAAACAATTATTGCAACAGCCATTGCATGGTATGATTGAAGCCGTTCCTGCTTACAGCTCTCTAACTATTCATTACAATGTGTGGGAATTAAAAAAAATGAAAACTGCTGTGCAGACTGTATATGAATGTATGAAGCAACAACTTGAAGAAAGATTGCAACAGCCATTTCAGCACAGCGAAACTAAAGAACGGCTGATAAAAATTCCTGTTTGTTATGACAATGAATTTGCTATGGATATACAGCAATTGGCAGCGGCAAAAAATATTTCCATTGATGAAGTGATACAAATCCACACAGCAAAAATTTACAAAGTATATATGCTCGGCTTTTTACCCGGCTTTTCTTACATGGGTCAAGTGGAAGAAACTATTGCCATGGCAAGAAAGCCACAACCCGTCAGCATTGCTGCAGGGAGTGTGGGCATTGCCGGAAAACAAACCGGCATTTATCCATTGGCATCACCGGGCGGCTGGCAGATAATAGGAAGAACACCATTAAAACTATTTGATGCAGAAAAAGAAGAACCAACACTTTTAAGAGCCGGAGACAGGGTACAATTCTATTCAATCAATAAAAATGAATTTGAACAAATAATGTCTATTAAATCACCTTAACACTAAAAAAAATTTGTGTTAATCCCCGCCTGAATGACGCCCGTCCGAACGGTTCATCCGGGCGGGCAGTCGGGCAGGTTTGGCTGACAAAAAATGAGTTTGAAAGTTATTAAAGCAGGCATACTGGATACCATACAGGATAATGGTCGCTACGGCCACCAGCATCTTGGTATCAACCCCAACGGGGCCATGGACAAATATGCTATGCAGGTAACTAATATGCTGGCAGGAAATAAACCGGAAGAAGCTATTATTGAAATGCACTTTCCTGCTGCTGTTTTTATGTTCACTCAACCTGCACTCATTGCATTGGGCGGTGCCGATTTTTCTGCCAGTATAAATGGTGAACCGGTTCCCAATCTTCATGCAATGATAGTTGGTAAAAATGATGTACTGCAATTTCATAAACCAGTTAACGGCGCAAGAGCTTATCTCGCTGTGTCTGGAGGTCTTGCCATTGATAAATGGATGAATAGTTTCAGTACTCACCTGAAAGCAAAAGCCGGTGGTTACCATGGAAGAAATCTTCGTAAAGACGATGAACTATTATTACGTCAGCCAGTTTCTTTCTCCATCAAACAAGATGATTTTGTTGTGCTGCCCTGGCAGGCCGATATAAACTGGAAGGATGATAGCAAAGAAATATTCGTAATTCCGGGCAATGAATGGGAGCGGCTCACCACCGAATCAAAAGAAAATTTCACCATGACTTCTTTTGTTATCACTCAGCAGTCTGATCGCATGGGCTACCGGTTAAATAATATTCCCTTACACAGCCTTACCAATGAAGAAGTAATTTCCTCCGCTGTCAGTTTCGGTACCATTCAGTTATTACCCGATGGAGGATTGATCGTTTTAATGGCCGACCATCAAACCACGGGTGGCTATCCCAGGGTGGCGCATGTTATTTCAGCACATCACACTAAGATGGCTCAGAAAAAGGCAGGGGATAAGATTAATTTTAAACTTACTGATCAACAAACTGCTGAAGACCTTTTGATAAAACAACAACAACATTTGCTCCAACTGCAAAATGCTTGTACATTCAGATTACAGGAATATTTTAAATGATGGATTCAGATAATGAAAATAATCCCGGTAATAATGACTCTTCGAAAGTCCCTCCTCTCCATTTATGGAGAGGGGCTGGGGGTGAGGCGGACATTAACTGCGACATGGGCGAAGGCATCGGCAACGACGAATTCATCATGCCATTCATTACTTCTGTAAGTATTGCTTGTGGCTATCATGCTGGTGACGCAGCAACAATGTGGCAAACAATGGAATCAGCAATGAAGCATAAAGTTTCAATCGGCGCACATCCATCTTTTCTTGACAGAAAGAATTTTGGCAGAACTGAAATGAATCTGGATAAAGAAGAAATTTATGACCTTGTATCACAACAATTAATCATCTTGAATGAAATCGCTTCCGAACTAGATGCACAACTTCATCATGTTAAACCGCACGGAGCATTATATAATCTATCTGCAAAAGATGCCGGGACGGCAAATGCGATTGCAAATGCGGTAAAAGATTTTGATGAGTCAGTAATATTATATGGATTAAGTGGCAGTCATTCCATCAGCGAAGCAAAAAAGATAGGATTAAAAACGGCCAGTGAAGTATTTGCTGATAGAACTTACCAGGATGACGGATCGCTGACTCCCCGATCTCAGCCCAATGCATTGATTGAAGAAACGGATAAAGTAATAGCACAGGTATTACAAATGATAAGGCAGGGAACTGTAACAACCGTTTCAGGAAAAATAATTCCTATCGTTGCGGAAACTATTTGCATTCATGGTGATGGTAAACAGGCAGTAGAATTTGCAAAAGCAATTCATAAAACACTTTTGAAAAACAATACATTAACTTCTTCACCACATAGAAAAATAGACACATAGAAAATACACACATAGATAGACTATGTGACAGTCTATGTTTCTATTGTGTCTATGTGGTTCAAAAAATGAAAAAAAACTCGGCCATACTCGGCGCAGCATTCCTAATGGCCACTTCGGCCATTGGTCCCGGTTTTCTTACACAAACATCATTGTTTACGGAGCAACTACTAACCAGTTTTGGTTTTGTTATTCTTATTTCTATCCTGCTCGACATCGGTGCACAACTCAATATCTGGCGAATAGTAACCGTCAGTGAAAACAGGGCACAGGATATTGCCAATAAAGTATTTCCGGGGCTTGGATTTTTTTTGGCGGCATTGATTGCTTTCGGAGGATTGGTATTTAACATCGCCAATATCGCCGGTTGCGGGTTGGGATTAAATGTATTGACAGGAATAGATACAAAAACCGGAGCCATCATCAGTTGTGTTATTGCTCTCGGTATTTTTTGGTACAAAGAAGCCGGCAAACTCATTGACAACTTTGCAAAGATTCTCGGCTTCATCATGATTGCACTGACCACCTATATTGCTTTTTCGTCCAATCCACCCGTCGGCGAAGCATTATACCGGACCATCTGGCCCTCGACAATTGATGTAGAGAAAATTGTGATATTAGTGGGCGGAACAGTCGGTGGCTATATTTCATTTGCCGGTGCACACCGTTTATTAGATGCAGGAATAAAAGGCCGGCAACATATTCCCGAGGTAACAAGAAGTTCCGTCAGTGGTATTCTTATTACTTCCATCATGCGTTTCGTATTATTCTTTGCGGCACTGGGTGTTGTATCGCAGGGAATAAAATTATCAGCAAGTAATCCTGCCGCATCTGTATTTCAGGCAGCCGCAGGAGACTTAGGTTATAAATTCTTTGGTGTAGTAATATGGAGTGCCGCCATCACCTCCGTAGTCGGAGCCTCCTTTACGTCTGTTTCTTTCTGGAAAACATTAGTACCTGCGGTAAAGAACAATGAGAAAATAGTCATCAGTGCATTTATCATTCTCTCCACCATCATTTTTGTTGCTGTTGGCAATCCAATAAAACTATTAATCCTTGCCGGTGCTGTCAATGGATTAATATTACCCATTGCCTTAGCCGTCATTCTTATTGGCTCCAATAAATCATCCATCATGCAACAATACAAGCATCCAATCATATTGCAAATCATCGGCTGGCTCGTCGTTGCCACCATGACCTGGATGGGTTCCATCACCATACAACAAAGCATCGGTAAATTATTCTAACTCTGTATTAAATTGGGCAAACTGAAAAGCTGCGCCAGCAGCTTCCTTAATTTGTATTTAATTGTATTTTTCGTGTCAATTAGTGTTAATTCGTGGCTTACTGTATTCATGTATTAATCTCCCGCAAAGGCGGGACAAGTTGTGTTCATCTCCCGCAAAGGCGGGACAAGCTGTGTTCATCCCCGCCTGAATGACGCCCGTCCGAACGGTTCATCCGGACGGGCAGTCGGGCAGGTGTGGCCAACCATGTATTCATATTGCCGAAGGCAATTTCAATTCGTATTCAATTTGTATTCTTAGTGTCAATTCGTGGCTAACCTTTGTATCCATCAGTGCCATTCATGGCCAAGAAAACAAAAAAGCCTCCTGATAAAAATCAGGAAGCCTTTTGTTATCATCCATCCTTGTTGTGTCCAATCAGTCGTTTAATATTTTTGAGCTATGCAGGTAATTTCCTGACGGGTGATAATTAAATAAACAGGTTCCATTTTTTATCGTGGTTATAATTTTTTCACTTTCATTTTCCGGCACGGCGGGGCAACCCCAACTACGACCCATATACATACCACTTCTGACCCTTGCTTCATTTACATAAGCGGCTCCATGTATTACAATCGTACGTTCTAAGGCTTTGTCATTAAAACCGGGGTCAACACCATTGATGCGCAGTGATAAACCATGTTTGCCAATATAGGTGTTGGAGGTAATATAAAACCCCAGGCTACTTTGTAATGATTCTACAGTGTTGGAAAAATGGGTAGCATATTCGGCGCCAGAATTTTTTCCATGTGCCACATAAGTATGAATGACCAGTTTTTTATTTGCTACATCCAGAATGTATAATCTTTTTTGACGGGATGACTGGCTGAAGTCACAAATCGTTAAATAAGCAGTCCTGCTGATCATCTTCTTATTTAGTAAATACTGATAGCCCTTCCAGGCATTTGTAAAAGCCTCTTCAGATAAATTAAATCGCTTTAGTTGACTGCTCTCATACAAAATGACACCTGCATCAGAAGCAGTAAGTAATGAATCCGTAAATACGTTTGGTGAAGGCGTCACAACATCAGCAATATTGCTTTTAGTTGGTACTGTAGGGATAATGGTAAAAGAAGTACACATTAATCCCAGGGATATTGGAATAATCAGGTTTCTCAAGTTGGGTACGGTTTTTCTTCGAAGCAATCTACTTATCAGTTATTTTGCAACGGCAGGTCTATTAAACGACAGGCAGTGCAAAATATTACCTGTTTTTTATATTTGCAAGTAATAAATGTTTGTTTTATAGTTAGTTGCGAATATTTACGGTAGCGCTTTAGAATAACACGATAGTAAAAATTACGCCTTATAGCTAAAACCATTTAAGCTTATAAGCTGTATTTATCATGCGTAACAGAATACTTATAATAATTATAGAAAATGGAAATTCTTTTGATTGCCAAATTGATCATAGTTGTTTCAGATAACAGTTATTCCCAGGTTGACAACACAAGCAATTCAATATGATACAATTGTTATTTACTAATAGGATGGGTGCAGTTGAAAAACAACAAGCTACAGCAGTTACCAAAGGAGCCGCTACCTATCAGGTTTCGGCAGAAGAGATCCAAAAAGGAAAATACCTGGCAGTATTTCAATCTCAGGGGGAAGAAAATGTCATCCCTTTTATCAGGCAATAATACTTACTGCCCTCAGTTCTCCATTATATTATTAATATCCCTTTGCTTTGTGATGAATTCACTCGAATAGATCTTCAGCAACAACATAAACAATGAAATCAACAACGGCCCGAATATCAAGCCGATAAACCCAAATACATTGAGGCCGATAATAACTCCGAACACGGTGGTCAGCGGATGTACATTCCCCAGTTTTTTCAATAAAGTAAAACGAAGTACATTATCAATTGTACCGATCACTCCAAAACCAAAAATGAGCATGGCAATTCCTTTGCCGGACTGATCATTCGCAAATAAAATTATAGCCAGTGGAATATATGCAATAGCGGCTCCCACTACCGGTATCATACCTGCAATACAGGTAACTCCAAACCAGAAGAAAGGTTCTTTCACCCCAATAATTAAATATCCCACCAACCCAATAAGTCCCTGTGCAAAAGCGATCAACGGAATGCCAATGGCATTGGAAGCTACCATCATGTGTATTTCTTTTCCTAACCTGTTTACATTCGTATCTTTCAACGGGACATGTTCATACAGCGAATTCTCCATGTTCCGCCCGTTCATCAGCATAAAATACAGGATAAAGTACATAAAGAAAATAGTAGCAAGTGTATTGAACGTTGCACCTAATATTCCCGGCAGGCTTTTCGCAATGGTATTACCCAGTTTATTAATATTCTCATCACTGGCCAGCGTAATATTATATTGGGATTCTATATTGCCCACTACTTTTTTCAGGGCTACGATCAGCTCATCAGAATGTTGTACTGCATAACTTACTTTAGATGAAAGCATATTAACCAATAGACCCACCGGTAATAAAATAACGATTGCTGAAAATAACATCAGCAACAAAGCTGCCAACCCCTTACGCCACTTTTTCTTTTCAGTCAGGTAAAACATCCATTTGTGCAAAAGCACATAAATGGTGATGGCGCCCAGCAAGGCCGGAAGAAATGTATACAGTTCCAGGAAAAGCAACAACCCCAATAGTAAGATCAGGATAATAAAGAAAACCTGCCGCACCCGGTTCTGGTCAATAACGTTACTACTCATAGTAAATAGATAGACTACTAAGTTAAAAATGTTTTAGGAGGAAAAGGAAAATATAAATACAGTTGGCCACGAAATAATACCAAATAGACTTTAAATTAATATCCTTGCCAGAGGTATTAATACCGATAGACAACAGGTATGACTGAAGGACATGCTTTTAATGTCGTATCGGTATAACACCCGACGCATATACTGATTCCGTAATTTTTTCTTCTGTCGGTTTTATTTTCTCTGTCTTCTTATTACAGGCAAACAGCAGCAGGGCAGCCAGAAAAGGAACAAATAATTTCACCATAGAGAGCATAAGGTTAAAAACTAAAGGTACTGCCAGCTTAAAAAGTACAGTGTGACTAACCTCATTACTCAACCTGATAGAAATAGTCACTTACTCCGAACCCCGAACTCCGAACCCCGAACCCCAAACCCCGAACTTCTGTATTTGTATTCCCCGTTTACCATCACACCTTCACCTCCTTCCACTTTCCCTTTTTAAAATAATACAACGCCGCCATCGCCAGAAAAGTTTCCGCTACCGGTATTGCTATAAAAGCACCCATCGGCCCATAGCCCAACGTTTTTGCCAATACCCATGCCAGTGGAATCTGAAACAACCAGAATACAAACAGGTTGATCCAGGTCGGTGTCTTTGTATCGCCGGCACCATTCAATGCCTGTATCATTACCATACCGATACCATAAAATATATAACCGGCACCAATTACCTGTAAGGACTGCACCCCATACTTGTGTACTTCAGTTTCATTGGTAAAAATGCTGATGATCGGAGATGCAAAGAATAAGAATAGCAACATCACCCCCGTCATAAAAACAATATTGTACTTCGCTGTCAGCAATACACTTTGCTCTGCCCGTAGCGGTTGTTTTGCGCCAAGATTTTGCCCGACTAAAGTAGCTGCTGCATTGCTCATACCCCAGGCTGGAAGGATAAAGAATACCACATTACGAATGGCCACCTGGTAACCGGCACTGGCATCTGTACTACCGGTGATGGAGACGAGGTAGGCAATAAATATCCAGCTGCCGCTTTGGATGAAGAACTGAAATGTAGCGGGCCATGCAACGCCAAACAATGTTTTCACGATGGGTAAGTCAAATTTGAAATGTCTCCATTTTAGTTTGATCGTCCGTTTGCCATTAAAAAGAAAATAACATTGATACAATACACCAATGCCCCGCCCGATCGTAGTGGCAATAGCAGCCCCTTTCAATCCCAGTTCAGGAAAAGGGCCGTAACCATTGATCAGCATCGGGCAAAGAAAAATATTGATCAGACTGGCGATCCATAAACTTCGCATCGCCATTGCGGCATCACCGGCACCACGGAAAATTCCGTTGATAAGAAATAATAAAATAATTGCCACCGATCCACCCAGCATGATACGGGCAAAAATGGTCCCGTCTCTTACTACTTCTGGTTTGGCACCCATCAGTTGTAAAATATCTGCGGCAAAAATAATTCCGAGTATACTCACTATTACGGTTACTACTAATGCAATGAGTAGTGATTGTGCACCGGCATGTGCGGCGGCTTCAGGATTTTTTTCTCCGATACGTCGGGCCACTACTGCAGTGGCTGCTGTACTAAGGCCAATGGCAATCGTATAGATCAGTGCTATTACCGCTTCTGTTAATCCCACTGTAGCTATGGCAATATTGGCGTTGGGCAGGTGACTGACAAAATACATATCTACTATGGCGAATACGGATTCAAGACTTAGTTCCAGTATCATCGGGATAGCCAGCAGGATGATGGCTCCGCGGATACTGCCTTTTGTATAATCATGTTCCCCGCCTTTCAGCGATTGTTTGAGTAATGCCCAAAAATGGGATCGTTTATTATTATAGGTTGGTTGGTGCATGACTTAAAGTATGGTCCCTGTATTTTTCTAATGAATAAATAATCAGGGGGTTGAAAATAATTAATAATGTAATCACAATCAGCAACGGAATGTTGCTATTGTATAAATGGTTTCAGAAAATCAGCTCAACAATGTCACCCTGAGTTTATCGAAGGGTTATCAAGCTGAGCAAAGCGGGGATTTCATATTCGTTTGTTTGAAACAGAAGCAAAGCTAATTTTTTTCGGCATCAAAGGGTAAAAATTAATTACCGGTAAAAACCGTCCTGTAGTCCGGAATTATTTTTTATAATTGTTTACGCCGGGTGATGAAAATCATCCTCTTTTTTTCTCCTTGTCATTGGAATCAATCAGGCCAGAGTTTACCTTCCGCCAAAATAGTTATTATGGATACTGCAACATTTCCGGTACTCATTGTTCCGGATGCACCACACAACATTGATGCAATGCTGGTAGACCCCAGCAGCATTTATCTTGGAGAAGAGATCAGGAACCCGATACTTATTATTGACAACGTCACAGCACACCTCAAAGAAAAAGAAGCTGATACCAGCTGGCTGCATGCTGTCAGGGAATTCAGTCATGAGGAGCAGGTAAAGTGGATTCTATCGCTGCCTGCTGCGGGTCATCATTCGTTGACAGAAACCAGTTTTATTTTTCCTGTCACCGTATATTTTACAGTGATGGTGAAAGTAGCCGAAGCTATGTCCGGCGATTCACTGTATGAAAAAAAGGAATTGGAAAAAATACTGGAAAAAGGCATACCCGGATAAGCCTTGAAGGTTAGCACCGTACCCTTATTCTTCCTGTCACCCTGTCCAAAGGACTCCTTGGGAGAGTTTATCCAAGGGAGGAATACTTTTTTATTTTATTATCACAGGGAACCAGGGATCTGCTTCTATCAAACTCAGCGTACCGATGGTTCAATTTATTTCTCCCGAATCCCCGTATTAAAATCCCCCTTTCTTCCTCACCAATGTATCCGCTTCTTTAAAAGCTCTTGTTTCCCGGTAGATTTCTTTCAGCAGTTTACCCAGCCGGGGCAGATCTTCTGTCAGGTAAATGGCAGGTTCTTTATTTGATTTTTCATCGGCGGTAATAAAATATTTATATCCTCTGGCTTTCAGCCAGCCCTGGGTAAATGAGCTGTTCATCATCTGGATAATGATGGTATCACGGGTTAGTTTATTCAGCCGGGCATAGGTACTGATCACCAGGTTAAAATCATGTTCATCCCGGTTGATGCCCCAGCTGATCACTTCGACATAAGGGTAACTGCCGGCTTGAATGAAAGCCACATCATACCAGGTAGCGCCGCTGTCCCGGCTATGCGTGGTATCTATCATACCAAGAGAGTAAGTGGGCAGTCCATTGATGGTTGAACGGGTTTCTTCAATATGAATGGCATGTTCCATTCCCATCCAGTTGCCGGCTATCTCAGGAACCGGCATCGTTTTCACCCCGGCGGTAGCACGGCCTGCACTATCGGTCATCGTAAAATTATTGACCGAAAAAATATCCGGCACACTCTTGCACCCTGCCAGCAAGAACAACAGGGCGAAAAAAGGAAATTGCTTTTTCATATTCAGGGTTTGCAACAAGGTACAAACCACACCAGCCGATCTTTATGATTGACTTCAGGAGGAGGGCTGACACTACTCATTCACTTCCCGACCTACCTGCCGGCAGGCAGGCTCCCTACTAAAGACTCCCGACTCCCAACTCCCGACTCTCCCCTCCACACTCACCAGCTCTACCGGTTCCATCCTTCCTTTCAACGTCACCAAGCCCAGTGATGCCGAACTAAACTGTTGATCAAATCCATCGTACTCCGTAAATGATTTCGATACCAGCAAACTTTTTTTATAGGTATTACACAGGCTTTGTATCCGGGCAGCAGTATTGATGGTATCACCATGATAAGCGATGTCTCTTTTAATTTCTCCAATTTCCACCGCCGTTATTTTACCACCGTGTAAACCGGCTTTAAAAAATGGCAGGCGACCATATGCATTTTCATAGTAAGCAGCCCGTTTCGCAAACTGCTCACTGCAGGCAAAATAAAAACGGATACAAGACAGGTCATTCAGTCCTTCGGCCATGCGCCAGCTCAATACTATTTCATCACCTACGTATTGATATATTTCTGCATGGTGCTTTGCTATCACCTGGTTGATGTCCATAAAACTATCCCGGATAAAACTGCTGTACCGCAGGTGGCCCAGTTGCTCTGCAATGCTGGTAGATGATTGCAGATCCATAAACATAAAAATGCGTTCCTCTTCTTTGGGCTGGCGGTACTTACCCATCAGCAGCGGCAGCAATACACCCGGTCCGTATTTTTTATTTACCTGGGTAATGAAGGTGATCACACAGGCCATCACAAAATAGTACACCAGGAAAATATAGAACGTATATCTCCACGAGGCATCATTCAGCGGCGATTTATCCCGTAGTATCAACGGCAGTATCAATTGTTCATACATAACATAACGTACCATGCCAAACAAAAAAGTAAGTGTCAGCAGCGATACCACCAGTTTCAGTAAAAAAGTAATACCCAGGCTCCGCTTACGGAAAAATTGTTTTTCCAGAAAATATTCGGTGGCGCCCAGCACGGCACCGTAGAGTATGCCGATGATGATACCGACCAATACCATGGGCCACAGCGCTGATGGCAGTGGCAGGATCACATTTTCATTTACTGATTTATACGTAAAATGCAGCAGCACCGCCAGCACTATATTAGCCGGCACCCAAAAGTTTATCTGTATCAGTAAACTGTTAAGCAAAGGAAAGCGGACCGCAAAGCGGCGGGCCCGTTGGGTATAGTCTAGATGCGGCATAGTGGGGGTTTGATGGATAAAGATAAGAAAGGTAGTGAGCTGAGACGAACTACGGTACTGGGCTGAGTATAGCGAAGCATCATCATTTATATAGTTTACCCTGAGATAGCAAAGGCCTGTACACATTTGCAAGGCGCACAAAGCCAGACACAGCCCTAACCTTGTAAAAGAGCCAAATCTCTCCATCCATCTCGTTCAAATTTTCGGCAGCAAAAGCTTGTTTGCTGCCAATAATTAGATTAGGTTTGCAGAAACCCAAAGCAGCCATAGACAGAAACTTACATATTGAGAAGCTAAAGCAAGCCTTTACTCCTGCTGATGTTTTTACAACCTCAGATATAGTTCAGTTTTATAAAAAATTTGAACCCAAAATTTTGAAATCTACAGTAAACTGGCGGGTGTATGAACTGGTAAACAGGAACATTTTTGAAAGAATCGGTAAAGGGAAATTCAGATTGGGCTCTGGTACTACATTTATTCCCGACTTGAATACAAAGCATTTTAAGGTAAGTGTAGCTATCAAAACAAAATTTCCTTTCACCAATTATTGTATTTGGGATTCGTCTTTCATAAAGGAATTCAGTCAGCACATTGCTAAATCCAACTTTATGCTGGTGGATGTTGAAAGAGGTTCAGAAGAATCGGTTTATCACTTGTTGAGAGAACAATTCAAGGAGGTTTTTTTGATGCCGGGAAAAGAAATGCTGGGAAATTACTTTAGCGACCTTAAAAGACCGATAATCATAAGAACACTTGTTTCAGAAGCACCTTACAAAGAGGTAAGAAATATACCAGTTGCAACGCTGGAAAAAATATTGGTTGACATTTTTACAGATGAAGAGTTTACATATTTGAGAGGAAGTGAAATGACAATCATTTTTAAAACAGCTTTTGAAAGATATACCATTAGTGAAAGCAAGTTAATCCGGTATGCTGACAGAAAGCGAAAGAAGGAACAGATATTAGACTTTTTGAAAGAAAATAAAATAATGCATTGACATGATTGATTTAGGGGTATTAAATATTGATTGGATAAATGAAGCCTCCGCTAAAAACAATAAGGCTGATAAAATATTAGTAGAAAAAGTTGTAAGAGCATTTTTATTGCTGGAAGGATTATCTGCATCAGGACTGAAATATATTTTTAAAGGCGGTACCGCATTAATGCTGATGCAGGGAAGTACAAAAAGGCTTTCTATTGACATTGATATTATAATACCAACTAAAGGCGTGGAATTAGATGAAATCTTTGAAAAAATAGTAAAAGACAAAGTATTTACAAGAGTTGAATTACAAGAAAGAAAAGTTATATCAACTATCGAAAAAGCTCATTATAAATTTCATTACGTTCCGGCACATAAAACGGCACAGGCAGAAGAATATGTATTACTCGATATACTATTTGAGAAACCTCAATATCAGAATATAAATTCACTAGCCATAGATTCAGCATTTGTTTTTCAGAATGGCAGTCCGATACAAGTGCAGGTGCCGGGCTTTGATGACATCTTAGGTGATAAATTAACCGCCTTTGCTCCAAATACAACCGGCATCCCTTATGAAAAAGGTGGACAGAGCAGGGCAATGGAAATAATAAAACAACTGTATGATATTGGAAATATTTTTGTAGATGCAAATAATCCTCTTGTAACATCAACAACATTTCATGCATTTGCAAAAACAGAACTGGGTTACCGTAATATCAGCGGCGAAACAAATATTGTACTGGACGATATTATTGATACCTCATTAACCATAAGCACAAGAGGACAATCAGGTGGTGGAAAGCTTGACGCTTTAATGCAGGGCATCGCACAATTAAAGCAATATATCTTTTCTGAAAACTATCATATAGAAAAAGCCATTACACATGCTGCAAGGGCAGCCTATATGGCTGCAATAATCCAGACAGGCGCAACAATCATTAACCGTTTTTCCGACCCGATGGAAATTAAAGACTGGACTATCGCCAACCAGCAATACAATAAATTGAATAAACTGAAAAAGAGTAACCCGGAAGCATTTTACAATTGGTTTAATGCGTTGACTCTTTTAAATTTAATAGAAGAAACTAAATAACAGCAGACCAACTCAAAGAATTAGCAGCCCGGTTATGGCAGGCAGCCGGCAAACTTCGGGAGAAAAGCGGACCGTAAAGCGGCGGGCCCGTTGAGTATAGTCAAGATGCGGCATGTTGGGGGTTTATAGAATAAAGATAAGGAGGCTGGCGGCAGTGCTACTATTGAGCTGATGTTGCAAGTTTACCCCGAGGTATCGAAGTGCTCCATTCATCATTCGGTAATTCTACTCAGCTTTTCCCTATTTTGTGTATAATACTAGAAAGGAAAAATCTTCATGGCAAAGCAAAAACAAAAACACCGGCAAATAGTGTATGCTGATGAATTACAGCAGTTACGAAACTATTTGCAAAGCGACGATAATGAAGACGCCAAGCGACATATGCTTTTCCCCTTATTTCAAAAACTATTTAAGGAAAAGTTTAAGTCAGAAAGTAATGCAGAAGGGGCTGATGTTTATGTGGAAGGCAAACTAATTATTGAGAGTAAAACTGATTATGCGCAATGGCTCGGGGGCTTCTATCAGGCACTACATTATCAAAAAAGATTTGGACTTGCTTATAACACTGTCATTGTTATTGCCCATAAATTTATAGCAATCTGGAAAGTGAATAAACTGCCTGAATATGCTGTTATATTGTCACATACTACAGATTCATATTTGGCACCGAGTGTTGCCGGAAAGGAGAATGCAAGAAAAACATCCAAGGCAAACCGGGATGTTATTAAAGATGCTGCTTTTTATTGGTTGGAGCCAAAACAATTAGATGATGACAGTAGCGGCGGAAAAAGTATAACTATTGAAAGTTATGAGATACTTAAAATCCTCAACAACCTTGATAGTGACCGGCTACAGATAAGTACTCACAGTTTTATTGATACTATAGAAAGTATGAAAGCTTTCTTTGCTCAACCCATTGATGCAGTTCATGCCTTTTATACAATCGTTGCGTTTTGGGATATTACCAGTACGGCTGCGACAAAAGATAGCGGAGAAGTTCAAGTCGTTGGGTTTAAAGGGCATCATATCAGCGAAGTAGTAAAAGTATTACCACAACATGTAAAAGAGTTTAAAAAATTTGTTGAAAATCATTACGTATTTACCAACGAAGGAAGTGGTCTTACTGTTGATTATTATTTCAGCCGGTTTGATGAAGTGATGGCAAAGTTGGACCCTGAATATGTAAAACAGCACGGCATATTTTTTACAGACAGTAACCTGAGCCGTTTTGCCTTATGGTTTGCCAAATACCATTTTCCGGATAACATTAATGATAACTACATTGTATTTGACCCTGCAGGGGGAAGTGGCAACTTAGTTAGTAGCTGGAGAGGGAAATTGAAACACAAAATTATAAGTGAGTTACAACCCGACCTTTTACAAACTATTGAAAGACGTATGAAGGTTGACCCGTGGCATATTGAAACAGGGTTTACCATCATTCCAAAAACAACAGAAAATAAGGGATTGAATTTTCTGGATAAAAATGCAGCTGAATATTTGAGTGAACTACAAGCAGAACTACAGTTAAAGAATATCCAGTTAAATAAACCACTTGCCTTTTTATTGAATCCACCTTATAAAAACACGGATGAAAACCAAAAGGCAAGGGAAGATAAAGAAGCCAACTATGTAATTGATGAAAGCATATTACAGATTACCGGTGAAGATGCAGGCAAAGAAAGATATTTAGCATTTCTCGGGCAGATATTAAATATATGTGCAGAACAAGTAAGACTGTTTCCTGAAGTGCGGCCTGTTGTAATGATATTTACACCTACCAGTTGGCTGATACCCCGCCCTACTTACAAACCTTTCCGGGAGCAGTGGGACAATCATTTTAATTTTCACAGTGGGTTTCTTATAACAAGCAATGAGTTTTTTGAGTTAAAAGGAACTTGGCCGTTGGCATTTACAATATGGAGTTACAATTATAATTCTGATGGAAATAAAAACATACCAGCTTTACATGATTTAACAGGGTTAAGAAAACACCAGCTAAGAGTAGGCTGGAATTTAGATGATGCAGAATTAAATTTCCAGTTAAATGATTTATTGACCGATGCTAAGCTTGTAAAGCTGGATAATTCGAAAGGATATATCAAAGCTTGGGTTAACCAATCCATGTATGATTTTAAAAGAGACCCAACAAAAACCGAATTAGAATCAACTAAGATTTTCGGCGGCTTGCCATTAAAAGATGAACGAAGAACGAATAAAAAAACTTATGGAATTTCAAACTCGACTTGTATTGGTTTCATGGATGATATTACACCCGTCAGAATAAAATTGCAAAATGATAAAAGATTTGTTTTTAAAAATAATGTAATATGGTTTAGAATTGATACAGGTTTCTTGGATGTAAACAAATCTAAATGTTTGAATGGAGCACCAGACCAAAAAGGTTATTGCGCCTACGATTTACCTTCTTCAAAAACAACATTTACTTGGTTTGTCCTTACAAAAATATTAAACGGCCGTTATCCAATTTGGGCAAACCAATATGATATATGGCCGCCAAATATAAAGCCTGAATCAGAAAATTACTGGTATGCCTTATGTTTTGCATTTGTACTTGCAGAGAACCGTTGTGTAGTTACTAAGTTTGAGAAAGATAACCCGATACCAGATGCACCGGAAGTATATGTTGACAATCCATTATGCCCCACTAATAAAGAAAGTTTTTGGCACACAACTTTAGCCGATACCATTAACAGTTTAGATAAAAATAATACCGCAAGGTTGCTGACAGAAAACATAAAAGAATTATACCGCTACTGGAATCTGAATTATTGCAAAGGGCAGGGTTTAGAAAATGTTGGCCTGAACAACGAACCGTATTTTAAATATTTCAGTTATCCTGATTTTCTAACACCTTACAGCGGCCTTATTCAGATAAAAAAATATGCAGAACAGGAGGGGCTGCATGATTTGCTAACTAGATTTGATGAAATAAGTAAGAATACTAAAAAAGTAAAGGATGAACTTTACAGGTTACTTGTTAATGAGTTTAAGTATTTTGAATAAATTAAAAAAGATTATAAGCGGAGATGAAAGAGATAGATATGTTTGTGAAAAAAATTATTAAATAAATTAAAATAGTAAAATGGCAATTCCCGATTTTCAATCATTAATGCTACCGTTTTTAGAAATGGCAAAAGACAAAAAAGAATATTCATCAAACGATTTTCTTGAACCTCTTGCAAAAATATATAATTTAACAGAAGAGGAAAAATCGATAATGTTACCTAGTGGAGGGCAAAGAGTTTTTCACAACAGGGCGCATTGGGCTAAAGCATATCTAAAAATGTCTGGTCTAATTGATAATACCCGAAGGGGTTTTTTTAAAATTACAGATAGGGGCTTAAAAGTTTTAGAAGAGAAGCCAGAAAAAATTACTATAAAATTCCTTAAGCGTTTCCCTGATTTTCAGGCAGTGAGAGAAACAAAGAAAACAACTTCTATACAGGAGGATACAACAGAGGAAGTAATAATTACTACACCCCAGGAACAAATAGAGCAAGCCTTTCAAACAATTGATAATGCACTAGGGCAAGATCTACTTCAAAAAATTAAAGGTTGTAGCTGGCGGTTCTTTGAGCAACTGGTTATTGATCTTTTATTAAAAATGGGGTATGGAGGTTCAAAATCAGAAGCAGCGGCATTAATTGGAAAAACAGGTGATGAAGGGATAGATGGTATCATCAAAGAAGACAGACTTGGGTTGGATGGGATTTATATTCAGGCAAAAAAATGGGAAACAACAGTTGGCCGGCCGGAAATTCAAAAATTTGTTGGTGCTCTGGCAGGACAAGGAGCTAAAAAAGGAGTATTTATTACCACTTCTAAATTCTCTTCTGATGCATCAACTTACTTACCCAAAAATGAAACGAAAGTTATTTTAATTGATGGTATCAGGCTTGTTGAATTGATGATTGAATTTGAATTGGGTGTTTCTGTAAAGGAATTATACAAGCTTAAGATTACAGATGATGATTATTTTACAGAAGAGTAAAGTAAAATAAAAAAAAACTACTTATTTCATTATAAGACATCATAATAATTATTCGCCTTCGGCATTATCTGTTTAGTGAATTCTATAAGATTTCCAGTATGCTAAAATTAATTGATCTATTTCCCGAACTTCTAGGTGATTTGTCTTCATATAAAGTTCATATGGCTATCAGTTCGAGGAACGAAAATAATCCACTGCATGCTTTCTTCAGGGGAGAGTTTAAACAATGGCAGGAATGGCAAACCAAGAAAAATTTTGAGCGGCCTTATATTCTCTCTTTAATCAACTATCAATCTACTAATTGGCTATACGCCGGTATCTATAAAAGCAAACCATCAAAATATTATGAAAATGATAGCCACTACGAGTATGATACTGAACTTACTGATATTAGAAAAGACCTGATTGGTCGATTAGTTTTCAACTTTGATAAGAAATTCAGGGCTTCATACCTTCTTTTAGAAAACCACTTTGATGAGTTTTATATTTCAGAATTAATGAAGGAGCGGTTAACCATTCAACCTTTCCCAGGCTTCGAAAATGTTAATCTTGACTATGTTACTTTGAAAACTATCGTTACAAACGAAGATCTTTCCTGGAAAACAGCACTCAAAAATATAAAGGGAGTTTATTTGATAACTGACAGGAGTAATGGCAAACTATATGTGGGAAGTGTCTATGGTAAAGAAGCCTTTTGGACAAGATGGTCTGAATATGTTTATAGCGGACATGGAAATAACGTTGAGCTAAAACAGCTACTTTCTGAAAAAGGAGAATCACATCTGGAAAATTTCAGCTTTTCAATTTTGGAAATCAGGAGTTCAATAACTGATGACTTGGAAATTCAGCACAGGGAGAGTTATTGGAAAAGGGTACTTCTAACCCGACAATTTGGCTACAATAAAAATTGATAATATGGATGCTAATATTAAAAAACTAACTTCTTATATAGATGAAATTGTAGTTTGGATTCGTGAAAATCCAGGAATAGAGGTCCCAAATAGAGAGGTATTGAGATTAACTATTGCCTTGGAAAATTTATTTATTAAGAGTAATATCCCTATTGAATTATGGAATGAAATTAAACCAATACGAAAAGAAGACCCAAGGGCAGCCGACGTTAGACTAAAAAAAGCAAAGAACATAAGAATTAAAAAGATGATTCAGGAGGTTCGTGACATCCCCGAAAACAAAAAATTAATTGCAAAAACAAATAGACTTAAAGAAGAAAATATTAAGTTTAAACAAGGAGTAAAAAGATATAAGTTAACTGAGACTGTTAATGGAGTCTTACATAACATTTGTCCATATTGTAGCAAGTCAATTAAGTCTCAAGATTTCAAAACACATAAAGAAAAATGCAGGCCATTAATAGGTGGAAAATAAAGTTTCCAAATTGTAGAACAGAACCTTTCGATTTTATTATTTCTTCTTTTGCCCCGGTAAGTGTCCGTAAAATAAAATGCTAAATGCCCCGAGGTGTAACTGATTTAAAATTTTAATTTATGCAATGGGAAATAAAAAAAGGGGTTGTTACAGATGAACAGGGTGAAATAGTTTGTTTGCTTTCTGATACTGCAAGTGAGTATCATATCGCTTTAATCAGAAATGCCTCACTCATGTTTGATGCCATTACGAATTACACCCGAAGTGTAGAAAATACAAGACTTCCAAGAGACCCTAAAAAGCAGTATGAAGAATTTAAGAAGTTAGAGGAAAAAATTAAGGAAGAAATAGGGTAAACAGCAACAATACACCAGTGAAGTTGCACGCCGCGGTTGGTGATACTTCGACTCTTCGATAAACTCAGAGCTCAGTACAAATAGCAATTACGGCGTAAAACATCCATACTGCAACCATAAAGCAGATAAAGAGAACACAGCAACGTAGTGGATCATCATACAATCTATCTTTATCCTTCGCATCAATTCATCCATCAGCATATGAAATACAATCAACTCATTAAAGAATCACCCGCCGTTTCAGAAATTGGTTTGGGAGCCTGGCAATTAGGTATAAAATCAGGCTGGAAAGAGATGACCGAAGATGAAGCCATGGCACTCGTTCAAAAGGCGTATGAAATGGGTGTGAATTTTTTTGATACCGCTCCCAACTACGGACGTGGCAGCAGTGAGCTACGATTGGGTAAAGCATTAAAAGAATATAACAGAAGTAAACTGGTGATCAATACCAAATTCGGTCATTCAGATATGGGAGTTACCAATTATGATGCCGCCAGCATCCGAACATCACTGGAAGGAAGTTTAAAACGGTTACAGATGGATTATGTGGATTCGTTGATCATTCATAGTCCGCCTTTTGATTATTTAGATGGAAATAAAAATGCCCATTACGAAATACTGGAGCAATTAAAAACAGAAGGAAAAATAAAAGCCTATGGCGCCTCGCTGGATAACTTCAAAGAAATAGAAACTTTATTGAACACCACCAACAGCAAAGTAATTGAAGTATTCTTCAACATATTTCACCAGGATGCAGCAAGGGCGTTTAAGCTGACCAAAGAAAAAGAGGTGGGCATTATTGTAAAAATTCCGTTAGACTCCGGTTGGCTCACGGGCAAGTATCATGCAAACAGTGTGTTTCAGGATATCAGAAAACGATGGTCAACAAGTGACATACAGACAAGGGCTGATTTAGTTGAGAAGGTTAAAACAATCATTGGCGCTGAAGCGAATTTGACACATACGGCTCTTTCCTTTTGTTTAGCGTATGATGCGGTGGCTACCATTATTCCGGGTAACACCAGTATGCAGCAATTAAAAGAGAATCTTTCTGCCATTTCAAAGCCCATCTCCAAAGAGTTGGTTCAACAATTAGAAACATTTTATCAGGAAGAAGTGAAGAGTTTGCATATACCGTGGTAGGAGATGGTTTTTTCTTCTTTACTTCACAGCAAGGTCTCCGCCCCGGGACGTTGCATATTATGAAGCTGAATTATTATTTCACGCCTCAGTACAAACACCCACCACGGCATTAAGAATTCATCCCTACCTTTAAAAAACAAAATCATCCGCATGAAATGCTTACTGATTTTTTTATTGCTCTTACAAACAACCGCCTTCGCCCAGCGAAAATTAAAGTATGATATTATAAAAGAAAGCGGCGATACGGTGTTTTATACCAGCGAAGAACGGATCTATGTTTCAGCCGGTGATAATACGTATGGAACAGGATGGGATAAAAGAAGCACCGTAGCCGATTACCTCAAAAGCACGGTATTAAAATATCCCAGTGGTTTTGCATTGGAGTTTTCTATACAAACGGGGCGCACCAATAGTTTTTCGATTGATGCCGGGCAACCAGCCAAATTAATAATGAGTGATGGATCAGTAATCAGTTTGTCCAGCCGTGCTGATTACAGTTCTAAAAAATCTTCTATGGGTTATGGCTGCTGGCTCTTTGCTTTTTATAACTTATCATCTTCATCAATTGAAAAAATAAAGAACGGAATCATTGCTGACATACGCATTGAATCTTCTATGGGCTCATTTGATTATCCGCTGAAAGAAAAAGCTCAAACGATTATTGCTGAGCAGTTAAATAAATTTTAAGTTGTCTTAGAAGTCAATTTGATTGTCAGCCTGTCCAAAGGACTCCTTGGAGAGTTTATCGAAATATTGACAATCAAATTGATAGCCTTCGATAACTCTTCGACAAGCTCAGAGTGACAAAGGCTGACAATCATTCTAAGCCTGCCTTATCGTAATTATTCATGACGTTTTAGCAGAAAGTAAAATTCCTTCAATGATACTCATGCATTTACCGTGTCAGTTAATAACTAATGCTACAAACACTGGTATATAGTAATTGGATGCTTTACTTTTGCACCTTGAACTGTATTTGAGCAACTACAGCGTTCCGTTTAAATTGAAAAGCCTTTACCCGTCGTACCCCGGAACAATCAGCTGTATTTTTTACCAATAGGATCTGTTAACCTTTTCCTGATTAAATCCATACCCTCCTGGTCGGCATTGTTTTATTATAAAACGAAATGATGATTAAAAAAAAGTTATTAAGAGCTGGTCTCGTTATCAGCAGTTTTGTATTGATGTCTTTAACGACGATCAATTACAGTAATAATAATAATTCAGTGAGCAGTGAGTTCCTGGCATTTACTTCCATTATCCACCGGTTAGATTCAGGTGGGCTGAATGCTCGTATGCCCGTTGCTGATAGTACGGCATTCTCAACTGCACCAGTAATAGAGCTTAATAAAAATGTAAGCAGCTTTGTATCGGCTTATATTAAAAAGAATGGTTTATTCATTGGCAAATCCAGGCAAAGCCTTGCAGCCCATTTCAAAAAAATGGATGCAGTATTTAAACAAAAGGAAATGCCGGTTGAATTAAAATATCTGGCTTATATAGAATCGGGTTTGCAACGCAATGCCGGTTCATGGGCAGGTGCGGTTGGCCCATGGGCATTAATGCCGGTAGCTGCGAAAGAATATGGACTTAAAATAACAGGACAGAAAGATGAACGGCTGGATTATACAAAAAGCACAAAGGCTGCTGCTGCATTGCTCAGCGATCTCTATGATAAATATGAAGACTGGTTGTTAGTAATTGCAGCGTATAACTGCGGACCGGGTGGTATTGATAAAGCCATTAAAAAATCCGGCAGTCATCATTACTGGACCTTACAAAACTTTCTGCCGGAAGAAACGAGAAAGCATGTAAAGAAATTTATTGCAGTGCATTATTATTTTGAAGGGCATGGCAGTGTTGTTACGCTGACAAAAGCAGAAACAGACAACCATATAAAAGCAGTAGAAGCATTTGCTGCACAACAAACAGTCATACAGAATTCGGTGCAGGTGGAAGAGATGCAATAGTTTAAGTGTGCAATAAAATGTGACATACAAAAACCAGCATTCGCTCCGGTAAGTGTCCGTATTATAAAATGTCCAGATGCTTGTCTACACGCATCATGGCCTTCCTTCCCAGCCGAGTCTCACCACAAACCTGGATCAGCGGCAGTGGACTCTGCGTACTTATTAGTATTTAAAATAAATAACGACGAGTTCCTCCGGAGACTCGTCTGGGAAATAAAATCCCATATAATCATTTCATGCCGCCATTACTTTATCTGCAGCTTCGCCAATAGAGATCATCAGCCCTGGCGGGTGTTCAGTAAAAGTAAAAGCCCCGGTTGATGTTTTTTTACTGCAGGTACTTTTTGACCCGCAATAACAGCACAGAACAAATACCCGTTTGCCAGGTAATACAATCTCCTGCTTTCCCGGCATTACACAATTAAAAAAGATGAAGCAGTTGCCTCATCTTTTTTAATAACTGTTTATTTTTTATCAATACCGTGCTATAATTTTAAAGATAAAACGCTGGGGTTGGGTGGTAAGTCCACCGGCTTCTATTCTTTTCTTTATCGCATCAGACCCCAGTAAGCTTTTGCTTTTTCAACATCGTTAAGGGCTGTTACCATCGATACTTTGTGGTTATCATCTTCATCATGGCCATATTGCCTGTCAACAATTCCATTATTCATCCCTATGCCCTGATTCGTGAAACACAAACCGGGGCGTATGAAGCTAAATCAAATTACCGTTCCCCCTGGCTGCTTTTCCCAAAAACTAAAAAACCACAGGAAAAGATCGCAGTAATTTTAAATGAAGCCCGGATTAAAACAAAAAAAATCCCGGAACTAATTCCGGGATCTGTCAAACAGGTTTTTCATCAATCATCTATTTCCACACTATCCATATCAGCTATATTATTCAGAAAGATATTATAAAGATTTGCATTGACATTTTTCGATATCACAATGACACCATTTGTCCGTGTCGCATTTTCCAGCATCGCTTCAGAAATTCCCGCGGTCAGTTTCGAAAGGTCAAAGGATGTAATGGCTGTAAAGTCGTTTGTTCCGCTTATGGTCACATTGTTCGCTTCTGTTTCTACCTCGAGAGGGTCTGTGATGGTAAACAGAACCGGGGTAACCACATTGTTGCTGTTGGTGAAATTTCCCCTCAGCACAAAAGCTGTATCTGTGCCGGCTGAAGCAAAATTGATATCCACTTCAATCTCCTCATACTGTCCCGGGGGTAAGGTAATATTTCCCAAAGAAGTAACCGGTGCAAATAGATCAATTTTCTGATTTCCTATTGCTTCATATTCCACTTCGCTGGAATTATTTTCCGCTTCAAACTCAATTTCTTTTACAAATCCGCTTCCGGAGATCCAGTTCACCTGGCCTGACAAGATACGGTCAACCGTAGCAGTTGTGTTTGTTGATTTTACTTTATAGCTGAGCGTCATTGAGTCGTTTTCTTTCTTGCAAGATGTCATCAGAAAAACAACACTCAATACAGTTAAACTAGTTACAATTGTTTTTTTCATTTTTATTTTTTTTTGTTTGGAAATTATTTTTCCAATTAAAAAACCAAAAATAATGCCAAACAGAATAACCTTAGTAAAATGGAATAACAATATTTTTGAAAACGATTTTTTTGTTTAATCTTTACGCCCATAGCAGCTTTTGTTAGAAACAAACAGTCCTAAGTTGCTGTTTTCTTAAACAAAAAATATTGCTGTTTCGCAATCCAAAACGCAAAAAAAGAACCTCTAAAAAAAGACTCTATAATAATTTGTGTTGTGTAATAATAAATTTATCCGCATTTTTTTACAGGGGTTGAAGAAATATTCAGATCACGCACACATACATAATTTTTCCCGCCGTAAGTAAGTTTCCTGGCTGGCCCGGGAAATGGTTACGGTTACTCCCATAAAAAAAGATGAAGCAGGTGCCTCATCTTTTTTAATCAATAGTTCAATGGTTATCTTTCTTTTATTATCTGTATCGTTGAACAATGTTGAAAATAAAACGCTGGGGTTGGGTAGTAAGTCCACCGGCTTCTATTCTTTTCTTTATCGCATCAGATCCCCAGTAAGCTTTTGCTTTTTCAACATCGTTAAGAGCTGTTACCATCGATACTTTGTGGTTATCATCTGCATCATGGCCATATTGTCTGTCTGCAATACCATTATCCATCCTTTCCTGCCTGCCTTCTTCAAAACCTTTTTTAGCGGCATCAAAGTCTTTTACCGTAAAGCTGGTCATCACACGGGGAATGCTGCCTACATTAACAGTGTCCTGCCATACTACATTGACAAATGAAATTTCAGGTGCTCCAACAACGCCGGCTTTTTGCATGCGTTCTTTCAATGCCGGATCTTTGGAAAAAGCTTTTGCCTTTTCCAGGTCATCCGCTTTCACCGCTATCATTACTATCATAGAATCATCCATACCTCTCCCAATTACATAACTGTGAAGCCCGTTAGCCAGCCTGGCGGAATCATTACCATCATAAGCAGCTTTCCAGGCTGCATAATCTTTAATCTTATGCTTTATCAATGTCATAAGTTGGGGTGTAGTAACAATGGTGTTGACTTTCGCATCTGGTGCAGTGGTGGTATCGCCGGTTGGTGTCTCCGTTGTTTTTTTATCACCGCTATTACAGGAAGCGAATAATAAAGTCATTGCCGTGAATAAAATCAGGCCTGTGAAAGGAATCAATTTTTTCATTTTAGTTTTGTTTTTTGGTTAAGAATGATCAGGGCGGGATGCAGGCTCAAGGGGTATGAACTTTAAATATAGTAATTTTTAAGCAACAAGTTTTTTCCTGCCCGGGAGTCTCGTTCGGGGCAAGTCCTGAAATTAGCTTTCCCGTTTTAATAGCTTTTTGTTCTTTACTTGTATAGGGGACTCCGGGCTGATATGAAACGGGAAACATGCATTAGGCCCGAAGTCCCAAACTGTTTCAAAAGAAAGATCATCTTCCGCCTTGGCGGGTGTTCATTAAAAAGTAGCACGCCCCGGTTGGTGCCTGCCTGCCGGTAGGCAGGCCTGCCTGCCGGTAGGCAGGCCTGCCTGCCGGTAGGCAGGTTTTCTTCCTTTCACCCGGGATCTTGCTATCAGCCATTCCAATAAAAATTATTTGAAAAAGTTAGGCTCCTTCCCTTTGACTGGGGTTCAATAAAAGCAAAACTTCCCGGAAGTCAATGCGTTGGGCTTCGTGAAAGGTTGTTTACAAAAACAAAAAAACACCGGATAAAAATGGACATATTTCAGAATCCGGTATGAGATTACTCATACCCTCTGTCTTCATGAATGACAAATTTTGCTACTTATAAAAAAACATCACATGAAAAAAGAATACTGGATCAATGTAAAACATGTAGATAACCGCATGGTCATTTTTTTAAACGGTGCTACCGTATGGGATAGTGGCATTGTCCACGATGACCCTGAAATGAATGTGTTTATCAATATTACTGATCACCTGGTTGAACATACCAGCCACTCTGTAGAATTAATTTTTGAAGGATTTAATGATACCTATACTTCAGATGATAAGGAGGGAGATTTAAACCCCTGGCATTTTCACTACCGGGTTTTTTCCCGCCTGGTAGATGCCAATAAAAAAATGCTGGTGGAGGAAGATATGTTGTCGCCTTACAACGAAAAACATATGTCCAATCCCAACATCAGGGCCATTAATAACTGTTACCAGATTGTAAAAAAGGATAATGATTTTAAAGTGATCTCAAACAGCCTGACCCAGAATTTTTATAATTAAGGATTAATAACTTACCGGTTATCTATTCTTAGCCTGTTTACCCGTTCAATTATTTTATCTTCACAATAGATGAAGAAAATACTACTGCCTTTAATTCTCTTTGCGGCCACTCACCTTGCCGCACAGTCAACTAAGCCATATAAGGTAATTGCTTACTATACCGGCAATGGCGAAACGATACAACAATACCCGGTAGAAAAACTGACACATATCATTTTCAGTTTCTTAAAACTGCAAAACGACACCCTCACTTTTCATAATGATAATCAACGCCACACTCTTGAACAACTGGTGCTATTGAAAAAGACACACCCGCAACTAAAGATCATGGTATCCGTTGGCGGATGGGGTGGATGTGCTCCATGCTCCCAACTCTTTAGTTCAGCGGAACACCGGAACCGGTTTGCTCAAACTACAGTTGCATTGTTTAAACAATATGATATTGATGGCCTCGACCTCGATTGGGAATACCCCGCTATTGAAGGATTCCCCGGGCATACCTATGATACAGCAGATAAAACAAACTTTACGCTGTTGGTTAAAAAACTGCGGGAAGAAATGGGTAACCAATACCTGTTAAGTTTTGCCGCCGGTGGTTTTGTTAACTACCTGGAACAATCCATCGACTGGAAAGAAGTAGCTCCATTAGTTGATTTCATCAATCTGATGACGTATGACCTGGTAGGTGGCTACAGTACCGTAACGGGTCATCATACACCGTTAAAAGATTACCGGCCCGGACAGGAGTCAACGGAAAAATGTGTCAACTGGCTGCTCAATAAAAAAGTGACGGCTGATAAATTGATCATTGGCGCTGCTTTTTATGCCAGGGTATGGGAAAATGTTGCGGACAGCAATCATGGTTTATACCAGGCAGGAAAATTTAAACAGGGGGTAGGGTTTAATAATTTTACTACATATTTCAGCGACAGTTCGGGGTATCATTATTACTGGGATAAAAAAGCAAAAGCCCCGTTCCAATACAATCCACAAAAACATTTATTCGCCACTTTTGATGATCAACGTTCTATCCGTGAAAAAGTAACATTTATACGTCGTAAAAAATTGGGCGGTATCATGTTCTGGGAGCTGATCAATGATCTGCCGGTAAACGGATTGGTGGATGAGATACACAAGTCGTTGAGAAAATGATTTTACCATTTTGTAATTCATACGATTGAACTGATGAAAATCAGTCGCCAAAATAAGTAATGTCATAAAAAAAAGATTTTTCCCTTTCTCCCTTTGCAACATGTATTCATTTAGCAGGGTAAAAGGTATATTCATACTTTCTTTATTCATTACCATCCAGCTGGCAGCACAGCAAAAATTAAGTATTGACCTGGGATCTATCCGGCAAAAAAATCATCATAACGTTGGAGTAAACGTTAGCAGTTTCTATCATTTCAATGAACAGCTGCTTGGTGGCATGGAAGTAAATCGTTTTTTCCCCGTACACCGGCTGATAAGTGATGAAGAGGAAACAATATCCGGATGGGATGTTGAAATAAATATGCATTATCTGTTATCAATCAGTAAAAGTTTGAATTATTATTTCATCACAGGTGCCAGCCATACGTCCGAAAAAGAAATCAATGATCTGAATCACCATACAAAATATGAACGCTTTTGGTCGGCAAATACAGGGGCAGGAATGTTGATGCAATTGGGTAAGTGGCTGCCACATATGGAATATATTTTTTCCTGGGGACGCACCAATCAACAATTTATTTTATTGGGCGTTGGCTATGAACTTGAATGGGACAATCATAAAGGGAAAAAGGAAAGCCATTAGTAAAATATTTTTTGGAATAGCATTATCCCACAACTTCTCTTTCAACTCCCGGTACTTCCAATACACCGTTTTCTCTGTATGTACTGGCAGGGGTTTAGTAACCTGGAACAAAATTACCCTTCAAAATTTTCTTTCTGATCATTCATGAATCAAAAGCTGTTAAGTCTAGTCTTCCAGTTCGCTAATGGGGCTGTAACAATTCCTGTATTTCCCGGAATAACCGGGACAAATGCAACTTATGACAATGAGGTTGATGTTAAAAGATGAACCCACATTGTTTTACCAATGCTTCTATTGTGTTTTCAATTTCGAAATTAACCAGTTCCCTAATTTTTCTCCCTGCTCCGGGTAGGTCCAATGCCCCGTTTCGGGTGCAGTAAATAATTCTTTGGGCGCCGTAATTACATTATACGCCGCATACATGGATGTAGGTGGACAGGTTTCATCATTGTATCCCCAACTATACATACCCGGTACTTTCAGCAGCCTTGCAAAATTCACTACATCATAATAACCGGCGGTTTCAATTTTATCTTTTTTGTTATTGAAAGCAAGATTGTTTTTATCAAACAAATGCGGCCAGCCACCTGCACGGCCTTTTAAATAACTAGTGAGATCTGATAATGCGGGATAAAAAGCAGCTAAAAATTTTACCCGGCTATCGAGTGCTGCCGTAATGATTGATAAAGCTCCACCCTGGCTGCCTCCCATTACACCAAGATGGCTTCCATCATACTGTGGCAACTGCACTAAAAAATCATTAGCCCTAACACAACCCATATACACCCGTTTGTAATAAAAACGATCCTTATCATCGAGATTATTGTTCCAGTAACCTGATAAGGCACCAGCCATCAGGTTGTTGTACACCGAAGGATCCATGGTAACCGGTACGCCATGTATTCCGATCTCTAAAGTGATAAATCCTTTTTCTGCTGTGGCTATATCACCAGCATAGGCCCTTACACCGGCACCGGGTACTTTTAAAATGGCCGGGTATTTTCCTTCTTTTTTCGGCATACATAAGATGCCATATAACCGGGTTCCGGGTCTGTAATTTTGCAGGTTTACCTGGTAAACATTTGTATTCTCTGTACAGCGTTCTGGCAATAAAGTCATTCTTGCATCCAATGGAATTTTAGCAAGCTCTGCTTTTGCTTTTTCCCAGTAAGCTACAAAATCAGCGGGGTTGCTGATGGCAGGTTGTATCAGTTGCGGATCAAATGCAGCGGTACCCAATCCACGATATGTTTTATTATCAATAGTAGTGGTGGCTATACAACGAAGAAATCCCGGTTCTTTCATCGTGCCACCATCTGTTGTCAGCGTTCCATTGACAAGCAGCAACGAATCTTTTTTGCTGGGGTCCATTTTTTCAGGACCTATCTCATATTTAACGGTCACATTCTTCAGGGCATTACCATTTTGTAATACGGTAATGTGGAAGGTTGCTTTTTCCCCGGTGGTATATTTCCAATCACTATGATCAGGCGCTACGATTACTTTAATGAATTGTTCTGCCGGTTGTGCATAGCTGTAAGTAGTGGAACTAATAAACAGAAAGACAAGAAACCTTTTTATAAAGTTGAGGTTTAACATAAAAGAGAATTTATGGTAATGTACGAAAACAAATTTGTAATCGCTTCTGCTGAAAGCATCTCTACCTTTTTTCAGGTTTTTAATAAATGGCCTTCTACTTTCCACCCTGGCGTGAATTCAATAAAAAACAGCAAGCCCCGGGTTGGTGTACTGTCCCGATAGCTATCGGGATTGTCGAAGTATCTGTACCAACCGAATAAAGTAAGTTCACCAATAGTTTAGATATTATTTTAAATTAGTAGTTGGTGAAAATAAAAATACTCACCACCGGGTTAGAAATCATAATATTGAATAAAAGAATGAAATGAAACAACCCGATGCCATAAAAATATTTGAAGACAAAAAAATAAGAACCCTTTGGGATGAGGAACAGGAGAAATGGTATTTCTCTATTGTAGATGTAATTGCCGTACTAACAAACCAGCATGATTTTCAAGGGGCAAGAAACTACTGGAAAGTATTAAAGCACAGACTATTAAAAGAGGGAAATGAAACGGTTACAAATTGTAACCGGTTGAAATTAATAGCTGAAGACGGCAAAATGCGGATAACTGATGTAGCCGATACCGAACAACTTTTCCGCCTTATACAATCTATTCCATCACCCAAAGCTGAGCCATTTAAATTGTGGTTGGCACAGGTAGCGGCCGAACGATTAGATGAAATACAGGATCCTGAACTGAGCATTGACCGGGCCTTAGAACAATATTTGCGGTTGGGCTATTCTGAAAACTGGATTAACCAACGGCTGAAAAGTATAGAAATACGAAAAGAACTAACCGATGAATGGAAAAGCAGGGGATTGAAAGCCGGTCAGCAATTTGCTACACTAACTGATATTATTACAAAAGCCTGGGCTGGCAAAACCACCAAAGAGTATAAAACCCTGAAAGGATTGAAGAAAGAAAACCTGCGGGATAATATGACCAACACCGAACTGATTTTAAATATGCTGGCCGAAGCTTCCACGAAAGATATTTCGCAGGCAGTAAATCCTGGAAGCTTTGAAGAAAGCCAAAAAGTGGCGCAACAAGGAGGTAATGTAGCGAAGGTTGCCCGGTTAGAATTAGAAGCAAAGACAGGGAAAAAAGTAGTAACAGCATTAAACGCCAAAGCTGCACTAAAGCAACTACCCGCAGGGCCATCTACAAAAAAAATTAAAGGGCAGAGGAAAAAATAATAATGAGCAACAACTTTATCCCCGGCATCTACAACTACTGTGACCGCTGGTGCGAACGGTGTACGTTTACCAGCCGCTGCCGCAACTATGAAGGTACTGGCAAGTTAAAACCAGAGCAATTAGACGTACACAACAAAATTTTTTGGGACAGCATCTCGGCCAACTTTACCAGTGCTATTGAACTGCTGTATAAAATTGCTGAAGAAAAAGGCATTGACCTTGATAACATAATGACCAAAGAAGAGGAGGTGCAATACCATAAAAGGAAATCCCTTTTAAGAATTACAGCCAAAGAACATGATCTGTCTAAACTCTGCAAACAATACCGGGAAATTGTATTACCCTTCTTTAAAAAAGAAATTGACCAGGAACTGGTAGACAAAACAAGGGAGCTGGTCAGTCATTTGCATATAGGAATGCGGTCTGAAGAAGAAGTGGTACATACCATGGCCAATCTCGGTGACTGTGAAGAGGTCATCCGTTGGTATGTGTTTTTTATGGATGCCAAACTACAGCGGGCATTGCAGGGAAAAATGAATGGAGAAGAATGGGAAGTGGAAAATGGCTATGCAAAAGACAGCGACGGCAGTGCTAAAATTGCCATCATCTCAATAGAAAGAAGTACAGAAGCCTGGGTGAAGTTGTTTGAACTTCTGTCATCATCAGAAGATACCGCACTGAAAGCATTAGCTGTTCTTAGCAGGATGAAGCAAAAGGCGCTGGAAGAATTTCCGCAGGCCATGCAGTATAAAAGACCCGGCTTTGATGATTAGTTAAATTTTCTGCCATCGCAGGTGTTCAGTAACAAGCAGCACGTCTCGGTTGGTGTACTGTCCCGATAGCTATCGGGATTGTAGAAGTATCTGCACCAAGCGAATAAAGTAAGTTTGGGGGCATGGCCGCAGTACCAGTAGTTATAAAAGTAAAACGATCTATGACTCCGGTCTGGTTTCCGGCACGGGACCTTATGGATTTCCCTTTAAATATTATACCGATACGACATTAAAAGCATGTCCTTCAGTCATACCTGTTGTCTATCGGTATTAATACCTCTGGCAAGGATATTAATTTAAAGTCTATTTGGTATTACTTTCTCCAATGGCCGCCCTTTAATGGCCGGCTCTGATTTTATCAAGAAGCATTTTGAAAGGGTAAAACCGGAGATAATAGAATGTGTCTATAAAAATAAGTGTCATTATTTTCCCCGGAACGCACCACCTATAGAGTGCGGCGTCAATACAAAAATTTATTAATCTTATCTTTACTTATTATGAAGAAAAATCTTTTTATCGCTTTTGAGGGAATTGATGGAAGTGGCAAAAGTACACAAGTAAAACTGTTGGCCGATAGGTTGAAGGAAGACGGCCACAAGGTGTATTGTACTTTTGAGCCTACAGACAGCCCCATCGGGTCTATTATCAGAAATATTTTTAAACACAGGCTGGAAGCAGACGAAAAAACAATAGCTGGCCTTTTTGTGGCTGACCGCCTGGACCATCTACTTAATAAAACCAATGGGGTTTTAAAAAAACTGCAGGAAGGATATACAGTAATAACAGACCGGTATTATTTCTCCTCTTATGCTTATCATAGTATTCATATGCCATTAGAATGGATCATTGAAGCAAATTCCTTAAGTGCAGACCTTTTACGGCCGGATATAAATATTTATATCGATATGGATCCGGAAGTAAGTATAAACAGGCTCAATAATGGAAGAAGCTCAATTGAACTATACGAAACTGTTGAAAACCTAAAAAAGGTGAGGGATAAATACATGGAAGCAATTGAGTTTTTGAAATTTAAGGAAAAAGTTTTTATGTTAGACGGCAACCGTACGTCTGATATATTAGCTGCCGAGATATGGAGTGCAGTTTCACAAATTAATGTTGAAAGTAAAGTGCATTAATACCCTGTCTTCAACAAGATGGAACTGTTCCATGGACTATTTAAAAGTACATTGGAAACACTGAAGATACCTGAATGGTTCTCTGGCTAATTACGCTGATCGTCTTAATCGTATTCTGTTTTATATTCTTTTTGAAGGGGGATGAAAAAAACTCCAAACAATACATCAATGGGAAAAGAAGTGGAAAAATTAAATTGTTTCCAACAAATGGAAACCACTGAATTGATGGGAACGCTTTTTTCAATTTATGTAAGGCAGATTTTTTATGATTACCTTCCCATTACAAATTATTAATACTTTATGGATAATTCAAAAGACCTTCGACTGGCTGTTTTAATTGATGCTGATAATATTCCCCACCGACTGGTTGGCGGTATACTGGAAGAAATTGCCAAATACGGAGTGCCTACGTTTAAACGCATTTATGCCGACTGGACAAAGCCACATGTGATCGGCTGGAAATCAGAATTACTGAATCATGCCATTACCCCGATTCAACAATATAGTTATACCACCGGAAAAAATTCATCTGACTCTGCACTCATCATTGATGCGATGGATATTTTATATACCGGTCGTGTAGATGGATTTTGTGTTGTCAGCAGCGATAGCGATTTTACCAGGTTGGCTACCCGGCTTCGGGAAGCCGGTATGAAAGTATTTGGAATGGGTGAGCAAAAAACTCCTGCTGCTTTCCGGGCGGCCTGCGATAAATTTATTTATATAGAAATACTTGGTCAGCCAGAATCCAGTGCAAAAGCTATTAAGCTATCTGAACTACGGAAAAAAGAAAATGTGATCAGTAAAGTGGATAAAAATCTACTGACTCTGATTACATCCAGTATTAATGATATTACGGATGAAGATGGATGGGCTTTTCTGGGAGAGTTGGGTAATTTGCTGTTAAAGAAACGTCCGGATTTTGATCCCCGGAATTATGGGTTTGTAAAATTATTGCCCCTCATTAAAAGTCTTGACCATTTTGAAATAGATGAAAGGGAATCAGGCAGAAAAAATATAAAACTGGTGTATGTGCGGGTAAAATAGTGCATGCATAAGGTGATTGAAAATATATTTTGCTATAATTAAAATATTTTTCCCGCCAACTTGATTCAGGAAAATGGGTCTGCATCCTGGTATTGTAAATGCAATAGTAAGCATCTGAATCTTTATGCAGAGTTTAGATTTAAGCAGTACATAAAAGATGCCATCAAAGGATGAGATACCCTTCGTAAATTCTTGCTTGCAGGGCTATGCATTACAATCAAATAGAATCAGTCACTTTCTTCAAAATGTATATGCTGGTGATGCGCACTGGCAGCAATATACAGTGCAAAGCCGGCTATAACGGTGTCTTTAAAGATATTGATGAGTGCCATTTGCCGCATCTCATCGCTACTTGAATTTCTGTAATTAGGAAGATGGATCGTCAGAATAAAAATAATGAGCATAATCACCAGCAGGTAGCTGGTTACTTTTACAAACTGGTTTGTTAAAAATGACATGCCAACCAGAATAAATGCACTGCCGACAATATAAGCCCATGTTATACCACCAATAAGTGATATAGGGACATACACAAATAATCCTCGTGGATTTTTAAAATGGTAGATACCAAAAATGATTAAAACAACTGAAAGAGTGTAAATAGCGAGTCTTGAGATGATGTGATAATGTTTCATAACAAATAATTTTAGTTAATGAAAAAACAGAATTTACCACATCTGTAAGGTATGACTTTTATTTTTTAATCAATATGATTTCTACTAGGCAGGGTAAATTACTGAGTTTATATGCTTTAACTCTTTTTTGCAAACGCCGGGAATGCGAAATTTGAGAAAAGCCTCTTTAATGAAGCTATAAAAAAGGAGTTCATTAATTCATTGATGATTTAATCATCTGGCCGGGTTTTTCCGGAATCGTTGCTCATAATCAACCATTTGTCCAGTTTTTCTTTTTGTACTGATAACCAGGGCACCCATTGCTGCTGGTTGCGGTTATAAACTTCAGTGGCTGCTTTACTGGCCGATAATTTATAATCAAACTTGGAATCAGCCGTACTTAAATAACCTGTATAATAAAATTGCTTTTGATGCTGCCGTGCATATTCAATCTTTAATAACATTAAATAATTTCCAAGTGCCTTGCTTGCATACTGCGGGTGATAGATATTTAATATTCCGGCAATGCTTATATCACCTTCATCAAAAAACCCGGCGGCTATTAATTTTCTGCCATCCCGGATTGTATAACAATGAGTGTTATAAATACTTGTCATTGATTCGCCCAATAAAGAATCCCGGATACTCTCAGACAATTCAAAATTGACAGACGATCTATATAATTGATAGAGTGTTTCCAATTCTTCTGTAATGGTTGGTTGAGTACATTCAACTTTAAAGTCTTTATTGAGTAAGATTATTTTATCCGATTTTTTAGAATGAGCATATTTATCTAAAGCCAGCCTTAACCAGAATACGGGTAACAAATTGTTTTCTTTTACAATTAAATCAGTTGTAAAAATAGTTTGCTGCATCCGGTACCAGCCATCGGCAAGATATTTGTCTAATTGGCCAGCTGTCAGTTTTTGAGGATAATGTACATCGTAATAAACCATAGCGGTTGTAATATAATTCAGGCCATTAGTCAGGAAAATAAACTCATTGATTCATAAGAGGTTACTATTTTATCAGGCTTGTCTCTTTTTTAATTTCCCGGATGGCAGAAAACAATTTATCCAAATCATTCTGGCTGTTAAAACCATTGATAGAATAACGTATGTACACTTTATCATCTTGTCGCATGACCGGGATTTCGATTTTATAAGCATCAAAAAAATGCCGGTGTAATTTTTCAGGTTCGGTAGTTTTTATTTCGGCACTATACAATTGTACTATAAAATCATCATTAACCGGTGAAAGTGGATTAGCTCCCAACAGATCACAAAAAGCAGAAGCATTGTCTTTTACCAATTTCCGGCAATCAGCAGCAACCTGTTCCCAATTATGTTTTTGCATAAACGCAATCGCTGCAGGGATTGTAAGAAAAGCACTAAAATCCCTTGATCCGTTCATCTGGTGATAATCCAGGAATGGTGATTCGGATGGGAACAATGCATTGTAACCCCAGCTTATTATCAGAGGATCTACCAGTTGCTGGTATTCTTTTTTTACAAATAAAAATGAACTCCCTTTTGGTGTCATCATCCATTTATGACAGGCTCCGGTATAAAAATCAAAAGGGGAGTTTTCTAAATCTAATGAAATTTGTCCCGGCGCATGGGCCCCATCAACAAAAGTAAGAATCCCTTTTTCTTTTGCTATAGCACAAATTTCTTCTACCGGTAAACGCAGACCGGTAGTGCTGGTGATATGGCTGATGTAAACCAATTTTGTTTTTGGGCTTAGCCCTTTAAAAAAGGAGGCTACAAATTCTTCTTTCGATTGTATCGGGAATTGTATATGTTGCCGGATATATTTTGCTCCTGCTTTTTGGCAATAATATTCCCAGGTTTTATCACAGGCGCCATATTCTATATCGGTAGCTAAAATTTCATCGCCTGGTTTTAAATCAAAACTTTTAGCAATGGTATTGACAGCATAAGAAGGGTTGGTTACATATACTATATCATCTTTACTGCAGTGTAAATATTGCCCTAAAGCTTCCCTTGCTTCAGCTAAATAGCTCAATCCGGCTACCGTTACAAACTGGACAGGCTCCTGTTCAAGTTCTAATTGAAATTGCTGGTATCGTTCAAACACCGGTTTGGGGCAGGCGCCAAAAGAACCAAAATTCAGGAAGGTGACATCGTCTCTTAATAAGAAATATTGTTTCAGGTTTTGCATAGTCAAATGTAAAAGAATAAATAAAAAAATAGAGAATTAATGTATAATTGGCAATTCATTTATCATACCGGCGTATCAAATTATAAACCTGTTATCAATAGAATTTAATCGCCACCACCGCCACAACCACCGCTGCAACCGCCACTATCTCCGCCGCCATCGTTCCCGCCATCGCTATCACTACTGTTGCTAAAATCACCACTTGCTCCGCCGCCACCAAAATCACCGCCTTCAAACCCGGTGAATTCAGGAAAGTCTGCTGCATGTTCATTTTCGAAATAGCTGTATAATGGCATAGAATCAGCGTAGTAGCTGCCATCACTATTTTGTTTCTTCTTGGTTGATTGATAACCTGCTTTCGTTTGTTGATCTTTATCAAATTTTGTAACGTCCCAAATATCTGCTGGTGGTTCTATGTCAAACTCTTTTTTATACAATTCTATTGTGTCCAAATATTGTGCTCTAAAGCGGCCTGTTTGGTCTTCAAGCTGCATCAGCTCGGGGTGATGATCAAAAGATTGTTGTATAACTTCATTACAAAAATCCCGGTATGCTTTGCTGAAGAGTAAATGCTCATGCCATACAACATCAATTATTTTAGATGGCGTTACCTGAAAGTCGCTGACTAGTCCAAGGTAAATATATTTTTTATACTCTGACAATGCCCTGATAGTAAAATCATTTTTCCAGCCATGCTTCTTTGAAATTTTCCCGGCAAAAGCTTTCATTGATGGGCTGATATGACCAAACTTGGCGGTAATATGTTCCCATAATCCTGGAGACACAATATGATCAAAGTGATAGCTTTTTAAACGGAGCCATAAATCTTTTTTATTCATATGCATAAATTTTATTTAGAAATTTATCAGACTATTTTCTTTTGCGTAGCATGTACAAGTAAAGGCTTTCTACTTTCTTTCTTGCCCAATCCGTTTTTCTTAAAAAGGTTAAGCTGGATTTTATACTCGGATTACTTTTGAAGCAATTGATATTGATTTTCTGAGCCAGTTCTTCCCAGCCGTAATATTCCTGTAATGCTGTTACAATGGCTTCTAATGTTTTACCATGCAACGGGTCTTTGGAAGGTAACATACAGTCTTATTTTTTCTTTGGTGCTCTTTTAATCGGTTTGCCATATTTTTTCATCATCCGGTCTTTATGCCGTACAATCGTATTTACCTTACTGTTCTTTGCAGATTTTTCATGAAAGGCAGGGCCTGCATCATCATCTCTCTTTTTTGGTTTAATAGCATCTGTCTTCATAAAAATTTTTGGCTTCTCATCCTCAGTTAATTCATCAGAGACTATAAGATTAACAGGTACTGGTTCAATAGGTACCCGGTATTTCATCAGGGCTTCTATAGCAGTAAGCAATGATTTTTCTTTTTCCGTAATAAAATTGATGGCAATTCCTTTTTTATCGGCACGGCCCGTTCTGCCGATACGATGAATATAATTTTCCGGTACTTCTGGCACATCAAAATTGATAACATGTGATACTTCTGCTACATCAATTCCCCTTGCCACAATATCAGTTGCGATAATAAACCGATAAGTACCATTTTTAAATTGCTTCACGGTATTAAAACGGTGGTTTTGTTCTTTGTTTGAATGTATCACGCCAACCAAGCCGGAAAATTTTGGTTCTAATTGCTCATACAACTGATCGGCTAAATTTTTAGTTGCTACAAATACCAGCACTTTGGTCATTGTATCATCTTCCGTTAATAATAATTCCAGCAGGTTCACTTTTGTATTAAAATTGGGTACTTCATATCCTGATTGAATAATATTCTCCAGTGGTGTGCCGGTAGGTGCAGCTTCCACTCTCACCGGGTTATTAAAGTATAATGCAATAAGTGCTTCGACATCTTCCGTCATGGTAGCAGAAAATAGCAAGTTCTGCCGCTTTGGAGGCAAAAAATCCAATATATTTTTTAATTGGGTTCTGAATCCAAGGTTCAGCATTTCATCCACTTCATCAATTACTAATTTTTTAATCGTTTTTGTTTTAAAAGCACCATTCATGGCAAGGTCATATAAACGTCCGGGTGTGGCTACTAATACATCAACACCCTTCATTACTTCTATTTGTTGCGTATTAATATTTACCCCTCCATACACACCCACTGCTATCAGGTTCATATAAGGTGTTAGTGCTTTTATATTTTCTACAACCTGTGTCACCAACTCTCTTGTAGGAACAATGATTAATACTTGCGGAGATTTGTCTTTTGTAAATTTCCATTGCCGCAGGCAGGGAAGTAAGTAAGCAAATGTTTTACCCGTTCCTGTTTGTGCAATGCCACAAACATCTCTCCCGGACATTACTACCGAAAAGACATTGCGCTGAATAGTAGTGGGAGTGGTAATTCCAAGTTCGTCTAATGCGCTGAGAAGCGGAGTGTTTAAATTCAAATCAGCAAATGTCATACCTATATAATGAAGTGCAAAAGTAGTTTTAAATTACCAGCCGGGTTAATATCAATGTCTATAGCGGTGGATGCTTATTTCCCTGGAAACAGGTCATCATTTCTAAACAGAAACGATAGGAGTAAAATAATATTCGGCACTCAGCTTTAATAAATTAACTTAGAAACCTGGTTGTTATTTTTTAACTGTCAGCATTTCAAAAATCACATTCAATTTTTTTATGAAACAATTCAAGCCAACTGTATTGCCGCTATTTCTTTTTCTATTGTGTCTCCCTGTTTCGTTGTTGGCCATTGATCCAACCGATACAAGGATGCTGGCACAACCAACAATCAGTGCCACACATATTGCCTTTATCTATGCCGAAGATCTTTGGGTAGCCAACAAAGATGGGTCGCAACCCCGCCGCCTTACGGTAGATGAAGGATTGGAGGCAAGCCCTGTTATTTCTCCCGATGGAAAAACGATTGCCTTTAGTGCCGAGTATGATGGCAACCTGGATGTGTTCACGGTGCCGATAGAAGGAGGAATTCCCACACGGCTTACCTGGCATCCTTATCCCGATATTGTTCGTGGTTTTACCAGCGATGGTAAATCAGTGTTGTTTGCTTCGCAGCGGTCAACGTTTACCAATCGTTATTCGCAATTGTATACAGTACCACTTACTGGTGGCATGCCTGCACAATTGGAAATACCTAATGCTGCCTGGGCTACTTACTCACCCGATGGGAAACAAATGGCTTACAATCCCATCAGCGATGCTTTCCGCCAATGGAAACATTACCGGGGAGGCTCTATCTCCAATATCTGGATATTTACTTTTGCTTATAATAGCACCATAAAAATTCCACAGCCCGAAGGAGGTTGCAACGATGTAAACCCGATGTGGATAGGAAATACTATTTATTTCCGCAGCGACAGAAACGGAGAACTTAATTTGTATTCGTACAATACCGCATCAAAAAAGATAGACCAGCTTACTAATTTTAATGACTTCCCCATTCTGAATGCTTCCGCCGGCAATGGAGTTATCGTTTTTGAACAAGCTGGTTATGTACATACTTTTTCTCCGGGAGAAAAGAATACAAAAAAAATTAAAATCGGAATAGCTGCCGATCTGCTGGAACTAAGGCCCCGTTTTGTAAAAGGAGCAAAATACATCCGGAGTGCAGGTTTTTCACCATCCGGTCAACGGGCTGTGTTTGATTTTCGGGGAGAAATAATTACGGTACCAGCGGAAAAAGGTGATCCCCGCAACCTGACTCTAACTTCTTCTGCACATGAAAAATATCCGGCCTGGTCACCCGATGCAAAAACGATTGCTTATTTCTCTGATGCTTCCGGCGAATACGAGCTGCATATAAAACCGCAGGATGGTAAGGGAGAGACGAAAACATATAAACTGAACGGTACCGGATTCTATGCCTATCCAAAATGGTCGCCGGACAGTAAGAAAATTAATTTTACAGACAATGGCCGCAACCTGTATATACTGGATATAAGTTCTGGTACTATTAATATAATTGAGGCAGATGATTTGTATGTACCTGGTCCTTTCCGAGATATGAGTGGCGACTGGTCATCCGATTCCAAATGGCTTGCTTATACCAAAATAACAGAGACACAATTCAAACGGATTTATTTATATTCTGTTGATCAGCAAAAATCATTTGTATTGACCGATGGATTAAGCGATGCATCCGAACCTGTATTTGACAAAGGAAATAAATACCTGTACTTTTTCGCTTCTACAGATGCAGGTCCTGTTATCAACTGGTTTGATCAGTCGAATGCTGATATGCGATCCACCAATTCTATTTATTTGGTTACGTTGAAAAAAGAAACCATTTCTCCTTTTGCTAAAGAAAGCGATGAAGAAAAAATAAAAGAACCAGTTGATACAGCTAAAGCAAAAAAAGAACCGGAAGCAGAAAAAAAAGCAACATTACTTACTATTGATTGGGAGGGAATTCAAAATAGGATTATTGATCTGCCCATAAAAGCCGGTAACTATGGTGCATTGGGAATGGGAAAAGAAGACGAGTTATTGTATATCGTCTATCCAAACGAAGGAGGGCCAGGAATGATGCATAAATACGATATAAAAAAACGTAAGGATAATGAAGTGACAGAGATGGATGGTTACCTGCTTTCTGCCGACGGTAAAAAAATGTTATACAGTAAAACAAACAGTTGGGCAATCAGTGGTGCCGGCGAGAAGGGTGAACCGGGAAAGGGTATGCTGAATACAGAAGCGGTGCAGGTGAAAATAGAACCTAAGGCTGAATGGCCGCAAATATTTGATGAAGCCTGGCGGGTAAACCGGGATTATTTTTATGACCCCGGTATGCACGGTGCCAACTGGCCGGCGATGAAGAAAAAGTATGAAGTGTTTCTGCCTCATCTATCTTGCCGCAGCGATTTGAATAGCCTGATTCAATGGATGTGCAGTGAATTGGTAGTAGGCCATCATCTTTTAACAGACAGGGGAGAAATATTGCAAAACCCTGAAAAAGTTGGCGGTGGTTTATTAGGAGCCGACTATACAGTTGATAAAAACCGTTACCGTATTAAGAAAATCTATGGTGGATTGAACTGGAATCCGAATTTACGATCTCCCCTGACAGAACCGGGAGTAAATGCTAAAGAAGGCGATTACCTGTTGGCGGTAAATGGAAATAATGTAACTGCTGCTGATAACCTCTATCGTTTTTTTGAAAACACGGCTGGTAAAATTGTAGAGCTGACTATTGGGAGTAATCCGGATAATACAGGATCAAGAGTAGTAAAAGTTGTTCCCGTAGCCAACGAATCTGCTTTACGTAACCGGGATTGGGTAGAAGGGAATCTGAAAAAGGTAAACGACGCTACTAATGGACAGGTAGCTTATGTATATGTTCCTAACACAGCCGGCCAGGGGCATGAATATTTTAAAAGATACTTCTTTCCGCAAGCCAATAAGAAAGCCATCATCATTGACGAACGTTTTAATGGTGGCGGGCAACTGGCAGATTATTACATTGATATTTTACAACGGCCTTACCAGGCACATTGGAATATGCGGTATGGAAAAGACTTAAAAACTCCCAGTGCATCTATACAAGGGCCTAAAGTGATGATCATTGATGAGACAGCAGGGTCGGGTGGTGATATGCTTCCTTGGATGTTCCGGAAATTTAAAGTTGGCACCATCGTAGGAAAACGTACCTGGGGTGGGCTGGTAGGTATTTTAGGATTCCCTGAATTTATTGATGGTGGTGGAGTAACTGCACCCAATGTTGCTATCTGGACAAAAGATGGATTTGCAGTAGAGAATACAGGAGTGGCGCCTGATATAGAAGTGGAACAATGGCCGGCTGATATTATCAAAGGGAAAGATCCGCAGTTAGAAAAAGCAATTGAAATTGCTTTGAAAGAATTACAAAAAAATCCTCCGGAAGAACCGAAACGGCCACCTTATCCCAATAAAGTAAAGAATTAAATTACTGTTGTTCTCGGTGTAACTGAGTTGAACAATGGGTTATCGGATCCATGCAGGCACTACAATGGCAGACACTGTGGCCCGTTCTGCTATCTTGCGATAGCGGTCGGCCAATGTACATAAATATTCCTGTGCCTTTGCTGCATAATCTTTCAACCCGGTGATACCTGCTATCTTCCATTTTTCTGTCAGGTGATTGATGATATTGGCATAATCGAAAGTGGTGTAGATGCCCATTCTTTCTGTGATTACAGAAAAACGATTAAAGAGACTGTCTTTGTTTTCTTCCTCATCCATCAGTAATGCAGGCATTGTAATTTTCTTCTTCATCATTTTTTCAAAAGCCAGGATTGCACCATTCGGATCCACTTCAAATATTTTCGACATAAAACTCTTGTAAGCTGTTTCATGTCGGGCTTCATCACCGGCGATTGTTCTGCAGATTCTTGATAACACATCATCGCCGGCTTTGTCTGCCAGCTTACCCGTATTTACATGAGAAATTTTTGTGGCTCTTTCCTGAAAGGAAGTATAGATCATAGCCTGGTAAGGATCTTGTTCCACTTTTGCATCGAAGCCATTGGTAATAAGATTATGAATAGTGATCTCCACGGCTTTCATATCGGCCCTGCCGGAGAGGTACAAGTATTTATTCAGCAAATCACCATGACGGTTTTCTTCCGCCGTCCATGACCTTGACCAGCGAACCCAACCATTATCACTGGCCATGTTACCTTCACCGTTCATTCCTTTTAATAAATTAAAAAATGACTGATAATTGGGCAAAGCTTCTTCGGTTATCATATTACCTACCAGGGAACTGATTACTTCATCCGGTATGCCTTCACTTCTTTTGCGCAATGCTATTATCTGGTCCATTGCATCTGGCTGTGCCATATCAGGCAAAAAATCTGTGGGTTGCCAGCATTGTTGCGGGTCTACCAAAAAATCATTAACGGCCTGAGCCGCCAGGCTTTCTAAACCAGCAATAACTTCTGCATTTTTATTTAATTCATTTGTACCGGGGGTCATATATTAATATTTACCATTAGCTAAAGCATTGTCTAAATGATGGGTTACAAATAAGAAAGAAAGGTATGTACCAATCTATTTTACCTTTACGACAAACCTCATATTGAGGAAATTTTTACCCATTTCAGACAATATGGGGTCGTAGCCATACGGGTTGAAGGTACACATCCTTGTTCGACTTTACCAGTAAGTTTATAAATACACAGATATTTTGGAGGTATGGTTATTGATTGAGGGTTAAGTACATTAAAATATAAGACATGATCAATCAAAAACAATTCGGCGTATGGATGGATACCCATGATGCTACCATAGTCGGCAGCGAAAATGCCGGAACCGGGGCACTGGTAGTAATTGCCCATATAAAAGGGGAAGAAGTTACTCATAATACCAGCGAAAAGAATGAGCACAATGACAGGCGAACATTGCAGGCAAAATTTTTTAAGGAAATATGCTCACATCTGCAAAACGCAACTCATCTGCATGCAACAGGTACCGGTCAGGTACAGGAACAGTTTATTCATTATCTCGCTGCAACGCCTCAATTTAAAAATGTAAAAACGGATGAGTCTACTGCCAACAAGATGAGTGATGAAAAGCTGGTAGAATTCTTTTCTGCAAAACTAAATTAGAAGCAATACTATTAAAGAAAAAAGGGCATCCACCTACTGGCGGATGCCCTTCAATTTAGTAAACACCTTTTCTTACTTCAGATGCTTGGAAAGATGCTTGGCCATATCAAACATTGATACCTGTGCTTTGCCACCGAAAACAACTTTCAGTTTAGCATCAGCATTGATCATGCGTCTGTTGGCTTTGTCCTGTAATTTGTTGGCTTTTATGTAAACCCATATTTTTTTCACTACTTCAGTACGAGGCAGTGGTTTGCTTCCTACTACTTCTGCTAATGCTGCACTTGGAGCAAGGGGTTTCATAAACGCTGCCGATGGTTTACGGGCAGATTTCTTTTTTGCTGCTTTTTTAGGAGCTGCTTTTTTTACTACTTTTTTAGGAGCTGCTTTTTTAGGAGCTGGTTTTTTTGCTGCTTTTTTTGCGGCTTTCTTTTTTGTTGCCATTGTTTTAGATTTAGAATTTTAATGGGTATTAGTATTTACCGAGACAAATATAGATTATTTCCTTGCTAACAAAGTAATTTTAAGCTGATGTTTATCAACCGTCAAAAAAGGGATAATTGTTTTTTGTTGGGTACTTTCCGGCGTTTTCCCCTCGGGAGGTCAAATGCAACAATGCTTTCAATACAAAAAACAGGAGTAGCTGCATAACGGGAGGCTACCACAATATGTGTATTATCAGCTTGTTGTTTAAACAGCGTTTCTACCAGCTTTGGGTCATTATTGTTCCTGGATAAATGCGATAGGATTAGCAGTTTCAACCCCGGGGATTTATAGTTTGTAAATAATTCAAGTGCCTGTGAATTGGATAAATGCCCTTCATCACTACTGATTCTTTTTTGCAGATGATATGGATAGCTTCCATTTGCAAGCATATCAGCACAATAGTTGGATTCCAGAAACACTGCCTGGCATTGACCAAAATATTTTATAACCTGCTTACAGGCATAACCAATATCTGTTATGATGCCAATGGTAACTCCGTGTCCTGATACGATAAAACTGTGCGGGTCGACTGCATCATGGCTTTTGCTGAAGGGTGTGATTGATAAAGCCCCAATACTTACTTGTTTATTTTTCTGAAAAGTGTTCACCAGTGCCGGCTCTATCGGTATGCGACTGTTGTTTAATGTGGGAGTGGTGATGTAGACAGGTAACTGGTATTTTTTGCTCAGCCCGGCTACACCTGTGATATGATCGCTATGTTCATGCGATATAAATATCGCTTTTACCGAATCCATTGAAAGATCAAGTTTTTTCATTCGCCTTTCCGTTTCCCTGCAGCTAAGGCCTGCATCTACCAATATAGATTCCTGTTGGTTTCCAATATAATAACAATTGGCATTGCTGCCTGAATTAAGTGAAGAAATGTATAATGCCATGGGGGCATAAAAATAATGATTGATTTTTTGTTAAGGGGATTTCTATATCTTTCATTTATAAAAAAATCAAATGAAAAATATCTTAGCTGTTGGGGGTATTACTTTACTTATCATAAGTTGCAATGCCGGTAAAAAAGAAGAGGAGACAAAACCGAATAAAGACACGGCTATTGTTGCTGTGCCTGACACTGCCAATCAGCAATTACCAAAAAATACTAACTCGTCTGATGCTGATCTTGTTGCTGTGGGTGACCTTTCATTAGGCCTGATTCAATCAAAAGTAATAGGACTGCTTGGGCAACCCGATTCAAAAGGAAAATCCGAAGAATGGGGGGCTGATGGTCTGGTACACCAGGATTGGATTTACAAAGCAAAAGGCATAACATTAAATATGGATCAGAATATAAACCTGGCTGAGCAAACTATTTTTTCAATCCGGATTACAAAACCCTGCAACTTTAAAACAAAAAGAAATATCGGTATTGGAAGCACTTACAAGGAAGTGATGGCAGCCTATGAAAAAGAAATTGATATGACTGCTACTGATACCGTTACAATAACTGTGGGCTCTGTATATGGCGGCATCATTTTCAATTTTAATAAAGAAAATATAGTCGAAACTGTATTTATAGGGGCAGCTGCGGAATAAAACAGGCAGAAAAAAAACGGGCATCCACTGTTTGCGGATGCCCGTTTGCAATTGCATAGTTCTCCTTAGTTGATCACTATTTCCTTCTTCAGATTCTCTTTACCGGCAACGACAGGAAGACTTACCTGCAATACACCATCTGCATATTTAGCAGAAATGTTTGCGGTGTCAATGCTTTCATCAATAGTGAATGTTCTTTTGAATCCACCACGACTGTATTCCCGCAATACCCATTCTGGCCGGGGAAAACCTTCAGGGGGTGAATAAGAAACAGTCAATTCATTCCCATTTGCATCTAAATGAAAATGTTCTTTAATACGGCCTGGGGCAAACACCAGCAGTTCAAAACTGTTGTCTGTCTTGTAAATGTTTACAGCGGCCCGTTGCATGGAGCGGATTAACAGGGGATTCCTGTTTCCGTAAGTATTGCCTTTTGCGGCGCATGACTGATTGTAGTGCATGTTGTTACATTTAATAATTAAAAAAATAGAATAACAACTCTACAGTCTAAAAATAATGCCGTTATATTTTTCATGCTATTATGGCATATCAGAGAGCAATAATAATTATTGGAGATGTAAAAATTAAACAACCTCAGAAAGTATATCCTGCATCCGGATGACAAGATGACTTTCATCAAAAATACATTTGCCGTTTTGTATTAATAGTACCTGCGGCGATTCATGATACACATCCAGGTCTTCTGCTATTTTATTTGAAAGGGAGCGATAGCCAATCAGATCGAGATAATGAAAATCAATTTCCTCCGGAATTTTTCCTGTTTCTAATCTTGCTTTAATTACACTGCTTATCGAGCAACGGGTAGAATGTTTAAAAATTACCTGAGGTTTGTCAAGTGATTTTTCAACCAGATTTTTTAATTGATCTTCTGTTGTTAATTCAGTCCAGTTCATATAAATATTTTTCTAATAAAAAAAACCAGGAGTTACTTCTGGGCTTCCTCTTCCCTTACTGCGGAAAGTTGTAATATATTTCACATTTTAAAGTCAAACTCTACAGAATAATTTATTTATTATCCAGACTTTTTATTTTAACTGCTTCATAGATATAACTACCACCGATCTCTTTTACAGGTCTGATCAGAACACTTCCTGCTTTATCCGTGTTGTTTGAGAGGAAGGAACCAGGTAAAACTCACATTTCTTTCGTGGTTTCGTTGCATATTCATAAACGGCATCATATTTCCAGGTAGTATATTCGGTATGTTCCTTTCCTTCCTTTATAACCATCCGCTTTAAATAAACCAACATCTCTATCTTAAATGGATAAACTATCTTGGTGGCATCTTCTTTGTCGCTATAACCATTTTGTCCTTTGAAGGAGGTAAAATCAACGGCGATATAGGGATAATCTTTATAGTAAGTTGCTAACTGTGCTTTTACTTTCTTTTTCAGGTAAGCTTCTGAAGGATTACACTTGGGGGCATTCAGCATATCAGTACGCTTTTCGTAAGCAATACCTGTTGGGGTTTTACCCGTTTGACCTGAAATGGAGACAGTACAAAACGTTGACAAAACGAGTAGAAATAATATTTTCATTTTTCCCATAGTTATTTAAATATAGCAGTAAAGGTAGAAAATCGGGTGTCGAAGTGAAAAGATTTAAAATGCTCCTTACAAATAAAAAAGCCGTGGATTTCTCCACGGCTTGCTCCTGCTGCTGGACTTGAACCAGCGACCCTCTGATTAACAGTCAGATGCTCTAACCAACTGAGCTAAGCAGGAATACCTTTTCCCTTACGGGGTTGCAAAAATAGGGATTTTAGCTTTTCAACAAGGTATTCACATTCATTTTTACCGGAAAATATTCCAGCCACTACTCCTTTCTTCAAATCCAACAAAAACACCGTCATCTTTAAGTTTTACCGGCCAATGTTTTAAGTAATAACCTTCTCCACTGACATTTCGGCCATTCTTCAGATCATATTTATAACGATGCAGCGGACATACTACATTACCCAGTGCATCTATATATCCATCTGCCAATATTCCTCCCGCATGCGGACATTTGTATGCAAAGGCAAATATCTCTTCCTTAAATTTTGTGATGCAGATTTTCTTACCGTGTAATTCTGCCACAGCAATATTGTTGTCTGAAAAATTAAGTTCGCTGAAGTCGTCAGCAATTTTATGCCATTTATAAATTTTTTCAGCCATAATTTTTTACCACAGATTAATACAGATGAATTCAAGTAATACTATCTATATTTCTAAACTAGTCCTATAGATTCCTGTATAATGCTTGCCCGTCCCGAAAATCGGGAATATAGCAGCCGTTTAGGCCAACGATCCCGATAGCTATCGGGAGGACTATTACGGATGCATAATCGGTATAAGCTGCAAGTTGTACATAAAAAAGCAGTTAAGTATTTAAAATAATCTGTGGTTTGTATTATTTGCGAAAATTAGTGTGCATTCGTGGCAAACTCAGTATAAAAATTCTGTTTTATAAGGATACCTTATCCGGTATAACTCCCTCACTTTTTCTAAAATAGTTTTACGCAACAAGTCAATATTTGTTTTTTCTATTGCTGAAATAAAAACAGCATGACCGTTCGTTTCATTATTCCAACGGTCCCGCAGGTCTTCTAATATTTCTTTTTTAGTGCTTTCTTCCAGCCATTCATCAAAAGTTTGTTTTTCATACAAATCCATTTTGTTGAAAATAGTTATTGTGGGTTTTTCAAAAGCATTCAGCTCTTGTAAAGTTTTATTGACCACACCTAACTGATCTTCGTAAGCCGGATGTGAAATATCCACTACATGCAACAGAATATCTGCTTCTCTGACTTCATCCAATGTGCTTTTAAAACTTTCTACCAAATGGTGTGGTAGCTTGCGGATGAAACCTACTGTATCACTCAATAAAAAAGGTGTGGTATCAAAAACAACTTTGCCGGTCGTAGTATCCAGTGTGGCGAATAATTTATTCTCGGCAAATACATCTCGTTTGCTCAGCAGATTCATAATGGTAGATTTGCCCACATTGGTATAACCAACCAATGCCACCCTGATAAACTCCCCCCGGTCTTTTCGTTGTGTAAAAGCCTGTTTATCTATCTCAGCCAGACGTTTTCTCAGCAATGAGATTTTATCTCTTACTATACGTCTGTCAGTTTCTATTTCGCTTTCACCGGGACCTCTTGTTCCTATACCTCCTCCTAATCGTTCAAGGTGAGTCCACATACCACGGAGCCGTGGAAGAATGTATTGATATTGCGCCAGCTCTACCTGTGCCTTTGCCTGTGCGGTTTTTGCTCTTCTTGCAAAAATGTCAAGGATTAAGTCACTGCGGTCAATCACTTTCACATTGACGGCTTTTTCAATATTATTGATCTGAGCACCGGTCAACTCATCATCAAAAATGACGATACCAATATCTTTTCCCTTTACATAATTACTTATTTCCTCCAGCTTGCCCTTGCCTACAAATGTTCTGCTGTCAGGATGTTGTAGTTTTTGTGTAAACCTTTTTATTGTAACGGCTCCGGCAGTTTCTGCCAGAAAAGCCAGTTCATCCAGGTATTCCAACACCTGCTGTTCTGTTTGTTCTTTTTGCACCACCCCAACAAGTACAGCCTTTTCTTCCTGCTGAATTACATTCTTCTTATCAATCATAGTAAAATAATAATTGCCGGAAAGGCGGATGCGAAAAAATCGCTTTACTGTCTTTCCGGCAAGCAAAAGTAAAAAATAAAGCGACCTGTATGTCAGATCGCTTTTATAAAGTATTGTTTGATTTAATTTAATTAAAGCCCACTTAAGGTAATTCCGATGGAGATAGGTTTTACTGCAGGCCCTAAACCTTCTTTAAATAAAGTAGATATCTGGTAGCTTCCAAAAAGGGAAAAATGCCCCATGCCAACTCTCCCCATTAAAGAAAGCCTGTTCTTATTAAAAAAACGTGTACTTGATTCTTTCATTATAAATTCATTGATACTCGTATTCGTTTTGCTTTGAAACTTTGTATTTCTGGTATGTGCGTTAATAAGGGTTCCTATTTTAACTCCAATTGCAAATTTGAATCCTTTTCCGGTCTCAGGTTTTGCGGAATACCGAAACTCAACGGGTGCTTCTAGATAAACGGTTGCCAGTTTTGTTTTTTTGAAATGATTGGTATCTGAAGCATTGGTAAAGCGGATACTGGGAGTATTATCCTTTATCCCAACATTCGTTTTTGTAAACAGGATATGATCAGATGAAATGCCTGGTCCAAAAGCCATACTTAGTTTAGGATTGGTCTTAAAAGGAAAGTCGAACATGAAGAAGGCATTAATACTTTTAGATAATCCACTGGTATTAATTGTGTCAGGTGCGCCTGACCATGATGTATAACCAAGCTGAACCAGAAAATGGTCATTGGGTCGGTTGCTCATGTCAGGAATGTCTTTTTTCTTCTTTGTTGCAGGAATGTCTTGTGCCAGTAAAGAAGTAGCCAACAAAACAAAGACGGATAACGAGATAATTTTCTTCATAAAAACTTTAGTAGTGGACAAATGTATTTTCATCCCGGTTAACAAAAGGTTAAAGAACCATATGTTTTGGTAAAAAAAATGCCCCTGAAACGGGGCATTGTGGACCCTGCAGGGCACGATCCTGCGACCCCCTGATTATGAGTCAGGTGCTCTAACCAACTGAGCTAAGGGTCCGATACTGCAAAAGCAGTAATAATTTATATTACAATAAAAGAACTATTAAACGATCCTACGACCCTCCTGATCTAAATCGGGATGCTCTAACCATTCCGATAGCCATCGGAAGAGCTATGGGTCCAATACTGCCAGGCAGTCATATTTTAAAAATAAAAGATCTTTTAGGCTAACTCAATCCAGCAAATACTAATTCGGGCTGCAAAAATAAAGAAAAACCACTGTTAATCAAATCAGTTTAAATTATAAATGAATCCTTAGATTTACGGTGATGACGACAATGCTTGAGAACGACTATATAAGAAAATTGCTTGCTGCGATTGCGTTAGACAATGATCAGGCGGCCTACAAGGAGCTATTTCTCCTTTTGTATGGTAGGCTTAAACAATTTGCCTATGCTATCCTGAAATCTGGCGAGGAAGCAGAAGAACTGGTTTCCGATTTATTTATCGGCATCTGGCAGAAAAAAGACCAGCTTTCCAATATCGAAACTCCCCTTTTATATTTTTATACCACTGCAAAAAACCTGGCTATCAATCGGTTAAAAAAACAAAAAAGGCGAGTAAGCTTGTCTGCTGAGGATTGGCTGGTGGAGTCGAACAGTATTTATTTTGACCCGGAACAGCTAATGATAACCGAAGAAATGGTTCGGCAGATTAAAAAAGCTGTAAACGATTTGCCACCCCGTTGCCGCCTTATTTTCAAGCTTATTAAAGAAGACGGGTTAAAATATAAAGAGACGGCAGAACTTCTTCATCTTTCAGTAAAGACCGTGGAAGCACAAATGGCTATAGCACTTCGCCGCATTGCTATTTGTTTACATTTTGATATGAAAAAAACTCCCCAGCCCCATTTTTCCTTCAAAAAATAATTTTCCCCATTTAGGGGTAAAGCTTCCTCACCGGTGTCTTACTATTTATTACTAACAACTTCTGATGGACCAGGAAAAATTTTGGGTACTACTTTCTAAAAAATTATCAGCAGAGGCTTTCCCGGAAGAACTAAAAGAATTGGAGCACTTTATTCTTGAACATCCGGATTGGCAGTATGCTATTCAGAATATGGAAGACCTGTGGAAGCACCGTCAGCCAAAAGATGATATGCAGGCTGAGGACGCCTATATGCTTCATTTGCACAGAATGAATGAAAAGAATATCCTATTCGGAAATGCATCAACAGTAATGCCTGTAATTACTTTTAAAAAGAGAATAAAAAAATGGTATTGGTCTGCAGCTGCCGTACTGATACTAGTTGCCGGCAGTTTTTTTGCTAATTATAAATTGAACACTACTAAAGGTAATCAGGCGCAGCCTGGGTTTCAATTAAATGAAATTTCAACCCGTTCAGGTTCAAAATCACAGATAATACTTGCTGACGGATCTGTAGTGTGGCTTAATGCCGGTAGTAAAATATCCTATAACAAGGATTTCGGAATAGCAAAAAGAGAAATAATTCTTACTGGTGAGGCTTTTTTCGACATTACAAAAAACCCTGAAATGCCATTTATTATACATACTTCCGTTATTGATATAAAAGTACTTGGCACAGAATTTAATGTAAAAAGCTACCCTTCCGATAAAACAACAGAAACAAGCCTGATAAGAGGAAGCGTAGAAGTGTTCGTTAAAAACCGTGTAGGCAAGATTATTCTAAAACCAAATGAAAAGCTGGTAGTTTACAACGAACCTGAAATAAGCAGGAACAAAAATTTGCAACAGAATGAAACAAGGGAGAAAATACCTCTTTTTGCTATTAAGCAACTTAATTATCAGAACAATGACACCATTGCTGTAGAAACTTCGTGGACGCATAACAAATTATCTTTTAAAAATGAATTGTTTGCTGATGTGGCTAAAAAAATGGAACGCTGGTATAATGTAAATTTTCAATTTGACAATAAGAACAAAGAAAACCTGCTGATGTACGGAACCTTTACTACGGAAACATTACAGGAAGCTCTGGAGGCATTGGTGTTTTCTTTTAGTTTCAGGTACAGAATAGAGCATGATAAAGTGATTATATATTAATACAAAACAGACAGTAAAATGATTAAATATTTCAAACAGAACGCAAACTGATTTTATATAAAAACGGGAAATGCAAAGCATTCCCCGCTGCAGGTTAAACTAGGTGCCGGGTTGAATTAAGGAGCAAAACGATACCTGAATTAATAACCATTAAGTTTAAAAGTATGAAAAATTACTTTCCGGTTCGAAGGATTTCAAAAAAGCTGTTTTTAATTATGAAACTGACCATTATACTAACTGTATTTTGTTTTTTTCATGCTGCATCCCGCATAAACGGGCAGCCTTTATCATTGGATCTCCAAAATACAGAAATAAATAAAGTGCTGACAGTTATAGAAAAACAAAGCAGCTATAGGTTTCTTTACAACAGCAAACTTCAGGACCTCAATCAGAAAATCAACATCAGTATCAGCAACGCAAATATTGATGAGGTAATGATGAAGATCTTTATAGGTACAAGTCTTTCATATCGCAAACTGGATAATAATCTCATAGCAATCCGTTCTGCTGATAAAGATGAACAGGATATAAAAATTGCCGGCAGGATAACCAACGAAAACGGGGAGCCGCTGCAGGGTGTTTCCATATCAGTTAAAGGAACCAGCCGCGGCACAACCACCGACAACAATGGAAATTTTACCCTCACTGTTCCGGAAAATGCAACGGTGCTGATTTCTTTTATCGGATTTACCACACAAGAAGTTGCAGTCAATAACCAGGCTACTATCAATATAAAAATGGTGCAGTCGCAGCAACAAATGGATCAGGTAGTAGTTATCGGTTATGGAGCTTCCCGCAAAAAAGATCTCACCGGTTCTTCGGCTTCAATTAAAGGTGCGGATATAATTAATTTACCTGTGTTAACCGCCACGCAGGCTATCCAAGGAAAAGTTTCTGGTGTACAGATAATTAATAGCGGAGCCCCAGGCAGTGCCCCTAATGTAAGAATAAGGGGAGTAGGCTCTGTTTTAGGCGGAGCCGATCCGCTCTATGTAGTAGATGGTATTATAACAACCGATATAAGAAATATCAACTCTGCAGATATTCTCTCCATAGACATTTTAAAAGATGCTTCTTCCACAGCTATCTATGGTGCAAGAGCAGCCAATGGTGTAGTATTAATTACAACCAAGGCTGGAAGCAAATCAAAATTTTCTGTCAATTATAATGCACAGGCAGGTGTAAAATTGCTGACACACAAAGTACAAATGGCCGGCCCCGGATTATATGCAGCTTATTCAAACGAAGCGGCTGGAGCTCCTGCCGTAACAGGGGGTGATGTTACCGGATCAACTTCCTGGTATGATGAAATTACCAGGCCTGCAATTTTCAACAGCCATAATCTTTCCGTCAGCGGCGGAAAAAATAAATACCGTTATTTTCTTTCATTAGGTTATCTGAATGAAAACGGAATATTAATTGACAACAAGTACACAAGATATACGGCACGTTATAATCATGAATATGCCATAAGCTCAAAATTTAAAGTGGGTAATAACATTGGTTATTCTCATTATATCTCAGAAAATAAGCCATATAGTTTATTCACCACTGCTTACATTGCATCCCCCATTTTTGATGCAGTAAACCCTGACGGAAGTTTTGGCAACACATCAAGTGGAGTCAGCAATGTCGGTAATCCTTACGCTACACTAAAAACAACCAACGACCGCAGTTATGGCGACCGGCTGCAAACTACTTTGTGGGGCGAATACCAGATCATCAAAGGACTTAGTTTCAAATCACAATTCGGAATAGACCTGGAACAGAATAACGGATGGAACTATACACCGGCATATAAAACCTTTCTTCCCGGGGGTTCGGAAGGGGCACAATATAATGATGATGCTGACCTTTCTTTTAATCGTGACAGCATTTACCAATGGGTGTGGGATAATTATCTGACCTATGATAAAAAGTTTTCAACTAACCATGACTTGCGGGTTACAATAGGCCATACTTCTGAACGGAGAAATGGATGGGGAAACCGGGCATTTATAGCGAATAAAAATATTCCAAACAATAAAGAAGCCTGGCAACTTAATTTTAAAGACACTGCTAACGGGCAACAAAATTTCAGAGATCCTATTGGTAATTATTTCAGACGGGAATCTTATTTTATCAGAGCCAATTATAAGTTTAAAGATAAATACCTTGTCAATGCCACTTTCAGAAGAGATGCAAATAGCAACTTTCCGGAAAATAAACGTTGGGGAAATTTTCCATCAATCGGAATTGGTTGGGTGATCAGCAGCGAAAAATTTATGGCTAATCAGCAATTTTTCAACAACCTGAAATTAAGAGCCAGTTTTGGGTTAGTGGGTAATGATGCCATTCGTCCGGGGGCTTTTGATTTGCGTCCACAAGAAAGACTCTTTGCATATTTTGGCACCAACCGTATTGACGGGGCCATCGTTACCGGTATTGCAGACCCCAATCTGCAATGGGAAGTGGTGAGGGAATTTGATGCCGGGGTTGAATTTTCAGTATTAGAAAATAAACTGAGCGGTGAAATAGATTTTTATAATAAAGTAGCAAAGGATGCTCTCTTTACCATCCCTTATGCCTCACTGGGTTTTGGTAATTCATTTCTTACCAACGCAGCAGAAATTGCCAATACCGGTGTGGAACTTTCTCTGCAGTGGAATAAAAAAGTAAATACAACACTTAACTACACTATCCGTGGAAATATTACTTACAACAAAAACGAAGTAAAAAATGTGGGCATTGGAAGAGCCCTGAATTTTGGCAGTTTAAATAATGGTTCTAGTGCTACACAAACACTGGTAGGCCAACCGATTGGTTCTTTCTGGGTGTATCGTACAGATGGCATCTTTCAAAACACCGGAGAAATAAATAGCTATCCTCATGTTATTGGCGCTGTACCGGGTGATTTTAAAATTATTGATAAAAATAATGATGGCATTATTGATAACCTTGACCGGGAACATGTTGGATCATACCAGCCCAAAATATATTATGGTGTAAGCAGCACGGTTAACTGGAAACAATTTGATTTTAGCATGGATATTGTTGGAGTTGCTGGTAACAAAGTTTATAACGGGAAAAAAGGTATCCGCTTCGGCAGTAACTATAATATAGAATATGAGGTGGCTAAAAACAGGTGGACACCCGGCAGTAACAATAATACTTATCCCGGAGCCAGTAATGTAACTCCCTATCCCACCGATTATTTTATTGAATCAGGATCTTTTGTACGGATCAATAATATCACTGCGGGCTATACTTTTCCTGTTGGAAAACTATGGAAGCGAATTGAAAGAATGAGGTTTTTTGCCAGTGCACAAAATCCTTTTATTTATACAAAATACTCAGGGTTTACTCCGGAGTTGCCCGGAAATCAGAATGAAGCAGGTATCGAATTAAATATATATCCAATATCCGCTTCTTATTTAATAGGTGTCAATGTTCAATTTAAATGATTGTCAATTTATGAAACACACCACCACTAAAATATTGCTGCCTGTTTTCCTGTTGCTTATGCTTATTTCATGCGGCAAAAAGTTTCTGAATGAGCCTCCCCGTGGAGCCACAATCAATGATTTGCTAAACAATCCGCAGAATGGTGCACAACGCATTATCGGCGCTGTGTATAACCGGCTATATGACTGGGAAACACATTCCTTTGCCTGGATTGGTGTTTCCAGCATCTCTTCTGATGATGCCGACAAAGGAAGTACACCCGGAGATGGTGGCGGCGATAAAATAGAACTGGATGGCTGGCAGATATCGCCTACCAACATTTCTTTTAATGAAGTATGGGAAGGAAATTTTGAAGGCATCGGCCGTGCCTGTTATGCCATTAAGTTTTTAAATGAAATGAATTTATCCGCCGGTGATAAAGACAGGTATATAGGCGAAGCAAAATTTTTAAGAGCTTATTTTAACTGGAACCTGGTGAGGGTATTTGGCGGTGTTCCTAAAATTGATAAAGTGCTTACTTCGCAGGCAGATATTGAAGCCGCAAGTGTACGGGCAACGGCAGCTGATATTTATGCATTTATTGAAAGTGATCTGACAGAAGCTGCTGCAAAACTTCCTGCCGTAATTCCAATAAATGAAAGAGGACGGGTATCCAAAGCAGCTGCACAGGCCTTGCTCGCCAAAGTGTATTTATATCAAAATAAATGGGCACAGTCAAAAGGGATGTGTGATGCAATAATTATTTCCAGCCAGTTTTCTTTATTAAATAATTATGCAATGATATGGCGGGAGGCAGGAGAATTTTCTCCCGAATCTATCTGGGAAGTAAATGCTATTGCTGATAATCCTCCGAAAGGCATACAACAATATACCGAGGTGCAGGGTATGCGGGGTTCAGGTGCCGGCGATTTTGGCTGGGGATTTAATGTGCCTTCGCAAAATTTAGTAAATGCCTATGAGCCCGGCGATCTCCGCAAAGCGGCTACTATTCTAACTTCCGGTTCTACTTTATGGGATGGGTTTGTTACCAGTAATACATTACCCAATCCTTATTACAGTTACAAAGCTTATGTAAGCCGTACAGCGGAGTCTTATTTTGATAGGGGACAATCCAATAAAAACCTCAGGGTTTGCCGTTATGGAGAAATATTGCTTATAAAAGCGGAAGTAGAGAATGAGCTGGGAAATACAACTCCGGCACAGATAACCTTGAATCAAATTAGAAACCGTGCAGGTTTACCGAATACCACTGCCAACACACAGCCATTGTTACGGGATGCTATCTGGAAGGAAAGAAGAGTGGAAATGGCTTTTGAGCATGACCGTATGTTTGAGTTGAGGAGAACAGGAAGAGCCGCCGCCGTATTGCAGGCTTTGGGCAAACCATATATTTCACCAAAGCATAATTTGTTTCCCATACCGCAACGGCAGATTGACCTGAGTGGTAACAGGATAATGCAAAACCCCGGCTATTAAATAAAATAGAGAATTTTTTTTTAGACACAGCTATGAAAAATAATTTGATTACACATATAAGGGGTGGACCTACCTAAACTGCAACTAACAGCTTTTAATTATATCTATATTTTTCAAAAAACAATAAATTTAAAAAAGATGAAACAAAGAACAATTAAATCGATTTTCCAGGTTCTTACGCTTGGAGGAATTTTTTCCGTACTTGTTGCCGGTAATTGCAACAAAGATGATGATACTCCACTTCCACCAATCGGAGGGTATAATAATTCCAATGAAGTAGGTGCAGCCAATCTCAAGGCTTATTGGCCGCTCGATGGAAATGGAAATGAAAGCAAGGCAGGTACTGCTCCTACCTCAAGTGTTGGTGTGACTTTTGCAGCAGGGGGTGTAAAAGGACAGGCGGCAACCTTTGCAAATGGTTATCTTTATTATGCAAGTGCTGTAGGGGGTGCGTTGACATCTAACCAACCTTTTACTGTTAGTGCATGGATACAGGCAGCGAATAATCAGATTCCTGGCGGAACACCACCTGCCAATAACCATCCTTATCAATATTTTCAATTGGCAAGACCTGCTCAACTATTCGGAAATATTAATCTTCTGATTGAAGCTGGTCAATATGGAACCGCATCAGATACTTTAACTCTTAAATCTATTTATAGTAATGCTGGCGGTTTACAGGATAACATCAATAATTATGGAATAGCCGGCACAGAATATAAAGTGGTGAAAAAAGGAGGGACAGGTCAATGGATACATGTAGTAACCACATATAATCCGGCAGGTGGCACAGGTGCCCAGAGTATCTTCAGAATTTATGCTGATAGTGCATTGGTAAGTAATACTAATTTTGAAAACAGGGGTTCTAATTCCTTTGTTTATACACCTCATGAAGTAATTATTGGAGGATGGTATAACAATATACCGGGCAAAACTGTTAGTGCTGATACCTGGACTACTCCATTCATTGGTAAAATAGATGAGATCAGGGTTTATAATAAACTCTTAACAGACGCAGAGATCATTGCTTTATATCAATTAGGAAAAGCAGGCAGATAATTCCTGAATTATTTTAGAACGGGGCTGGTAAACGGCCCCGTTTCTTTCTTTTAAAATTTTATAGAATAAATTGATGAGTTGTATGGTCAATTCTAAAGTTGTGGTAAGAAAAATTTATTCCATCATAATCGTTTTGATACTGGGTCTTTCCTGCAAAAAAAAAGATGCAGATCCCCCTCCACCAGATCACCTGCAATTGGTAACAATACAGGTTGATAATAAACCATCCGCTGCTGTTTACTACGATATAAGAATTAATCCCGTATTAAAACTTGTCTTCAATAATGCTGTGGACAGGCAAACCGTAGCGACGAATATTTCGTTGAATGAAAACGTAGTTGTCAGTGCGGTGCCGATCAATTTTACCTATGAAAAAAATGACAGCGTTATAGTTATTGTCCCTCAGTCGCCATTAAAATATTTAACCCGGTATTTTCTCCGGGCTGCTACTGGTTTGCAGTCTGTGCAAAAAGGATTGCTGGGTACTGATATCAATATTGAATTTATAACATCAATAGATTCGTCTGATAAATTCCCACTTCTAACCGACAACCAGTTGCTGGATACCGTGCAACGCAGAACGTTTCGGTACTTCTGGGAATTTGGCCATCCTGTAAGCGGTATGGCAAGGGAAAGAAATTCATCCGGCGATTTGGTTACTACTGGTGGCACTGGCTTTGGCATCATGTCCATCGTAGCTGCAGTCAACAGAAATTTTATAACAAGAACCGAAGGCCGTGACCGCATTTTAAAAATCACCAACTTCTTATTAAATAATTGCACCCGCTATCATGGCGCATTTGCCCATTGGGTAAACGGGGCCAGCGGCGCTACCATACCTTTTAGCAACAATGATAATGGTGCCGACCTTGTTGAAACTTCATTTTTAATAAACGGATTACTGACAGCCCGTCAATATTTTAATACAGCTGATGCTGTTGAAACGGAACTTCGTACAAAAATAAATTCTATCTGGAACGGTGTAGAATGGAACTGGTTCCGGCAGAATAATCAAAATGTGTTATACTGGCACTGGAGTCTTAATTTAAACTGGATTATCAATCAACAGATCAGGGGTTGGAATGAAGGACTCATTGTTTACTTGTTAGCCTCATCTTCTCTTACAGATTCAATACCTAAAATAGTATATGATAATGGATGGGCTAATAATGGAGGTATTCGTAATAACAATACTTACTATGGTTATCAACTGCCATTAGGGCCTTCCAATGGCGGCCCATTATTTTTTGCCCATTATAGTTTTATGGGTGTAAATCCCAATGGGCTGAGTGATGCGTATGCTAATTACCAGGTGCAAACAAAAAATCATACGCTTATCAATTATGAATATTGCAAAGCCAATCCCCGTAATTATTTTGGCTACAGCGATGCCTGCTGGGGTTTGACTGCCAGCGATACTTACGATGGCTACACCGCACATGAGCCCAATAATGACCGCAGCGTAATATCTCCCACAGCGGCTTTATCTTCTTTTCCCTATACACCCACAGAAAGTATGAGGGCTTTAAAATTTTTCTATTATAAACTAGGAGATAAATTGTGGGGGCAATATGGTTTTGTGGATGCATTCAGTTTGCAACGGCTCTGGTTTGCCAATTCTTTCCTGGCTATTGACCAGGGTCCTATCATTGTAATGATAGAAAATTACCGGAGTGGCTTATTATGGAATTTATTTACCAGTTGCCCGGAAATAAAAAATGGAATGCGCAGGCTTGGATTTACAGCACCTTATTTATGATATAATTCATAACAGCAGATGCGATATTTTTTTTTACTCTTTATCTTTTTCATGACTTCCTGTAAAACACAACAATTACAGGGGTCTGCATCTTTTTCATTAAGTGGGGAAGATCAAAAAATTTTTGATGAAGTACAGCAGCAAACATTTCAGTATTTCTGGAAAGGAGCAGATTCCATTAGTGGTATGGCCCGTGAACGGATTCATCTTGATGGAAATTATCCGCAAAAAGATAATCTGGTAATTACTTCCGGTGGGAGCGGATTTGGTGTGATGGCCATTCTTGCAGGCATAGAAAGAAAGTTCATTACCCGCCAGCAAGGGTTGCAGCGGCTACAGAAAATTATTCGTTTTTTAGAAACGGCAGATCGTTTTCATGGAGCATGGCCGCATTGGTGGTATGATGGCAATGGAAAAGTAAAACCCTTCGGGAAAAAAGATAACGGCGGCGACCTGGTGGAAACATCTTATATGATACAGGCCCTGCTTTGTGTAAGACAGTTTTTTAAAGATGGAAATGAAGAAGAAATAAAATTAGCAGCAAGAGCCGATCAACTTTGGAAAGAAGTAGAATTTGATTGGTACCGGAACGGTAAACCTGCCTCGCCGGCAGGCAGGAATGTATTGTACTGGCACTGGAGCCCTGAATATGGATGGCAAATGAATTTTCCGGTACATGGCTACAACGAATGTTTAATTATGTATGTACTGGCGGCCTCCTCACCTTCACATGGCGTTCCCGCAGAAGTATATCATGAAGGCTGGGCGCAAAACGGAAAAATAAAGTCAACAACAGAAAAATCGGGTCATCAGCTGCAATTGAATCACCAGGGCAATGCAATTAATGGAGGACCGCTGTTTTGGGCACATTATTCTTATCTCGGTCTTGACCCCCGCGGTTTAAAAGACCAGTATGCAGATTATTTGAAGGAAAATATAAACCAGTCCATTATTAATTACCAATGGTGTGTTGATAATCCCAAAAAATTTAAAGGATACGGAGTTGAAAGCTGGGGCTTAACATCCAGTTATTCTATTACAGGTTATAGCAGTCATGCTCCTTCATTGGAAGAAGACCTCGGTGTAATTGCTCCCACAGCGGCGCTATCTTCTTTTCCTTACACTCCCGAACAATCACTTGCAGCCATGACGTATTGGTATAAAAGTAAAAAAAATAAAATATGGGGAGAGTATGGCTTTTATGATGCCTTTAGTGAAACAGATAATTGGTATTTACCCCATTACCTTGCTATCGACCAGGGCCCCATTGTGGTGATGATGGAAAACTACCGGAGCGGTTTATTGTGGAAACTATTTATGAGTTGCCCGGAAATACAAAATGGATTAAAAAAATTAGGATTTGAAAGTCCGTATTTAAAAAAATAAATACGGTATTAAAACAATTAGATTTATTATAAAAATTATAAATAAACGATGAAAAAAATTAGTCTCATCTTATCCGTCTTTATTTCGTTAACAGCGGTTGCACAATCATCAACAGATGTAAAGATGAATCTGTTTGTAAGCAACCTGATGAAAAAAATGACATTGGAAGAAAAAATCGGCCAACTAAATCTACCCGGTTCAGGTGATATTGTTACCGGCCAGGCTTCCAGCTCTGATATTGCAAAAAAGATAAAAGAAGGGAATGTAGGCGGCCTGTTTAATATAAAAGGAGTGGAGAAAATAAGAGACGTTCAAAAAGTAGCAATAGAACAAACCCGTTTAAAAATACCCATGCTGTTTGGCATGGATGTAATACATGGGTATCAAACTATTTTTCCTATTCCATTAGGTTTATCCTGCACCTGGAATATGCAGATGGTGGAGCAAAGTGCTGTAATTGCAGCAACAGAAGCAAGTGCTGATGGCATTTGCTGGACTTTCAGCCCCATGGTGGATATTGCCCGGGATCCCCGCTGGGGAAGGATTGCAGAAGGAAGTGGCGAAGATCCATATCTCGGCTCGCAGATTGCTAAAGCAATGGTAAAGGGCTACCAGGGAAATGATCTGAGTAAAAATAATACCATTATGGCTTGTGTAAAACACTTTGCCTTATATGGTGCAGCTGAAGGAGGAAGAGATTATAATACTACCGATATGAGCCGGGTAAAAATGTTTAACGAATACCTGCCACCCTACAAAGCAGCAGTAGATGCCGGAGCAGGAACGGTAATGGCATCATTTAATGAAATAGATGGTATTCCGGCTTCAGGGAATAAGTTTTTAATGACAGATGTTTTAAGAAAGCAATGGGGCTTTAAAGGGTTTGTGTTAACAGACTATACGGGTATCAATGAAATGATAGACCACGGTATGGGAGATTTGCAACAGGTATCAGTCCTTGCATTAAAAGCCGGTATTCAGATGGATATGGTGGGTGAGGGATTTTTATTAACATTGAAAAAATCATTGAAGGAAAGAAAGGTTACTCAAAAGGAAATTGATGATGCCTGCCGTTTAATACTGGAAGCAAAATACAAACTTGGCTTATTTGCAGACCCTTACCGCTATTGTAATATTGAAAGAAGTAAAACAGAAATTTATACTGCAGCCAGTATTAGAAAAGCAAGAGAAATTGCGACAGAAAGTTTTGTGCTGCTGAAAAATCAGGATAATCTGTTGCCAATCAAGAAAAGCGGGACAATTGCATTAATAGGTCCATTGGCAGATACCAAAGAAAATATGCCCGGAACCTGGAGTGTGTCAACAGACTTTAAAAAAGCAATTACGGTAAAAGAAGGATTGCAAAACATAGCGGGTAGCAAAGTAAAAATTTTATATGCCAAAGGTTCTAACCTTGATGCAGACAGCAACTTTGAAAAAAGAGGAACTATGTTTGGCCGTTCATTGAACAGGGATAATCGTACAACACAGGAGTTGTTAGATGAAGCACTTGCCATCGCCAATCAATCTGATATCATTGTGACAGCATTGGGCGAAGCATCCGAAATGAGTGGAGAAAGTTCTAGTCGCACTAATATAGAAATACCGCAGGCACAAAAAGATTTATTAGCTGCATTAATAAAAACCGGTAAGCCGGTAGTACTTGTTTTGTTTACTGGCAGGCCACTGGCATTAAAATGGGAAAATGAAAATGTAACAGCTATTTTAAATGTTTGGTTTGGTGGTTCAGAAGCTGGCAATGCTATTGCCGACGTATTGTTTGGCGATGTAAATCCTTCGGGAAAATTAACGACTACATTCCCGCAGAATGTTGGACAGATACCCATTTATTATGCTCATAAAAATACAGGTCGTCCGTTGGGTGAAGGAAAATGGTTTGAAAAATTTCGCACCAATTATTTGGATGTTTCCAACGACCCATTGTATCCTTTTGGGTATGGGTTAAGTTATACATCGTTTAACTACAGCGACGTAAAATTGAGTAGTAATTCACTAAAAACAAATACCAGTATTACCGCCCAAGTTACTGTGTCGAACACCGGTAGCAGAGAAGGTAAAGAAGTAGTACAGTTATATATCAGGGATTTGGTGGGTAGTATTACAAGGCCTGTAAAAGAATTAAAAGGGTTTCAAAAAATATCGTTGAAAGCCGGGGAAAGTAAAACAGTTTCATTTACTATAGCAGTTGCCGATTTGAAATTTTATAATAGCGATTTGAAATATGTAGCAGAACCCGGCGATTTCAAAGTCTTTATAGGTGGAAATAGCCGTGATGTAAAGGAAGCGTCCTTTACTTTACAATAGTATAGGAGTACAGACAAACTATTTCACCTCTTCAAAATCAATATAATCACCAGCCTTTATTTTAGGTTCGGGATTAGAAGCGGAAGGCTGAGGTGTGTAGCCCTGTTGTTGTTGCTTCATCTGCTCTTCCATCTTATTTTGCATTTCACGAAACCCTTTTTTTATTTTCCGACTTGCCAGATAAACCGGTATTACCAGTTTAAATACGAACTGGTATGCTATATAAGCCAGTATGGCATACAATACAAACTTCATCATGTAAAGATAAGATGGACCAATTTGCAGTTGCCGGAATTTTGCGGTTGTTTACCGAATTGTTAACCTTCATGTTTAGTCTCTTAGTATTTGGCAGATAACACTTTTTCCCCCTATATTTGCACTGGAAATAGCAGTATGAAGGGAACGAGGCCGTTCCCTTCTTCTTTTATACCCCATGAACGGAGAAACACAAATACAGGGAATAGAACTACGGATAAAGAATTTAATCAAATCCGAACCTGATATATTTCTGGTAGAGGTGAGGATTAAACCTGTCAATAATATAAAAGTGTTTATTGATGGAGATCAGGGGGTCAATATCGAGAAGCTTGTTCAATATAACCGCCGGCTGTACAGGCAGTTAGAAGAGGAAAATATGTATCCAAACGGTGATTTTTCATTAGAAATATCATCGCCAGGATTAGATGAGCCACTAAAAAATTATCGCCAATACTTGAAAAATATTGGTCGTTTTGTGGAAGTAACTGATAGTGAAGATCTGAAAACAGAAGGCAAATTGATAGGTGCGGGTGAAAATGAAATTGTAGTAGAAGTGACAACAGGAAAAGGTAAGAAAATGGAAACAGTGCAACACACTATTTCTTTTTCGGAAATAAAGTCAACACGGGTACAGATTAAATTTTAAATAAGCGGAGTCTAACTCCCCTTTAAATTAAGAAATTTATTCCGCTTCCTTTCACCAAATGGAGAAGGTGTCCGATAACATCGGACGGATGAGGCGGAGAAGGGGTTGGGGGATGAGGCCATAAAAAAAACAAAAGTTCAAATCAAATTCTAAAAAGTTATGTGTTATGTCAAGTATTAACCTGATAGATGCGTTCCAGGATTTTAAAGAAGCAGAAAACATTGACCGCCCAACGATGATGAAGGTGGTAGAAGATGTATTTAAAACCTTGCTACGTAAAAAATATACCAGCGATGACAATTTTGATGTTATCGTAAATGCCGAAAAAGGTGACCTCGAAATCATTCGTAGAAGAATGATTGTAGAAGATGGACAAGTAGAAGACCCTCTGACACAAGTGGCCTATTCCGATGCAGTAAAGATTGAACCAGACTTTGAAGTAGGAGAAGAACTTTACGAAGAAATAGACTTACTGGATTTTGGTCGCCGGGCTATCCTTGCAGCAAAACAAACACTGGCCAGCCGTATCAGCGATTTGAAGAAAAACGTACTGGCAAAAAAATATGGCGACCGTGTAGGTGAGATCATCAGCGCTGAAGTTTATCAGGTTTGGAAGAAGGAAATTTTATTACTGGATGAAGAAGGTAACGAATTGATTTTGCCAAAGAGTGAACAAATACCACAGGATTATTTTAAAAAAGGTGAAAGCATCCGTGCTGTAGTAAAGAAGGTAGATTTGAAGAATAACAGCCCGGTGATTATTCTTTCCAGAACTGCACCTGAATTCCTTGCCAAATTGTTAGAGATAGAAGTACCGGAAATTTTTGATGGTCTTATTGTGGTAAAGAAAATTGTAAGAGACCCGGGAGAAAGAGCTAAAGTTGCTGTAGAATCTTATGATGATCGCATTGACCCTGTGGGTGCTTGTGTTGGTATGAAAGGAAGCCGGATTCATGGTATCGTAAGGGAGTTAAAGAATGAAAATATTGATGTCATTAACTGGACCAGTAATATCCAATTATTAATACAACGTTCATTGACGCCTGCAAAAATTACCAGTATGGAACTGGATAATGAAGGCAAACATGCCAATATATACCTGAAGCCCGATCAGGTTTCACTTGCCATTGGCCGGCGTGGTGTAAACATTAAACTTGCTTGTGAACTGACAGGTTACGAACTTGATGTTTATCGTGACAAAGAAGGAGATGAAGTAGAAGAATTTGATATTGACCTTGAAGAATTCAGTGATGAAATAGAAAACTGGATTATTGATGAGTTGAAAAGAGTGGGTTGCGATACCGGTAGAAGTGTATTAAACCTTACACCGGAAGAACTGGAAAGAAGAACCGATCTGGAAAAAGAAACGATTGCTGAAGTAAGAAGAGTATTGAAAGAAGAATTTGAAAAAGAATAAAGCGATGAGTGGTGAATAGTGAATGGTCAATGAAGCCATCATTTCTTTCACCATTGATCACCTGCCTGCCGGAAGGCAGGGCTAATATTGATAATTAAAAAACCTGAATGTCAGATTTAAAACTTCCAAGATTATTAGCTGCGGCCAAAGAATTTAACGTTGGTCAGGATACGATTATAGACTTCCTGATAGCGAAAAATTTTCCCAAAGATGAACTAAAGCCTACATCAAAACTGACGGAGGACATGTATCGTTCTTTGCAACAGGAATTTTCAAGCGATAAAGCCGCAAAAATTAAAAGCGACCAGCTGGAATTACCAAAAAATTCGCAGGCAGAAATAAAGAAGAAAAGGGAAGACGAAGAAATAACCTTTAAAAAAGATGATAAGTCTGTTGGTAAAACGAAAAAGAAAGACGAAGAACCTATACCGGTAGAAGAAGAGAAAAAGAAAGAAGAAGCACCTCCGGTAATCGCAGTCAAAGAAGAAGTAGTTAAAGCAGAAGCATCTGAAATAGAAGGACCTAAAGTGGTTACTAAAATTGACCTTTCTAAAATTGACTCCTCTACAAGGCCAAAGAAATCAGCCAAAGCGAAAAAAGAAGAAGATGCAAAACCTGTAGCTGAAGAAAAACCAACTAAAGGCAAATCAAAATCAAAGAAAGGAAAGAGCGAAGAAATAGAAAAACCAGTTGTTGAAGAAGTAGTGGCTAAAGTGGAACCTGTAACCGAAGATCAACCGTCAGTTATTACAAAAATTGAGATAGAAAAACTAACGGGGCCAAAAATTCTTGGCAAAATTGAATTGCCGGTAAATAATGATACAAGACCGGTAAAAGAAGAAAAGAAAAAAAGAAAACGTATTCCGATAGAGAAAAAGGATACTAACAGAAGAGAAATATTTATTAATAAAGATACTGGCGGCGGCGATAGAAGACAAGGTGGAGGCGGCACTGGCACTAGCGGTGGCGGTTTTAATCGTGGCCGTGGGGGAAGTACTGGTGCCGGTGGAAACCGAACTGCTGGTGGAGGAAACCGTACAGGCAGTGGACGGAGTGCTGGCATTGGAGGACGCAGAGAAGATAAGCTTATTGATGAAAAAGAAATTCAGCGGAAAATACAGGAAACACAAGCGAAGTTAACAGGTGGTGGTGGCGGCCGTAGTAAGAATCTGAAAGCAAAAATCCGCCGGGAAAAAAGACAGGAAATGGCAGACTCCCAGGGAGAAGCAGGTGCCGATAATAAATTGCAGGTAACAGAATTTATCAGCGTAAGTGAATTGGCTAACCTGATGGATGTAAGTTTTGCTGATGTGATCAGTAAGTGTATGAGCTTGGGTATCATGGTATCAATCAATCAGCGGTTAGATGCTGAGGTAATAGAATTAGTAGCCAGCGAGTTTAATTTTGATGTTGAGTTTATTGACATGGAAAAACAAATGGAGATGGAGGAAGAGGATGATGAAGATGAGGAAGGCGAATTGAAGTTCCGTTCACCCATTGTTACCATCATGGGCCACGTAGACCACGGTAAAACATCATTGCTTGACCATATAAGAAGTGCAAATGTAGTAGCCGGTGAAGCAGGTGGAATCACACAGCACATTGGCGCCTATCAGGTAGAACTTGCCAATGGTAAACAAATTACTTTCCTGGATACTCCCGGTCACGAAGCATTTACGGCTATGAGGGCAAGGGGTGCCAAAGTAACCGACATTGCAGTGATTGTTATTGCAGCTGATGATGCGGTTATGCCACAGACCCGTGAAGCAATCAGCCATGCACAGGCTGCAAACGTACCGATGATATTTGCTATCAATAAAATTGATAAAGACGGCGCAAATTCGAAAAAAATATATGAACAGCTTTCTCAAATGAATATTCTGGTAGAAGAATGGGGTGGCAAATTTCAGAGCCAGGAATTAGCTGCCAAAATGGGTTTGAACATTGATAAATTACTGGAGAAAATTTTGCTGGAAGCAGAAATGCTGGATCTGAAAGCTAACCCTGACAAAGAAGCTTCGGGCACCATCATAGAAGCATCATTAGATAAAGGCCGTGGCTATGTAGCTACCATATTAGTTGAAAATGGAACATTGCATCCTGGTGACTTAGTAGTAAGTGGCCAGTATTATGGCCGTGTAAAAGCATTGTTCAATGAAAGAAATAAAAAAGAAGAAATGGCCGGACCTTCTGCACCAGCTGTTATACTGGGGTTGAATGGTGCACCACAGGCGGGTGAAAAATTCAAAGTGTATGCTGATGAGGCAGAAGCAAAAGCAATTGCAATTCGTCGTGCACAGATTCTGAGGGAGCAGGGTATCAGAACCAAGAAACATATTACACTCGATGAAATTGGCCGCCGTCTGGCACTAGGAAGTTTCAAAGAATTGAAAGTTATTATTAAAGGTGACGTAGATGGATCTGTGGAAGCCCTGAGTGATTCATTACAAAAACTATCCACACCAGAGATATTGGTAAGTGTTATTCATAAAGGTGTTGGTCAGATCAATGAAAGTGATATCGTTTTGGCAGAAGCATCAGATGCTATCGTTATCGCCTTTAATGTGCGTCCTTCCTTACAGGCATCCAAACTGGCTGATAATGCTGGTATTGAAATAAAAATGTACTCTATCATCTATAATGCCATTGAAGAAGTGAAAAGTGCCATGGAAGGTATGCTGGAGCCGAAAGTACAGGAGAAAATTATTGCTAATGTTGAGATCCGGGAAGTTTTCAAATTTGATAAAGCAACAGTAGCCGGTTGTACGGTACGGGATGGAAAAATAAAAAGAGATTCTAAGATCCGCCTGATCAGAGATGGTATTGTTATATATCCAACAGGTGATAGCAGTGCCGAGTTGGGATCGTTAAAACGATTTAAAGACGATGCTAAAGAAGTCCTCTCAGGAATGGAATGTGGCTTGACGATTAAGAACTTTATTGATTATAAGGTTGGAGATGTGGTAGAAGCTTATGAAATTGAAGAAGTGAAAAGAACTTTATAAAGAAACAAGAAGGCAAGAAATCAAGGAACAAGGTTCACCCAAGACGTGAATCTTTCATCAGAAGGACCTTCTTGTTCCTTGATTTATTGCACCTTGGGCCCTACCCTAACAAACTTTTGTTAAATACACCTGTGATTGTCTTTAAGTTTTACAGGGGAAGCTACTTTTGAACTTATGCTTTACATAAAAAAAATATTTGCCGTTGGTTCCCTGCTATTAAGCATTACGGTAGCAGCGCAATCGCAGCCCAAGAAAATAGTAGTGGATAAAATAGCTGCTATAGTTGGAGATCGTATCATTCTTCAATCAGATATTACGAATTCCATTTTGGATATTGCCCGCCAGGGAGGAACAATTCCCCCTAATGCTGAGTGTATGCTGATGGAGCAGGCTATTGTTTCCAAAGTGCTGATGCTGCAAGCTGAAAAAGATTCAATACCAGTAACAGATGAAGAAGTAGAAGCCGAACTCGATCAGAAGATCAGGTATTATATCAATCAGCTCGGTAGTCAGGAATCACTGGAAGAAATGGCCGGGAAAAGCATTTACCAGATAAAAGACGATGCAAGAGAATCCGTAAAGGAACAAAAACTTTCCGGTGCCATGCAGCGCAAGGTTGTAGATAATGTAAGAATCACCCCAACAGAAGTAAAAGCTTTTTTTGATAAGATACCAACGGATAGTTTACCTTTTTATGAATCGGAACTGGAAATCGGACAAATCATTAGTTTTCCCAAGGCATCCCGGGAACTTGATCTCTACATTCTTGGGGAAATGAATAATTACAAAAAGCAGCTTGAATCTAATGTTATCGGCTTTCAAGATCTGGCAAAAAAAGTTTCTGAAGACCCGGGCAGCAAAGAGCGGGGCGGTGATTACCAGATAAACAGAAATGAAAAAAGCTGGGATCCGGTTTTTATGTCAACTGCATTCCGGTTGAAGGATGGGGAAATATCTGCTCCTGTAAAATCAAAATTTGGTTATCATATTATTCAGATGGTACAGCGAAATGGTGATGATGCCAATGTGCGGCATATTCTCCGCATACCACCGGTAACAGATGCGGAAATAGACCAGGCTAAAATAAAATTGGATACTGTCCGTTCAAAAATTATCGCAGGAACAATCAGTTTTAATGCTGCTGCTTCTAAATATAGCGATGATGATGCCGCTAAATTCTCAGGAGCCTTTATAACCAACAGAGATGGATCAACTTTTGTTCCCATTGACGCATTGGATAAGGATATGGTGGGCATGTTATCGAAAATGAAAGTGGGTGATTATTCTCAACCAACACCATATTCAGACGAACAAGGTAAGAAAGGAGTAAGAATTGTTTACCTGAAATACCGTTCAGAGCCACACCGGATGAACCTTCATGACGATTACAGCAGAATTTCTAATTATGCCCTTGAGGAGAAAAAAGGAAAAGCAATGGAAAAATGGATGGCTGCAAAATTGCCAACTTATTTTGTAGATGTAAATACAGATACAGAAGCTGATTGCCCACAGTTGAAAAAATTTACAGCGGATAAAGCAGGCTTCTAACCTCTTTTTAAAAATTTGTAAAAGCCGTTACCCCAGTAGCGGCTCTTTTTTTGATCTAATACCAAATGTGTTTATTCCGGGATGACAAATATTTTAGTCCAACTATTTCCGGAATAATGGTGATGAAGTCACGAAAGCTTTCGGGGTACAATTATGGAAGCACAATCGGTATAAACTTCTATTGAAACAAACAAAAAGGAATACAATTTAATAGAACCATATTATCTTAAGGCCTACCTTTGAAACCTCCATGAGCGACCCAATCAAACATGAATGCGGACTGGCATTCATCCGGTTAAGGAAATCTTTCTCCTATTACCAGCAACAGTATGGTACCGTATTGTGGGGCCTGAACAAACTATACCTGCTGATGGAAAAGCAGCACAACCGTGGGCAAGACGGAGCAGGGATAGCAGCAGTCAAACTGAACGTAGAACCCGGTTATCCTTTTTTAAACCGTATTCGTACAAACGAACCACAAGCCATAGCCCATATCTTTCAGCAAATTGGTAAAGAAGTAGAAGATCTGGAAAAATATCATCCCGACATCAGAAATCATCCGGGGTTGATGAAAGGACATGTAAAATTCCTGGGAGAAGTATTACTCGGCCATTTACGGTATGGTACGCAGGGAAAAAATAAAATGGAATACTGCCATCCTTTTATAAACCGGGATATTATTCCTGCCCGCAACCTGGCAATGGCTGGTAACTTTAATATTGTTAACTCCGATGAGTTGTTTGAGCTGATCGGTAAAGAACCACATGATACCGTTCGCTTCAGCGATCTCGCTGCCATGATAGAACTGATGCATACTTTTTTATGCAAGGAAGATGAAAAATCTCCGGGGCAGATGGATATTAAAAAAGTGTTGAAGAAAACATTGCCTTTGATGGATGGTGGTTTTCATGTTGGCGGAGTAACAGGCAATGGAATAGGATTTGTATTTCGTGATGCACACGGCATCCGGCCTTCCTATTATTATATCAATGATGAAGTAGTGGTGGCTGCATCCGAAAGAGCCGCTATCAGAACGACTTTTGATGTAGGAGAAAATGAAGTAAAAGAACTGATGCCCGGACAGGCATTAATCGTAAATGAAAATGGCGAAATAGAAATAGCACAGATTCTGGAACCAAAAGAAAGAAAGGCCTGCAGTTTTGAACGGATTTATTTTTCCAGGGGTAGCGATGAAAAAATTTATAAAGAAAGAAAAGCGTTGGGGTATAACCTGAGTGAGCCGGTGCTTAATGCAATTGACCATGATCTGAAGAATACCATTTTTTCCTTTATTCCTAACACAGCCGAAACAGCTTTTCTTGGTATGGTAAAAGGCATGGAAGCCTACCTGAACAAAGTAAAAGTGGAACGCATACTTAGCTGGGGTAATAATTTTGATGTTGGGAAGCTGAGTGAAATGGTCAACCGCCGTATAAGGATCGAAAAAATCGCTATCAAAGATGTAAAAATGAGAACATTCATTACGGAAGATACCGGCCGTAATGAAATGGTACAACACGTTTATGATATAACCTATGGTACTGTAAGGCCCGGTGAAGATACGTTAGTAGTGATTGATGACTCTATTGTAAGAGGAACTACATTGAAAGAAAGTATTATCCGGATGCTGGGAAGGTTGAAGCCGAAACGAATTATAGTTGTTTCTTCCTCGCCGCAGATCCGTTATCCCGATTGCTATGGTATTGATATGAGTAAAATGGGTGATTTTATCGCTTTTAATGCAGCGGTAGAGCTGATGAAAGAAAGAAGCAAAGAAAATTGCCTGAAAGAATTATTGGAAAAATGCAAAGACCTGCACCGTAATAATCAACTGCACAAGGAGAATGTAGTGAAGCAGTTGTACAAACAGTTTACTACAGAAGAAATTTCCGCAAAAATTGCCCAACTGATAACCCCTGCCGGGTTGGAAATACCGGTAGATGTTATTTTCCAGAGTATAGAAGACCTGCATAAATCCTGTCCCAGTAACCTTGGGGATTGGTATTTTACGGGTAACTATCCTACACCGGGGGGTAATAAAGTAGTAAACAAAGCTTTTATGAATTACATGGAAGGGAAGAATGTGCGGGGGTATTAGAACCCCCAACCCCCGTCCGTTCCGGCACGGGCGGACCTAAAGGGGCTTTATACTCTGCTTGTCGGCAATTCATTATTGGCATTTAGATTACATAATTTTTAAAGTAATTTCATATATCAAAAAATTTGCAAAGAAAGGAAATGGCAAAATCAAATGAAGATAAAGCCCCTTTAGGGGTCGGGGTTAAAACTCTTATTCTTGTTCGCCATGCTAAAAGCGATTGGGGAAATCCTGACCTTGATGATATTGACAGACCGTTAAATGAACGGGGGAAAAAAGATGCTCCCGCAATGGCTCAACGATTACGGGATAAGAAAATAAAGATTGAAGCCTTTATTGCAAGCCCTGCAAAAAGAGCAGCGAAAACTGCCAGATATTTTGCAGAAGCTTTTGGCCGGAAGAAAGAGGATATCCTTTTTAAAGAGAAGTTATACCTGGCAGAACCAACTGCATTTTATTCCATTATAGCCAATACAGATGATAAATTTGAAAGCATTGCTATTTTCTCTCACAATTTTGGCATTACTGATTTTGCCAATATGCTAACGGAAATGCGGATAGACAATATCCCTACCTGTGGCATGTTTGCTGTGAAAGCAGATTGTGCAACATGGGCTGAATTCAAAGAAGCCAAAAAAGAGTTCAGGTTTTTTGATTATCCTAAAGCTGGGTTATCCAGTTGATCCAAAAATAATTCAATTGTTTTTGTAAGAAAAGATTCTGAGTTGATGAATTGAATTTTATATTCAAAATTCTTCGCTGCGGATAATGCGGTGTGTAGGGAGAAATCTTTTTGTGAAATACAAACTGCCCTGCTTTTTCCCATTAAACTTTTCCCAAGGTATTCCTGTTCTGTTTGCCCCGGTGTAGGAATAAGGATGCTTTTCTTTTGCAATGCCACTATATCCATAACTGAACTGTAACCACTTCGGCCAATAACATATTCAGCTTCCTGCATTTCTACAGATAATTCATAAGCCGGTAAATGGTTGTAAAATTTTATCATGTTAGTAGAAGGGATCAATGAAGCTGAGCCGGGAAGCCCTCTTACAATAGTAGCAGTACCATTATAATGACCAATATCAGTTATCATTTTTTCTTCCAGTATCGTACGCTGTGGTTCTGGCCCGGAAAGAATAATTAATAAATGATTTTTTTTCTCTATCCTGAAATGATCAATGGGTTCTTTTTTTTGAAACCGGGAAAGCAAACCGATATAATGAACAGGAATGGACAGTTTAATAGACGGATGTGATAATTCTCCTGCAAGATTATTTTCTCCGGCTAAGTCCGGTACCCAGCAAGCCGAATACTGATTGATGTAACGATAATTGCTTTTTTGTAAAATTTTTTCTGTCCACTTACCAACGGAGCTTTTTATCGTTAACTGGTGTGTAATGAAAATGCAGGGAATTTCTGAATGATATAAACCATACCGGTTATCGCTGATAACAGCATCGAATCCAAATTCATTGATTGCTTTTTTCAGCCAACGATGTTCGTATTGAATAGCCCTGCGCATTTTTGGTCCCTGAACGATCATTTTCCAGATAAGGCCCCTTCTTGTTTTTGCATAACGGATTCTGTATCCGGGTAATGACAAGATGGGTAAATCCGGAAATTCTGTTTTCAATAATTGCTCCTGTGCCCCCTCACCAGCCAGCCAAACGTCACAATTCTGCTCCAGTAATTTCCGGATGATGGGGATACAGCGGGTGGCATGGCCCAGCCCCCAATCTAATGGTGCCACCAGAATTCGGTGTTTTCCATCTATTTTTCCCTTTAAATGCTGATTCAAGTTAATTTTTTTACCCATTTCGCTAAACAGGATACTAATTTGCTTGTAAAATAGTTTTAATACCGATACGGTATCTGGAAAGTCCCAAAAAATTGGACTAACAGCTACTCTATCGGCATTATACCTGGTAGATTCAATGGGTTTGCTTTGTATTAAATAATGGTATAATTTAGAACTTTCTCCGCAAGGAGGCTAATTGATAAATTATGAAGACAATCAACAAAATAATCGCAGCCTTGTTAATAATCATGTTTCTTACTGCCTGCAACAGAAATTATTATTCAGGAACAGGTAAAGGCGGTAAAAATTGCGGCTGTCCCGGTGTAAAGTAAATTAGCCAGATTTTAATTTTTCAATAATTTTAGTATGAGGAACAAGAGCCTGTTGGTACTTTTCAATGCTGGCTTGCTGGATGAAAGAGCTATTAAGCAAAAAATGTATTGGCTCAATCAAATTTTACAGATTACAGAATCAACTGATCAATTTTGCAGGGTCACTGAGCTGGTAGACCGTAACAGGATCACCTCCAACAAAAAAAGAATAAAAAAGGAAACAGCAAATTTCCGGTTAAAGCCATTCCGGTTTTTAATAAATAAGAATTAAAAAGGAAAGAGGACCGATGATCTTTTTTTAATCAGGATAATTTTTTCAACGCTTCTCTTAGTTTCCCAATCATTTCATTAATCTCTTCTTTTTTACAAGTGCCAACGCTTAACCGGTACCAGGCAGAACTCTTGGCTGCGCCAAAAGCATAGAAAGGAACAACAGCAAGACCTGCTGCATTAAGTACATAGGCAGTCACTTCGCTTTGATCCGCTAGTATTTTGTCATCAGGTGTTTTCTTTCCAACAAGATCAATTTTAATAGTGAGGTAAATAGCAGCTTCAGGAGTAATGGCATCAATTGGCAGACCTTCACTTTTCAATTGCATAAACCCTTCAAAGATGCGATTCAATCTTTCTTCAATAGCGGCTTTGAAACCTGATAAATATTTTTTAATGCCATCCCTGTTGCCCAGGTAATAAGCCACAGCTTTTTGTTCCGCCATAGGTGCCCATGCACCGATGTGGGTAAGGATGGCTTTCATTTTATTGATAACAGTAGCAGGCCCCATTCCCCAACCAACCCTTACGCCGGTAGCTGCAAATACTTTACTGATAGCATCAATAAAAATGGTGTACTCCCGCATGGCCGGACGAAGTGATACAGGATTGTAATGTTGTATATCACCAAACGTAAGATGCCAGTACATCTGGTCGTACATTACATAGAGTTTCTTTTCACCATCTCCTCTTCTATTATTTTCTTCTATTACTAAATCACAGATGGCTTCCAGTTCTTCTTTTTTAAAAGTGGTGCCGGTAGGGTTTTGGGGTGAGCACAGCGAAATCAATGTAGCTTCTTTAATATACGGACGAAGGTCATTGGCTGTGGGCATAAAATTATTGGCAGCTGTGGCTTCCACTACAATATGCTGACCTTCTACAAAATGAGTGTAGTGATTATTATTCCAGCTGGGAACAGCATAAATAACTTTATCGCCTTTATCACACACGGCACGGAACACGGCATAGATTAATGGTCGGCCACCGGAGGCTACTAATATTTCGTTGATACCATAGTCTAACCCTTCTTCATCTTTAATAAAAGAATGAATGGCTTCTCTTAAATCCAAATTGCCTTCTGCCGCAGGATAGTTGGTAAAATGTTTGCGATAAGCATCTACAATAGCATCTTCCAGTTCTTTGGGAATGGGAAAAATAGACGGATCAAAATCACCGACCGTAAAATTATAGATACGTTCACCCTGGCGGATCTTTTCTCTTATCTCGCCTCCAAGCTTAACGATCTCAGAACCTATTAAAGTTTCGGATAAATGTGACAATTTCATGAGCCCACCCTTTGCGGCAAAAATAAAGGAAATGGAGGTATTGAGGGTTGCCAACCTTCAAAAGGTTGGCAACCCTGCCGTTTTTTTTGTTATCTCTTTCTTTCTCCACCCGTAATTTTATTATAATGTGGGCAGGTATTTTTTTATAAATGCAGTAATACCAACAATCCTTACACCTTCCTTAGTTTTATAATCAATATCTGCAGAGCATACCACAAAATTATTTTTACATTTTAAATCAGCAACTGATTGATAAAAACCTTTGCTTACTACTGGTGCATTACTCAGCTTTATTTCAACACAGGCTTTTACCACATGCCCCCGAACCAGCACCAAATCACATTCGGCACCGGCCTGTGTACGGTAATAATATATGTCCAGCCTTTTTTCTTTGGCATACATTACCTGGCTTACTACATAACCCTCCCATGACGCACCAACACCGGGATGATGCTGTAATTCTTTTTCATTTTCCAACCGCAATAAATGATGCAGTATGCCTGAATCATTAATATATATTTTCGGGGCTTTTACTAACCGTTTGCCGAGGTTTACAAAAAAAGGTTGTAGCCGTGTAATAATAAAAGCTCCTTCCAGGTAATCCAGATATCGCTTTACGGTAACACCGGTAATATCTAATGAGTTGCCCAACTTCTCTGCATTTAATATGCTGCCCTGTAGATGAGCCAGCATACTCCAGAGCTTACGCATAGTAGCGGGGGAGAAACGTATGTCAAACAATTGCGGCAGATCTTTTTCTATATAGGTGGTAATAAAAGAATCAAGCCAGCTTTGCAGCAGTTGTGCATTGCGCAGGGTAAGTGCCTGTGGAAAGCCACCCCGGAACCAATGTTTTTTCAAAGGGATATTGGCAGGTAGTTCGTGCAGGCCAATGGGATGCAAATAAAAATAAGCTACCCTGCCTGCTAAACTTTCTGAAGCCCCTTTCAATAAGTCAGGTGAAGCAGAGCCGGTAATCATAAACCGGCCGGGTTTTCTTTTTTCATCAATTACTGCCCGCAATAAAGGAAATAATTTGGGCATCCGCTGCACTTCATCTATAAGTACACATTCATTAATATAACTCAGCAGGTATTCTTCGGCATCCCGGTTTATTTTTTCAAAGTCACTGTGTTTTTCAAGATCAAGATAAACAGTCATTCGTTTGTTGCCTGCCTGTCCGGCAGACAGGTTTTTAGCAATGAGTTTTACTAAAGTAGTTTTGCCTACCTGCCGTGGCCCCAGCACTACAATGGCCGGAAAAGCTTTCAGAAATTTTTCTATACCCGGTTGTAAGGCCCTTTGTATCATTTTTTAAAGATACTACTTACCTTGTAAATTTAAAGTATAACTTTAAATTTACAAGGATGGAAAATTGGTAGTCAACCAAAGGTTTAAACTCCTTAATTTATAGAAATGCTTGCGTAACAGGGTTTTCTCTAATCTCTTCACCGGGGTCAACTATTTCAGAACTGATCAATGTTTCGGATAAATGCGACAGTTTCATGTTGCTTTCCTTTGCGGCAAAAATAACGGAATTGGGGGAGATAGATGGTTGGGGGAGTTTCTCTGCCTGCTGATCTAAAACAAAAAAACCCGCCACTAAGGACGACTTTTTTAAAATAATTCTCATTAATGCCTGCCTCTTCCCTTTCCTTTATTGCGGCCATTATGATTTCCATTATCATGGCCGTTTCTTTTATACTTTGCTTCTTTGCTGTTTTTGATAATAGACTGTCCACCATTTCCCTTGTAACGGGCATATTTTACTTTGTGTGATTGATGATATTGATATGCCCTTGGTTGGTTAACAACTACTTTGTATCCGCTATACAGGTTATAGCTTCTGTATGTTGGCGGAAGAGCTGTTGAGAAAATCCAGTTGCCTCCGGATAAATAGATAAACTGGCGGTTGGGTACATAATAATAAGTTTCAATGTCCGGAAGATAATAGTAGTCGACATGATCGTAACCAACGGGACCCCAATCCGGCTGTGAGCCAATATTGAGATTTATGTTTACCCTTACCTGTGCGGATGTATCATTAAATGCAGCGGCGGAAAAAATAATAGCTGCACAAAGAATAATCTTTTTCATGTGTTTATTTTTTTGTGTACTAACAGATTGCCGAATACCGTGCCAAAGCCGGTATTTGAAAAGTAAAAATGTACTCCTGGCTGACTCTCAGTGAGTACGGTATTAGGAAAGAGGATGATGTGAGGAATTATTTCTTTTAGTGATGAGGATATTTTTTCGCTATTAAGGGAAGAAATGTTATCTGAACCTTGTTTCCTGAAATAAATCTTTCCAGACGGGGTTGATGCTGTTGATGAGGATTTCTTTTTTTTTCTTTGGCGATGGCTTTGATGATGGTATCGAACCAGCGGTAGTAAACCAGTTTTATGCAATTGTATTTAGATGAAAAACTATTGGGATATACTTTTTCTTTGTGTTGAGCCACCCGGGCGGGAAGGTTGGAAGTGACTACAGTGTAGAGTGTGGTATTATTGACATTACTCATGATGTAGACATGACCACCTGATTCTTTCATGAAGGGTTTATTTGAAATTTTACTATTGAAGGTAATACTTAAGCCAGTAGTAGCTCTTTGAGGTGAAACGAAGCTATAGTTTGCTTCGGCCGGATGAATAATTTTTGGCAGTTTGAACCAACTTTACCCGCCTCGCAAGGACGCTTCGTAGGGGAGTTTGCTTCGGTTTCCTCGCAAGGCTGAAGCAATCTTCATCAGAATCAGGGTTGCCAACCTTTCAAAGGTTGGCAACCCTGAACGCCTACGAATGCTCCACCACCACCTTACTATTATCATACAAATCATACTTCACAAACACCGTACAACCCGGTTGGTATTTTGGTAAAGAAGCTTCACCAATCACTCCTTTGGCTTTACCGGGGAAAGAAGGATAATTATCCGGCAGCACTTCCACTTCTAATTCCACATAAGGATTGTTGCCATTTACATTTACACCAAGCAGTGTAACTTTTTTGATGATGGCCCTGGCGGGTTTGCCAGAAATAAGAATTGTTTCATTATCTTTTTGCATCTGCTCCAGCTCTGCCTTCATGGCTTCCGGGTTGGTATGTGGAATAATAGCAGAAGAAGTTTGATTGCCACCACTGAAATCAAGCACCACATTCATTTCATTCTTCGGATCAATTTTAACGGGTAATTCCATTCCCACCTGGTAAGCACCCGGATTAATTCTTGGTACCAGTACCCTGCACTCCGTAGTATATTTTTGCCCGAAACTATTTTTTACTTCAAGGATCAATTTTACCTGCGGATTATTATTGATCGTAACGCCAGTATCTTTTACTTCCAGAATTCTTGCCGTGCCAGGTAATCCTGTTTTCTGCAAGCGGCTGGCATTAATCAATGGTTTAAAAAAAAGACGATAAAATAAATAGAACATACCGCCGAAAAGAACCAGCATGCCGATCCCCATATAGAGGCCCATGGAACCTGCCGTAGCGATTACAGCAATTACTCCGGCTAATAAACCGACGATACCACCTATGAGACCTATCCAGACGCCGGCGTTCATTTTCATCATAAAAATAAATTTACCGCAGAGACGGGGAGAACGCAGATAGTTGTTTTTTATTAAGTAAAATTTTCTTTGCGCCTTAGCGTCTCTGCGGTTATTTTTCTGCTTATTGTATCGGTTTATAATCTTTAAACAAATTCACTTTTGTTCCTTCTACCTGTTGCCGGTAAGCGTTCCATTTACTATCAAAAAATGTATTGATCTTTTGAACAGATTCAGCCACCGCTTTTTCTGCATTCACCACCATCGTTTCTTCCTGTGCACCCGGCGCTATCATTTTACTACCGATGGATTGCTGGGCACTTTGTAACTGTGTCATCGTTGTTACTTCAAATGGACTTCTTGATATTCCCTGCTTGTCGGATGTTTTACCACTGATGCTTTCCCGGATTGATTTTATTTCTTCCGTCATTTTGGTAGTGCTCTTTCTAAGCGAATCTGTGTCTTTTCCTTCTACACCTTTTAATTGCGATTGCATTTTAGTACAAACTTCATCGGCTTCGGTTAAACGATCCATACCCTCATTTAATTTATCTGAACTTTTTCTTAAACGGTCATACATTTTTTGTTGTGCCAATTTGATCTCATTTCTGTTACCCAGTCTCGGATCATCTTTTACCGTTACAAAAGTGGAGTCGGATGCCCTTGCATAATTGATCACTAATTTATAGGTTCCCGGAAGCACCGGTAATCCCCCGGGTTCTGCCGCACCCGGTTGTGGTTTTGGTGAGCCGGGAAAACGAAATCCTTTTTCTTCCATACCCCAATACTGGCGATTGAAACCTGTGTCAATCGTCCACCTTAATGTTCGTATCAGTTCATTGTTTGAGTTATAAATTCTTACGATAGCACTATCGCCCCTACCACTTCCACTACCAGCACCACCTGGTCCACCCCTTCCGCCACCACCTCTTCCTCCGGCGCCAGCCATTTGGGGTGGAGGAACAATAGCAGTTTGTTCAGTTGCCGGAATCACTGGTTTTTTTGCAGCTGTATCAGCAGGTAATTTTGGTTTGTTTGTAAAGAAGGAAACTGCAGCACCCCGTCTACGATTATCACCGTCATATAAACCGTAGGTACTCCAGTCATATCCGGTAGCAGCTTTGTATTGTGCCTGGTAAGATTCAGGTGCAGCAAAAGCAGTAATTGTGTTTGTAATAGCCATTCCCTTATTGGCTGCAATTTTTCTTAATGGACGTATATCATCCAGAATCCATAGTGCCCTTCCAAAAGTAGCAATGGCCAGGTCGGCTTCTCTTTCCTGTATGGCAAGATCGTAAGTGGAAACGGAAGGATAACCATTTTTCCATTGTTCGTAAGAAACACCGTTATCAAAACTTACCCATAGACCATTTTCTGTTCCAACAAAAACAAGATTCGGTTCTGCAGGATCCTGTATCATACACAATGCATATCCTTTCACTTTATTTTCATCCACCATTCTTGTCCATGTTTTTCCGTAATCATTTGTACGAAAAATATAGGGTTTGAAATCGCCACGGCGATAATCGTTTGCTACAACAAATGCTTCAGCTGCATTATATCTTGAAGCATTGATTTGCGGAATCCAGCAACCAACCGGCAGGCCAGGAATTTTTCCACGGAAACTGGTCCATGTATTTCCTCCATCTCTTGTTAGTTGTACATTGCCATCATCCGTTCCTACCCAGATCGTTCCGGGTTCTTTTGATGAAGGCGAAATGGAAAGAATACTGCAATGTGTTTCTGCTCCGGTGATATCAAGAGTAAGACCTCCGGTATTTTGAAAGGCTGCAACTTTTGCAGAATCATTCGAAGTAAGATCTGATGAAATTATTTCCCAGCTTACACCTTTATTACTGCTCTTATGTAAAAACTGGCTGCCGAAATAAACCGTTTTTTTATCAAAAGGGTCTTGTGCAAAAGCAGCGTTCCAGTTGAAACGAAGTTGAAGTTTTGGATCGAGCGCCAAGGGCCTTATAAACCACGATTCTCCGGTCTTCCAGTTTCTTCTTCCTACAAAGCCACCCTGGCTCATACTGTAAACCCAACTGGCATCTTCTGCATCCGGCAACACATCAAAGCCATCTCCACCACCCACATTATTCCAATAATAATTTCTGATACCACCATTTGTCCATGTATAAGCAGGGCCATGCCAACTTCCATTGTCCTGCATACCGCCCATTATGTTATAGGGTATTTCATTGTCAACATTTACATGATAAAATTGTCCGGCAGGAAGTTTTTCATCAAACACCCAGTTCTTTCCCCGGTCTCTGGATATACCAATACCACCATCATTTCCTTCTATAATTAAATTCGGGTCTTCGGGATTGATCCACCAGGCATGGTGATCAGGATGGATGCCGGAGTAAGGGATCATTGTTGTAAACGATTTTCCTCCATCTTCACTATATGTTATTGTTGAATGAACATCATAGATACGATTCTCATTTTTAGGGTCCACATAAATTTCCTGGTAATAAAATGGTCTGTCCGTTATCTGGTCGGCGTTACTATTCACCAATGTCCATTTATAACCACCATCCTCACTTTTATAAAATCCATTTTTAGTGGCTTCCACTTTTGCATACACTCTTGATGGCATGCTGCGGGAAAAGGCAACGCCAATACGACCGAGTTGCCCATCCGGCATACCATCTTCCTTTGTCATTTTTTTCCATTTTTTTCCTCCATCAATTGTAATAAATAGACCACTGCCTGGTCCACCACTTATTAAATTCCATGGTGTTCTTTTAAATTGCCACATGGCGGCAATCAGTTTGTTTGGGTTGGAAGGATCCATCACCAGATCAGCACAACCGGTAGTATCATTTGAATATAGAATCCTGTTCCAGGTTTCGCCGCCATCAGTAGTTTTAAACACACCTCTTTCGGGATGTTCAGCATACGGATTGCCAATAGCAGCGGCATAAACTGTATTCGGGTTTGTAGGATCTATCACTACCCGGTGAATACAAATTGTTTTTTCCAATCCCATCCGTTTCCATGTCTTGCCGGCATCCATCGATTTAAAAATACCGCCTCCAAGATTTAGTGAATTACGGGGGTTACCTTCACCGGTTCCTACCCAAACAATGTTAGGATTGCTTTGCTGAATTGCTAAAGAGCCAATATTCTGCAAAGGTTGTTCATCAAATATGGGGTTCCAAGTTTGTCCGCTATTTTCAGTTTTCCAAACGCCGCCGGATGCTGCACCTACATAAATAATATTTGGATTGGCTACCACAGCATCTATGGTTGTGATACGACCACTCATACCGGCAGGGCCTATATTACGGGGTTTCCAGTTTTTAAATTTTTCTAAGGATACCTGTTTGCCAGCAGGCAGGTATGTTTGGGCTGAAGTAATGAAATAAAAAATAAAAGATAGAACTAACAGAAAGTATTTTCTCATATCCGCATGTTTTGAAAGATAAACTTACTGATAATGCAACGGGCAACAAAATAGTTTATATAAGTGGCTTAAATGCCTAAGTGGTCACCTTCGGAAAAGAGAATACAATTTTTAACCGCAGAGGAGGTGAGGTGAAGGGGGGGTTCCTTCAGAAAATTGAGAATACAGATTTAGCCGTTGATCTACAAATGTTTTTCTTATGTATTTATTTTGCGCCTCTGCGCCTCAGCGGTCAGACGTATTTAAAGTGTCTGTACTGCTCAGTTCTATCATTGTTTTCATGGCTTTTAATCCATCTTCAAAGTCTTTACCCATTTGTTTGTCTAAACTGAAAAAAAGATTGAAGATATTCCATGGCCGGGGAGTAGCCATATTAAAAGTCCAGGTAACAGAAGTAGTTGTTTTACTGGTCTCATTGAGAAGGAAAACAGATTCAGCATTTCCTTTTTTTGGCTGAGTAAACTGAAGTTTGTGTACTACTTTTTTGTTTGGCTCAAGTGCTGCAATTTCAATTTTCCCTTCACCAGAAATTTCAGGAGATCCTTTCCAGGATGTATAAGCACCAACTGTACCGTCTGTTCCGGTGAGTGTATAGACTGCGGTAGAATCCTGCTGACTCCAAACAGAGAATTTATTAAAATTATCAAGTTTGACTAACTGGTCATAGATGTTTTTAGCCTGTGTATTGATCACTATTGAACGTTCTACCTGCTGGCTGGTGGGCTGCATAAAAGATAAGAAAGCTGTTATGGCAATAATAGCTAATAAAAAAAATAATAATAACCTTCCCCACTTCATGTTTAAAATCCTTTCAATGGTTTGACTTCCTGTATATCTGGTTTTAAGGTAACCCTGATGTAATTATTCAGATTGATATACTTTATTGCTGCATCCTGTATCTTTTTTGATGTCAGGCTTTCTGTTTGTTTTTGCTTTTTTAATATATCATCTGGATTATTACCCAAATAATATGCATCATAAAGGTTGTTCACCCAGAATTGGTTTTGCTTAAGGCTCACTTCCAGGTTTCTTTTTTGTTGTTCTTTCACCTTCTCAAGATCTTCTGGCGAAACACCATTTTTTATTATTTTTTTCAGTTCATCAATTGCCGCTTTACTAAGCGTATCAGCATTTTCCGGTGCACAGGGAAATGAAATAGTAAAGGAGGAATATGGAACGGGATTTTTTTTGATTTCACCATATGCAGATACCCCGTATACGCCACCTTTCTCTTCCCTCAATTTCTCTACCAGTTTTATATTCATTACTTCACCCAACGTACTTAGGGCATATGCATCAGAAGTATTGTATGTAGCGGGGCTGGTAAAAACCAGGTTCACCACACTTTTAGGATCAGTACCCCTGGTTATTACTTTATCTACTTTTCCTGCAGGCGGACGAATGCCCAGGTCCTTGAAATTTTCTTTTACATTATTATAGGGAAGGCTACCAATATATTTTTCTATTAATGGTTTTATTTTTTCTTCATCAAAAGAGCCAACAAATAAAAATGTAAAATCGCCGGCATTGGCAAATCGTTCTTTATAAATCTGAATGCTGCGGTCAAAAATGATTTTATCAAAATCTTCAGACTTTGGTAATCCGCCGGCACGGGGATGGTTTTGCGTCATCAGTTTTTGAAATTCAGAACTAAAGTATATCTGAGGGTTGGCACCCAAATTGGCATATAATTGTTTTTGTCTTGTTTTAAAAGATTCAAAAGCTTCTTTATCTTTTTTGGGTGAAGTAAAATAGAGGTTAATCAGCTGCAGCAGTGATTCGGTTTCTTTGGGAATGGTGTTCCCGCTTAACCCTTCACTGTATAAAGTGATATTGGGCGAGAGGGATGTATTTTTCCCTTTCAGCATATTTCCCAGATCAATTGCAGGAAAATCACCAACGCCGCTTTGCGATACAATAGCTGCTGCATTACTGGCCGAAAAATAATCGGCATCTTTCACCAATGAATGGCCACCCTTGCTGAAAGCCCGGAATACTATTTCATCGTTTTTAAAATTTGTTGCTTTTAATATTACGGTGGCACCATTGGATAATTTTAGGGTAGTGGTCTGCAGGTCTTCATTTGTTCTGGAACTGATGATTTTTCCCGGCTTCAGTTTGCTGGCATCCATGAGAGAAGTAGCCAGTATTCTTTCTTTGTAAGGCTCGATAGTTGCCACATCAACAGCACTTAATACATCGTTCACTTCTTCAGCCGATGGAATTTTTATACCTGATTTATCGGGGGCATTTAAGGTGACCACCATATTGCCTTTGGTAATCCATTGTGCTGCAAGACTGTTTATTTCTTCCAGCTTTACAGTATTGATGTATTGTTTTACAAAATCATATTCCCACTCAATACCGGGTATAGGTTCATTGATCAAAAAATTATTGACATACTCATTGACATATTTATACGATTCTTCTTTTTCCCGTTCATTAAATATGCGATCATAAAAACTTTGCATTTGTTTTTTTTGCTGATCTAATTCAGTAGGAGTAAAACCGTGTAATAAAACTCTTCTGTTCTCCTGCATCAATGTATATAATGAACGGGACATGCCTGTGTCGCTGGTATTGGCAAAAAGCTGGAATGCATCTTTTGTTCGGGCAAGGCTGTTTCCATAAAAAGACCCTGCACCTACAAAAGGAGGGTTTGCCTTTAAAGTCAATTCCCGGAAACGATTGTTCAGCATCCCGGTAAAAAGACGACGGTTCATATACCGGACATAATCGCCGATAAGGGTTTCAGGCTGTGGATCTTTTTTAAATAAAATTTCAATGGAAGGAAGGGACGTTTCTTTATCCTTTGCCACCACTGACAGTGTTTCAGTATGATCAGGAACAGTAAACACTTCTCTTTTCCTTGGTGATATCGAAGCAGGAATGTCGCCGAAAGTTGTTTTAATTTTTTGCTCGATATCATTCACATCGATATCCCCAACTACGACGATCGCCTGTAAATCTGTTCTGTACCAGTCCGTATAAAAACGTGTTAGTGCTGCTGGTGAAAAGGTTTCCAGGATTTCTTTTTTGCCAATAGGTAACCGATCTGCATATTTAGATCCTTTATATTGTACGGGCAATGTTTGCTTCATCATTCTTTCACCAGCCCCCCGGCTCAACCTCCATTCTTCAATGACCACACCTCTTTCTTTTTCTATTTCAGCAGGATCGAATAATGCGTTATGTGCCCAGTCTTCCAGTATTAATAAACCTTTGTCTACCAAACCCGGCTTGTCGGTTGGTACCGGAAGAATGTAAACGGTTTCATCAAAACCTGTATAAGCATTCAGGTCAGCACCAAATTTCACTCCGATGCTTTGCAAATAACTTACCAGTTCATTTTTTGGAAAATTTTTGGTTCCATTAAAATTCATATGCTCCACAAAATGGGCAAGACCCTGCTGATCATCATCTTCTAAAATTGAACCGGCATTCACAACGAGACGCAGTTCTACCCTTTTTTCAGGCAAACTATTATGACGGATATAGTAGGTCATTCCGTTTGACAACCGGCCAATTTTTACTTTAGGATCCACTGGCATCACTTGTGATACATCAATTTGTGCCCATGTGGCTGGTATAAAGGCAATTGATGCCAGTAGAAATAACCAGATTTTTTTAACCATTAGCTTACCATTTCTTTTGGGAACGTAAATTTATCTGAATGAGATGGCTTCAAAAAATAAAATACCTCCTTTTGGATGGAAGGAGGTATTATTAAAAAGTAGGATACAGTTCTTTTGTACTGGTTTCTCAGGCATCTCCTCAAGCGAACTGCGTTATCAACCTTTGCTTTGCTCGGTTGCTCCCAGGAGATCGGTTTCGGAGAGGTATTATTTGGGGTTTCTAATTAGTATTGTCTTTTTCCTTACTGGTATATTTCTTTTCAGCTTCCTTAGCCTTTTCAAAATCAAGCACTACGCCGTTTATGCAATACCGGAGGCCGGTTGGTTTAGGTCCATCATCAAAAACATGACCAAGATGGGATTTACAGCGACCGCATTGTACCTCCGTTCTCTCCATACCATGTGTATTATCAGGTGTATAGATAATACTGCCTTTACTGATGGGGTCATAAAAACTTGGCCAGCCACACCCACTTTCAAACTTCGTATCACTTTTAAAAAGGGGGTTTCCACAGGCCGCACAGAAATAAGTACCGATGTCCTGAAACGCTTCGAATTTACTGGTCCATGCCCTCTCGGTTCCTTTTTGGCGGGCAATATGAAATATATCTGAAGGAAGAATTTTTTTCCATTCCTCTTCAGTGATCGTCACTTTACTGGTATCGGTAGAAGAGTAATAGGGGTTATTCTTTTTGGTGGTATCCATTATCTTGGTTTTATTTTCTGGCGAATGGTTTTGAGAAAAGCTGCCTGCCCGAATGTTGTCAGGCGAGCATTGTTGTAGTAACCCTGTGATAACTAATAGTATGGCTATTTTAGGTTTGCTCATATCAACTGTAAACAAATTTACGATAACAATGTTTGCAGCGGCTGTCATTATAGCGACAAGGCTATTTTCTTACCATTTTCTCAGTAGTTTTTGAATTCTTCTAAAAATTGGGGAGTTAGTGCCAATTTTAAGACCTGTACATTATATTTGTCAACTCACCAAGATTAGTAGCTGTTTATGTTCAATTTGATTTTATTTGGCCCACCGGGAAGTGGAAAAGGCACTCAGTCTGATAAACTGGTTGCCAAATATGAATTAGTTCATCTTTCAACCGGCAATCTGTTGAGACAGGAAATTAAGGATAAAACCCCGTTAGGGATTGAGGCTAAGAGTTTTATAGATAAAGGGCAATTAGTACCGGATGAAGTGGTAATTGGTATGGTGGATTCTTATTTTGACCAGCATAAAGATGCAAAGGGTTTTTTATTTGATGGATTTCCCAGAACAGTAGCACAAGCTAAAGCTCTTGACAAACTGATGAAATTAAAGAAAACTGCTATCAGTATTGTTTTGATCTTAAATGTAGACGAAGAGGAATTAATCAACCGGTTGGTTCATAGAGGCAAAACGTCCGGCCGAAGCGATGATGCTGATGAAAATATACAAAGAAACCGACAGGCTGTATATAAAAAGGAAACTTTGCCTGTAGCAGATTATTATTCAAAATTAAATAAGGTAGAGTTGGTTGATGGAATGGGAAACATTAATGAAATTTTTAATCGGATAACTACTCAGATTGACAAAAAAATAGATAATCAGCAATAATCCATTGAAAAGGTTTCGTTATTCCATTACTAAGTGTTGATTGAAAAACTTGAAGGGGCTGATGAACTCTTGATTCAGATTCTTTCTCTTGATAAAATCTGGTTTTCGTAAATTGCTTTTTTCAATGAGACTATATGAGTTTGGAAAAGGAAAATTTTCTTCGCACTAAATTAGTTACCTGCCTGCAACAGTTAGATCCGTTTACTATACCTAAATGGGGTAAAATGAATGTTCAACAGATGATTGAGCATTATGGAAGTGATGCAGTTTGCAATGCAAGTGGACGATTAAAGTTTGACACAATTTTGACTCCTCAGGAACACCTGGAAAGGCTTCGGGAGTTTTTGATGAGTGATAAGCCGTTTAAAGAAAACACCAAAAATTCATTAATGGGAGAAGAGCCCTTGCCGCTTCGTTATAAAACAGTGCAGGCTGCAATCGGGACTTTAAAGGAAGAATTAATTTATTTTTTTGAAGCCTACGAAAAGAATCCCAACCAGATTATCCGTAACCCTTTTTTCGGGGACCTGAATTTTGAACAGAATGTTCAACTCTTATACAAACATGCTTTGCATCATTTGCGCCAGTTTGGTGTGGATCCGCTGACGGCTTAAAGTTTTACTTTTAATAAGGAGTCTGCTTTATGAATGCCATTAAGAATTGCCTCCATTATCTTTGATGCTTTTATCTTTTCTGTGGTAAGATACTTTACTCTTTCGGGGTTATTATCCGCAAGAGTATCAGTATTAGCATAATATTCTGGCATCCATTTATCCATAGCAAATTCTGCATACTCAAGGTCTTTCAATAAGCTATCTAAAGTTTGCTTATAAGAGGTTGCGGCATTTTTCAACCCGTCAGATAGTTGGTTAATTGAATCAATTGCTCTTCTTGTTTGTTGCTGCAACGTAGTTAGCTTATACATTTTTAACATCCCATTGTCATGCACCTGATTTATATCTTTCATCAGGCTGTCAACCAGGGTCTTTGGTTTATCACCGGAATGGGTGTGGCCTTGTTTTTTATCTGAATTATTACATGAAATGAGCCAACAACCAAAAATTGCAATAAAAGGCAGAATAATTTTTTTCATCTTATTATATTATTAAATGGCCTTGGTATTTTGTTTTAACCATTCCACTATTTGTTCGAATTTAATTTCGCCGGTGGAGATGCTGATGATGAAATCGTACAACTCATTTTGACCCGCGGTTAAGGCAAATTTATATTCAAACAATACAGTTATCATTACAAGCATTCCAGTCCTTTTGTTCCCATCTATAAATGGGTGATTGATAATCAGACTTTCAGCAATAGCAGCGGCTTTTTCAATAGCAGTTGGGTGTAAATCATCTCCTCCAAAAGTCTGAAATGGTCTGGCTAAAGCAGATTCCAGAAGACCCATGTCTCTTATCCCTTTGCCACCTCCAAAATCTTCAATAGATGCATCATGAAGGATTAAAATATCTTGTACTAAAATCATTGAGCCAGTCTTTTAAGAACATCACCATATTGTGCAACTATTTTGTCGTAATGCTGAGAAAGATTTAATGCTTTGTTCTCTTTTGCAAAAGAAATCTTTGCCAAATGTTCTAAAATTTCCTTTACAGCATTCTCGTCATCTAACTTGCTGATTTCAGTAATGGCCGCTAATTTCATTTCTGCTACACTCATAACATAAAATTTAATACCCAAATTTACAACTTACATTTCATCCCTGCAATTAGTAGATTTGTGGTTTAACGAACGATTTACACATGAACAAACTTGGAAACTATATCACCGGCAACTGGATTACCGGGGAAGGTGACGGACAGTTATTATATAACGCTGTATCCGGAGATGCAATAGCTGCTGCAACTACAAAAGGGGTTGACTTTGGTTCCATTACTGACTATGCCCGTAAGGTGGGTAATCCTGCATTAAGAAAAATGACTTTTCATCAACGGGGAAATATGTTGAAAGCCCTTGCACTTCATTTGAGAAATCACCTGGATACATTCTATAAAATTTCTTACCAGACCGGAGCTACCAAAGCAGATAGCTGGGTAGATATAGAAGGCGGTATCGGTAACCTTTTTGCTAATGCATCACTACGTAGAAAACTACCGGATGAGGTTTTTTGTATAGATGGAGAAAGCCATAACCTGAGTGTGAACAAAACCTTTATGGGTACACATATCCTGAGTCCCAAAGAAGGGGTGGCAATACATATCAATGCCTTCAACTTTCCGGTGTGGGGAATGCTGGAAAAAATAGCCGTGAATTTGTTAGCCGGAATGCCTTGCATTGTAAAACCCGCCTCCGTAACTTCTTATTTAACTGAAGCTGTAGTAAAAGAAATTATTGCTTCCAAAATATTACCGGAAGGAGCTTTGCAATTAATATGCGGAAGTGCAGGTGATTTGCTGGATCATGTTACTTCGCAGGATGTGGTAACTTTTACTGGTTCGGCATCTACAGGATTAATGCTGAAATCAAATCCAAACATTTTAAGAGAATCTGTTCCCTTTAATATGGAAGCCGATTCGCTGAATTGTATTGTGATGGGCGAAGATGTAGTACCCGGTGTGCCGGAGTGGGACATATTTATAAAAGAGATCAGAAAAGAAATGACGCTGAAAGCGGGTCAGCGCTGTACAGGTATCCGCAGAATATTTGTTCCGGAAAATAAAATGGAAGATGTGTGGAAAGCTATCGGAACATCTTTATCTCAAACAGTTATTGGTAATCCGCTCAATGAAAAAGTAAGAATGGGTTCATTAGCCGGGCAAACACAACGCAATGAGGTAAAAGAACAGGTGCAGAAATTATTAGCCTCATCTCAAATTGTTTATGGGTCATTAGATAGTGTAGAAGTAATTGATGCAGATGCATCAAAAGGAGCTTTCATGTCGCCGGTATTGCTGATGAATGAATTCCCATTGGCTTTAGCCAGTGGTTATACAACAAACCCTTCACATGAAGTAGAGGCCTTTGGTCCGGTGAGTACGATAATGCCCTATAAAAATTTAGACGAAGCGATTGCATTAAGTAAATTGGGGAAAGGAAGTTTGGTTTCAACAATCGTTACCGCTGATTATAAACAAGCAAGACAATATGTGGTAGGTGCAGCCACTCATCATGGAAGAATATTGGTATTGAATAACGAATGTGCCAAAGAAAGTACCGGGCATGGTTCGCCGTTACCGTTGCTCGTGCATGGTGGCCCCGGTCGGGCCGGTGGTGGTGAGGAGATGGGTGGATTGAGAGGAGTAAAACATTATTTGCAGCGGACTGCCTTGCAGGGTTCGCCAACAACGATCACAGCCATCACCAATGTCTATCAACCGAATGCCATCGGAAAAAATCCCGGCAAACATCCATTCAAAAAATATTTTGAAGAACTGGAAATCGGCGATCAGATCATTACAGAAAAAAGAGTTATTACTTCAGAAGACATCGATAAGTTTGCCGACCTGAGCGGCGATCATTTTTATGCGCATATTAAAACAACCGATTTTACGGGAACCATGTTTGAGCAACAGGTGGCACATGGTTACTTTATCATGAGTCTGGCAGCCGGGTTGTTTGTTGATAGTTATGAAAAAAATCCGGTGCTGTTAAATTATGGAATAGATGAATTGCGTTTTACCAAACCAGTTTATCCCGGTGCTGAAGTGTATATCCGGTTTACCTGTAAAGAAAAACTACCGAATGATAAAAGAGTAATTGAAAAACCAGAAGATTTTAAACGGGGGGATGATATTGATAAAGGGATCGTAAAATGGCTGGTAGAGTTTTTTGATGAAACGGATGAGGTAACTGGGGTGGCGACGATACTGACGATGGTAGCGAGAATGAATTATTAAATCTTATTTTACTTTGCATCAGGTTTTTTTACAAACAACCTTACATATTCTTCAAACAGAAACAACCTTTCTTTACTGCCTGCTCCAATGTTTTTTAATACGCCATTTTCTTGCAGTTCATTTACAATCCGGTTAGCAACTCCATAGTTTAAGCCTAGTTCCTTTGTCAAAATATTTACAGTAGTAACAGGCTGGCTGTACAGGTAATTAATTACTTCAATCGCTTTCTTCTGCCTGCTGCCAAACTGTGGCAGTATTTCCTTTTCCATTTTATTTTTTAAAAGCAATATGCTTTTAAAAGTTTGTTTGCTGCTTTCGGCAGTTTCAAGTACACCTACTAAAAAGAATTTTAACCATTGTGTCATGTCATTATGTGTACGTACCCGGTGCAGGTTATCGTAATAAAGACTGCGGTTGTGTTCAAAAAAATCGCTTAAGTATAAAGCAGGTTTTATCATGAGCCCTTTATCTACCAGGTACAGGGTTATTAATAAACGACCCATCCGCCCATTGCCATCTAAAAAAGGATGTATGGTTTCAAACTGGTAATGCAGTATGGCAATACGAATTAAATGTGGCGTATGTATCTCATCAGCATGTAGAAATTTTTCAAAGTCGCTCATTAAATTTTCAATCTCATTGTGGTGTGGTGGTATAAATGTAGCATCCCGCAAAGAAGCTCCTATCCAGTTTTGGCTGGTACGAAAATCACCAGGGCTTTTATTTTGCCCCCTCACTCCCTGCATCAATACTCTATGTGTATCTCTTATTAACCGGTTAACAACCCCCAGTTCATTTCTTTTTTCAATAGAAAAGTTGATCGCATTTATATAATTGATTACTTCCTCCCGGTCATCTTTTTTTCCCGGATTAATATCATCCTGGTTAATCAGCACATCTTCCATATTGGTTTGGGTACCTTCAATACGGCTGCTGGTGGTTGCTTCTTTGGTAATATGCATTTTTATAAAAAAGTCGACATCAGGTACTAATTGGGCAAAAGCATTCAATGTTCCCAAAGCCCTGTCGGCATCGCTCAATAATAATTGTATTTCTGGCACATCTATGGTCCAATCATAATATATAAGCGCAGGCTTAAAGCTTTTATATTGATATTGAGGCACTTGAGTACCCGAAATGAATGATGTAATGCTTTTAAATTCGGCCATAAAATGAAAATGAAATTATATTTATATTCAAAAATAGGTATAAATTGGAAATGAAACAAATTTTGACATCATTTTATATGAATTATTGAAATTGACCGAATTTTTGTTTTCAAAACCTTGCATTTAACTTTGCAATTGATAATCAGGGAATAAGAGAGATTTTTAGAATAAAATCACAACTATGGCACAAGCTTATATAAAATCAGTTACTCACCAGGGAATAACCACCATTGAATTCTTTCATCCACAAAGCAATTCATTACCGGCTCAACTATTAAGTGACCTGGCTGCAGCTATTACTCATGCGGGGGAAGATCCGAATACAATTGTCATCATCCTTCGGTCGGCAGGTGAAAAAGCATTTTGTGCCGGAGCATCATTTGATGAACTGGTAGCAATAAAAAATGAAGAAGAAGGAATGAATTTTTTCAGCGGCTTTGCTAACGTTATAAATGCCATGCGGCTTTGCCCAAAGTTTATTATTGGCAGAATACATGGGAGATGTGTAGGTGGTGGAGTTGGCTTGGCTGCGGCTGTGGATTATGCTATTGCAACAGAAAGTACAGAAGTAAAACTAAGCGAACTGGCAGTTGGTATTGGTCCCTTTGTGGTGGGCCCTGCAGTGGAAAGAAAGATCGGAACTTCTGCTTTTTCTCAATTAGCCATAGATGCCAGCTTGTGGCGCAATGCTGATTGGGCAAACCGAAAAGGATTGTTTGCAGAACTGCACCCGACTGTTGAGGATATGGATGAATCAATAAAAAGATTAGCGAATACATTGATGCAGTCAAGCCCGGAAGCAATAGCAGAGATGAAAAAAATATTCTGGAAGGGAACAGAAAACTGGGATACATTATTAATGGAAAGAGCTGCTATCAGTGGCAGACTGGTGCTTAGTGATTTTACTAAAAAGGCTATTGAAAAATTTAAAACAAAGTAACAATCACTCTTCATCACTTACTCTTTCGTCTCTTAAATTAGCTTTTAGTTCAAAAGACACCACTTTTTTATTCAGCAGATAAAATACCATCGTGTAAGCATCTGAGCCATCCATAGTGCTTGCAGCATCATCCAAAATACTTAGTGTACTTTTCCCTTTCCCTTTTTCTGTTTCATAATAGCTATAAAAGCCGGGCTGAATATTGACATGGTATTTATCATATTCGGCGATGATTTTTAAATTACCGGTGCCAATGCCGATGCCTGTTGATGTTTTACATAAAGGACTACTGGCTCTGATGCCTATTAACCGCATACGAAATACATTTGGGGCATAATAACTCCGGGTAAATTCTAATTGCACACTAATATCCTTATATTTTAGCTTTGCTGTATCCTGGTAAGAATAGTTGAGAGTGTCCAGGTGATTATCCAGTATTATTTTTTGATTCAATAATTTTTCCAGTTCACCCTGATTCATTCCAAGCTTTAATGCACCGAGGCCATTCATACTTATTGTGTAATCTTTATTTTGAGCAGTGGCACAAGCGGCTGCCAGAATAAAAAAGAGGAAACATATTTTTTTCATGTCAATGAGATTTAAATTATTTTTCACTCTTCATCATCATAGATAGGAAGTATTTCAAAAGACACCACTTTATTGTTCACAAGAGTAAATATAATAGCATAACCTTCTTCATCTTCTTTAACGGTTACAGTACTCATCGTCTTGCTTTTTACTGGTTTGTCATTATCATAATCATAAACTGGCTTTGCATCTATATGGTACCCTTCATAAGCGGCAATGATTTGTAACTTGGTAGCACCAACACCAATACCTGACTTTGTTCTACATAATGGGCTACTGGTGCTTATTCCAGCCACTGCAATCGTTTCGTCCTGCCATTTAATCAGGCCGATCTCTACATTGATATCTTTATACTTTGCGTTGATTTTTTCGGTAAGACTAACCGAGTCAATATTTATAACTTTTAATGCAACTTTTGTTTGAAGGATTTTTTCTAATTCTGCTAATGATATTCCTAATTTTATAGGTCCAATACCCTCTAAACTCAGGAGATAATCCTTATTTTGAGCAATAGTAGTTGTTGTCAGAAGCATGAAAAGAAAGGGGAAAATCTTTTTCATAGTAGAAAAGTTTAAGGTCTATGCGTAAGTTAAACAATAATTTGAATGCCATCACCATATCTTGTTTTTAATGAAGCCAGTTTTGCACAGATTTGCCGAAGGCTGGCACAAAAGGACGCCGAACTTGCCCAAATAATAAAGCAACATGGTCTTCCGCCCATGTGGACAAGACCGAATACTTTTCAAACATTGATTCTTACTATATTGGAACAACAGGTGTCGCTGGCTTCGGCGTATGCAGCGTTTAAAAAACTGAAAGAAAAAATTGGTTATGTAACACCAACTAAAATTCTACGCCTTACCAATGAGGAAATGCGGGCCTGTTATTTTACCCGGCAAAAAATGGGTTATGCAAGGATACTGGCTGAAGCGGTAAAAGCAAGAAAAGTAAACCTGAAAAAATTATCACTTTTACCAGATGAGGAAGTAAGAAGCATTCTTATTCAATTAAAAGGAATTGGTCACTGGACGATTGATGTCTATCTGATGCATGCTCTGCAACGAACCGATTTATTTCCACTGGGAGATATTGCATTGGTGAATAGTCTGAAGGAAAGCAAGCAATTGCCGAAAGACATCAGTAAAGAAGAAATGCTAAAGATTGCTGAACCGTGGCGGCCGTACCGCACTGTTGCAGCGATGATTTTGTGGCATAGTTATATTCAGAAAAGAGGGATTAAAATACAATGCTAAGAGAAGGAAGGAGAAAAGGAGAAAAAGAGGTGGTGCAAAAATTTTCTTTTACTGTTTAAGGGTTTCTTTGCCTGCGTTGTAAAAAACTCTGTTGATGCCGTCTTTCATGAGTACAACTTTGAAATTTAATAACATTCCGTGTTTTAAATTAAGTAAAGATAGATGTGTACGGATTTGATTAAAATATACTGGCGGTAATGGGTAAACAGATTTTAATTCTAATACAAGCATATCTTCTACCAGGAAATCAATTTTGTAAGCATCTTTTATATGTAATTTGTCCCAGTTGATAGGAAGGAGGATTTGTCGTTCAACTTTATAGCCCAGTTTAATTAATTCATAATATAGAATCTCTTCATAAACTCTTTCAAAACAACCGGGGCCAATCTTTGAATGAATTTTTATACAAAGGTCTACCACAACTGCTGTAAGTTCGTTTATATTCATAATAGTTCTTTAAGGAGTTCTTAGTAAAAATCAACTTCATGAATATAGCTCTTTCTCTCCTTTTCTCTTTTGAACTCTTAGCAAATTGTATTTCTTTCCTCCGTTTACCTCTTAGCCTAAATATTTAATCCCCCACAAACACTCAATGTCTGCCCCGTTATATAAGAACTCATATCCGAAGCCAAAAATAAAGCCGCATTCGCAATATCTTCCGGCGAAGCAAATTTGCCTAATGGTATACCAGCTTTATATTTATCAGCACCTTCGCCATCTTTTAAATAACTCGTCATATCTGTTTCCACAAAACCGGGAGCAATCGCATTGCAACGAATATTGCGGCTGCCAAGTTCTTTGGCCACACTTTTTGTAAAGCCGATGATACCAGCTTTGGATGCTGCATAGCTGCTCTGCCCGGCATTGCCAATTTCGCCGATTATAGAACTCATGTTGATGATAGAACCTGACTTTGCTTTCATCATCGGGCGGATAACCTGCTTGGTCATGTAGAATACACTGTTCAGGTTTACCTGTATCACATCATTCCATTGTTCGGGTGTCATCCGGAGTAATAAGTTGTCTTTGGAAATTCCTGCATTATTTACACAGATATCTATAGTGCCAAATTCTTTTAATACATCTGTTACAAAGGCTTCGCATTGTGCAAAGTCACCGGCATTACTTTTATAGGCTTTTGCTTTTACACCGAGTGCTGTCAGTTTAGTTTCTAATGCAGCAGCTTTTTCTGCACTGCTATCACTTACATAAGTAAAGGCCACATTTGCTCCCTGTTCGGCAAATTTTATGGCGATCCCTTCTCCGATGCCCCGGGCAGCTCCGGTAACGATAGCATTTTTTCCTTCGAGTAGTTTCATATTATTCTTATTGTAATTAACAAATGTAATTCTTCTCTAATAACAGAATCTCTTCAACAAAGGCCCTTTCATTACTAAGCCGTGGAATCTTATGCTGACCTCCCAATTTCCCTTTACTGCGCAGCCATTCTTCAAATATTCCTTTCTTCAGTGAATGAATGATGGGCAAACGAAGGGCAATGCTTTTATGCCGCTTGGCTTCATAATCGCTATTAATATTTTTTAAAGCAGTATCCAATTCAGTTGTAAATGCCTCAAGACTTTCCGGTTCTTTGTCAAATTCAATCAGCCATTCATGCGCCCCGTTGGATGCATCAGAAAAATAAACAGGTGCTGCCGTATAGTCATTTACCACCGCCCCGGTTTTTTCGCAGGCTATAGCGATTGCATGGTCTGAATTATCTACAATCACCTCTTCACCAAAAGCATTCATATAATGCTTCAATCTGCCGGAAACTTTAATACGAAAAGGATTTAACGATGTAAACTTTATTGTATCACCCAATAAATATCTCCACAGACCTCCATTGGTACTGATAACAAGTGCATAGTTTTCTCCCGTTTTCACATTTTGCAAACCAATTGTCTGTGGATTTTTTTTACCATATTCATTCACGGGCATAAATTCCATATAAATGCCATGATCCACAAATAACAACATACCCTCTTTATCTTTATTTCCCACTTCATCATTTGACAAGGACTGGGCAGAAAAAAATCCTTCACTTGCATTATACAGATCCAGGTAGTTTATTTTTTTCCCGATCAATTTTTCAAACTGTTCTTTATAAGGTATAAATGAAACACCACCGTGCATATACAACTCCAACGACGGCCATACATCTGCTATCGTTTTTTTACCAGTGATCTCTAATATACGTTTAAGAAGTATTAATGTCCATGTTGGAACTCCTGAGATAGATGTCACATTTTCTTTAATGGTACTTTCGGCCAGTTTTTCAATCTTACTTTCCCACTCATCCATTAAAGCAATACTTAGATCAGGCGTTCTTAACCAATGTCCCCAAAAAGGTGTGTTTTGTAATAAGACTGCACTAAGATCACCATATTGTGCTTCATTGTTCATCGGGTTTACATTATGACTGCCTCCAATAACCAAGCCTTTGCCTGTTAATAATTCTGAATCAGGGTTAAACTGGTAATACATGGTCAGCACATCTTTTACAGCCTTGAAATGACCATCATTAAGGCTTTCATCACTGATAGGAATAAACTTGCTTTTTTCACTTGTAGTTCCGCTGCTTTTTGCAAACCAATAGACAGGAGTATTCCATAAAATATTCTGTTCACCTTTCATCATTCTTTCGATGTAAGGCTTCAGATCATTATATTCATGTATAGGAACTGCATCTTTGAAATGGCGAACAGTAAAAAGATTAGAGAAATTATATTTTCTTCCAAATTCAGTGTATTGTGCCGAAGACACCAGATCCTGTAATATTTCCCGCTGGGCATCCAATGGATTATTTTTCCAGGCTTCAATGCGCCAGAGGCGGGAACGGGCAATGGATGATATGGCCGGAGAGAATAGTTTCATTACAGAGCCAAAATAAGAAATTAGCACCACGAAAGCACAGAAAATTTCATGAAAGAATTTTTAAACCTAAATTTTCCTATTGTGCAATTAATACCAATTCTATTTATAAATTAATCCAACTGTTTCCGGTATAAACTAATCTGCATAAGCAGTAAGTATTCTTTGTTTTAGCAGTTCTTTCAATTCATTTGAACAAAAAGCATGATGAACAGCTTCCAGGTTGCATTTTAGAAAATGCTTTTTCTTCCATTGAAAAATTTTTTCCAATAAAGCGTATTCACTGGTTAAAGTAACCGGGGTAATGGTACGGGCATCTGTATTGATACTCATCGACACACCGGAATGATAAATTTTATTGACTGAATGATCTTCTATTTTATCAAACACATTGGTTTGAATATTACTGGTCGGACATACTTCCAGGTGGATATTGTTATTTTTTAAAAAAGACAACAGCGATTCATCTTGTGCACTTCTGGTACCGTGTCCTATCCGGGAAGGATGAAAATGCTTTAGTGTTTCCCATACACTGTCTGGTCCTTTTGCTTCTCCGGCATGTGCGGTGCAATGAATATGATTTGCTTTTGCATATTCAAACGCTTTGATATGATTGCTAACAGGAAAGCCTGCTTCATCACCGGCAATATCAAATGCGACAACATTGCTTCCTTTAAACTGTTCAACAAGCCGTACAGTTTCCATACTTTGTTCTTCTGTATAGTGGCGGAGTGTACACAATATCAAACGGGCGTCTAAACCTGTTTGTTGTATACCTGCAGTTACTGCGTCATTCACCGTTTGCACTACTTCTTCCGGACTTAGACCATTTTCAATATGCAATAAAGGAGCAAAACGGATTTCTGCATAAATAACCTGATCGGCTTTTAATTGCTCCATCAAATCAAGTGTAACAGCTTCTAATTGATCTTTTGTCTGCATCAGTTCAAATCCTTTTACGGCACGGCTCAGATAATCAACCAGGTCTGTACATTTTGCCGGAGCAATAAATGAATGTTGGTATTCTTCAAATGAAATGGCAGGATTGATCTGCTGAACAACTTTATAACTAAGACTGCAATCCAGATGAAGGTGCAATTCAATTTTTGGTAATTGATGAAAATCCATAGCTCAACTTACAAAATGAAAAATAAGGAATGAAATATTAGGCCGAATTGTTCTTGGCCTCATCATGTAAATAATCCTTCCGTTTCAATTCAAAATTTCTTCCCAGGTATAACCTCCGTACATCTTCATTGGCGGCCAGTTCTTCAGCAGTTCCCTGTATAAATATTTTTCCTTCGATCAACAGGTAAGCTCTGTCACAAATGGAGAGGGTTTCAGTTACATTATGATCTGTAATAAGGATGCCGATATTCTTGTGTTTCAATTTGGCCACGATGGCCTGTATATCTTCTACAGCAATCGGATCTATACCGGCAAATGGTTCATCCAATAGTATAAATTTTGGATCAACAGCAAGTGCCCGGGCAATTTCAGTCCTCCGTCTTTCACCACCGCTCAACACATCGCCATTGCTTTTGCGAACATGCTGGAGCCGGAATTCATTTAATAAGGATTCCAATTTATCTTTTTGTTCCTGTTTGGGTAACTTCGTCATTTCCAGTATGGCAGTAATATTATCTTCTACACTCAACTTACGGAAAATGGAAGCTTCCTGTGGCAGGTAGCCGATGCCCATTTTTGCTCTTTTATACATAGGAAGGCTGGTAATTTCCCGTTCATTCAGAAAAACCTTGCCCTCGTCAGGTTTAATTAATCCTACTACCTGATAAAAAGAAGTGGTTTTGCCGGCTCCGTTTGGTCCGAGCAAGCCTACAATTTCTCCTTGTTTTACTTCAATGGATACATTATTGACAACGGTTCGCTTGCCATATTTTTTGACCAGATTCTCTGTTCGGATAGTTACTGACATGTGTAGCAAAAATAAGCCTTGAAAGTTAATGAATGGTTTTAGAAACCTAATTAACACTGTTTTGTCTAATGCCCCCGCATCATTAGCTTTGCAGGCTTATGAAGGTAACAGACCATATAGCACAGACAAAGGATACGCTGATTTCTTTTGAAGTATTGCCCCCGTTAAAAGGAAAAGGGATTGAAGCGTTATATAAGCACCTTGACCCGTTGATGGAGTTTAAACCAGCGTTTATTAATGTTACGTATCACCGCAGTGAGCATGTTTTTAAGAAAACGGCAGACGGCAATTTTCAGAAAGTAGTAATACGGAAGCGTCCCGGCACGGAGAGTATTTGTGCTGCCATTATGAATAAATACAATGTGGACACGGTGCCCCACCTTATCTGTGGCGGCTTCAGTGTAAATGATACGGAAGATGCGTTAATCAATCTTCGCTACCTCGGCATTGATAATGTGTTGGTGCTGCGGGGTGATGCTGCAAAAAATGAAACGGCTTTTGAGCCAGAACCGGGTGGACATAAGTATGCCAGCGATTTGCTGAAGCAAGTTGCTAATCTTAATGCCGGTATTTACCTGGAAGATGAATTAAAAGGGACACACAAAACAGAATTTTGTATAGGTGTGGCAGGCTATCCGGAAAAACATTTTGAAGCACCCAATATGGAAACTGATTTGCAATATCTAAAAGCGAAAGTAGATGCAGGGGCTGATTATATTATTACGCAGATGTTTTTCGATAATGCAAAATTCTTTGCTTTTGAGAAAGCTTGCCGGGAAATCGGTATCAATGTTCCTATCATTCCGGGATTAAAACCTATCTATACAAAAAAACAATTGACTGTTCTTCCAAAAACATTTTCTATCGAATTGCCTTCTGACCTTAGCAAAGCTGTGACGCAATGTAAAACGGATGAAGAAGTAGAGAAAGTTGGTGTCGAATGGTTATTAGCTCAATCCAGAGAGTTGAAGAAAAATGGGGTGCCGGTGCTTCATTATTATACATTGGGCAGGCCATTAGTTATTGCTGATGTAGTTAAGAATTTATAAGCCGGGGAATAAAAACTGTTATACGCAATAAGAAAACAAACTATCTTTTTCGATCCTGGTTATTTATTCGAAATCTCATTTAATACTTTTTGGTCGATTACAACCGGGTATTTGCTTTTCAACTTTTCTATCCATGCCTTTTCCAGAATTGCCTGGTAATCATTGATCACTAATCCTTTCGCTTCAATGAAAGTACGTTGCATTGGCGTAGAAAAGGTTTGAATGATATAGGCAAAAGAAGCCGTATTGTCAGTCGGGTTTAATTTTGGAGTAGTCATCATTCCGGCTTTGGGCGTCATGTTATTAAGATTAGGTATCTGGTTCCATTCATACCGGGATGAATCTGCCACCACTTTCTCCGAATAGCGTTCAGTAACCTTCAGCCAGTCAGCAGGTTTCTTTTTTATTTCATCATAAACTGATTTTGCAGTGTTTTCATCAGAACAAAAAAACAGTACCGCATCTGCACATTGATTCCAGGTATAATTTGCTTTATTCTTTTCATATAATACTTTAAGTGCAATACTGTCGGATTGTGCTTTATTCCATACTTCCTGTTGCATTATTTCAAAGAAGATATTACCATCTTTGAATTCCATCATCTGGCTACGAAAATCCTCATTAAAATCTTCCAGGTGCTCTTTGTAATAATTATAAAGGGCAAATTGAAGAAATTCTTCTTTGACCTGTTCATAGGGCTTGGCGCCTGAGCCATCCTGTTTGTACCGGTAAGTATTGGCATAATTAACCCAGGTATTGGCTGTATAAACCGAATCGCCGATTGTAAACATAGGTGTTGTAGTAATGATAGATCTGCCGGGTTCTGTCATTGGTTTTAAATCCAGCACACTATCCGTCATTGCCCGCATACCAACATCATTATAGGGATGTTTTTTTAGTCCGGCTTTTTCTATCACTATATTATAAATGAAATCTTTTGATGATTTCCAGCGGCTGTCGGCCATTATTTTCGATAATAAGTCCTGCTGATTGATTCTATTATTGATATCCGTTACAATTGGTTTCAACGAAATTCTTTTTACAATATGCCAGCCATATGAGGTAAGAAATGGTTTGGATACTTCACCATCTTTTGAAAGTGTCCAGATAACTTTCTCAAAAGCAGGATCGTATTGGCCTACGCTGATGTCTGGCATGATGCCACCGTTGGCCGCCGTTACATAATCATTACTGAAAGCAGCAGCCAGCCGGTTAAAATTATCTCCTGCCTGTATCCGTTTATACAAAGAATCTGCAAGAGCGGCTATTTTCTTTTTCGCCACATCCGTTGCTTCGGGGGGAGGGGCCAATAATATCTGCTGTGCACTTATTTTTCCAACTGCTTTTCTTTCTTCAAGATTTTTGAACAGATGGTAGCCGATTTTAGATTCTACTACTGAAGAAAATTTATCAACAGGAGTAGAATAGATGGCAGATTCAAATTCATACGGCAGTGTAAATAGCGTAATATAACCCAGATCACCTTTGGTGGTTTTAGCCGATGTATCATCCGATAATTGCCGGGCTAACTGTAAAAAATCTTCTCCTTTTTTTAACCTCTGTATTATTTCGTCTCTTTTTATTTTGGCAGCGGCTGAATCTATTATGCCAGTAGCATTTCTGAAAGAAATAAAAATGTGTGACACATGTATATCTTTCTGACTACGTTCAAATGCTTCCTTTTGCATCCGGGCACTCAATGCCGGGTCATTCATATAACTTTCAGCAATTTGTGTCCGAAGATTTTCTACTTCTGTTTTTATCTGTGGCAGGGTGTCATACTTCTTGTCGTAGGCCTCCCTGATTTTTAGTCTTGAATTGATATACAACTCCAGGTATTCGCTGATTGACTTTGCTTTATTGACAACAATTTGGGGGTTATTTTTATTATAAGCCTTTAGAAATTCTTTGGCATCTAAGGTATTTTTCCCATAGGTAAATAATGTTTGAGCTGAAACGGTTATCATTCCGGGACAGGCAATGCAAACGAATAAAAATTTCTTGATCATATTTGTAGTTAATTCTTTCTGGTTATTGTTTCCCGGTTTTCAGGTTAAACCATTACCGGGTCAGGTACTATTGTCCTTTCATTTTCAGTTCCAGTGCTTCATCAATCTGTTGATAGGTCAGTTTTTTTGCAACAATACGTTTGTCTTTATCCAGCAAATATAAGGTCGGGAATATCATCACATCATACAATTGCGAATATCCCGGAATACCATTGTCGGTCCTGGCTTTATCAGCTGCTTTTGAATAATACACATTTGTCCATTCCTGCAAATGCTGTTCGTTAATAAAATCCAACCAGTCTTTTTTAGTGCCATCCGTCTCTTTGGCTACCGCATATATTTTTAACCCGGCTGCTTTCCATTTAGCCTGGTAAAATGAATCCAATTTTGGAAGCACTTCTTTACAATGACTGCAAGTAGGATCCCAAAAGGCGACAATCGTAAAGGAGGCTGTATCGAAATACAAGGATTTGATCTGACCGGTACTATCGGGCAATTCGATATCGGCGGCTGGTGTACCCATAATATTCGCCATTAAACTATAAGCCCTTTCGGTAATTGTTTTAAGCCCCTTTTCATTAAGCCAGAGATAAGTTTTCTGTGCAAAATATTTTTCAAACAGGTGTACAAATATGGCATCCTCCCACATGTATTTCTGATTGAGATAGCGGTTCACAAATTTGATAAGCAGGAACCTTGTCATCTCTTCATTGATACTGGCTGTACCAATCATCCAGTCTATTTCTTTAATGATAGAATCGGGTTGAGGCACTACCAACTGGGCAAAGTATTTATCCAGTTTTTCTTCAAGTAAAGTGGAATAAGCCAGTCGCCCATCCCAAAAATAAACTCCATCCCAATAATGTGTTTTGTAAAAATTATACGAATCCAGCGAATCTGTTTTATTTAGCGGGTCTTTCAACCGGCCGGTCATCATTGGCTCCCGCATGGTAATTAACAAAGCAGAAAGTAAATTTCCCGGGTGCTTTTGAATGAACTCTTCCCTGAATTTCAATACCACTTTATCAAGCCGGATCAGTTCATCTTTCCAGTGAGCAGAATCTTTAGCGGAAACAGCTTTTTTCAATTGCATTTGTGCCGTATTAATTTCTTTTCCGGATGCCGACATCTGCTGTTGGTATGAACTGAATAAAATATTATCTGGTGAATTAATAAACTTGATTCCTTTACTGATTGTGGCTGTGTCGGCGATTACCGAAAAATGTTGCTGTTGATCAATCAATATTTCAAAAAAACCGGCCTTATTGGGATAGCCAATAAGGTAGATACCGCCATTTAATTTTTTGGCTCCTTTAAATACAGCAACACTTTTATCATTCAGCAATACCGAATCAATGATTGGGTAAGTTTTACCAAAATAATGACCGAGATAGATATACTGATTTTTAAATGGCTTAAAGGTTACATTGATCTCATAGCCATCCTGCGAAAAGCAAGTGACAGTTCCTATCAAAGCCAGAAAGAATAAAATTCGTTTCATGCGGGTATTTGAACTTTAATTGGTTGTTCGTAAGAGCATTGCCCCCGGCCAACCATATTATTTTTAAATAGTATTAATTTTTTTTGTCTTATTCCTCATTAGAATGAATCGGGCAAAGATATTTAAAAAACTCTCTGCCGGATACATGTGGAGGCCAGAAAACCCTGTTAATGAGGGTTTCCGCTTCAGATTCGTTGCTTTATTCCAAGGCAAATTCAGGGCTTTTATTTCTCCTGTGAGACTTTCTCCGGTAGAAACAGTTAGGGGTATATTTGCGCCGTGAGAAAAAAGAAAAAGAACATTATACTGGAAAAACTGTTGGTGGAAGATTATGCAGCTGAAGGCAAGTCGCTGGCTAAAATTGAGGGTAAAGTGATATTTATTGCAGGAACAGTACCGGGTGATGTAGTAGATGTAAGGCTTTTAAAAAATAAAAAAGACTGGGCTGAAGCCGTACCAATTTTGTTCCACTCCTATTCGGAAGACCGGTTGGAACCATTCTGCTCACATTTTGGAGTTTGCGGTGGCTGCCAATGGCAAATGTTACCCTACGAAAAACAGCTGCAGTATAAACACCGACAGGTAGAAGAAACATTAAAAAGGATAGGTAAAGTTCCACTACCGCCTTTTCAACCAATAATCGGTGCTGCGGAAACAAAGTTTTACAGGAATAAGATCGAATATACATTTGGCAATAAAGAATACACAAAAGAAAAGCCAGCCCCCCTAAATCCCCCACAAGGGTGGACTTTAGATTCCGATAGTATTAATATTGTTGATTCAGTTGAAACGACTAAGATGCTTTCGGGTACTGAGAACCCTCCTTTGGAGGGCAGGGAGGCTTTTCCTTCGGGGGCTGTCGCCGGCTTTCATGCCAAAGGCTTTTTCGATAAAATTGTCGATATAGAAACCTGTCACCTTCAGGCAGAGCCGACTAATGCAATACGGTTAGCGGTTAAAGAATTTGCTAAATCCAATAACTGGACTTTTTATGATATCCGCAATCATATCGGGTTTTTAAGAACCATGCAGGTTCGGCTATGCACTACCGGAGAGTTGATGGTGAATATTGTAGTGGGCGAGAATGATGAGAAAAAAATAAAATTGCTGATGGAACATATTCAACAGCAATTTCCATCCCCGTCCATACCGGCACGGGCAGGCATCACTACCTTATTGTATACGGTCAATACAAAATGGAATGACAGCCTTCATGACCTGGAGCCGGTGGTTTTTTCGGGTAAAGGATATGCAATGGAGATACTGTCCGCAGGACCCGGTGGGGAAAATTTTCAATTCAAGATAGGGCCTAAATCATTTTTTCAAACCAATACTAAACAGGCAGAGCAGCTTTACAGAATTGCAAGAGATTTTGCAGAGCTTACCGGTAATGAAGTGGTGTATGATTTGTATTGCGGCACCGGCAGTATTGGCATTTTTGTAAGTAAGCATGCCAGAAAAATCATTGGAGTGGAAATGATCCCTGCTGCCATAGAAGATGCCATAGAAAATGCGCAGCTGAACAATATTACGAATGCTGAATTTTTTGCAGGTGATGTGATCGATATCTGTAATGATGATTTTTTTGCTGCACATGGCAAGCCGGATGTGCTGATTACGGATCCGCCAAGAGCCGGCATGCATGAAAAACTGGTAAAGAAAATTTTAGCTATAGAAACCCCAACGGTAGTGTATGTAAGTTGCAATCCCGCTACACAGGCAAGGGACTTGAATTTATTGGCTGAAAAATACGAAGTAACAAAAGTTCAACCGGTAGATATGTTTCCGCATACCCATCATATTGAGAATGTGGTGCAATTGAAGCTAAAGAAGAATACAATGATCTAAGAGAAAATGAGAAAAGAAGAAATACAACAGAGAGGTAACAAGGCAAGTGTAATAAGACTTTCACAATAACTCTTTTTCTCCTTTTCTCTTTTAAACTCTTAGCCTATTTTTGCCCACTATGAGTAATGTTCGATTTTCCCGCCCCAACAACTTTCCACCTATCGTTAAAAACCTGATCATTATCAATGTGTTGGTATGGATTGCCCAGTTGTCGCTGGATTCACAATACGGGTTAACAATGAAGGGTGCTTTGTGGCCTGCGAATAGTCCCTACTTTGAACCCTACCAGATTTTTACGACCATGTTTTTGCATGCTCCCAGCTTTGAAATGTTTTTTCATATTCTTTTTAACATGTTTGCTCTTTTTGTATTTGGCAGGGTGCTGGAAAATGTGTGGGGACCCAAAAGGTTCCTGTTCTATTATTTAGCCTGTGGTGTAGGGGCATCAGCGGCACATTTAATCATGCAGCATTTTATGGGAGGTTTTGTTCCTGCAGTTGGCGCCTCCGGTGCCATTATGGGGATTATGGTAGCATTTGGTTATTTATTCCCCAATACAGAATTGATGATTATCCCGATTCCTGTTCCTGTAAAAGCTAAATGGGTGGTGATCGGTTATGTATTATTAGATCTGTTTGGCGGATTTGGGAAAATAGCCGGAGACGATATTGCTCATTTTGCACACCTTGGTGGTGCATTAACCGGGTTTATTATTGTGCTGATCTGGAACAAAACCAATCGGAGAACGTTATATTAAAAAGAGGGGTTTCACGCAGAGTTCGCTGAGGATACAGGGAAGAAAGCGAAAACAAAAAGAGTAAGGAACAAAATCTCATTAATTATTTTAAAATACTTTGAACAAAACGATCTTTGTTTTTCACTACATGACTTATACAGAGAAACAATACAAACAAAAAATTACACTAGGGCAACACGGTAATACACTGATGATGCTGATAGGAATTTGCCTCATCATGTTTGTCGGACTTGCTTTTATGAAAGCAGTCTGGTTTTTCAGGTTTCCGAAGGAATTGGCACCATCCCTTTTTACAAAAAATGTATTGGGATTGTTTGCCATACCTGCTGATGGAAACAGCTTACTGTACCGGCCATGGACGATCATCACCCATTTTTTTGTTCATGATAATGTCTGGAAAGTATTTGCCAATATGCTTTGGCTCTGGTGTTTTGGTTATATCCTGCAGGAACTGACCGGTAATAAAAAAATTGTTCCACTTTTTATATATGGCGGAATAGCCGGTGGCATTGCTTTTATGCTGGCCTACAATTTTATACCATCTCTGCAGGCACAGTTGCCATATGCTACTGCTGTCGGTGCCTCTGCAGGAGTAATGGCAGTAGTTATTGCTACCACCCTGCTATCACCTTTTTATAAACTATTTCCGATGATTGGTGGAGGTATTCCCTTGTGGGTATTAACGGCTTTATACCTGATCTCTGACCTGGCCACCGTTTCTATAAGTGATACAGGCAATCTTGTTGTACATCTTACAGGAGCATTAACCGGGGTTCTATTTGTGCTCTTTCTTCGTAAGGGTTACGATTGGAGTAAATGGATGAGTAATTTTTTTGAATGGATCAATAACCTTTTTAACCCTGATAAACCCGGTAAAGGGAAGAATATAAAAGAGGAATTGTTTTACAAAACTTCTACAGCACCATATAAAAAAACGGCCAATGTAACTCAGCAACGTGTGGATGAAATATTAGATAAGATCAATCAGCATGGCTATAATTTTCTGACTCCTGAAGAAAAAGATTTGCTGAAGAGGGCAAGTGATGAAGGGTTATGAGTTTGGGGTTTCGGGTTGTATACATTTCCTGTTGTTTTTAATAATCTAAAAGATATTATTTTAATACTTTCCTGATTCGAAGAGGGGTTAATAAATAACATGGCGCTGAGTATTTTCAGCGACCCTAAACCAGAAACACTACACTCCAAACCCATAACTTTCCTAAATTGCATCAATGGCCTCAAAGCTCCGACTCTTTACCAAGCGGTTTTTTATTTACTCCAATCTGGTGGTAGTATTTATTTTCTTACTCGCCTGCCTGGTGCCATATCTTAATCCGCAAAAATGGTGGTTCATTTCATTTCTTGGGTTAGGGTTTCCTTTCCTGTTACTATTTGTTATTTTCTTTTCTATTGGATGGCTGGTTATATTAAAACCACGTTATGCACTTATTTCTGCAATTGCTTTGCTGTTAGGTTTTAAAAGCATTCGTGTGTTCCTGGCATTTCATACGGGAAAGACCTTTAATTATAAAAAAGAGCCTCAAACAATCCGGGTAGCCAGTTGGAATGTAGCCCGTTTTATTGAGTTGATAAGAAACAGTAATGAAGGCAGCAAAACAAGACTTAAAATGTTTGAGCTTATCAAAGAGCAGAATGCAGACGTACTATGTCTGCAGGAATTTCACACTTCTACTGATTCTGATTATTATGATAATATAAAACCGATACAACAGGAGCTGGGTTACCCATACTATTATTTTTCATTCGACAATGATGGTGATAATCATTATTACAGTTCGATTATTTTTTCCCGCTACCCGATTATTGATTCCGGCAGAATCAGGTATCCACGGCCTACCTTGCCCGATGTATTGCTGCATATCGATATTAAATTAAACGAAAGCACCGTCCGGATTTTTACCACTCACCTTCAATCGTTGCAATTTGGCAGGAAAGAGTACAATAAAATAGACAGGATAGCCAATGCAAGAGACAGTTTGCTGGCTAACTCCCGTAGTATTTTATCAAAACTAAGAAAAGGGTTTTCTTACCGTAGTATACAGGCGGACCTTGCTCATACAATTATTAATGACAGCCCCCACCCGGTAATAGTATGTGCAGATTTGAACGATGTGCCCAACTCGTACACCTATTTTACCGTAAGGGGCAGGATGCAGGATGCTTTTTTGAAAAAAGGGTCTGGTATCGGCAGAACTTTTTCATCGCTTTCTCCAACCTTACGGATTGATTATATCTTTACAGATAATCATTTTAAAATAAAACAGTTTAACCGCATCGTTAAGAACTATTCTGACCACTATATGCTGGTAGCTGATGTACAATTAAAGAAGTAGTCAGGAATGATTATTTTTGAAACTTATCAGCATTTATGAGTGACCTGAAGATTTATAATACTTTATCAAGACAGAAGGAACCATTTGAACCAATTACACCCGATCATGTCGGGCTATATGTATGCGGTCCTACGGTCTATAGTGATGTTCATTTAGGTAATTGCCGCACTTTTATATCATTTGATATTATCTACCGGCATCTTACATACCTTGGGTATAAAGTAAGATATGTAAGAAATATTACAGATGCCGGTCACCTGGAAGGAGACAGGGATGAAGGCGATGATAAATTTTCCAAAAAAGCGAGGTTGGAGCGGCTGGAGCCGATGGAAATTGTGCAACGCTATACGGTCGGTTTTCGAAAAGTAATGGACCTTTTTAATAACCTTCCTCCTACCATTGAACCCACAGCCACCGGGCATATTACTGAACAGATATTAATGGCACAGCAGATCATTGATAATGGCTATGCCTATGTGGTAAACGGTACCGTTTATTTTGATGTAGAAAAATATAATAAAGAAAAACCTTACGGGATACTCACCAACAGAAAACTGGAAGACCTGCTGGAAGGTACGAGGGAACTGGGCGGGCAGGAAGAAAAAAGAGGACGGCTTGATTTTGCCCTTTGGATAAAAGCAGGACCAGAGCATTTGATGCAATGGCCTTCCCCCTGGGGCATGGGCTTTCCGGGTTGGCATATTGAATGCTCTGCGATGAGTGAAAAATATTTAGGAAAACAATTTGATATACATGGTGGCGGAATGGATCTTGCTGCTACACACCACACCAACGAGATAGCACAATCACAGGCCTGTTATAAAACATCGCCGGTGCGTTACTGGATGCATACCAATATGCTAACGGTAAATGGTGTACGGATGAGTAAGAGTGCAGGCAACGGATTTTTACCCGAAGAATTATTCAGCGGCTCACATCCTTTACTGGAGAAAGCATACACGCCAATGAATGTCCGGTTCTTTATGTTGCAAACACATTACAGAAGTACACTGGATTTTAGCAATGAAGCTTTGCAGGCAGCAGAGAAGGCATTGAAGAGATTATGGGATGCTTATGAAAAGCTGCAAGCTATTAGCCACGAGTCACTCGCAGCGAACAGCGAACAGCGTGAAGCTTTACCGGATGCAGAACTTGATTCAAAAGTCCGGGCTTTAGTAGCTGAGTTTGATGAACATATGAATGACGATTTCAATACAGCAAGGGTGCTGGCCAGTATGTTTGAATTAGTTCCGGTTATCAATTCTATAAAAGATAAAACGATTGCGATCACAGCTCTCTCAAAAGATACTTTTTCACTGCTGCAATCGAAATTTAAAAGTTACCTCGAAGATGTATTTGGATTGAAAGCAGTGAATGAAGCAGAAAATGGTAAGCTAAAGGGAGTGATGCAATTATTGATAGACATTCGCAAAGAAGCAAAGAGTAAAAAAGATTTTGCAACCTCTGATAAAATCAGGAATCAGCTGGCTGAACTGGGTATTTCATTAAAAGATGAAAAAGGTGGTGAAATGAATTGGGGTATTGAATAATTAGTTATGAACAAATAGATGATAAAGCCCGGGTCGATTGCCCGGGTTTTTCTTTTTCGGGGTTTGGTTAAACAAAATTCACTCCTGTTTATATACACTCCACTCAATAATAGATATGGTTCACACCCTCCTGGGTATCTATCAGCATTTAGAAAATGTTATCCTATTAAACAAAAAATTTAATTATGAAACTAAAACAATTATTCAGCAGAACAAGCCTCCTGCTGTTAGCTACACCTTTTATGATCACCAGTTGTGATAAGGATGATGATACTCCTCCCGTAGTTACTCCTACTATTACTGAAACAGTAGTGGCGGGTGCCAGTTTTACATTGCTGGAAGCAGCGGTTATAAAAGCAGGCTATGCAACTTTTTTAGGAACTACTCCTAATCTTACCGTTTTTGCTCCAAACGATGATGCCTTTCGTCTGTTAGATATTACTGGTGATGGTATTCCGGATCTGGATACGGAAGCAAAGATTAATGCTTTAACTGGAGCCGGGGTTGATTTATTAAAAGCAGTATTGAATTACCATGTACTGACAGCAAGGGTGCCATCCAGTGCTATTACTACAGCTGGTATACAGTCTGCTACTTATACAGCAACGGGAACAGGTCCTAATTTGTTTGCAAAAATAAATGGTAGCAAAGCATACATTAATGGTGTGGAAGTAGTGACAGCAGATATTGCAGCCAGCAATGGAGTTATACATGTGATTAATAGAGTATTGGTACCTCCTGCTACTACCATCACGGGTGCAGTAGTTGCTAATCCTAATTTTTCAAGGTTATTATATGCGATTAATCGTGTAAATAGTGGCGGTGGGGCTAATATTGCAGCTGTACTCGGTGGAACAGGTCCGTTTACTGTATTTGCACCTACCAATGCTGCTTTTGCTGCCAGTGGATTTACCACCGATGCATCGCTGGACGCAGTCCCGGTAGCTACCCTTCAAAGCATTATTCTCCATCATGCTGTGGGCGCAAGGGTATTTTCTTCTGATCTTTCTGCTGGCACGGTAAGTAGCCTGCTGACAGCAACTGATGCTACTAAAACATTGACTATCAATCTTACAGCCCCGTCAGTATATGGTGCAGGAAATACACCTGCCGCCAATTGGCCAAGAATAACCGGGGTAAACCTGCTACAGACTAACGGTGTTATTCATGTAATAGACAGGGTTATATTGCCATAACAATAAATAGATCCCCTATTTGAAAACCATTATCAGTCCTGTTCGTTTTAAATACGGGCAGGACTGATTTAATTTTAGCTATGTTATTCAATCACCGGTACCGGTATCTTTTTATTGCCATTTTATCGTTGTATGCATTTATGAATACAGCGTTATGTAATGTGTATCATTATTTCAATATTGAAATTGAATGGTACTATGCCCTGCTCACCATCACCGGTATTACATTTTTGACCTGGGAAGGCAACCGGTTGATAAAACCGTATTTTAAGAAAAGGTTTTTAACTCCCGCAAATAAATTCCGCTTTTTGGGCATTTTCTTCGTGGCGGGTAATATCGTAGCACTACTTGCAGCATTGATCATGGTGTTCCTTGTTGGCAATATCATCTATGGGTATTCCTGGGAGCAAAATAGTAATCCGTATAAATTGAATATTATTTATGCAAGCCTGATCAATTTATTTTTTCACCTGATCAATGCCATTTTATTTTTCTTCAGAGAATACAAGAAGCAATCAGGAGAAGCAGAAGAACTTCGCCGCAGCAGTGCACAGGCACAAATACAGTTGATAAGAAGCCAGATCAATCCGCATTTTTTATTTAACAACCTGAATGTACTTTCCGGGATGGTCATAAAAGATAACCCGGAAGCCAATCATTTTATTGAAGAGTTCTCAAAAGTGTACCGTTATATTTTAAATAACCAGGATAAAGAACTGGTAGAACTGAAATCTGAACTGGAATTTATTCAGCCATATATTTTTTTATTGCAAAAAAGATTTGAGACCGGATTAAAAATCGACATTCAGATAGGCGAACAATACAGGAATTGCCATGTGGTACCGGCTGCTTTGCAAATGCTGATTGAAAATGCCATTAAGCATAATATTGTTTCCAGAAATAAGCCGCTTCATATTGATATACATACAAATGGTAACAATACACTGGTAGTTAAAAATAATTTACAGTTACGCCAGGTTGCAGAACCATCCAGCCAGATCGGGTTACAAAATATCCGTAAAAGATATGAGTTGATTAGCGGACTCGGCATTACGATAACAAAAACGGACAATGAGTTTACAGTAATTATTCCTTTGCTTCATTTAAACTGAGTAACATGAAAGTGATTGTAGTAGAAGATGAAAGAGTGGCGGCAGAAAGGCTAAAAACTTTACTGATGGAGTATGACCCGGCCATGGAGGTAGTAGCCTCTTTAGAAAGTGTAGAAGAAACGGTGGCTTATCTGAAATCACATCCTCACCCGGATCTGCTCTTACTGGACATACATTTATCTGATGGGCGCAGTTTTGAAATTTTCAATCAGGTTCATTACAACAAACCCGTTGTTTTTACTACTGCATACGATCAGTATGCTCTTGAAGCATTCAGTATGTTTAGTGTGGATTATATATTAAAGCCGGTAACGGCTGAGGCACTTGCAACCGCATTGAATAAGTACAGGAATATAGCTGCTTCCTTCTGTCTGCCCGATTACAACCGGCTGGTTCCGCAAATGCTGGAGAACAATAACAAGAAACGGTTTTTGGGAAAAGTAGGGCAACGATTATTTTTTATTGATACAGTTGATATTGCTTTTTTTCAGGCCGATAATAAAATTGTTTACCTGGTGGATAAAACCGGTAACCGCTTTGTGGTGGATTATACGATGGAAAGATTAGAAGTAGTATTGGATGCAAAAGAATTTTTCAGATTGAACCGCCGTTATATAGTCCGGATGTCAGCTATTGAACAGGTAAAACCCTATTTCAATAACCGGTTGAAACTATTGGTTAAAGGCTCACAGCAACAGGATGAAATGGTAATCAGCAGGGAAAAGGTTGCTGAATTCAGGCAGTGGGCAGATGCCTGATTAAAAATGGTTTTTAGCGTTGGGGGATACTCTTTATCTTCAATTCATGGAGTATATAGCCCATCTTTCCAAAGATAAAAAATTAAAAAAACTGGTTGAAGCAGGGGAACCTCAACAACTGAAGAAGCGGAAAAATATCTGCACCTATCTCTGTGCTTCTATTATGAGCCAGCAACTATCTGTTAAGGTGGCTGATATTATTTACAATCGATTTATTGCTTTATACGGTGGTAAAGAACCAACACCACAACAAATACTAAACACTCCCTTTGATAAATTAAGAGGTATAGGTTTAAGCAATGCCAAAGTGAGTTATGTAAAAAATGTGGCGCAGTTTGAAATGGAGTTTGGCATGGCTGCAAAGAAGCTATCTAAAATGTCGAATGAAGAAGTGATCGAATACCTGATCGTTATTAAAGGAGTGGGCAGGTGGACGGTGGAAATGCTGTTGATGTTTGCATTGGGAAGAGAAGATGTATTTGCCGTGGATGATCTCGGCATTCAGAATGCTATGATTAAATTGTACAAGCTGAATAATGCTGACAAGAAAATACTAAAAGAAGATATGCTGCGCCTCTCCAAAAAATGGAGCCCTTACCGAACATATGCCTGTGTGCATTTGTGGAGATGGAAAGATGATGCACCGGTTGTGAAAGAGAAGAGACTGAAGGAGAAGATAAAGTAAGGACCTTACGATATGCAGTGTTCTCAACCATTATAAACCACACATGGTGAAGCTGTCCGTCTTCTTTTGGACGGCTGAGGATGTAAGCCACAAAATGTGAGTGGAATTTTTCGGAATACTTACTGTTAAAATGTTCGCCTTTTTTAGTCGTTTTTGCTCCATCTTAGTTTATTTTTTTCATAAACCTATTTAAGGACGAGACATAACAACAAAAAGCTGAACATTGAACGTCGAGCCCGGACTACTGCTGATAGCGATAAAAAGATGAGGATATATTCGTCAGCCAGCATAGCAGCAAACTCCATGTTGTGCGTTCGTATAGTTGTCTATTGCTTATCAAACCTATGATGCATCAACCTCGGATGCGATACAGTTAAGTGTGTTACTGCTCCGCTACTATTAGTATAAAAACGAATCCATCCATTTGTAGGAGATTCCCGATAAGCATATTCTTCTATCTTAATAAAAAAAGTATTTTCCCGCTCAGGAATGATCTTCGTATCAGCAATAGTCGGCCTTTTTATGATCAGGTTACCTTCTCCATCTTCTACGATCGTCCAGTAATAGTCAAGATGCCTGCTATAATATTTTCCGGTAAAACTTGCCAGCAGATCTTTGGAAGGTTTCCAGGATTCAATGTCTGCTTTGATGTGAGTATAAACTTTTAATGCCGGATACACATGGGTCTTTAGTATCAACCCATTTGTCGTGGCATGAAATTCCATATAGACATCGAGGCCAACAGCTTTAAATACATTTTTACTGATATACTCAAGTGGTATTATCGGCTCATCATCCTGCTTTACTTTGAGTGAATCATTCTCCATTATAAAATGGACGATGTTTTTTTCCTGCCGGGTATAACTCTCGAATGCTACAGTGTCTTCATCAATATATCTTCCGGTAAAAGCTTTCAATTCTTCAGAAGAATAGCTGACTGGTGAGGGTAAGAATTCCTTATTGACCAGGGGTTCGTCACTGGTCTTAAGCAAGAATTGATAGATAGCCTTATGATAATTTTCATAAACGGGTTCGCCATTACTTACCAGTATAACTGCAATATTGTTTGAAGGAATGTAGCTGAGATAAGTATAGTCATTAACACCTTCATGTTCAATGATAGTGTAGTCATTTTCCTCTCTTGTAGTAATTCCAAATGTATAATGCTTGTGTGTTTTGTTAAATGAGGGAATAAGGGTTGCGTTCGTTTTTAATCGTTCCACCGCTTTTGTGATCGCAGAATTCTTATCGGCATGAGCAGCTGCCCAATACTCCAGGTCATTCGCACAGGTTGCAATACGATAATTTCCACCCGGCGAGTTTTTTTCATTCATATCTACAACGTATTTTCCATTTCCTGAACGATCATATTTATAAGCCCTGTTCATGAGCATTTCCTCTTTGTTGCTATGCAATACCGTGGAATGCATCTTTAATGGATCAAACATATTTTTCTTCATCCATACACCGAGATCTTCACCGGATGCTTTTTCCATGATAAGACGCAATAACCCATAGTCGGAATTGGAATACATATATCCTTTTCGTGGTTCTACTTCGGGCTTAGGCTGGTTATATAGCATTTGTAAAAACTGCGAAACATCTACCCGGTTACCCATGCTTGCCTGCATCAACAAAAATGCATCCCATTCGTCTGCAAGTCCGCTTCGATGATTGATGATATCCAGAATATCAACGTCTGCTGCCCAGGAAGGAAGCTGGGGGAAATAGTTGCGGATCTTATCACTGAGCTTTAAAATTCCTGCATTCTCCATTAACACTGCGGCAATTGTCATGAATTCTCTTCCTTCTGAATAACCTAAACGAACAACACTGTTATGATTAAAAGGAATTTTGTGTTCAAGACTTGCAAGTCCATACGATCTCTTCGCAAGTACCTTACCATTTTGTATTA
>JANNQR010000048.1:0-12755 GCA_031400855.1 Chitinophagaceae bacterium | reverse complement strand
CATCTATCAATTTCATCAAGCCTGTTCATGTAGATGATGTATTGATTGCAGAAGTAAAGGAGTTACACAATGGAATGTCAACCGGGCTTTATCATATCAATATTACTAATCAGAATGAACATCTGGTTGCACAATTCAAGGGACTTTGCTACCGGACGGATAAGCAGTTAATAAGTAAATAGGGTATATATAGTTGATAAGTAAATAGGGTATATAAAGTTGATAAGTAAATAGGGTATATAAAGTTGATAAGTAAATAGGGTATATAAAGTTGATAAGTAAATGGGGTATATAAAGTTGATAAGTAAATAGGGTATATAAAGTTGATAAGTAAATAAGGTATATAAAGTTGATAAGTAAATAAGGTATATAAAGTTGATAAGTAAATAAGGTATATAAAGTTGATAAGTAAATAAAGTATATAAAGTTGATAAGTAAATAGGGTATATAACTATGAGTAGTGAAAATTTCGGATTTGAAGAACTTGAGTTGTGGAAAAAAGTCAGGGAATTTAAAAAGGAAGTCATTAAAGAAGCCAGAGGATTCCCGGCTGAAGAAAAATACAGGCTTACTGATCAAACTATCCGCAGTTCCCGATCTATTAATGCACTGATATCTGAAGGCCATGGCCGGTTTACCTATCCTGACCAGATTCATTATTGCATCCAGGCAAGAGGATCTTTAACTGAAACAATTAATCATCTGATTGATGCCTTTGATGAAGGATATATTACGGAGGAGAAACTATTCTATTATAAAGCAAAAGGGAAAGAAATTGAAAGGTTGCTAAATGGTTATCTGTCATTCTTACGAAAGAAAAGGGATGAACAAAAGAAAAAGGGAAACCCCGATCTCTGAAAACTTTATTTACTTATCAACTTTATATACTTTCACTACATGATCTACGAATTCAACGGAATAAAGCCTGTCATTCATGAATCATCTTTCGTTCATCCGCAGGCAGCAGTTACGGGTAACGTTATCATTGGAAAAAATTGTTATATCGGTCCCGGTGCAGCCCTTCGAGGTGATTGGGGTCAAATCATGATTGAAGATGGTTGCAATGTGCAGGAGAATTGTACCATTCATATGTTTCCCGGAGTAACAGTGTTATTAAAAGAGGGTGCACATATTGGTCACGGTGCTATTATTCATGGAGCCACGATTGGGAAAAATTGTTTGATAGGTATGAATGCCGTAATCATGGATAATGTACTATTAGGTGATGAGTGTATTGTTGGCGCATTAACGTTAATTAAAGAAGGGGAAATAATTCCCAACAGGAGTATGGTGGTGGGCAATCCCGGAAAAATTATTAAACAAGTGAGTGATGAAATGATAAACTGGAAAACGGAAGGAACCCGGCTATATCAACAGTTACCTGAAAATTGTTTTCAAACCCTCCGCAAAACAGATCCTTTGCAGGAAATTTCTGAAAAAATCCCTGCTGAATCAGGCAATTATCAGCCATTTAAAAAATAAACCCCGCCGCTGATAAAAAATTTTTTCTACCTATGGGGAAATGTTGTAACTTAATTTTCGTTTTAAACCTTTGTAAACTAAAACACCTTTTTTATGAAAAAAAATTTACCTTTTTTTGCCTTTGTAACAGGTATTACTTTACTTACTAACACGACCATTGCACAGCAATCCGATCGTTTTGCTTATGCAATTACGGATGTAACGCCACAAAGTGCCAATTGGCAATTTTTAAGAAAGATCAATTTGCAAACCAGTGAATACAGCCAGGTACTCCTTAGCGGAAACGACCCTTCCTTTCTGGCATTTGATGCAGCTACCAAAAAACAATTGACTTCACCATTGAATGACCAACGGTATGGTAGTTTGATCAATGCAGCGTTTGGTACCGGGGTAGCGGCCATTGCATTAGACAAAAGAAATAACCGGCTTTACTATACCCCGATGCTGTTCGATCAGCTGCGGTATATTGATCTGAAAACAATGAAAGTATTTTATGTAGCTGACCGTGCATTTACCGGTAAGCCCCAAAAATCACCTGACCAGGGTAATATCGTTACACGGATGGTGATTGCAGCTGATGGTAACGGATATGCTATGACCAATGATGCTACACAGCTTATTCGATTCAGTACTGACAAAAAATCTACAATTACGGATTTAGGCAGCATCGTGGATGATCAGGCTAATAAAAGTGTTTCTGTTCATAATTCCTGCAGCAGTTTTGGTGGGGATATGATTGCAGACGACAATGGAAATCTTTATGTTTTTTCTGCCCGTAATCATGTATTTAAAATAAACATTGAATCAAAAGTTGCTACACATCTTGGAATAATTACCGGCTTACCAGAAGGGTTTACTGTCAACGGCGCTGCTGTGAATGATGAAAATAAAATAATTGTTGCCAGTGCCACAAAAGGCGGTTCTCTATTTGCGGTTGATGCAAAAACTTTAGTAGCTGTAATTTATCCTGTTGCCGGAACGGCATGGCAAACATCTGATCTGGCTAATAGCAATCTGCTTGTTTCTAGCACAAAATCGCAGTCAAAAAATATTGACTTAATCAGCCGTACAATACCTGTTAACACTGGTGATGGTAAAATAAATGTATACCCCAATCCGATCACCAATAAACAGTTTGTTATTCAGTTTAATCAATTGGATGCCGGTAATTACACCGTGCAGGTAACTGATGTGATGGGACGCCAGGTGGTGCAGCAAGTTGTAAATATAGGTGGTGAAAATCAGGCCCAATCTTTTAAACTCCCGGCTGCAACTGCAGGAGGTGTTTATTTAGTGAAAGTCACAGATCACACCAACAAGTCAGTATTCAGTACAAAAGTTGTAGTACAATAAAAAACCAGATTGAAAAATATCAGGGTCCCGTCCTCCATTGGTGAGACGGGACTTTTTTTATTTAGCGGGAGTCTTTCCAAGCTACTCTTTTGAATTGTGCAGCACTGGAAAAATCAGGACATTTCCCATCCCCTTTTCCGTTTAAACCTCCTGATGGGGCACATAAAACATTACAGTGCTCATCATAAAGCTGGTGATACTGGTCGCAGCAATCAGCACTAAAGAGATAAACCTGTTTGCCCTGGTAAATATATTCACTAACCTCCGCCGGAGGATTCCATTTAGGTTGGGCTTTTATGGTGTTGATCTTTAGCTGCACACAGGAAGGAATCCCAGTAGCATTTTTATTACAATCGCCGGCAAGAAATAAAGGAGACAATAGTAATAAGAGGTATTTCATTTGAAGATGGATGAAGAGAGTTAAGGTATATTTGCGTTTCATTATAAAAATAAGCCTTTGGAGAAGAGTAATTTTGTTGACCAGATCCGCATTTTTTGCCGTAGTGGCCATGGCGGCGCAGGTTTCCGGCATTTTTTGCGGGATAAATTTACCGCAATGGGCGGACCAGATGGTGGTGATGGTGGCCGTGGTGCTCATATCATTTTAAAAGGCAATAGCAACCTCTGGACATTATTGCATTTACGTTATTATAAAAATGTGCTGGCAGAAAACGGCGAAAGTGGTGGTGCAAGTAAATGTAGTGGAAAGACAGGAAATGATATCATTATTGAAGTACCACTCGGCACTGTAGCAAGAGATGAAGAAACGGGTAAGCAGGAAGTGGAAATTCTGGAGGATGGGCAGGAGTTTATATGGATACCGGGCGGTAAAGGTGGTCTGGGCAATGCACATTTTGCCACTCCATCAAACCAGGCACCTGAATATGCACAGCCGGGGCTTCCGGGTATAGAAGGGTGGAAAATACTTGAGTTAAAAGTGCTGGCGGATGTTGGGTTGGTTGGTTTCCCCAATGCAGGTAAATCAACATTACTTTCTGTAATTACAGCAGCCAAACCCAAAATTGCCGATTATGCTTTTACTACCATCACACCTAACCTGGGTATGGTAGAATACCGGGAAGGAAAAAGTTTTTGTATTGCCGACTTACCCGGTATTATAGAAGGCGCTTCTGAAGGAAAAGGTCTGGGCCATCGTTTTCTCCGGCATATTGAACGGAATTCTATTTTGCTTTTTTTAATACCTGCTGACAGTGACGATCATAAAAAAGAATTTGACATATTGGTGAATGAACTGGAGCAGTATAATCCTGAATTATTACACAAACAATTTGTAATAGCTGTCAGTAAAAGCGATATGCTGGATGATGAATTGAAAGCAACGATTGCAAAAGAATTACCGTCTGAATTTCCGCATCTGTTTATTTCATCCATAACTAATAAAGGGTTGACAGAATTAAAGGATTTACTTTGGAAAGTGCTGAACGATGAGCCGGGTACTAAATAATTTCTACCAGTAAATTCAAATAGTATTATAACAATTGATTACTTTTTTTTATTTTACTCAAAAAATATAAACATGAAAAAAATATTCTTTACCCTTTTATTGTCTCTCCCACTTTTGCTGAATGCACAGCTTGTAAAAACGCTGAAGAAAACCATTGAACTGAAAATGCCCGGTATACCTTCTCCAAGCAAAGTAACCGGTGAAGATAGCCTGCCTGGAAAAAGAGGTGGGGCTGTGGTTTGGCACCCGATACAAAAAAAATATTATGCTGCTTTTGCAGGTAACTTTAGTTTCCCATTGGCTGTTTTTGATGTGGCAGGTAAACGCCTTTCCGGAGAAGGCCTGACCACGATGAAAGATTTGAGGGGGTTGTGGTATAATCCAAAGCTGAAAAATATCTGTGGAAATGGTTATTCCGAAATCGGGTGGTTTAGTTATAAACTTGACGCAAAAGGCATTCCTGAAGAAAGTGAAGTTTATGCAGAAGGAATGAATCAACCCGATGATCAAAGCATCGGGGTTTATAATGCAAAATCAGGCATGGTCTGTTTCCTTTATGGTCAGAAAATTTATATGTACAATGCCGATGCCATGCAGGAAGAAGACAGCACTTTACGGCTTTACCCGGGCATCAGTAAAATAGAGGATATTGATGAAGAAGATGACGGCGAATACCTGAGTGAAGATTACAACTACAATGTGTTGATCTATACCGGTATTCCAAAAGCAGAATTTGGTTTACTGAATACATCTGAAAAACAGGTGGAGTTATATAATAAGAAAACCGGGTTGCTGACACAGAAACTGAAACTTCCGGAAGATGTTGAAACCTATCCGGCGTTTAATTTCAGTTACACCAACGGTACCTACTGGTTCTTTAATATGGACACCAGGATCTGGACGGGTTATAAATAAAATTTTAAAAGATTCTAATAAGTCCTTCCCACTGTATCGCAAGCTGCCTTCAGCAATGAATTGGCATCATGAATATCCTGGCCTTTCTCCCAGAACATTACTCCATTGGCAATTTGTTTTGCCAATATGGCTTTTCGCTTGGCAGTGTATTGACCATTATAATAAATAGTATAATTAGTAAACCCACCGGCTGTTACAATCGCTGAGTCCAACTGCGGGTTCCCGCCTTGTCCCAAAATACCACTGTAGGTAAGTATAGTCCCTGTTTGTGTTATACCTGAGGGGCGGCCATAAGCCGGTATTCCCAACACACATTTTGCCGCAGGCATTCCTCTTGTGTTCAACCAGTAATTAAGGCACACCGTCGCCAACGTATAATCGCTGTGCTGCCGGTAGGGAACGGTTGTATTAAAATCATCGTAAGCCATCACATTAAAAATATCTACGTAAGGAAAAATTTCATTGCGTATCGCATCCCTGAAACCACCGGCATATTTACCGGCAGTAATGGCACAGGATAAATAGTAGCGGCCATCCCGATGCAAAGAATCAGACAGTTCTTTCATTAAAGCAGTAAATGTAATATCAGTTCCGTCTGATGTACTTGGAAATTCCCAGTCTATATCTATCCCGTCAAGATTATTGGCCCTTACGGTATTCATCACATCTTTTATAAAATTATTGCGACCAGCTGCGGAGGCGGCCATGTTTTTAAAATTACCGGCAGCCCCATCATTGATCCCTAAAAAGATTTTCGAATTATTTGTTCTTGCCTTGGCAGCAACAGCAGTTAATGTAGATGCAGGAGATGAAGGTGCCGATAATGTGCCTGATGAATTAACACCATAAAAGGCATAGACAACTACATTCGTCATCCGGAATTTTACATCGGGAATAGAAGTAACGCTTCTGTATGAGGGAAGATAGCCGACAACATAGTAGCCAAACGGAAAAGGAGTTTCTATAACAGTAACGGTAAATGATGTGACGGTAGAACTGCACCCCGTAGCGACTCCGGTAGCATTTTTGGGTTGAACGTACCAGTATAAGATTTGGCTTGAAGCAAAAACAGGAACAGTATAATTGTAAGTAGTTCCGGAAACGTTACTTGCTAAAATTGTTGTTGGGGTTGATGTAGCTCCCAAATAAATATCATAGCCTGTTGCTCCACTTACAGCTGACCAACTAAGTGTAAGTGATGCTGTTGTTACAAATGTTCCATTTACAGGGGCAGTATTGGATGCACAGCCTGGTGGCACAGGTATTACAGGCGGAGCAGTGCCTCCTTTTTTACTGCAAGAGCTGATAAGAAGGGCAATGCCCGATATAAAGAAGAAACCGTTCCTGAAATTCATAAGCAAGTAGTTCAATGTTCAAATTACTGGATTTCAATGAAACTCAGCTTTTTGATACCTCTTTTTGCGTAGGTTTGTCACCTAAATTTTTCTGTATGAAGAAATTCTTATTAACGATTGTAGTATCCCTTTCCCTGGTTGCCAAATCAGTAGCCGATGAAGGTATGTGGCTGCCCCTGTTGCTTGGACAGCAGGTATATAACGAAATGGTGAAAAAAGGACTGAAGCTCACCAAAGACCAGTTGTACAACATCAACAAAGCATCGCTGAAAGATGCCATCATCATTTTTGGCGGTGGCTGCACCGGCGAAATTGTAAGTGCCGAAGGTCTGATATTTACTAACCACCATTGTGGCTATGGTGCCATTGCTGCTGCCAGCAATATGGAACATAATTATCTGCAAGATGGTTTTTATGCCCGCAACAAAGGAGAAGAAATACCGACCACCTTATCCGTTCAGTTTTTACTCCGAATAGATGATCTGACAAAAGAAGTACTTGATTCATTAAAAGGATTGAGTGGTACAGAAAGAGTGCAGAAACAAACGGCTATTTTAAACGCCATCAATAAAAGAATGAGTGATGAAACAAAAAATATTGAAGTACGGGTAAACTCATTATTTAAAGGCAACCAGTTTCTTGCTTTTGTGTACCAGCGTTACACAGACGTTCGCCTCGTAGGTACACCTCCGGAGAGTGTTGGAAAATTTGGTGGCGATACCGACAACTGGGAATGGCCCCGCCACACCGGCGACTTTTCTGTTTTCAGAGTTTATTCAGGTGCAAATGGAATGCCTGCCAAATACACTGAAGCTAATGTGCCACTAAAACCAAAATGGTATTTGCCTGTTTCTTTAAAACCTCTAAAGGATGGTGACTTTGCTATGATATGGGGTTATCCCGGTGGTACCAATCGCTACGAAAGTTCTTATGGCATCAAACTGGCAACAGACATCAACAACCCAACACTGGTAAAGCTGCGGGATGCAAGACTGAAATATATGTTTGAAGAAATGAAAAAAGATCCGGCTGTTAAATTACAACTGTCCTCTTCTTATGCAGGCATTGCTAATTACTGGAAGTTTTTTGATGGCGAAACAAAGCAATTATTAAAGTATGATGTATTTGGGCAGAAAATAAAAGCCGAAGAAAAATTTAATGCCTGGGCAAAAGGTAAAGCAGAGTATGAAAGTATTTTTACCGATTGGGGTAAAGCCTATGAAGCATGGAGACCTTATGCAAAACACCGCATGTATATGAATGAAGGTGTTGCCGGTTCTCCATTAATTTCATTTGCCAGTTCATTATTACAACTGGAAGCGGCGATGGTGAAAGTCGGTTCTTCTCCGGCCGATGTAAAAAAAGCCGTGGAAGCTGCAGACAAACAACGAAAAACTTTTCTGGCTGAAGAAAATAAAGTGTCTGATCAGAATATAGTAGCCACCGTTACAAAAATGTTTTATGAAGATGTGGCAAAAGAACAGCACCCCGTTGGTTTCTATGGCACGTTGAAAAATGCCTACGGTCCGCTGGATGCTGATGCTACTTATAATAAATATGCCACCGATATTTTCAGCAAGACAATGATATTTGATGATACAAAATGGAATGCATTTGTAGCTACCCCGGATGCGGTTACGCTGCAAAGCGACCCGGCTTTTGCACATGCCAGCACTTTCTTTACTAATTATTCCAGCAAGTATGCCCCTTTCTCCCAGCAGTTCAATACAAAAAATGCAGAGTTTGGACGATTGTATTTAAAAGGCATCATGGAGATGGATCCGGTAAAAACAAAAATGATGTATCCTGATGCTACGTTTACCATGCGGGTAAGTTATGGCAATGTAAAATCATACCGCCCCAGGGATGCGGTGTTTTATGATTATGTAACCACTTCAAAAGGTTTGCTGGAGAAATATAAAGCCGGTGATTATGAATTTGATTTACCAGCTAATCAAATAGAGCTATTGAAGAAAAAAGATTTTGGCCAATATATGGACCCTACCCGTAAAGACCTGGTAGTTGGCTTTATTACTACCAATGATATTACCGGTGGCAATTCCGGTTCACCGGTTATTAATGGCAAAGGCGAACTGATCGGGCTTGCCTTTGATGGTAACTATGAAGCATTGAGCCACAAGCTGGCTTTCGATAAAGACCTGAACCGCACTATTTGTGTCGACATCCGCTATGTATTATGGTGTATTGATAAACTGGGTGGCGGTGCGAATATTATTAAGGAATTAAAGCTGATGAGATAAGCAGATTCTTTCAAGGAAAGCCATTCTGTCAAAAACAGGATGGCTTTCGTATTGGGTACATTACAAGTTTTCGGAAGGGATTGTTCTGATTAATTTTTAGCTGGCAGGCTCTCCATCCCCTCGAGCGGAGGGGGAGCAGCATTTTATCAAAATGGAAATACTTGAAAGGGGTGGGTTTCAGCAGCTAAAATTTGAAAAGCTGCCTCTTATTACCCAAACAATTAATTGTGTAACATTGCAGAGAGATATTTTTTGAATAAGCACATTACCATAACATTTTTCTTTGCCCTGCTTTTCACCACTGCTTTTCCCCAACAGGGCATCAGTATCGCTTCTGATCTTGGCTTTCAGCAAAGTCTGAAGAAAGATCAATCATTCTGGACATTGGGTCACACCACCAATGTTATTTTTCATCTTACTCCAAAAGATGGAATTTACTCCTGGTTCTCGTATTATACCAATGGCCAGTTTAAAAATGATCTTACTGCCATCGCTAAATCGCCATTGACCAATCCGCAGCAAATTCCCTATACAAACAGCACAAGGATGCGGCTCAGGCATTTTTCTGTTGGCTGGAGAAAATACCTGAAAGGAACACCGGATGCAGAAAGCAGCTGGAATTTATATAGCCAGATCGGGTTCGGCTTATTGCCGGGACGGGTAGATAATATTCATTCCACATATATTGATACCTCTTTATATTCGGTACCGGTATTAAGTGGCAACGGGAATTTTAAGAGGTTGACGCTTGATCTGGGTGTTGGCTTTGAATACCCGATTGGCGGGGATTTCTATTTTTATACCGAAGGCAAAGTATGGATACCCACAACAGATTATCCAAGCAAATATATTTTTGTCAATGACAATGCGCCTTATGTGGTTATGCTGGGTGCCGGTGTCAGGATATTATTCTGATGTTTATTGCAAACGCAGATCAAACCGTCCTTCTGTAACCGTTAACAACTTTGGTGCATTGTACAAATTCATGGCAGTAAACTGAAAAGTACCAGCCACAATTTTATTCACCAGATCAAGCCGGGTAATGGTAACTGATCCGGTATGTGTTGAAGATGTCAGCCATTCATTCTCCGGGGTAAAATTTCTTTTTACAAAATATCCAAAACTGGAGGATGCAGGCCGCACCACATTATTGTTCAGCAAATAAGTGCCGGGGCCAGTAACGCCGGTTATCAAAATTTCAAACTCAGTTTCGTTAGGTGAAGAAGCAAAATTTCTGGCATTAATCAGAATCTCTGTAGGACCTGCCAGCCTTGCTTCCAGTATATCGTTAGCCGGAAAAGGGCCAAACCCCTGAGGCGCCCATAGGTTACCATCCACTTTTGCTCCAAAAGTATTAGCTCCGGTTTGTGTAACTATTGGTAGTTCTTCTACCTCTTTTTTGCAGGCTGCCAGCAAACAAAGGCAGAAACAACTGATAAGTATTTTTTTCATGGTATTGAATTCCTGTCTTAAACGCTTTATGAATGGATTTGGTATATCCACAAGACAAAAACAAGGCCAGAGTTGCTGAAAAGAGTCCATTAACCGATCTATCTCTTTTTCACGCAGAGGACGCTGGGTTCGGAGAGGGTTTAAACAAATATTCCCTGCGTACTCTGTGTTCTCTGCGTGATTTTTTTTAACCCGATATACTTATCATCTCTTAACCTCAGGGTGCATCATTCCATAAGAGGGTTTAACAAATATTCCCTGCGTACTCTGTGTTTTCTGCGTGATTTTTTTTACCCCATACACTTCTCATCTCTTAACCTATTTGTACATCATTCCATAAAACGTAGTAGTATCTTTATTGCTCTTATACATTAAACTTATGAGCCAGCAGCTAACCATCCAACAGATTGAATTATACAAACTTTCTATCCCGTTGATAGAGCCTTTTACCACTTCCTTAGGCACCGAAGACTCGGCAGAAAATATATTGGTAAAAATAATTACCCATGAAGGCCTCATTGGATTTGGAGAATGCAGTCCTTATATGCCCATCAATGGCGAAAGCCAGGATACCTGTTTTATAGTAGGGCAATATTTTGCCAAAGCATTAAAGGGTAAAGATCCGTTACAAATAGAAGATTGTATCAACGGGATGGATAAAATTATTTATGGCAACAGCAGTATCAAAAGTGCATTTGATATTGCGTTGTATGATATTGCATCGCAGCATGCCGGATTGCCTTTGTATAAATTTATTGGCGGAGAAAATAACAAAACCATCATCACTGATTATACCGTTAGCATTGGCGAGCCGCAACAGATGGCGGCAGATGCATTGAAAATAAAAGCAGCAGGCTACCCGGCTATAAAAATTAAGCTGGGTAAAGACGGGAAAAAAGATGTAGAAAGAATAAGAGCCATCCGTGAAGCGGTGGGTAATGAAATTCCGCTGCGCATAGATGCCAACCAGGGCTGGAAAGTAAATGAAGCCATCGAAACATTAAACGCCTTAGCAGAATTTGATATTCAGCATTGTGAAGAGCCGATTGCCCGTTGGAAATTTATGAAACTGGCAAAAGTAAAAAAGAACAGCCCCATCCCCATTATGGCAGATGAGAGTTGCAGTGATGAGCATGATGCAGAACGATTGATACAATTAAAAGCCTGCGATTATTTTAATATCAAGCTGGGAAAATCCGGCGGCATTTTTAAAGCATTAAAAATGGCAAGGATGGCAGAAGCAGCTAATATACATTTACAAGTTGGCGCCATGCTGGAATCAAGATTGGCAATGACAGCCTTTGCACATTATGCCTTATGCAGCCCGATGATCGAACATTATGATTTTGATACGGCACTGATGTTCAGTGAAGACCCGGTAACAGGTGGCATCGTATATGAAAATAACGGGGTAGTGAAAGTGCCGGAATCACCAGGCCTTGGTGCCACCATAGATGAAAGCAGGTTGCAAAAGCTTGAACATGTAATATTATAAATAATGTGGTGCTCACGGCTGTTTAACTCCTGTCAGCTACGGTTCCCGCCAGCAGTTTATCCCGATGGAAATCCAATCGTGTGGACACATTTTTGGAACTAAATTTTTAGCACACGGATGGCACGGATTGGACAGATGAACACAGATTTTTTCTGCTTCGCAGAAAATTTGGATTATTTCGACATCCTATAACCTGCGTAGCAGGATTTTATCTGTGTTCATCCATTTAAACACAGGTTATTTTATTCATTATACGCCATACACAAATAATAATATCCTGCTAATCCATCCAATCCGTGCCATCCGTGTGCTTATACTATTTGTGTCCACACGATAGGATGGAAATCGGGACTATTTCTCCGGTACAAAGCTGTGCATAGGCTGTCACACTGAGCCTGGCGAATTGCCTCACCGGGGTACATGCCGGCAGGCAGGAACTCTTCTGTCGGGCAGCCTTTCAGCAGCAGCATAAAATCATCCCGGCTATTTTCTTACCACCGGTTCCAATTTATACCGATACGACATTAAAAGCATGTCCTTCAGTCATATCTGTTGTCTATCGGTATTAATACCTCTGGCAAGGATATTATACCATTTGGAATTAATAAATAAGTCAATTGAGTTTTGGTAAAATGCCGATAGAGTAGCTGTTTAGGCCAATTGAGTGAAACGAAAATTGGACTCCCGACTAAAGTACGGGAACAAGTTATTACAGATACCGTATCGGTATTAATTTAAAGCCGATTTGATATTATACCTGAAAGTGGTATTGATAAATCAATTAAATAGAAATAATTTCAACCTACCTAAAACCTGATCAGCCATTGCATCATCTATGTGACTGAGGTGCACGAAGTGTAACTAAAATATGGAAACAATTATATTAAAACCATTGCAGCATAACCAGGAAGAAAACATCGGCATGTATTTCCCTAATATAGGCCTGCTTAATAAAGCTGCAAGGAAAATAAAAAAAG
>JANNQR010000047.1:0-1931 GCA_031400855.1 Chitinophagaceae bacterium | reverse complement strand
GGTGAAATTGTCGCTTTAAGGTTGCCGATAACGAACAGGGCTTGCTTGCAGTTGGGGAATTGACCAACTGTCCGCCCGGAACTGAAGCTAAATTAATAACTAAAAGCCGAAGTTAACCAACAAAAGCCCGGCAGAATTCCGTCCGCTGAAACCAAAGCTTGGATATGCACTGCCGATGATTGCTTCAACGTCCAGCCCCAATTGCAGCAAACCCCATGTTGTGCGTTTGTTTCTCTAATCACAGTCACAGAGTTTTAGTTCTCCAACTACTGTCTTGGTTATTAATTTGCCTGATTTATTGTAATTGTAATAATAGTATTTGTCAAGCGGAATACTTCCAATTCCAATGACGCCATTGTAAGTACCGACTGAGTCCGTGTAGTCTGAATACAGCCTGCTGATTTTTTTTAAAGAGTTAAATGTCGAACCAATTACCATTCCATATCTTAAACTGTCGTCTTGAATAAATATGATTGAAAGTCTATTGTTTTTATAACTGTTGTACTGAATTGAAAATCGTCTTCTGTTTTCTTTCATTTGTATGTCCCAACTCCAAACTTTACCATATGTCCAAACTTTGATTTCAAAATATTTGTCACCGCTATAAAAAACAAAGCCTTCTACTTTATTGCCGGTAGCATAAGTGCCAACGCCAAGTTCGTAAATCTTTGAAGGTATTTGGGCTAAAGAATTAATTTCAAGAACTGATTGTCCTTTTTGAACTAAAATTGATTTAGGCAATAGCTTTAATTGAATTGTGTCCACCAAAGCTGTATTTAAAGCGGATTTCTTATAAAAGGTAAATGCCTTGTCAATGTTTGAATAAAATACTGTCGAGTCAGAAGTAATAAATTGATTAAAGTCGCCATTCCCGAATTTTAAAATGAAAGTGCCATCGTCATAACATTTTAAATAGTTGTCTTTGTCGTGACAGATTTGGGGATTCTTTAAAGATAATTGACCGATAGCAAAATTTGTATATAGAAAAAGAAGTGTAAAAATTAAAAGTCTAAATGTCATTATTTTTCTCGTTAGTAGGATGCTCGTTTGAAATAACGCACAACGGGCAGGGCTTTGCAGCAGGTGTGGAATTAGTATTCCGTCCGCCGACAGCCGCTGCTGATAAAAAATACTTAGTTGAAGTTAAGAACTAAAGTTCAAAGTTGTTTGTCAAGCCCGAACTGAAGTTTGGCTTTGCAATTAGCTGAAGTTTGTTTGTCCAGCCACACTTGCGCAAAACCCAATGTTAGCAGCAGTTATTTGGATGACGCACTATTATTTTTGTTCATTAAATCTGGTATTAAACTACTGTGAGATGTCAATAACTGCCATCTGGCATCACGATATATCCAGACTTCTGTATAACGAGCTACTCTAAAATAATGTCCTGTTTTGTCTTTGCCATTAGTTAAAATCTTAAAAGTAGCCACTGCTGTATTTTCAAAAGAAATAATTTTTAAATCCTCAAGTTTATCTGAGCCTCCAGATCCATAAGACGGATCTTTAATCTCATCAATCGTCTGCTGTTTGTTTGTTAGTTCTCCTGTTCGCCCAGTAGTAAGAACTAACTCGTCCGCAATATGAGAGTGAAACCATTGGGTGTCTTTTTGAATTGATGCCTTAGCCCACTCAACATTCTCTAAATGTCGAATTGTGCTGTCGATAATGCTTTTTGAAAAAAAAACTTTTGTTTGTTTCTGCGACTCTGTGTCGGAATTTTGACAAGAAGTAATAATGAAAACAAGAGCAAATAAACTTTTATTCTTCATGAGCTGTTTTATAATTGCTGCTAACGAGCAGGGCTTGCTGCAGGGCTGGAATTCATTGCTCGTCCGCCCGGAACCGCTGCTGATTAAAGATATAAAAGTACAGGTTAACAAACAAAAGCCCAAGATTGAATGTCCAGCCCAGATGAAGCACAACAGCGATAA
>JANNQR010000046.1:0-11879 GCA_031400855.1 Chitinophagaceae bacterium | reverse complement strand
ATTGGGTTAGTGTTAGCCATTTTTTTTTGAATTCTCCAATTTCTTGCAATCTCAGTTTTGTAATCATTCACGCTAACACCTTGCTTTAAATGAGTAACATTTACAGAAAAACTTTCAGCTTTTATTTCTGGATTCCAGCTACAGCTATCGATAAACCGGAAAGTGGCATTCGTAGTTTCTTCCAGGTAGGGAAAGAAAGTTTTATCAAGGTCAAGACTGTGCGCAGTTGCATCTGTTCTTTCCTTATCAAAATCTGCATAAGACCTATCGTTGTTTACAATATGATAAGAACCGGCATGAGGGCCAGTTAATATCTCATAAACACTCATTTTTTCTTCTGCCTTGTGAAATTTTGCAACGTGTACTTTGTAGGCAGCTTCAAAAGCCATTTTCTGTCCTTTTTTAGGCGTAACTGTATTTACGGTGGACAAATCTTTAGCTGGCACCGGTGGCTGAGCATAAGCAGCCAGAGTTGATACCATAAGTAACAATAAAAAAATCCTTTTCATGTTGTGTTTGTTTTGGTTAAAAAAATAATTATAGTTTCAAAATGAAACTGAATTTATCAAATAATATAGCGAAACATCACATTAAACAGGAGGGCATTACCGGTAGTAATAACAGGGGAAGGACGTAAAAAAACTAAGATAATAAAATTTTGGCTTACAAAAGTCAGTACTACAAAATATTTTTTTACAAGTGTTATTTTCACTCCAATTTTTTGAAAATACGTAAGATTCAGGTGTTTAATGTTTGTTATAACGATAAGTAATAAGCTATTATTCGGAATAACCCCGCATTATTACTTATTTCTTTCCGGCCACAACTATCAGCCTCGGAGTTTTTCTAACATCATAACTATTAAACTGATAATCTCCAAACACCTCCTGCATCTGCAATCCCTGGAAACTCAGCATATCATTAAAATCTCCCAGTGAAAATTTAGCCACTTTTTCAGTATACTCAACTGGTTTTTCCAGGCTGGGGTCTTTTACAGTTATTTTTTTATAGAAATGGGTTTCATCATCCCAGCGCCGGATTTCATAATTAGTTTCCCCGATATTTTTTGTATCTGAATGCTGCAAATGATCTTCGGCATAATGCACATTCAAATAATCAATGACAAACTGCCCGCCCGGTTTCAGGCTGTTGGCGATTGTACGGATGGCATCATCATGTTCCCGTTTTGTTTTGAAATAGCCAAAACTGGTAAAAAAATTGAATGCATAATTAAAATAATTTCCCCAGGCAGGCAACCGCATATCATGTACAAAAAAATCGAGGTTTTCTTTTTCTCCAAAGGAGTCCTTTCGGACAAATTGATTGGCGTACGCAATACTATCTTCTGAAATATCAATTCCGGTTACATTAAATCCAAGCGAAGCAAGTGTTTTACTGTGTCTTCCTTTACCACAGGCTACATCCAGCATCCGGCTGCCTGCTGCTGGTTGTAAATGTCCGATCAGTTTTTTAATAAAAACTTCTGCTTCTTTCTCATCTCTTTCAAAATAAAGTTTGTGATAGAAAGAAGAATTGAACCAGTCTTTATACCATGCTTGCTCAGCCATACGCAAATGTAAGGATGCCTGTATAAAGTGATTGAAATTGAAAAACGTATTTTTGCCCACTTAAACAAAAACTGTGGCATTAATTAAGAGTATATCTGGCATAAGAGGGACAATTGGCGGAAACCCTGGTGAAAACCTGACACCGGTTGATGTAGTAAAATTTGCAGCTGCATTTGGGAGCATTATTTCAGAAAATAAGAATAAATGCAAGGTGGTGATTGGCCGGGATGGCCGTATCAGTGGAGCGATGGTACAAAATCTGGTGGTCAATACCTTGATCGGTTTGGGTATTGATGTGGTTGACCTTGGTTTGTCCACCACACCAACGGTGGAAGTGGCGGTGAAAATGGAAAAGGCAGATGGCGGAATTATTCTGACTGCCAGCCATAATCCAAAAGAGTGGAATGCATTGAAACTATTGAACGGGGAAGGAGAATTTATTTCTGCTGAAGTGGGAGCAAAAGTGCTGGACCTGGCAGCCAAAGAAAACTTCACTTTTACATCTGTTGATAAATTGGGAAGGGTAATAGCAGATGACAGCTATATGCAAAAACATATTGATGCTATTGTTAAATATCCATTGGTAAATGCGAAGGCAATTGCCAAACAGGATTTCAGGATCGTTGTGGATGCTATCAATTCAACCGGGGCCACATTTGTGCCGGCCTTATTAAGTGCATTGGGGGTCAATGATATTATTGTAATAAATGAAGAGGTTAACGGAAATTTTGCGCATAATCCCGAACCGCTTCCGGAACATCTATCGCAACTGAGCAGCGAAGTGGTAAAACAAAAAGCACATCTGGGTATAGCCGTTGATCCGGATGTGGACCGGCTTTGTTTTGTGTGTGAGGATGGTTCTATGTTTGGCGAAGAGTATACCTTGGTTGCAATAGCTGATTATATGTTGGGGAAGATAAAAGGCAACAGTGTCAGTAATATGAGCAGTACCAAAGCCCTGAAAGAAGTTACGTTGAAACACGGTGGCCAGTATTTTCCTTCAGCAGTGGGAGAGGTGAATGTGGTGAAAAAAATGAAAGAGGTAGATGCCATAATAGGTGGCGAAGGAAACGGCGGTATCATCGTTCCTGATTTTCATTATGGCCGTGATGCACTGATTGGCATTGGTTTATTCTTAAGCCATCTGTCGAATCATAAAAAAGGAATTAAATCTCTCCGCAACCAGTATCCTGATTATTTTATTTCGAAAAATAAGATTGAATTAAATAATGGTACTGATTTAAAATCCATTTTTGACAAGATTAAAAAGAAATACAAAAAGAACCCTGTTAATACGGACGACGGGTTAAAAATAGAATTTGATAACGACTGGGTGCATCTCCGGAGTTCCAACACCGAACCCATCATCCGCATTTATGCTGAAAGTGATTTTGAAACTACGGCAAATAATATTGCCATGCAGTTGATGCGGGATATAAAGGAGTTTGGGAGTTAACGTTCCGGTATTTGCGAAGGCAGGGAATTCATTGCTCCTCCAGCCTGGAACCGCTGCCCAATAAAGAATTAAAAGTACAAGATTACAACTAAAAGCCCAACAGAATTCCGTCCGCCGAAACCGCTGCTGACAGCAACTAAAGCCGAAGATTACAACGTCCCGCCACACCTTTGCATCAATACCCATTTTAGAGGCATAGTCATTATGTCGAAAGGTTTGGCTTATTACTAGAATGTTTCACTACTTTATATAGCATTATAAAATTTACTATTGCCAGTAATATCATTGGGATTCTTCTATAAATGAAATCGGTTGATATAAGTCGTTCAATCAATTCTAAAGAAAACTTTTTATCGAGCTCAACTTGAATTGGGATTTGAATAGTTATAGTTGAAACAAGGGTAATTAAATTAAAAAGTAATGCCAACCAAACTAACCACTTAGGTATAACCATAGGTCGAAACCAAAACAATAAAATCTGAGGAATGAAGGACAAGAAAAAGAAAATAACAAATAGTGGAATGATTAACTTACTATCAATATGATGAAATTCAGGAAATTCATTTGCGCCTACGGCACGCCATGTCCTATAAGCAACCAGTGAATTTACTATACCTCCACCAAAAACATAGAAAGTCAATAGAACATAGACTGAGAATATAATTGTTGAAATTTTGTTCTTATTAGTCATTTGTTAGGTTTTAAATACTTTAATTATTATTCCATGCGAACGAACTTTCACTGACTTGCCGCTAACGTCAGTTTGTGAAAAAACACCTGCCGCCCTATAAATATACACACAATGTTAACGCAGGCAAAGCTTGTACGATTATTGCAATAGAGGGTTATGCAATTTATACAAGGCACCAACCGCCAACAAAGTTATTTCAGCACATTAGAAGACCAGGTAGCTGCAGAGAATACAGTAAGGTTAATCGATGCATTTATCGATAAGCTGGAATTGGAAAAATTGGGATTTAGTAAAACCGTTCATAAGAGTGAGGGTCGTCCGCCGTATGCACCCGGGGTACTATTAAAATTGTACCTGTATGGTTATTTAAACAAAATCCGCAGCAGCCGGAAGTTGGAAAAGGAATGCAGTCGTAATATAGAATTGCAATGGCTGCTTCAAAACCTGCAACCAAACTATCATACGATAGCTGATTTCAGGAAGCGCCATGGCCAGGCATTACAAAACATGTTTAAACTGTATGTGCAGTTCCTTGATGAAGCCGGACTGCTGGGCAAAACAACGATAGCGGTGGATGGCAGTAAGTTTAAAGCCGTGAACAGTAAAAAGAATAATTATAATCAGAACAAGATAGACAAGCACCGCGGATTTATAGAAGAGAAGACCGCAAAATATTTGCAGGAGCTCGATGAACTGGATAGAGAGGAGCAAACCATAAACAACGATGAATTTGCAATTAAAAAAGAAAAGATAGCCGGAGGGCTTGCCAAACTAAAAGAACGGACCATCAAATACGACAGCCTTCAACAGCAGTTAGATAATACAACAGACAAATAAGTACCAACGATGCGGACAGCCGCAGCATCATCATTGTAAAAAACATTGTGGAAGTAGCCTACAACACACAGAACGCTGTGGACGATAAACATAATCTGATCGTACATACCCAGGCCACCAATAGCAATGATGGTAAAGCGTTGTATAAGGCAGCCACACAGGCCAAAGAGAACTTACAATTACAAATAGAAGATACAATAATGGTGCTGGCCGATAAGGGTTATCATACCGGCGCAGAGTTGCAACAATGTCAAAAAGAAAACATGATCACCCATGTGGCGTATAAAGACCAACCATCAGTAAAACATATAGCCACAGGGTTTTTATCAGAGAATTTTGATTACAACAATCAAACAGACTCTTACACCTGCCCTGCGGGAGCCACACTGACCACCCTGGGCACCTGGCACAATAAGAAGGGCGAAGCCAATGAAACAAGTTTTCGGTTTAAAACCTATCGGACAGCTGCTTGCAAAACATGTGCGTTACGACCTCAGTGTACCATACTTACAAAACGAATAGTTCAGCGCAGCGAGTACCAGGATGCAGTGGATGTAAATGATAACAACATTAAGAGCAATCCGCATTATTACAAAAGAAGACAGGCGATAGTAGAACATCCCTTTGGTACGATCAAAAGACATTGGGGCTTTACCCATACCTTACTAAAAGGATTGGAGAAAGTAAATGGAGAAATGAATCTTATTATGTTTTGCTACAACTTTCTGCGAACTAAAAACATACTGGGCTTTGAAAAAATGCTGGAAGCGATTAAAAACTGGCAACCAGACTACAGCAAAGTAGTTGGTGCATTAAAAAGCGGCTTTATCAAACTCATTACAATCCGAAATGTGGCAACCTGTTTTTTACAACTACCTCGTTTATCATTTATAAAGGCAGCGTAGGTAAGTCTTATTGCTTGTGAAGTGAAATTGTACAAGCTGATTTATAAAAGAAAGAGAGTTTTTTCACAGTCTGACGTTCGAGGCTTGCCACAGGGCTGGAATCGTTGCTGTGTCCGACCGACGTCTGAAGCCGATTAGAATTACTGAAGATGAAGTTAACAACAAAAAACCAAACCTGCCTGCCGGCAGGCCGGTAGAATTCGGTCAAGCCCGATATTAGCTGATAGTAGTATCCCGATAGCTATCGGGACCGATTGTTATTCCGTCCCCCAGCCTTGCGGCAAACCTTTTGTGCGTTCGTGCAATTTCAATTGAGGTTATTTAAGAATAGACGGATAAACAAAGTCGAGGTATATATCAAACGATGTCTTTCTTAAATTCTTTTTGTCATAATTTCCGGCTGTAATTACCAGTATTAAATTTTCCTGCTTATTGATTTCAATTTTTTGTCCACCATTTCCCGTGGCTTCAACGGTTGTAACAATGCTGCTATTTATGGTATCAACAAGTTTCCAAAATTGGTAGCCATAACCATATGGCTTTTCAGTGTAAATATGTCTCCTCAGGGATTCGGTCACCAGGTTTTCAGAAATTAATTGGTTCCTATTCCAATTGCCTTGATTATGATAAAGCAGTCCAAACTTCATTAAATCCCTTGATCGCATTCTTAACCCACCCCAGCCGCATATAAGCCCATTTTTCTCTTTTGTCCATTGATAATTTGTGATGCCCATTGGTTCAAATAAATATCTTGCTGTAAACTCTTCAATGTTTAATCCGGTTACTTTTTCAACTATGGCAGCAAGCAATTGTGTACACCCGGCACTATAATTAAAAGTTAACCCCGGAGTATCCACCAGTGGCTGGCGTAAGATAAAATCAATAGCATAAAAGGTGTTCTTTACTTTTAGTGAATCAGCATACCAAAATTTATCATCATCACTCCAAAACAAACCGGCACTCATATTCAATAAGTGTTCTACTGTTATTGTTCTCTTCATTCCCGTGTCGTACTTTGCAAATTCAGGAAATAAGTCGAATATTCGCTGATTCACATCCTTTAATTTGCCTAGGTCAATGGCAATCATCAGAGCTGCACTTACTATACTCTTGGTAATGCTTCGTATATCATGCAAACTATCACGGCCTTGTTTTACTGTCCCAATAAAATCTGTTGCCCTGTTTTCATCATGACCAGGCCAGTAATTTTCATAAACCAATTTGTTATTACGTAGTATTAAAACGCTATGGATGTTTGGGTAGGCACCAGCAGTAATGGAATCGTGCATTGATTTGATGATACTTTCGTCTATCCCAACCTCCTTTAAAGTGGCGGTTTGTATTCCATCATTTAATTGTTCCGGACTTTCAAAAAAATTACGCTCCTTATGGCTGCATGAATTTAAAAGTATGAGGAGAAATATAATTAACGGCTTCATCAAAAATGTTTATTTTAAAGATACATCATTTCATAAAGTGTGCCGCTGAAGCATGACGCACAATAATTAAATATATGACACTCGAGGCATAATTTATATTGAAAATCAGTGTAGTTTTAAGCCCGCTATCAAATCAATTTATCCGGTGTCACCGGTAAATCCCTCACTCGTTTTCCCGTTGCATTATACACTGCATTTAATATAGCAGGTGCTACACCAACCAATGCTATTTCACCAATACCTTTTGCACCGGTAGGGCTAATGATAAAATCCGGCTGGTTGGCAAATACAATATCCATGGGTGGTACATCTGCATGTACGGGTACATGGTAGTCAACAAAATTACTGTTGATATAACGGCCATAGCGGTGGTCGAGTAAGGTCTCTTCCGTCATCGCCATACCAATACCACCCACCGCACCACCCACCATCTGGCTGCGGGCAGTTTTTTCACTGATGATCTTTCCGGCATCAGCCGCAGATACCATATGCTTTAGTTTTATCACACCCGTTACAGGATGCACATGCAGTTTTACAAAATGTACCGAGAAAGAATTTGTAGCATATTTATCCCGCTGTGCAAAACCACTGGAACTTTTAGACACTTGCAGTTCAGGCTTACCAGTTTCTTTCAGCAAATCCATAAAATGAATGGAAGCGGAATTGTTAGCTGCAAACAATTTTCCGGCTTCATATTTTATATCATCCGGTTTCAGGTTCTTAAATGCGGCAATACTTTCTATTGCCATTTCTTTCAGGCTTAGCTTTATTGCATCACATACGGCCATTACAGCTGAGCCTACAGCAGTGGCCGAACCTGAACCACCTTGTGTAGGCCCGGTAGGAAAATCGGTATCACCTAATTCAAACCTTACTTTTTTCTCTTCCAGTCCCATTTGTTCGCTGCCAATTTTTACCATGGCAGTAGAAGTGCCCGGTCCCATATCGCTTACAGCACTTTGCATTAGCAGGCTGCCATCATTTCTTAAAATGCCTTTGGCTGTAGCTGCACTGCGACCAGCACCAAATACACCAACAGCCATTCCATAACCTACGAGCATGCCATCTTCTTTTAAGGTGCCGGGAGTAGTGGGTCTTTTATCCCAGCCAATTTTTTCTTTGCCTAATGCATAACATTCTTTGAGGAACTTGGTAGTCCAGGGCAGCTTACTGTGAGGATGCACTTCTGCATTGTTGATAAGGCGAAGTTCAACAGGGTCAATATTTAATTGATAACTCAATTCATCCAATGCACATTCTAAGGCAAAACAACCCGAAGCAGGGCCGGGGCCACGCATCCAGGTAGGAGTGTTTACATCAAGTGGTAAAATTTTGTAAGTGGTAAACACATTCGGGCAATCATATAAATATTGCGATACAGTTGAAATACCTTCCATAAAATCTTCGTACGAAGAAGTATTGCTGACAGCATGATGCGCAATACCCGTTAGCTTACCATCTTTACTTGCACCGATACCAATTTTCTGCCAGCATTGTGGACGATAACCAACCATGGTAAACATTTGTTCCCGGTTCAAGGTGACTTTTACCGGGCGGTTTAATTTTTTGGAAGCAATTACTGCCGCATGTACATGTGGCCAGCTTCGCAAGCTGCTGCCAAATGCACCACCTACATATTCAGTGATCACTTTCACATTTTTTTCATCGATTGCAAAAATTCTTGCCAGTTCGCCTTGCACTCCTTTTGGCCCCTGCGATTTATCATACACCGTTAATTTATCTCCTTCCCACACAGCAACAGTGGCATGCATTTCCATCGGGTTATGCGTTTCAATGGGCATCGTATATTCTTCTTCCAGTTTTACTTCGGCAGTTGTCCAGGCATCTTTTTGATTGCGAACATATTCTGGGCGGGGCTTCAGCAACTTATCATTGAATTTATTTTTATCAAAGTCCGTTTCTGCATTTTCTTTTATGTATTCCACTTTTACCAATGAAGCGGCATGCACGGCTCTTTCATATGTATCGGCAACTATCAATGCAATCGGCTGACCGTTGCTTACTACCATGTTGTTATAAAAAACTTTCAGTCCAAAAAAATCTCTGGCATTGGGATTGATTTTTTTGTCGACAGGTTTATAACCCGGTACTGTTGGGCAGTTGAGGTAGTAAATAATATCAATCACACCCGGAGCATTTTTTGCTTCATAGATATTCATCTGTCTGATAGCACCCTTAGCAATAGTGCTGCAAACAAAAACACCGTAGGTAAGACCAGTGGGTTTGAACTCAGCGGTAAATTTTGCTTTACCAGTCACTTTTGCAAGTCCGTCCACCCGGTCGTCTTCTGCAAAAAATGTTTCGGAGAGATTATTTGTATCCATAGTTCTGTTTTTTCATTCTTATGTTTATTGACCCACCCCAGATTCTTTAAGCAATGTGGGTTTCAAATTCGCCCCTCCAGGGAGGGGAAGGTTCCTAAAGTTATACTTGTCCTGCTTCAATGTCACAAACGTCTTTCAAATAATTATAGAGTCTTCGAAAAGCGAGGGCTGTGTTTGGCATCCCCTCTTGGGAGGGGTAGGGGTGGGTTATTCCCTCTTTTTTGAACTTTGATTTTCTAACTTCATTCTCTTACTCAATACATATTCACTAACACCATTCTTTTCTTCATACTCTAATATCCAATTTCTGATTTCCCTGACAACAGCTTCAACTTTATTTACTACAAGCATGGCATCAAATCTCAAAAAGCTAATTCCCATTGTTTCTAATTCTTTTTGTCTTATTTCATCTTTCAGTATCACTTTTTCATCGTGGTGGGTGATTCCATCTACTTCTAAAGCCAGTTGTAAATCTTTACAATAAAAATCTACAATGTAATTTCCAACCGGTCTTTGTCTGTCAAAATCATATCCCATTAGTTGTCCATTCTTAATTTCATTCCATACCTTAACTTCAGAGAAAGTCATTCTTTGTCGAAGTTGTTTTGCTCTTTCTTTAAGTATCGGATTATATAGAATAATCTTTCGTTTCATTTTTTGACCCACCCCGGGCTCATTAAAGAATTTAGTCTCCTAATTTCGCCCCTCCGAGGAGGGGAAGTTTACTAAAGCTCATTGTCATGTTTGCTTCCAAATTAAAGCGACCTCCATCCCCTCCTTGTAGAGCCTGTTCCGCTAATTGCGGGAGGCCGCAGCCATTTCGCATAGAGAAATCTTCGAAAGGGGTGGGTTACAACACCGCTTTCCCCAACGCCTCCACAATTGCCGCTTTACCCAACTTCACTTTAAATTCATTATGCCGGTAAGTTTTAGCACCGGCCAACGCAATTTCTGCAGCATCTTTGAAAATAGATGCCGTAGTGCCCTTACCAATTAAATATTTTTCTACTTCTATTAATCGCCATGGTTTATGTGCTACACCACCCATTGCAATACTAGCCGATTTGATAATGCCATCTTTTACTTCCAATGCCACCGCAACAGATACCAATGCAAACGCATAGGATAAACGGTCACGGACTTTCAGGTAATACGATTTATTAAAACGATTAGCAGGAATATGAATCGATGTTATCAGCTCACCAGCTTGTAAATTATTATCCAACTCAGGTGTATCACCCGGCAGGCGATGAAAATCAGTAAACAGAATTTTCTTTTCTCCTTTTGCACCACTTACATTCACTGTTGCATTCAATGCTGCTAAAGCAACACCCATATCGCTTGGATGAACAGCAATGCATTTCTCACTGGCACCAAAAATGGCATGCATACGATTGTAACCAGCTATTGCTCCGCAGCCGCTTTGTGGCTGGCGTTTATTACAAGGCATTGTGATATCATAAAAGTAAGGGCATCTTGTACGCTGCATGATATTGCCACCAACAGTTGCCATATTGCGTAGTTGTGCAGAAGCACCGGCATTCAATGCCATAGCCAATAAAGGATGTTTTTCTATTACTAAATTATTTTCAGCGGCCACACTGTTTGGCACCAATGCGCCAATGCTGAGTCTTTTTGCATCACTGATGATTTCTTTAAAGGGCAAAGCATTTATATCAATCAGTCGTTGCGGTGCGGTTACTCCTTTCTTCATCAGGTCAACAAGGTTGGTGCCACCTGCTATAAAAGCTGCGGAGGCATTTTTTGTCTTTGCATCAACTGCGGCTTTAGCAGAAGAAGTTCTTATGTATTCAAAATTTATCATAATGGTTGTCCTTTTTTTATACCGATAGTTATCGGCATTGCACTTGCAATTGTTTATTTACATGGTTTTTAAAATTGGTGCCACTTCCATAATTGCATCTATTATATTGGGATAAGCACCACAGCGGCAAATATTACCACTCATATATTCCCTTACTTCCTCGGAGGAGTTTGCATGGCCTTCTTTTACGCAGGCAATGGCCGACATTATTTGTCCCGGTGTGCAATAGCCACATTGAAAGCCATCATGTTTCATAAATGCCTCCTGCATGGGGTGGAGTTTATCACCGTTTGCCAACCCTTCGATGGTAGTTACTTTCCTTCCTTCATTCATGACAGCTAGCGATAAACAGGAGTTGATGCGTTTGCCATCCACATGCACGGTGCAGCAACCACATTGACCGTGGTCGCAACCTTTTTTGGTGCCGGTTAGTTGTAATTGCTCCCGTAACAGGTCAAGCAAGGTTACTCTTGGTTCAACTGATAAGCTATACGCCACTCCGTTTATTTCCAGTTTCAACGGAATTTTTTCAAACAAGGCGGCAATCTGTTCATCATTTTTACCAGCTTTTACTAACACTGGTGAGGCAATAGTCAATGCAGCAAGAACCGTTGATTTTTTCAGAAAATCCCTGCGTCCTTCGTTTTTGTTGTGTGTGTCCATAAAAAGGAATATCATTAGCGTCCTAACATAGTTAGAACATTTTCAATTGATTATAGTTTTGTTCTTTGACATATTGTAATAAAGCGTCTTGAAATAGTTGATTTACGGGGGTTTTATTGATTAAGGCAATACTTAAAATCTGTAATATTT
>JANNQR010000045.1:0-65111 GCA_031400855.1 Chitinophagaceae bacterium | reverse complement strand
CCGGCCCGGCGGCCCTAATGACTACTTAATCACTGATTAGGCAGCCATGGCATACTGAGTATTGCCATTTGAGTTTTTCGTATTCAGATTAAACTGCTAATTACGCAACGCAGTACATGCTTACACTCTCAAAGATCTATGCTGTCAATACCAAACGCCCCCTTGAACGTTCAATTAAATTGAGCCTGTAAAAATACTACTATTTAAAATGCTAAAGACATTCTTCTAAACCTTATCTTTTTTTTATAGAATCCGGTCGCAGCCTGTTTACAAATCCAGTAGCTTTATCGCATGGCGAATACTACACCAGAAGAGTTTTATACCCAACGAATCAGTGAGCTAACAGTTGAAAAAGGAAAACAAAACAAGAAGAAATCTCAATTGGCCTGGCTTCGTTTTTTTTCACTCATCGGGGCTTTCGCTGCGGCTTGGGTACTTTGGCCTTATGGAGAAGCAGTTGGAATAATTGCATTTTTCATACTGATTTGTTTATTCATTTATTTTCTTAAGCAAGACATTAATAATAATGCTGCTATTGAAAATACCAACCGGTTGATTGCCATTAATGAAACTGAGTTATTGATTCTAAGTCACCGATTCTTTAACCAACCCGATGGAAGCAAGTATCAGCTTGCTGCTCATTCTTATACCAACGACCTTGACATTTTTGGCAGAGCATCCCTGTATCAATACATAAACCGCACAACATCCGAACAAGGAAATACCGTGATGGCCGGTTGGCTTACCCAGCCCGCCTCTGTACCATTGCTGCAGCAGCGACAAGAGGCTGCTAAAGAATTAACTGCTCAAACCAACTGGCGACAGCAGTTGCAGGCTTATGGTAATGCAGACGCTATTACTAATGCTACTGAAGAAAAAATCAGCCACTGGCTATCAGAAGAAAATAAATTTATCCATAAACCCCTTTGGAAAATACTCAGGATCGCTTTACCGGCCATAAGTCTTACCGTGCTGGGGCTTTATATTACAGGTATTATCGGGTCAAATAGATTTTTTCCAGGGGCGATTTTATTAATGATCCTTGCATTCAGTATTTCCAAAAAAGTTATTCCTGCACATTTAAAACTCAGTAAAATTTCTCCACAACTGGAAATACTCTCCAATAGCATTGCCTGGATAGAGAAAACTACATTTATAAGTTTATACCTCCGGCAAATTAAAAATGTATTTGACCACCATCCGGATAAAGCATCTCATAAAATAAAAGGACTTACCAGGATACTCGAAAGACTTGACCTGCGTCTTAACTTTGTGGTGTTTATTCCCCTCAATACATTTCTTTTTTGGGACCTGCAGCAAGTATTTGCTCTAGAAAAATGGAAAGAAAATAATAAACAGGATATTGATCATTGGTTCAATGGTCTGGCTGATATGGAAGCAGTATCCAGTATTGCTACGCTGCATTTCAATCATCCTTCCTGGGTATTTCCGGCTATTAGTAATGAAGAAGCCGTGTTTGAAAGTGAGAACCTCGGCCATCCGCTTATTCCTGCTGAGAAAAGGGTTAATAATTCGTTTTCTACAAAAGGTGTTAATCAATTGAATCTTATTACCGGTTCCAATATGGCCGGGAAAAGTACATTTCTCAGAAGTATTGGTGTCAATATGGTTCTGGCAATGATGGGTGCGCCGGTTTGTGCTATCCGACTTACACTTTCCCCCATGAAAGTAATGAGCAGCATGCGGATCAGTGATAACCTGGAAGAAAGTACTTCCACTTTTTATGCAGAGCTAAAAAAATTAAAAGAAATTATTGAAGCAGTTAACAGGAATGAAAAAGTTTTTCTTTTATTGGATGAAATTTTAAGAGGAACTAATTCTGCTGACAGACATAGTGGTTCCAGTGCCCTTATTAAACAATTAATTCATCACAAAGCTGCTGGTGTACTTGCTACCCATGATCTTGAATTGGCAAAATTATCTGAAAAATATCCCGGTAATATTGAAAACTATCATTTCGATGTGCAGGTAGCCAATGATGAACTATACTTTGATTACAAACTAAAAAGAGGTATCTGCCAAAGCATGAATGCCTCTATATTAATGAAGAAAATTGGAATAGAGTTGTGAAACCAGTTCAGAGTTTAGAGTTTGAAATTAGTCGTGCTATTAGAAAACTCAAATATAGTAGTGAATCTCTCAACTATAAAAACTTCGAACCCCGAACTTCAAACTTTACTTGCCCCAACCAAACCAATCATTGCCATTAGCATACAGCATTAAAGCAATGAGGATAATAAATCCTGCTATTTGGGCATACTCCATAAACTTATCACTTGGTTTTCTGCCGGTAATCATTTCCCATAAAGTAAACATTACATGACCGCCATCTAAACCCGGGATTGGCAACATATTCATAAAGGCAAGAATAACTGAAAGCATGGCTGTAAGCCGCCAGAATGATTCCCAGTCCCATACGGGAGAAAATATGGAACCCATCGTTTTAAACCCACCTACCGCTTTATAACCTTCTGTAGTTGGATTTAAAATTGCTTTGAACTGCGCCATATAATCTTTTAACTCTGTAAACGTCATTTTTACTCCGGCAGGAAAAGCAGGTAAGAAATTGTACTTAGTCACTTCATATTTCAACCAGCCAAGGCTGTCCAATTGTTTCATAGTGCCATAGGGGTTAAATCCAATCTGCCCTTGATCATTAATTTTTGTAATAAAACTTGTATCTCTCCCGTCTCTTTTTACGGTTAATAATACCGTTGCATTCTTTTTTGTTTCAAGAATATCTGATAGTTCATCAAAGTAACTAAAGCGAACAGAATCAATTCCAATCAACAAATCATTTTTTCGTAACCCCGCTTTATAAGCCGATGAAGTATCATTTACCCGCAATACCATTGCGGGAATACGTGGCTCGATAAATCCGGTTCTCTTTTTATTTTTATTTTCAATTAATTGCCCGATAAATCTTGGTGATAATGTTAACTCGATGGCATTGCCATCTCTTTCAATTTGTACTTTAGAGCCAGTAATTAATTTCTTTTTAAATCGGGTTAAGTCGTACACTTCTCTTCCATCCACACCAATTATTCTGTCCCCATTTTTGAAACCATTTTGCATCAAGGTAGTGTCGCCAATATGAACACCATACTTCATAGAACTGGATGGTATTTTTTTATCGCCCCAGATCATTAATATAAATGCATAGATGACGAAAGCTACCAGGATGTTCATTATTACACCACCCAACATGACTATCAATCGCTGCCAGGCTGGCTTACTTCTGAATTCCCATGGTTGTGGTGGTTGTTTCATCTGCTCTTTATCCATGCTCTCATCAATCATCCCGGATATTTTAACATACCCACCCAGCGGCAGCCAGCCGATACCATAAACAGTATCACCTATTTTCTTTTTGATAATGGAAAACCACGGATCGAAGAAAAGATAGAATTTTTCTACCCGGCATTTAAACCATTTTGCTGTAATAAAGTGCCCAAACTCATGCAGCACTACTAGTATTGATAAGGACAATAATAATTGCCCGGCTTTTATACCCACTTCAGCCCAATTGATTGCTAATAAATACATAGTTTTTATACCCCAACCCCTAAAGGGGCTTTTTAACCACAACCCCAAAGAAAAGCAAAGACTTCTCTTTGGGGCTATGTGTATTGAAACAATTTATTCTTTTATTTATTAAAATGCCTGAAACACTATTTCACCTAAGTTCCCCTTTAGGGGTCAGGGGTTTTATAATTTAATAATATCAGCGGCGAAGTTACGGGCCTCGCCATCGCTTTCAAAATATTCCTCCAAAGTGGGTTTCTCAATAAAGGGGACATTTTGCATCGTCTTTTCAATTACATCTGTCATATCAAGAAAGTTGATACGGTTGCGCAGAAAGGCATACACGGCTATTTCATTCGCTGCATTTAATATACAAGGAAGGTTTCCACCTTTATTCAATGCATCCATGGCCAAAGCCAGATTTTTGAATGTTTTAACATCTGGTTCTTCAAAAGTAAGGTTGCTTACTTTTTTAAAATCAAAGCGGGGAAAATCATTCCTGATTCTTTTGGGAAAACCTAATGCATACTGAATCGGCAACTTCATATCGGGCAAACCCATCTGAGCTTTGATGCTGCCATCTTCAAACTGTACCATACTATGAATGATACTTTGCGGATGAATCACTACTTGTATTTGATCAGGCTTTAAATTGAACAGCCATTTTGCTTCTATCATCTCCAGCCCTTTATTCATCAAGGTTGCAGAGTCAATGGTGATCTTCGCCCCCATCGTCCAGTTGGGATGTTGCAATGCATGTTCTTTTTTTACATTCACCAGATAGTTTGGTTTGCGGCCAATAAATGGACCTCCGGAAGCCGTCAGAATTATCTTTTCAATCCTGTTTCTTGTTTCACCTACAAGACATTGAAAAATTGCTGAATGTTCCGAATCCACCGGTATAATAGGAACTCTATTCTCCACAGCTTTTCGCATAATGATATCACCTGCCACTACCAATGTTTCTTTATTGGCTAGTCCGATTATTTTACCATTTTCAATTGCTTTTAATGTAGGTCTTAATCCTGCATAACCAACAATAGCTGCCAGCATAAAATCATAGCAATCCATTGCAGCAACTTCTTCCAAAGCAGTTATACCGGTAAAAACCTTAATATCAGCAGACGATAAGGCCCCCTTTACTTTTTCATACTTTTTTTCATCACCAATAACTACTACGTTGGGATTAAATTTCAAAGCCTGTTCCACCAACAGTTCATCATTGGTTTGTGCAGTCAGTACTTCAACTGAAAACTTATCGGGGTTAGCTGCGATTACTTCAAGAGCCTGAGTACCGATAGAACCGGTAGAGCCAAAAAGAGCAATTCGTTTTATGGGATGATCTGAAGCCATTTGTTATACTGATTGTAAATTTTTAGTCCATTTTGCAAGTTCATCTGCAATTTTTCTGTCGTTACTTAGTCTGGGGACTTTATTTTGTCCGCCCAATTTACCGATTGAACGCATATATTCTATAAATCCGTTTTTCCGGATTGGTGTAATTTTTAAAGGTGCAAGAATACTTCCTCCAACCAGATCATCATAATAAACATTTTTTTCCCGTAAGTGTTTGTCAAGTCTTGCTACAAAAGAAGAAAGATCATGTGGCGAATTTTCAAACTCAACAAACCATTCGTGGTAAGATTTGCCTTCATCGCTGCTTACAAATGGTGCAACTGTGAATTCTGTAACATGTACATTTTCCTCTTCAGCTGTTTTTAGCATACAGGCTTCTACTTCTTCTCCGATCACATGTTCACCAAAGGCGGAAATAAAATGTTTTGTTCTTCCTGTCACGACAATACGATACGGATCTACACTGAGAAACTTTATGGTATCACCAAGATTATATCCCCAAAGACCCGCATTGCTACTGATGATCAGTGCATAATTTTCTCCCACTTTCACATCTTTTAATGAAAGTCTTGCAGGGTTCTCATTAAAAATTTCACCGGCCGGAACAAATTCAAAAAAGATTCCACTATTTGTATTTAATAATAATCCTTCTTCCACCTGTGAATCCTGGAAAGCAAAAAAACCCTCACTTGCAGGAAATAATTCTATGGTATCAATTTTTCTACTTACACTTTCTAACAGCTTCGCTTTATACGGCTCAAAATTTACTCCTCCTTGTACCATAACACTAAAATTAGGGAACAATTCTCCCACTTTCTTGCCGCTACGTTTTAATAGTTCATCAAAATACATTTGCATCCATGGTGGAATTCCGCTGATCAGCGTCATGTTCTGGTTAATGGTCTCATCGACTATCTTATTTAATTTGGTTTCCCAATCATCGATACAGTTGGTTTCATAGGATGGAAGCTGGTTTGTGCGGAGATATTTTGGAACATGATGATTTACTATCCCACTCAACCTGCCGGTAGGTATCCCACCAATTCTTTCTAATTCAGGTGAGCCGGAAAGAAAAATCATTTTTCCATCAGCGAATCGGGTGTTACCGGTTTCTGCCATATAACAAAGCAATGAATTACGGGCAGTATTGATATGATTAGGAATAGAATCTTTGGTAATGGGAATGTATTTTGTTCCGCTGGTAGTACCTGAAGTTTTGGCAAAATAGATGGGTTTCCCTTTCCATAATACATTATGCCTGCCTTCTTTAATCTTATCCACCCATGGTTTCATTTGCTCATAATCCAGGATGGGGATGGCTTGCCGGAACTCCTCATAACTATTTACATTTTCCAGCTTTGCTTCTTTGCCGATATCAGTCATTCGACCGGTTTTAAGCTGACTTTTCAGAATATTTTCCTGATCTGCAACCGCAGTTGCCATACCCTTTTTGATACCTTTATATATATAGGAAGCGAACGGCCTGGCTAAGAAAGACTTGATTTTCATACTTTTTACGCTAAAAGACCCTACAACCCGCCAAACGGGGGCTACAAATATAATGTATACCCTACCAAAATAAGGGGTATTTTAAGTTTGCAAATCTTTGATTCTCTGTTTTGCCGGTACGATTTTTCCCCTTACCTTTGCCGTCCAAATTTTAATAGTATGATAGCTGTAATAAGAGTAGCCGGACAACAATATAGAGTAGAAAAAGACCAGACTTTGTATGTTCCCCGCCTGGAAGGTAATGCTGGTGATCATGTAGCCCTGGAAGTATTACTGGCAGATCCTGGTGGTAATCTTTCTGTAGGTGCATCTGTAAATGCTACAGTAAAAGCAGAAATTGTTGACCAGGTAAAAGGTGATACAGTAATTGCTTACAAACAAAAAAGAAGAAAAGGTTTTCATAAAAAGAAAGGTCATAGAACCGCATACACAAAAATTAAAGTAACAAGTATTGCTTAATCAGTTTGCTGATTAGTTTTAAAACTTATTAACTCATAAACTTAATACAATGGCACATAAGAAAGGTGAAGGCAGCGTAAAAAACAACCGGGACTCACAAAGCAAACGCCTTGGTGTAAAAATATTTGGTGGCCAACCTGCTATTTCAGGAAACATTATCATCCGTCAACGTGGTACAGAATATCATCCTGGAAAAAATGTTGGAGTTGGAAGAGACTTCACATTGTTTGCATTAACTGACGGTGTTGTTGAATTTCGTAAAAGAAAAGACAACAGAATGTATGTTTCTGTAGCCTCAGTTACTGCAACTGAAGCGTAAGCAATTAACAGCCTCATTTGAATTTTGTGGAAAAAAAATTTGGGTAATATAAAATATTTGCTATTTTTACTATCGTTAACCCATTTTTACTAACATTAAATTCTAACAAAATGGCTACAAAGAAAAAAGCTGCTAAGAAAAAAGCTGCTCCTAAAAAGAAAGCTGCTAAGAAAAAAGCTGCTAAAAAGAAGAAATAAGTTTAAGAAAAACTTAAACGATTTAAAAGTCCCAAGTGATTGGGACTTTTTTTATGCACTTACTTTTTAATACTAAATTAGCTGTATGGATAATGGTGCAATTGCCGATAATTTTGATCTCCTTTCCAAATTAATGGATATCAACGGCGAAAACTCCTTTAAGACGAAAACCTTTGCTGTAGCGGCTTTCAACATAGAGAAGCTACCAATGCAATTAAAAAATACACCCCGCTCAACACTTTTCACTATGAAAGGAATTGGCGAAAGTGTAGCCAAAAAAGTTATTGAGTTATTAGACACCGGCAAGCTGGAAACGTTGAATGAATACATCAATAAAACTCCGCAAGGTGTTATTGAAATGCTGAACATAAAAGGTATCGGTCCCAAAAAAATTAATACGATATGGAAGCAGATGGAGATAGAATCGTTAGGCGAATTGCTTTATGCCTGCAACGAAAACCGTTTGACGCTTTTTAAGGGATTTGGAGAAAAAACACAAAAAAACGTCCTGGAGGCCATAAATTTTTATTTTTCTAACCAGGGGCACTTTTTATTTGCACAGCTAAATGAAGTGTTTCCGCAGGTTGAAAACTATCTCAAAAAATTATTTACATCAGAAAAAGTAAGAGTAACCGGCGCATACAGAAGACATACATTAACGATTGAAGAATTAGAATTTGTTGTTGACGAAACAAAAGAAATAATCAAACCAAAATTTTTAACAGCACAACCACCTGAGTTGCTGGAAGAAAAAGAAGATGAGTTATTGTACAAACTGATGAATGGATTAAAGCTTCGTTTATATACCGGCAAACAAAATATTATTGAACGGCAATTCCTGACAACGGGTAGTAAAGAATTTACAGATGCATTTCAAAATGCATTTCCAAAGTTGAAATATACCGCAAGTGAAAACGATGAATCAGTATTTGAAGCTGCCAACATTCCATTTATACTTCCCTGCCTGCGGGAAAAAGCAACGATCATTGAATTAGCCATAAAGAATAAGCTTCCCCGAATAATTCAAACAGAAGAGATCTGTTCAATCATTCATAGCCATAGCAACTGGAGTGATGGAACCAATACAATTGAAGAAATGGCAGAAGAGTGCATCAAACGGGGGTTTGAATACCTTGTTATCTCCGACCACTCTCAAACCGCTTTTTATGCTAATGGGCTTAAGGAAGACAGGATATTGGCGCAGCATAAGCAAATTGATGAGTTAAACAAACAACTGGCCCTACAGCCATCTCCTAAGGGCCCCGGCGGACAGGCCTTTAAAATCTTCAAAAGCATTGAAAGTGATATACTTAACGATGGCAGCCTGGATTACCCTGAAGCCGTTCTTAAAACATTTGACCTTGTAATAGCTTCCGTGCATAGCAACCTGAAAATGCCGGAAGATAAGGCCATGAAGCGATTAATAACAGCCATTGAAAACCCTTACACTACTATTCTTGGCCACATGACGGGCCGTTTGTTGCTAAGCCGCAACGGCTACCCGGTTGATCATAAAAAAATAATTGAAGCCTGCGCTGCTAATAATGTCGTGATAGAGTTAAATGCCCACCCCCGGCGACTGGACATTGACTGGAAATGGATTGATTATGCTATTGAAAAAGGCGTTTTACTTTCTATTAACCCGGATGCTCATGCTCTTAGTGGTTTTGATGATGTGAAATATGGAGTGCTTGCGGGGCAAAAAGGTGGGATGGAGAAGGAGAATAATTTAAGCAGTTTTGGATTGAAGGAGTTTACGGATTTTTTAATGCATCAAAGAAGAAATAAAAATGCAAAATTATAGTAACCATCACCCATCAGAATTTTTCAAGGCACTAATTACAATTCTCAATCAGTCTACTCATTCCTACAAAAGCTATTTAGCCGCCGGAAAAACATTTCAATATGCCCAGCAATTAAAATTGTACAATAGCAACGCATTAAAATTACTCACTGACAACAAGTACTTAATGCCAGAAAATTTACAGGATGACATTCAATCCCTAATCACCCATTACACTGAGTGGTCTCAAAAATGGGAAAAGCTGGCTGCAGAAAAAGAACACAAGCCCGATGATGTTTTTGTATTTGCCAACGACGTTACTTTTCCTAAACAAGCTGCGAAAAATCTTGAAGCAGCATTTCAACAACTTCAGTAACTACCACCCTATTCCATAATCCTCACCATTATTACTGCTACCACCCCAGAAGCTACCATGCTTCCAGTCAAAATAAATAGCATTGATAGGGCCGCTGGTACGACTTCCTGTGGTTACCTTATATCCCATTTTAGTCAGGTCGTTCTTTACCTCTTCTTTTGTGGTATTGCTTACTAAAATTTCTCCTGCCCTTGGTTTACGGTCTTCGATTTTAGTCCCGCCGAGAGAAAGCCATAGCTGGTTAGAGTTAATATTAGCAGCTTCACAAGCTTGTTGCACGGTCATATTAAATTCAACCATATTTAAAAAGAACTGTAATAAATTTTGATCCTGTGTATCACCACCCTGTACAGCAAAAGATAAAAATGGTTTTCCATCTTTCAATGCCATCGTTGGTGTTAGTGTTACCCTTGGTCTTTTCCCTGGCTCTATCACATTAAAAGGGTTCAATGTTGAATCCAGCACAAAACTTTGTAATCGTTGGCTCATACCTACACCTGTATTACCCGCAATGCAGGCAGGCAGCCATCCTCCGCTTGGTGTGATGGAAACAACCCAGCCATCTTTATCGGCTGCTTCCACGGATGTTGTTCCCATCCATAATCTTTCCATATATAATTCATCGCTATCTACCTCAAGCCTCCCGAAAAATCGGGACAGGCTCTCCCGGGATTGGATATAAGCGGAAGCAGAATCATGAGCAGGAACAAAATTTCTATTCCCATCACCAGATGTATTCCATTTCTTCAGCAATTCAGTATAAGGATTTGTTTCCCCTTCAAAAGGATAAGGGTCGCCGGGACTAATGCTCCGATCATTCATTTCCGGTTTGATCAATGCAGCTCTTTGCTTTGAATAATCTTTACTCAGCAATCCTTTCATGGGTTCAGCAGGTGGAAAGTAGGGATCGCCATAATAAAAGTCACGATCGGCAAATGCTAAATTCATAGTTTGGTATAACGTATGAATGTATTGAGAGCTGTTATATCCCATTTTTTTCAAATCGAAATTCTCCAGTATATTCAGTGATTGCAGCAATGCCGGCCCTTGTGTCCATTGCTGCAGCTTGTATACTTCAATACCTTTATAATTCACTGACATCGGTACTTCTTCAATTGGTTTCCACCTGGCAAGGTCTTCCAATGTTATCAATCCACCTTGTTCCTTACATCCTCTGACAAATTCTTTGGCAATATCCCCTTTATAAAAACGATCATTGCCGGCCATGATAGCTTCTTTGCGGCTTTTCTTTTGTTTAAGCATGACTCTCTCTGCTTCTACCATTTTTGTCAATGTTGCCAGCAAATCCTTTTGTATAAAAATTTCTCCAGCTTCGGGTGCTTCTCTTTTTTCCCCTGTGTGAGGTAAAAAAACTTTTGCGCTATAAGGCCATTCTTTTATTCTTTCTTTACCTCTTTCCATTGAGTTAGCAGTTTGTGCATCTATCGGGTAGCCTGCTGCTAGTTGCATTGCAGGTCCCAACACCTGCTCCAGACTCATCGTTCCATATTGCGCCAGCATATAACATAGACCACCGACTGTACCGGGTGTGGTGGCAGCCAAAGGACCATACTCTGGCGGAAATGAATATCCTTTCTTTTTAAAAAAATCAACGGTAGCTCCTGTTGGTGCTACCCCAAGTGCATTAATGGCAATTACTTTTTTTGTTTTTGGATTATAAATCAAAGCTTGTGTTTCCCCTCCCCAACTTAATACATCCCACATGGTACAGGTAGCAGCCAGCATAGCACATGCTGCATCAACAGCATTACCACCTTTCTGAAAAATGATAGATCCAGCAGTTGCCGCTAATGGTTTACCGGTTATAGCCATCCAGTTTTTGCCATGAAGTGGTGGCTTCTCAGTTCTTTGCGCTATACTGGTAATTGTAGATAATACACCCAGTAGAAAGAAAGTTATTCTTTTCATTGTAGAAAATTTATACTTAAAGATAGGAAGCAGTAAGAAAGGAATAAGATTATTTGGTTATTGGTAATTCAACATGGAAAGTAGTGCCTTCCCCCTGTTCAGTTTCAAACCAAATTCTTCCTTTGGCTTGCTCAACAATTCCTTTGCACATTGCCAGGCCTAACCCGGTACCTGATGATTTTGTAGTAAAATTTGGAATAAAAATCCGTTCTGCCATTTCAGGTACTATTCCTTCGCCATTATCTTTTATACTAATCCTTACTTTATCATTAAACATACCCTCTTTTATCCCGATTATACAGATGTCATTCCCTACGCAAGCATCAATTGCATTCGCAAGAAGATTAGTAAATAACCTATTCATCTGTGTTTTATCTGCCATCACCATCAAAGTTTCAGAAAGCGGTTGCCAGTCAAACTGAATATTTTCGTCTGCAGAATACAATTCTTTTAATGAACTGATAACATCATGCAGGTCAAATGAAGTGATATTGGTTGTACCGATATTAGCAAATTGAGAAAAGTCTGCCGCAATTTTTGAAAGATGGTCAATTTGTTCTACCAGCGTATTGGCAACGTTGCCGGATAATTCTTTTACATTCGGTTGATTGTTATTGATAGCCTTCTGCAAATATTGAATACTGAGCTTCATCGGGGTCAGTGGATTCTTTATTTCATGGGCCACTTGTCTGGCCATTTCCCGCCAGGCACTTTCCCGTTCGCTTTTAGCAAGTGCTGTAGCACTTTCTCCAAGCTTTTCCACCATTTTATTATATTCCAGGACTAACTCGCCTATCTCATCGTTGCGGTTCCAGACTATTTGTTCGTTCTTTTTTCCAAGATTTACTTCCCGCATCTTATCACTGATAATAGAAAATGAGTTGGTAATTCGATTAGCAATTAACAAGGCAATTAATCCTGCAATTAAAAATATAAATGCGTTCAGGTTGATAATAGTAACGAGGAAATTAGAAATCTCCTGCCTTAATTCAGGTTTAGAAGTAAAATAAGGGATATTAATATATGCATACACTTTCCCATATTCATCTCGTACCGGCGAGTAAATGCTCAGATAAGTGAAGTTGCCAATTCGTTCCTCCTGTGCATGTTGAACCTGGCGCAATCTATCAAGATGATAAAAAGCGGTCGGGTCAATTTTCTTACTCAATACACCTTTTATGTAAACATTTGCCTCAGATGAAATCTGCAGGTTTCCTTGCAAGTCATACACATTTACATTCACACCATGAATTTCAGAAACATCAATGACCAGTTTTTGTAAAGCAGTATTTGAAACGGAATCATAAATCTTGATCACATCATCAAACGTATTATTATCAGCAAGCCTTTTTTGCATTTCATTTACCATAATCTTCATCGTCCTGCTTAGCTTTTCACTGTTATTTTGTTTGTTTCTGCTGATAAAAAATGAAATCGTAGCAGCGCCAATAACCAGGAAAGAAAATATACTGATGAAGATGATGGTGCTGTGTACTTGTGAACGAATATTCAACTGGAATAACGTTCGCAGACTTTTGCGGCTAATTCCGGTTTTCAGTATGAAAGAAATTAACTGAACAAAAGTTACCAGGAAAAGAAAAGAGCAAAAAATATAGGAGAACAAAGTAATTGTTTCAATTGCTGTTTGCTTTTTCCTGGCAATAACGACAACTTTATCACTACTTGCCCTATACCAAAGCTCATCGTAATCGCCATTGCTCCTGTTCTCAAATTCTGCTTTGGGAACTTCTTTTGCAGTTAACCATATTGAAAATGGATAAGTACCCGGAGGTGTATTCAACTTGAGACTGTCATACACTGCATTGGAATAAATAGGTAAGTTCTCAGGTTCTGTTTCTTTGAATTGACGAAACAATTCCGGGAACAAAGCATCCCGGCTATAGTTCTTAAAATTGGAAACGATAAAAAAAGAACCCACTTTATGATTGGCCGAATCGGTAATATCCCTTCGGGTGATATAATTAAACTTATCAAATGAAGTTTCATAATAATACAATCCATCAGTTTTTGTACGTTTTGCCTGAACAGTTAAAATTGTATTCAATGATTCATATGTCAAAAGGTCTTCGTTGTATAATGGCTTATCAGCCGAATCATAGATATATAACCTTGTGTCATACTTATTCAGGTAACCGCTATAGCTATCCTTAATGATACTATCCCGAATCCCGGTACTTTTCTCTTCGTCAGTAAAGCGGGGAAAATTTTCCAATAGAAAATCATTATCCAGATATTTGATGGCAATACTCATCAACCTTTCACTTGATGGATCGGTTTGCAATGCCAGTTTATCGGCAATTAATTTCCGTTTTTCCCATTCCACTTTCCTGTTTTGTGAAAACATGATTGCCGTAATAGAAATTGAAAAAACAGAAATCCAGAAAACCACTCCTGCGATATTGACCATGATCTTGTTAAACATGAATCCCTTTTTATTTACCATCCAGGTATAACCTATTAACCAGCCCAATACCGGCAGATAAAATAAGACCTGGGGATTACCATAACGGAAAGTCAGATAAATAAGCCCGACAAAACCAATAGCAAAAAAGATCAGGTAATCCCTGCCATTGAATATTGGAAATATTAACCTGAACAATAATCTGGAAAAATAGTAATATGAAAGCGAAAGGCAAGCAAGCACAAAAAAACCTATAACTGTATAGCGGCCCAGGCTGAAAAAATTAGTCACATCAAATGATATTTTAGAATCAGCTACTAAACTTCTGATAACCGTTGCCAGAACAAAAGTTGAAATAATTAAAATAAATAATGCCAGAATGCCTGCTATATTCCTTATCCGCTTAGAATAATTTGCTGTCGGGGCTTCTATATAACGCAATTTTGACCAGGCAAACAAAACAACCCAACAAAATAAAACAGCGTTAATTAACAAATCACCCAACGATCGCTGAATGACATTTGATCCATAAATAAGTGGGCTAAATAATTCAAATTGCCGCAGGTTTAGCAAGGAAGGGAAATAATAGGTGATGAACCTTATAGATACCAAAATGATTGCAAGTACTCCTATTGCTTTCCATTTGCTCCTTTTTTCTGATATTGAGTCCGCAAAAAAATGTAAAAAAAGAGCCAGCAACAATAAGCCACTAAAGTTTAACAGGATTGTCAACCCATTATCATAAGAAATCGCTTCCGGTACTTTCTTACCCAGGTAAAAAAGAATTTTGCCCTTGTCGGTTTTTACAGGAAAGTCAGTAACAATCTGCGTGATTTTGATTCTTTTTTCAGCAGTACTGCTATAATAAAATCTTAAGGGAAGATAATCAGTCGTAATAAAAAATTCAGACCGAATTGGTATTACTGCAAATAAAATATACTTACCTGCCTTTGTTCTATCAATCAGTGTTTTTTTAATTATGTAATACTGCCCATTGGATTCTTTTGAGAAATATTCGCCGTCAGCTTTTGTAATTAATTCAGGTGGTGGAAGTACCAGCTGGTTATTCCAAAAACGCATGACTGAGTTCCCAAATTCGTCCAGTGAGTAGATAAAAATGTCATATTTTTTTTTTGTTAACTGAGTAAATTCATCCAGCGATTCCCCCTGACCCAGCAAACGATAAATTAAAGAAGTATCCGTACAAAAGGAGTTGAAATCGTTTTGATGATGACGAATGTATTTTTCAACCAAAGAAACATCTTTTTCTACTGTAGCTCTGTTCTGGTATGTTTTATTAAAAATAAAAGAAAAAATAAATAGCAACCCTGCCAGCATCAATAAGCCATACTTATTCAAGAATATATTGTTTGAGACAAGCTTCACAAATTTGATCGCTGTTTTTTGATGATGTTCCAGATGTCATCCATTTCCTGAAGAGTCATATCAGTAAGGCTTTTGCCATGTTGTAAAGCATGTTGTTCCATCAATGTGAAGCGGTAAATGAACTTTTTATTCGTCTTTTCCAGTGCATTTTCGGCATCTACCTGCAAAAACCGTGCATAATTGATTAGTGAGAACACCACATCGCCAAACTCTTCCTCGACTTCTTCCTGGAGTTTCTCTTTGTTTTGACTCAATCTCGCCTCAGGCGAGACCGACTCAAGACTCTTTATAGCCTCTTTCAACTCCGCCATCTCCTCTTCTACTTTTTCCCAAACCTGTTCTTTATTATCCCATTCAAATCCAACTTGTTTGGCTTTTTCCTGTAAACGCATGGCCTTTACAGTTGCCGGAAGCGATTTCGGAACCCCTTCAATAACAGACTTCTTACCTTCCTTTAACTTTAACTTTTCCCAATTTCTTTTTATATCATCTGCATCATTCACTTTTACGACTTGTCCCGCACTGGCGGGATCACCATAAATATGAGGATGCCGGGCTATTAATTTATCACAAATCCCATTGATCACCTCCTCCAATTCAAACTGCTTTTGTTCGCTCCCGATTTTTGCATAAAAAACGATGTGTAATAATAAATCTCCCAATTCTTCTTTAATCCCTTTCCAATCATTCTCTGTAATAGCATCTGCCAGTTCATAGGTTTCTTCAATTGTCATTTGACGCAACGATTGAATAGTTTGCTTTTTATCCCATGGGCACTTTTCCCGAAGGTCATTCATGATATCGGTCAATCTTAAAAAAGAATCAGAAATTTTTAGGTTCATATCTTATTGAATTATAACGTAAAGGCTGAAAAGAAAATAAAGAAAAGCAACAGTATCACCATCATGATCAATGACCAAAATGATACAAAAAGAAACTTTATAAAAGTTTTACCCCTCCCCTGCCCATAAAAAACCCGCATAGATTTATAGAGATAGAAAAGCAATCCTCCAAAAAGAATAAAATATAAAAAACTAATAAAATTCCAACCCGTAATGTTTTGCAGTTTGTCGAGACCAAATACTAACATGAGCATTAAAAAAGAAAAGATATACAGATGTATTGTAAAAACTCCATGATCGGCAAAGTAAAACTGACTTCGCCATTTCCGCCTTATATAAACAAGTTTTAGAATTAAAGAAAACAGCGGTAATGATAAAAATAACAAATAAGGCAACCTGTGTAATATGCTATCCCCTAATTTTTTTATCGCATCCCCTGGTTTATTACGATATTTATTATTGATATCAATGCCTTTTCTGATAAGTCTTCGCAAAAACCAACCATCTCTTTCTGATGAAGACAGAGTATGCTGCAATGAATCATACTCTTCATAGCTTTTGTATCCTTTCCCGTCAAAGCTGATGTTAAGCTCCGGTTTAGATTCAATTTCAAAAGTATCTTTTACAGTAAAAGGTCTGCTTGTATCTTTTAATAGTTCCATCCTTTTCTTTAACAGAATATCTCCGGTGTCGTTTTTTAATCTGCTTTGCAACGAACTAAAATACTCCGCCCGTTGATTCGTATCAAAGGGCTTTTCATTATTTGCAATTTCAACCGCATCTTTTCGATTAACCAAACTAAAAAAAAGTAAAAAGAAAATTGCAGATGTAAAAACATACATTCTTACCGGGTGAAGGTAGCTGGCCCTTCTTCCACTCATATACTCCTTAGATAAAAACCCGGGTTTTAATACCAAATGATGTAGGGTATGAAAAAAACTTCCGTCAAAATGGGTAATATCATTGAAAAAATGGGTAACCATATGCCAGAATGTTTCTTTTGGAATTACATTCTCCTGCCCGCAATTATGACAATACCGGCCCTGTACAACCGTTCCGCAGTTTAAACAGTCTTTCTCTTTTCGCTGAGGTATATGAGACACCTTAATTTTTTCTTAAAAATAAGTACAAAAAATACACAATCCCTTTCTTTTTCGTTACTGAACAATTCAAGTAACTTTGATCAGTAAAAGCAATATCAGCCGCATGAAAACCATTTTAGCAGCCTTCTTTTTTATGAGTTCATCCACTCTTCAAGCACAGTATTATTATAAGGATATTATTGGCACCCTGGAAACGAACAGGCAAATGAAAACCTACCTCGCCAATAAGGTAAAAACTGTTTCTGCGACCGGCTTTGACCAACGGGGTGCAAAAAATTCCGGCTTCGCAGAATACCAGGAAGTAAAGGAAAATGGAACGATTTTAAAAACCTCTACTTTCAATAACATGAATAAAACAGTTATTTATTCAAAGTTTGATAACCTGGGAAGATTGATAAGAATGACTGATTCATCAACTGCTATTGAAAGTGTAAGCACTTATGAATACGATGCTAATAGCAGAATAATCCGGGTAGAGAATTTGACAAAGGATTCTGCTAATGATTTTAACCAGGCAGAAGTTCATCTATGGTTTTACAACGTAGCTGGAAAACCAGAAAAAATGTGGCGTATCATTAATAATACTGATAGTTTAGAAATTCGAATTAACCCTGACGAAGATGGTAACCCGGGTGATGAAAGGGTCTTTAAAAAAGGAATAGAGACCAGCCAGTATTATTACTATTATGATGAGGAGAAGCAACTTAAGTTTGTTCAAACCGGAGCAATCTATTACTATTACGATGATAAGAACCGGCTTTCAGATATCGTAAGATACAATTTGAAAGCAAGACGTTTATTACCCGATTTTATGTTTGAATACGATGACAATGACAGAGTAATTCAAAAAATAACTACTACCGCCAACATCAAACTTGGTTATCTTATCTGGCGATACATCTTTGATGAAAAAGGGCTGAAAACCAAAGAAGCACTTTTTAATAAGGATAAACAAGTTACTGGGAAGATAGAATATAACTATACATATGGACAATAGATTTTCCAATAACAAGTCAAGTCATGAGTTGAATGATACCGGGTCCATCCCACCCACAATCCAAGTAGCTAGACATCAGTATGGCGGTGTTGAATATGAGAAAATCATCAGGAAGCGAAAGAATGAAAACGGAATTTTTACTTGGAGCTTTATTTTGAAAAAAGATTGAGAAGCTATTAAAAAAAAGACCCCCTGAAGAATCAGGAGGTCTAAAGTATAGCCATGAAAAACAAAACTTTTTCCGCCTTTCGGCGAATCAAGTGATGTCACAATTTAATATTATTATGCCTTCTTTGCGTATCTCTTATTGAATTTATCAATACGGCCTGCAGTATCAACCAGCATATTCTTACCGGTAAAGAAAGGGTGAGAAGTATTTGAAATCTCCAGTTTTACCAGTGGATATTCAGTACCGTCTTCCCATTGTACTTTTTCTTTTGAAGCAGCAGTCGAGCGGCTTAGGAATGAATGTCCATTGCTCATGTCTTTAAAAACTACTAACCGGTAGCTATCGGGATGGAGTCCTTTTTTCATAACTTGATGATTTTGAAGGCTGCACGGATTTTGCCGTACAGATTAAAAGATTATTTTTCGGGCGGCAAAGATAGGCGGGATAAGGTTTACAGCCAAATTTGTAGGAAAATACATTTTGGCCACACCTGCCCGACTGCGTCATTCAGGCGGGGATGAACACAACTTGTCCCGCCTACTTGGCGGGAGATTTGCACAGATTAATACAATCTCTGTAAATAATTGCCTTTTCTTAGTCTTACCTACTAAGTCAATTTGGAGAATTCTACAGATGCGGGTTCAATTTCTGTTAATCTGTGTCCATCAGTGGCTAACTCCCTAAAAGATGAAAGCACCAAGTCAGCTCACTGTCCAGCTTGCGCCTTCTGTTTACTTACCTGATGCTTTCTGAAGTCACTTCCACCTTTTAACGGGTTTCTGTTTCTCCGCGGAGTTACTTCCACCTTTTGACGGGCTTCCGTTTCTCCAGCACTTCATTTTATTGCTAAAACTTCGTGCAGTTGTATATCAAATATAGTTTACCAAACCACCGGTTTCCAAATTTTTGCCCCCTTTGATATGCACCCGTTTTGCACCGGATTATGCACAGAAAGTCTTACTATACGCAGGTATTTCCAGCCATTAATCCCTCATATTCACATATTGTAAAGGAATTCCCAGATTTCCATTTTTGCAAAGTTGAATAACATCCTGCAGGTCGTCAATTTTTTTACCAGTTACCCTTACCAGGTCGTCATTGATGGATGCTTGAACCTTCAGACCAGCATCTTTGATAAGCTTGACAATTTTTTTCGCATCTTCCTGTACCAGTCCATTCTTTACTTTCACTTCTTTCTTCCAAACTTTGCCGCTTTGAGCACCTGCTTTCGATGCATCAAATGCTTCGGGGCCAATACCTTGTTTATGAGCCCGGCTGATGAGTACATCGATCAATTGCCGCATCTTCATGTCATCATCGGTTTCAAGTTTGATCTGAAATTCCTTTTTATCAAGATTAATCACCACATGTGAACCTTTAAAATCAAACCGGTTAGTAATTTCTTTGGTTACAACATTCACAGCATTCTCCAATGCCTGTGCATCAACTTTACTTACAATATCAAAAGATGGCATAGTAGTAGTTTTAGTTTATTGATTTGGTTTTTAGTTGATCAAATGTAAATTCTTTCCGGTAATTAAATTGCATAATTGATTGACACCAAAAAAAATCCTCCCATCTTAGACGGGAGGAAGTAAATATTCAAGACTATACTATTATTAATTTCCTGTTTTCACTCTTTCCTGCTCTTCTGATGCGCCACCTTCTCTTTTGCCACTATTTGCCTTTAATTTTCCTTTATTAAATCTGTAAGTAAATCCAAGTGCCAGTTGTCTTGAATCACGTCGCTGTTGAAAGGCGGCATCTATATTACTATAAACAATGGTGCCTGAAGCCTTTTGTGAGTATAAAACATCTTTTAAAGACATACGAACGGTGCCTTTGCCTTTTAGTATCTGTTTGCTTACACCCAGGTTCATTACACCGATACTCTTAATTCTAAAAACTCCTTCAAAAGCAGGTGTTTGATAAAATCCGCCTATTTCTGCGCCCCAGGTTTTAGCAAACTTAAACTGGTTGGAAATATTAAGTTGGCCGGTAGTAGCTCCAAGAGAGATATAATCGTTGTTAACAATGCCCTTATAAAGATTATTGTAGACATTAATATAGATATTTCCGGACCACCATTTTTTTATCTGACCACCTGCTGAAACAGAGATACCATATTGACGTTGAGAAGCTACATTTGATTTCTTTACAAATGTTTCATTCTTCACCGTGTTTTGTTCCAGCACTTCTGTAATAATATCTGTTGTTTTACTATAATTTAATGTTGTTGTCAAAAACCCTTTATAAGTATGGCTTAATTCGATATTATGGCTGAATTGTGGTTGCAAATTAGGATTACCCTGTTCAAAAGTATACCTGTCAAGAAAATGTATAAAGGGGTTCAGATCTTCATAATCGGGACGGTTAATCCTGCGGCCATAATTCAATACGAATGAATTCTTTTCATTTAAAATGTATTGCAAATAGGCAGTTGGGAAAAGCTGTGTGTAATCTTTTTTAAAATATTTATTTACATACTCAAATTTATTTGTAGCAGCATTAAATTCATATCCTGCTGAATGTCCGTCAGAATGGGTATTTTCTATCCGAAGACCAAACTGTCCGGTCAATTTTTTACCAAATGGCCTGCTGTAATTCAGGTAGGCAGCATTTACATTTTCTTTATAAATAAAATGATTGCTACGTCCGCTGTCAAGAATGGACTGGTCATTGATAAGATTATTATACACCCCATCATTATCGGTTTTCACGATACTGGTTTTAAAACCTGCTTCAATCTTTGCGCCCTTTTTTAATGGATGTGTATAATCAGTTTTTGCTGAGTATATTTTGATCTGCTGAGGCAAACTACCTAATAAAGTATCCGGTGTAAATGTGGGTACGCCAACAGTGTTATAATAGGCATTTACAAGGTCTTGCTGATCGGTGCTGTTATACACCAGGTAATCAGCATCCACCGTTAGTTCTCTTCCTGTTGAATCAAAAACATGGCGGAGATTTACATTACTACTGAAATTTTTCCATTTTTTCTCATTATTTGTCCGGGCAAGTGTCTGGCTTTGTAATTCTCCTAATGGATTAGATATATAAACATTACTCCTGTTGCTGAAAGTTCCCGGATTATAAAAGCCGCTAACAACAGCGCCAAGTGTTGTTTTCTTTGTAGCGAAATAATCTATCCCGATCTTACCATTGAATGATTCTCCTTGTTCCCTGATATTTGACTCTTGGTCGAAAAGTGATTTAACTTCTTTTGTAGCTGACTCAATGAATTTTCTTTGAATATTCAGGTCCTGAAAATTTTTACGGTTGCTATAGCCCAGATTAGTAAAAAGGTTAACCTTATTTTTACGGTAATTAAAATTGAAGGATTCACTTATTTTAGCATAACGGCCCTGGCTCCAGTTAGAAGCAAAACTTCCATTATATCCGAACTGTTTAGTTTTTTTTGTTTTTATATTAATGATACCACTATTGCCTGCTGCATCATATTTAGCTGGCGGGTTGGTCATTATTTCAATTTGATCGAGCTGGCTGGCATTCATATTGCGAAGCAGATTAGCCAGATCTGTACCCGACAAATAAGAAGGCCGCCCGTCAATATATATCTGTACTCCCTGTTTCCCTTTAAGGCTGATATTACCATCTTTATCAACAGAAACACCCGGCGATTTTTCCAATACTTCCATTGCCGAAGCACCAACATTAGCTATAGAAGCCTCAACATTGACCACCATCCTGTCCAGTTTTTGTTCCACTAATGGCTTTTTAGCAGTTACGGTGACTTCGCTCAGCGATTTGGCCTGAGGAATCAGTTCAATTGTTTTTAATACAATATCAGAGGATGTTGGATTGATATCAATAATTTCTGAAAAGCCTTTGATATGACCTACAGCTGAAATCGATACGAAATACCTGCCCTCAGGAACTGCATCAAATTCAAACTTTCCAGATTTATTAGCCACACTCATTTTTACCACTGTTGAGTCCTTAAACCTCATGAGTGTAATGGTAGCAGATTCAATGGTTTTGATGTTCCCGTCTATAACGGTTCCGCTTATCTTACCGTTTTTTACCTGCGCATTGCTGGTAAGGGATAAACTGGTTAAGGCGATTGTCAGCATGGTTAAAATCTTTCTCATTTTTATTTTTTATATTTTAGTACTGGTTTTTGATAATTACAGATCAAAACTAAGTACTTTGTATTACTAAGTACATTGTTTTAAATTAAACGGCCAATTTTAGGGATAACCGGCCGTTTTGGTGACCTCCGTGTGACGCAGAGCTTGAAGTCTGGTTACAAAAACCCGCAATTTTCTGATAAAAGGCAGAAAAAGGCTATAAGCGGAATTCTAACAATAAGCGGCAGGAAATGAAAAAATGGAGAAATTGTACAAATGAAAAAGGTGAAGAACAGCTTTAGTCAGCTAAAATGACTAAAAATGATCGTGGCATTTTTACAACCCGAATTCACCCTTGATGGCATCATGATAAGTGCGACCGGAGGTTAATCGGTTGCCAGCCTTATCATCCATGATGAAAAGATAGCGGCTGTTGAAATGCCGGTGCATCTCTTTTATTCTATCCTTATTAATGATATAAGACTTCTGGATACGATAGAATTGGGTTGGTAATTTCTCCTCAAGGGTAGTTAGTGACTGGTCTGTCAGGTGCTTTTGACCATCAATAGTATATATAAATACATATTTATCACTGGCTTCCATATAGCTGATATTCTCAAATTTGATAAGATTGATCCTGTCTCCAGTTTTTATTGGCAGAGCTGCAGCTTTTTGCGGTGTCTGAAACTGTTTAATGATCTCCTGCAAACCTGAAAAATCAAATGGCTGAGCAAGTCTTCCAAACTGTTTTAGTTTAGCGATGCTTTGTTCTAATCTTTCTTCCTTAATAGGTTTTAATAAATAATCAATGGAGAAAGTTTCAAAGGCCTTTATAGCATACTGCTCATAAGCTGTCGTAAAAATGATATTCGGCTTTACCGCCAGCCGTTCAATTACTTCAAAACCGGTGAGGTCGGGCATTTGAATATCCAGAAAAATGACATCCGGTTTTAACTCTTCTATCTTCGCAATAGCCTCTCTCCCATTACCAGCTTCGCCGATTACTTCCACTACATCTTTATGCTCCTGCAAAAGACTTTTCATCAGCCGTCTTGCCGCAGGTTCATCATCTATTACTATTGCCTTAAATAGCTGATTCATCTTTTGTCAATTTATGAATATAAAGTGATACCTGCTTTACCGGATTATTGCTAAAGTGCATTTCATAGTTTCCGGGAAATAGAAGATCCAGTTTATCATACACACTTTTTACACCATAACCGGGATTTATTTCATCCGGAAAAGCAGGGCCTGTGTCAGCAATATTAATTACCAACCCGTTGCCACTTCTTTTCACTTCAAGATTTATCTCTGTCATCTGCCCGGTTGCTTTTAATCCATGCTTTACCGCATTCTCTACTAGGGGTTGCAGCACAAACCTCGGGACCAAATAGTAATTCAGTTCATCTTCCACCTTTAGTGAGTAATTCAAATTATCTTCAAATCTGATTTTTTCTATTTGCAAATAAACATTCGCCATTTCTACTTCATCCCTTACAGTCGAAAAATTATTATTGCTGTAATTGATACTATAACGAAACAGATCTGATAAGGCTATCGTCATTTTTCTTGCCTTTTTTCCATCGGTAACAGAAAGATCACCAATTGAATTCAAAGCATTGTACAGGAAATGAGGGTTAATTTTCGAATGAAGAGCTTCCAACTCCGCTTTTGTTTTCAATTCACGGAGGCGGCTCAGTTCAAGCTCTTTTTCGTTAAACTTACGGGTACGTTCAATATCAAGATAACTAATAACTCCATATATAAGGCCGGTAATTGTAGCTATATAAAAGGCGTTTGTGGTGATATATTTTATCAGCGATTTTGCCTCAGTGCCAAACAAAAAATAACTCAATGGCAGGTTAACGGCAATGGTACTTATGATCAGGGAAACTAATACAATTAAAGTTTGCAGCGTAAAAGACAATTTTTTAAACGCCTTATTTTGAGACACAACCCTTACAAGATTGTAAATAATCAGTGTTGATGCAGTTGCAGAAATTAATTGCCCATAAATCATCCAGCCCCAACCAAATTTATTAAGCAGGTAAAAAAAGGCACCGTTCATCGGCAGTAAAGCATTTGAAATGCAAAAAACGATCAGCCATACGACTATATTCTTTCTAAGGATCTCATTTTTAATGTTTCGCTTTAAAATTGCACCAAACCGTGCAAGCAGATAAAGTCCTGCGCCACCAAAAGCCAGGCATCCGGTAATTAATAATACATACTCCAGTACTGAGGGTTCTTTCATAAAATGCCAAGTTAGTAAATGGGGCTTAATCTATATTTACAGGTTCGCAAACTGTGCTTTTTCAGGGGCGAACGGAGTATATTGCAAATAAATTTTTAGCAATGATTATTGATTTCCGGTCTGATACTGTTACCAAGCCCACCCCCGCTATGCTGGAAGCCATGATGAAGGCCAAAGTAGGCGATGATGTGTTTGGTGAAGATCCCTCCATTAACGAACTGGAAAATATGGCCGCTGATATGTTTGGCATGAAAGCAGCACTTTTCTGCCCGTCGGGTACAATGACCAACCAGATTGCCATCAAATGCCATACACAACCCGGCGATGAGGTGATCTGTGACGAAAGCTCCCATGTGTACCAATATGAAGGTGGCGGTATTGCTTTTAACTCAGGTGCCTCAGTAAAATTATTGCTGGGAAATTTTGGAAGAATAACTGCAGAACAGGTAACCGCAGTAATTCAGCCGGATGATGCACACCGGGCACATACCAGCTTGGTTTCATTGGAGAATACTTCCAATCGGGGCGGCGGGAGTTGTTATGATTTCGATGAAATAAAAAAGATACAGGCCGTTTGCAAAGAAAAAAGCCTTGCCTTCCACTTAGATGGTGCAAGGTTATGGAATGCTTTGGTGGCAAAGAAGGAAACACCCAAACAATACGGAGAAGCATTTGACAGCATTTCCATTTGTCTTAGTAAAAGTTTAGGCTGCCCGGTAGGAAGTTTACTGCTCGGCAAAAAAGATATTATAAAAAAAGGAAGAAGGATAAGAAAAGTATTTGGAGGAGGCATGCGACAAGCTGGTTTTATCGCTGCTGCCGGTATCTATGCGTTGCAAAATAATATTGAACGGCTTGCAGAAGACCATCTGCATACCAGGCAGATAGCTGAGGCTATTGCAACAAAAGAATTTGTAAAACTGGTGCTGCCGGTTGAAACGAATATCATCATATTTGAATTAAAGGAGAACATAACAGCACCTGACCTGGTAGCTAAGCTAAAAGAACATTCTATTTTAGGATATGCTATTTCTCCCAGCAGAGTACGATTAGTTGTCCATCTTGATATCAGTAAAGAAATGGTGACAAAAACCATCGAAGCATTCAACCAACTATAATACCGAAGAAGTTATGTTACCAAAAGTTAATCCAACATCAACCAAAGCCTGGGCTGCATTACAAACACATTTTTCATTGATGAAAAATATTCACCTGCGGGAATTATTTCATGATGATGATAATCGCTTTAAAAAATATTCGCTTTGCCAGAATGAACTGTTGTTTGATTATTCCAAGAATATTATTACTGACACAACCATTCAATTGTTGTTACAACTCGCCAAAGAATGTAAGTTAAAAGAAGGTATTAATGCTATGCTGAATGGCGACCTGATTAATGAGACAGAGAAACGTTCCGTACTTCATATTGCTTTGCGAAATTTTTCTGATCGTCCCATATTTGCCGAAGGAAATGATGTGATGCCTGGAGTAAAGAAGGTACTTCGCAAAATGAAAACTTTTTCAAATGCGGTGCATAGCGGAAAATTGAGGGGGTATACCGATAAGAAAATAAAATACATTGTCAATATCGGCATCGGTGGCAGCGACCTGGGTCCGCAAATGGTTACCGAAGCCTTGAAACCATATTGGGTTGATGATATAGAAACTTACTTTGTTTCTAATATTGATGGCACACATATCGCTGAAACCTTAAAGAAAGTAAAGCCAGAACGAACTTTATTCCTCATTGCGTCCAAAACATTCACTACCCAGGAAACCATGACCAATGCACATACGGCAAGGGAATGGTTCCTGAAAAAAGCAAAAAACGAAAAACATATTGCCAAACATTTCATTGCCTTATCCACCAACGAAAAAGAGGTAGTGAAATTTGGTATTGACAAAAAGAACATGTTTGAATTCTGGGACTGGGTGGGTGGCCGTTACTCTTTATGGAGTGCCATTGGACTATCTATCGCATTGACAATTGGTTATAAAAATTTTGAACAATTATTGAAAGGAGCCCACAACTCAGATAATCATTTTGCTACTGAAGCTTTTGAAAAAAACATTCCTGTACTGATGGCTCTTCTGGGAATATGGTACACCAACTTTTTCGGTGCACAGTCAGAAGCAATACTTCCTTACGACCAGTACATGCACCGTTTTGCAGCCTACTTTCAACAAGGTAATATGGAAAGTAATGGCAAAAGCATTGACAGAAATGGTGAACCAGTTGAATATGCAACGGGGCCGGTTATCTGGGGCGAACCCGGTACCAACGGGCAACATGCTTTTTATCAGTTGATACACCAGGGAACGCCGTTAATCCCCTGTGACTTTATTGCTCCTGCACAAAGTCACAATCCCGTCGGTGACCATCATACAAAATTGTTGAGTAATTTTTTTGCACAAACAGAAGCCCTCATGAATGGCAAAACAGAAGACGATGCTGAAAAAGAATTGGAGAAGCAAGGGCTTTCAACTGAAGACATAGCAAAGCTACTTCCTTATAAGATTTTTTCCGGTAACAAACCCACCAACTCTTTTCTGATAAAAAAAATTACGCCTTACACACTGGGAGAATTAATTGCACTTTATGAACATAAGATATTTGTACAGGGCGTTATCTGGAATATTTACAGCTTTGATCAGTGGGGAGTAGAATTGGGCAAACAATTAGCCAATAAAATTTTACCTGAGTTAATTACAAATGAACTGGTGATTAATCATGATTCTTCTACCAATGGATTAATCAATGCCTGGAAACAGATGAAAAAATAATTGTACTTTCAAGTTGTCTAAACCCAAAGTTTATGAAAAAGATTTTTCTTCTTTTCGGAGTTGCCACTTTTTCTTCGGCTTCAGCACAGCAAAAAGATGTGTTTGATGTTAACAGACACATTCAGGGATTATTAAATAAAAATAAAGCTGCAGGAAAATCAGCAGGCCCTGTAGAAATTAATACGTATTTTTTAAAAGGCTCTCATACGTCAGGTGTAAACTTATCCCATATTCTACCAAATGGAGACAAGGTTTATCTTTTGCCACAGGATAATATGCCTTGTGTAGTTCCGGGCATTAATCGAAATAATATGCCGAATATTTCACTTCCTGACAAGTATTTTGAGACACTCGCTTTCAAAAATAATACTCCGGGAATAATTCCAAATGCAGTGAAACCTTACCGGATGATCATTGCTAATTAATCTTTACAGCCAATTTCTTACTAATAGTACCTGATGGTTAACTAACAATTTTCAGGTTATCTATTTCCCTTTATCCAATTAGACTTTAAAAATACACCCTAAGAGAATTGGTATTATGCATTTTAAATAGTTTGCTTCGGGTTGCTTCAGAAATTTATCAGGTATAGAAATTCGCTATGGCAACCCTCGCAAGGACGAGACTCCGGTGTCGTGGCCGGTCGTTCCGACTTCGTAGTCTCGTCCTTGAGAAGCCGGGCAACAAACGAATGAAACCACACAGTATATTGAAAAGCCCGAAGCCTGTCCGACCATTCGTCCGGGCGGGCAATCTGTTTATACCGATACGACATTAAAAGCATGTCCTTCAGTCATACCTGTTGTCTATCGGTATTAATACCTCTGGCAAGGATATTAATTTAAAGTCTATTTGGTATTATACCGATACGACATTAAAAGCATGTCCTTCAGTCATACCTGTTGTCTATCGGTATTAATACCTCAGGCAAGGATATTAATTTAAAGTCTATTTGGTATTATACCAATTGCCATGATTTTTAAAAATTCAATCGCAATTCTATAAAATCTTCACAAGACAAAATAAAAAACCCCGACACGTTGGTCGGGGTTTTGAACATGCTATAATTGTTTGATTTATTGTATCACCATAATACCGCTAGTTTTTCTAGCACCGTATTTATCAACAACCTGAACTGCATAATTACCAGCTGCAAGCAAAGGAAGATCAAAAGCCATACTCAGGTAACGAGGCGTGTTTGAATCGAGATCAAACTCTTTCTGTGCCACGAATTGACCAGCCGCATTGTAGATAATAACTTTTCTTCTTTCAGCCTGCACACCACTGTAATACAACCGAACCTGGAACTGGCCACCGTTTGGATTTGGATAAATCCACAGATTGTCAGATGCTTCTGAACCAATTGTAACAATGTTGGATGAATTCACACAACCATTAATATCTGTAACAGTTGCACGGTAATCTCCCTGCTGATCAATATTTGCTGTAGTACTATTACCGGTAACTCCCGCAATTGTAGTACCATTCCGTGTCCATGACCAGCTGGTAGCTGAGAATGGCGCTGGTGAACTGGTTCCTGTAAGTGTTGCTATCCTTCCCGGTACTAACTGAAGTGTAGAGGATGAAATAGTAACAACAGGTAATTGGTTTACATTAAGACGAGCCGCAGCTGTTGTTACAGCGCCGCAAGGTGCAGCATTAACAGTAACACGATACAGGTTATTATTCATCAACTGCGTAACAGCTGTGAGGTTCAATGTTGCTGCTGTTGCTCCGGCGATTGGTGACCAAGTAAGGCCACTGTTCACACTTACTTCCCACTGGTAGGTCAACGGACCACCACCAGGAGTTACACTGAAGCTGGCATTTGTACCAACACACACAGTTCTGTTTGCAGGTGCTGTAAGGCCGGTAATCGGACTCGTTACATTTACAGTAACACATGTAGGATTACTGGTACAAGCCGGTGTTGCTGTGCTGTAAACAACACAATAAGTGGCACTGTTGCCAGTAAAAGGTGCTGTTGCCAAAGGCTTCACATAAATTGTATTTGCAAGACCACCGGCATAAGGTATTGTTCCAGCCGGGTCGGTAAACATTGAATTTGGTGTTGCAGGTGAAGTCTGTGTCCAAGTACCTGCAGCAGGTGCACCGTAGGTAATATCCATCGACCATGAAGTCAATGTACCTATATCACCTGCCCACTCCTGGCAATCATTGATTGCTAAAATCCAGCTTCCAGTTCCCTGATCAACACCACCCCATAATGTATTCCATGATTGGGTTGTTGGTGGAAAAGCTGTAGGGCCTGATCCGCTGGCATCCCCATAAGATCCTGCACCAATTTCCCAGTCTGCTCTGAATGTACCAGTAAATGGTGGTGCAACAGCACTGAAACGTGTAGTGCCAGCTGAACTTATAACAGTATTAGTAAAGTTTGCACCAGCAGTTTGTGCTCCTGATTTATGATAAAACAGGTTCAATACCTGGTTGGTTGTTGTGTTCTTTAAAACTAATTTCAGATCAGACGCATAGGTATGCGTGATGTTGACCCTTACATCTATCCTTGTAATTGCAGAACCAAGAGGTAATACAACAGGAATGGTATGATTAATCCCTGCATCAGTTACCGCAGGAGATGAAGCTGGTGGTCCGATTAAATCAGGTATCTGAATTGATATTGGTCCTGAAGCGAAAGTAGTAGTAGCAGGAGACGACGCATTCGTTAACGTTAATGGTACTACAGTTCCGGTACATATTGTTACAGGAGATGCCACATTGAGTGTTGCTATAAGCGGAGTAACTGTAAGCGTAACAATATTGGAGAAATCAATTGCAGTACAAGGGCCAATAATTGTTCCTCTGAACTGATATCCATTAAGGCTTTGAGGTACATTAGATAATGTAATTGAGCTTGTAGTAATACCTGTTACGGTAGCCCCATTTAATGTAGCGCCTAAATTAAACCAAAAACCGGTTGGGCTGGTTCTGTATTCCCAGGCATATGTGAGTGAATTACCAGTTGCTGTATAACTGAAAGATGCCGAGCCACTACATTGAGTTGTTGTACTAACAGGTTGGGTAACAAATATACCCTGTCCATCTGCAACCAGTACAGGATTAGAAGGCGTTGTTTGAGCACTTGGAGTACAGGTTACTAAACACCTGTACCAGGTAGCACCGGTTTGACTTCCTGAATAAGTAATATTGGTACTGGTACCAGGAAGATTTGTCCATGGACCAGTTGCTGAAGGACCTGATTGCCATTGGTATGTAAATCCGCTTTGGAAAGGATTGTTAGCCAGTGACAATGTAAAGGCAAATCCTGAACATACCGGGTTAGTAGAAGCAATGGTATTGCCCGGTGCAGGTGCACCTGAACAAGGCGTTGGAGGTATACAGAATAATTTCTGGTTTTGAGTGGAGCCGTTAAAACCAGCCGATGCTAAAGTACGGCCACCAACTACATAAAAACTTCCACCTAAACCTGTAGAAGCGCCGCCAACACGGGCAGTAGCAATTGGTAAATTAGGCAAAGGTCCCCATGTATTGGATCCTATATTATATAGCTCAGCATTCGTACCAATAGTGGTTGCACCATTGATATATCCACCGGCCACTGCAAAACCATTATTATAAAAAGAGCCTGCATGGCCCCAGTGTTGGGCTGCCATAGGAGCCTTAAGAGTCCAGGCATTTGTTCCAGGGTCAAATTCATAGGTGGCGCTTGATGCGGCCAGGCCTGCAGTATTTACCCCACCACACGCATAAATTTTTCCTCCGCTTGCAATAGCACTGACAAAACTCAAAGCCACCGGATAAGGTGTGCCCGGAGACCAGGTGTTAGTGGCAACATCATAAACTTCCATCACGGCAGTAGAAGCAGCGGCTGTACCGCAGAATTTATAGATCTTACCGTTCAGGAATACTAATGAAGGATTCCAAACCCCGGTAGTGAAAGGAGCTAAAGTTGTATAGGTATTTGACGCCACATTATACCGGTAAAAAGTTGTAAGTGAAACACCCGTAGATGATGCACCCCCGGCAATATAACAATTGACACCATCCGTACATACTCCGGGATATTCCAGGGGCTGAGGCGTTGGCGCTATGGGTGACCAGGTAGAGGTTGCTTCATCAAACTTATTGGAAGTGGCAATAACCGCACCACCGCCTACGCCTGCAAAACTGTAAAGAGTAGAGCCAATAGCTACAATTCCCTGATCCAATATAGAAACCGGGGAAACCGTAGAAGCGGACCAGCCGCATGCGAGCAGGTTTACCTGTACTGGAGTTGATGTAGCTGATAAACCACTTGCAGTACATCTCACCACACACTGATAATATCTTGCAACTACCTGAGAAGTTACAAAAGTACTTGCCGGAACCGGGCCACCACTAATTGTTGTATAGGGGCCACCTACTGCTGTAGCTGATTGCCAGTCATAAGTAAATCCTGAAGCCGGAGGGTTATTTTGTACTGATAACGTAAAAGGAGCTCCCGCACCAACAGGATTTGGAGTTGCAATTGTATTGCCCGGTGCAGGTGTTCCTGCACAAGGAGCCGCAAAACAAACACCGGCATCAATTTGAATGGTGCAATTTGAAGGTGGTGCCCCTATGTTTGTAACCATAAAATAATAAGTGGTTCCAGCGGTGCCATTAAATGAGAAAACTATAGGAACGCCAGAAGTACCACTTGATCCCGGATCTGCTACCCAGTTTGCACAAGTGTTTCCTAATGTGGGAGGAGCATTATGCACAGTTACAAACCCAAAACTGGCATTTGTGGCAGTATAAGTAACAGTTACGCACTGAGCCACCGGGCATAACCATTGAAAAATCTGGTAATTGAATGAGCCATTAAGTCCGGCTGTACAAGTTCCCGGAGCTGCACAGGTTTTAGGAACACCATCACGGAAACCCCTCTGCGTTGTAGTTGGATCAGCACCAGTAATTGAAACTGTCCAGGTGGTACAAATAGCCTCAGGGCTGTTTCTCGGTGGAGCAACCACTCTGCTGTTAGGTAATCCGGCATCGTTATCTTTAATGCCTGCCTTCGCTTGCTGCAGTTGTTGTTTCTGAAAAAAATTGAGTGTGTTTTCATACCCCGGTTTTTCTTGCGGGGAATTGGACCGTTTTTGTTGAGAAAAAGAAAATTGAGTAGTTGCTGTAAAAATCAATGCTACCGCAATGATTCTTGAACAAAAGTACCCAAAACTTCGCTTAGTAAAATTTGGTTGCATAAGAGTTAATTTAAATGATTGATTATTACCAGTTTCTCCGGTAAAGTCCTTAATCGAAAATCTAAGTTAAATTTTTTTGTGATATAAAAAAAAATATCCTGAATAAGATAGTATTTCCAACCAAAATTTATGGTTTGGAGTACTATTTCAGCTACCTGGCAAAACCATTGAATGAGGGGCTGACATTGTGAATTTGCCAATGAAGTACTGCTAAATTTCGCAAAAATATCCTTGAATCTCCCAAAATCGTTTGTATGGATGTCCGTTACGCCACAACTTATACCGATACGACATTAAAAGCATGTCCTTCAATCATACCTGTTGTCTATCGGTATTAATACCTCTGGTAAGGATATTAATTTATACCGATACGACATTAGAAGCATGTCCTTCAGTCATACCTGTTGTCTATCGGTATTAATACCTCTGGCAAGGATATTAATTTAAAGTCTATTTGGTATTAAAGTCTATTTGGTATAAAAGTCCATTTGGTATAAAATCAAATCATGAAAAAAGCCCCCCGATTGATCGGGGGGCTTTGAAAATTTACAGCATGAATGATTTATTGAATCGCCACAAGACCTGAAGTTACTGTTCCTCCATTCTTATCAACAACTTTCACTACATATGTACCTTTTGAGAGTAAAGGAAGATCAAAAGTCATACTCAGGTAACGAGGCGTGTTTGAATCTAAGTCAAACTCTTTCTGTGCCATCAATTGACCAGTCGTATTGTAGATAATAACTTTTCTTCTTTCAGCCTGTGTACCGCTGTAATACAACCGCACCTGGAACTGACCACCGTTTGGATTTGGATAAATCCAGAGATTGTCTGATGCTTCTGAACCAATGGTAAGGATGTTGGATGAATTGACACAACCATTTTTATCTGTTAAAGTTGCCTGGTATGTACCCAAATTGTCAATATTAGCTCTCAGGGTGTTAGTATTAACTGCTGGATTCAATGATGCGCTGATCGGAACCGGAGATCCGTTCAGTGTCCATGACCAACTCGTAGCTGAAAAAGCTGCTGTATCACTGGTTCCTGATATAATTGCGATTCGTCCCGGCACTAACTGAAGTGTTGAAGATGAAATAGTAACCACCGGTAACCGGTTTACATTCAAACGGGCAGCAGCTGTTGTTACAGCGCCGCAAGGTGAAGCATTAACAGTAACACGATACAGGTTATTATTCATTAACTGGGTAACAGCTGTCAGATTCAATGTTGCTGCTGTTGCTCCGGCAATAGTTGACCAGGTAAGACCATTGTTCACACTTACCTCCCACTGATAAGTTAAAGGACCACCGCCCGGAGATACGCTGAAGCTGGTGTTTGTACCAACGCATACAGTTCTGTTTGCCGGTGCTACAAGTCCGCTAACAGGATTAGTTACACTAACCGGAACTACCGTTGGTGCTGAAACACATGGCGTAGCAGTAGTCACAACCACGGAATAATTGGTGTTAACTGTTGGGTTCACCCATATTGTAGTAGCTGGTGTTCCTGCAACATATGCAGGACCGCCAGATCCAGCAGCAGTAGCCCACATCGTATTGGGTGGTGCAGCTGGTGCAGATGTCCAAACACCAGCAGCAAATATCGGCGCTGTATAAGTAATGGATACCTGCCAGTTGGTTAAATTACCAATATCACCTCCAAAGCCATCATAGATAGCAATTGTCCAGTTACCATTTGCAGTAGTACCGTTTGCAAAATTTGCCAAGCCAGTAAAACTATTAACAAGTGGAGTCTGGAATCCGGTTGGTCCAACAGGGGGGTTACCCAATCCGGCAGCAGGTGTCATCTGGGCATCTGCTGCAAAAGTTCCCGTATAAGGCGCAGAACTGGTATTCAATTTAGGTACTCCATTGGAGCTCAAAACTGTATTAACCATACCTGCACCCGGGCCAGCGCCGGTAGCGGTAATGAAATAATCAAGATTCAGAATTTGTCCACCAGGGCCTCTTACAACAACACAAAGATCACCAGGCCATGTATGTATTGGAATGCTGAACCTGACACTTATATCAGTAATAAGCCCGGATATACCTGATACAGGAATAGTATGATTAATACCGGCCACCACTGCATCCGGTATCGGAATACTAATAGCTCCTGAAGAGAAAACGGTTGTTACAGCAGAAGACAATGTATTAGTTATAGTTAATGGCTGTAAAGTTCCAGTGCAAATAGTTGCCGAAGGCGGAACCACGTTTACAATATAGGGCCCCACTGAAAGTGTTGCTGAACTTGAGAAATCTATTGCCGTACAAGGACCCAAAATTGTTGCCCGATACACATATCCATTAAAAGTTTGAGGAACATTGGTGAGAGTTAATGTAGAAGTAGTTGCTCCTGAATAAATTCCACCATTAGCTACATTGAACCAGGTAACAGATGCAGCACTGGTTTTGTATTCCCAACCATAAGTAAGCAGAGAGCCGGCAGTAGTTACGCTAAAGCTGGCAGTACCTCCACATTGAATGGTTTGATTAGCAGGTTGTGTACTAAACACTCCCTGAATACAAGGTTGAATATCCACCGTATAATCTTCTACCTGACCATAAGCTGTATTGCCACAAGGACCGGGGTTAGCATCAGCAGGCGACCAGTACATACGTACCCTCATTCTTGTAGGTCCGATTGAACTTGAAAGCGGAATGGCAATATTGGCGATAGCCGGGTTAGCTGTTGTATTGGTAGTAGAAACAACCATCTCACCCGGATCGGTAAAGCTACCATTCTGGTTAAAGTCAATCCAAACCTTCACCAGATCACCAGTAAAGAAATTGGAAATATCAACAGTAATTGGCTGTGTGCTTCCCTGTATTACCGTAGTGGATATAGCCGTGAAATTTTCATAGCCGGCCGTTGAAGTGGAAGCATTGTCAATTGTATTATAACGAACTCTTGATATTTTTTCATCAACTACATCCGTAGCGCCACCGGCACAATAACAGGCCGAAGGCGGATTGATGGCTACAGCTTTCGCCGGACTCGAGGTAACGGTTTGAGCACTGTTAGTACATGTTACAATACACTGATACCAGGTTGGTACTGTAATGCTAGTTGTATAAGTTGAAGAAGTTGCTCCTCCTATATTGGCATAAGAACCTGGAAGTCCTGTTAGAGATGATTGCCATTGGTAAGTAATGCCTGCAAAATTTTGTGCATTAGTAATTCCAACTGTAAAAGGGACTGTAGGGCAAACGGCATTGGGGCCGGTTGTGGCGCCCGGATTAGGTGTACCGGCGCAAGGTGTAGCACTGCAAATAGGTGCATCAATCTGGATTGTACAATTTGATGGCGGTGCACCAACATTTGTAACAAAGAAATAATAAGTGGTGCCAGCGGTGCCATTAAAAGAAAAAACGATGGGAACACCAGAAGTACCGCTTGATCCCGGATCTGCTACCCAGTTTGCACAAGTGTTACCTAAAGTGGGAGGAGCATTGTGAACTGTTACAAATCCAAAATTGGCATTTGTGGCGGTATAAGTAACAGTAACGCACTGAGCCACTGGGTTCGTCCATTGAAAAATCTGGTAGTTGAATGAACCCCCAATCCCGGCTGTACATGTTCCGGGTGCTGCACAGGTTTTAGGAACACCATCCCGGAAACCCCTCATCGTTGTAGTTGGATCAGCACCAGTAATGGAAACTGTCCAGCTGGTACAAATTGCCTCAGGATTGTTGCTTAATTGTGTAATTGCCCTGTTAGGTAATCCCGCATCGTTATCTGACTTTGGATTAGCTTTTATGCCTGCCAGATTTTTAATTCTTTGTTGTGACTTTTCAACCGGGCTCAGCTTATTAGCTTTTGTCAGGTTCTCTTGTGCAAAAGAAAGTTGGATAGATGCAGAAAAAATCAAGGCTAAAGCGATGATTCTTGTGCATAAATACCCTGATTTTTTTTGAGTAAATTTTGATTGCATAATTGATATTTTAAGTGATTAATAACTACCAGGTTGGCAACTATATTCCGAAAATCGGGCGAAAGGTAACTTTTTTTTACATATGCATAAAAAAAAGGCGAATTATAAAATCCCCATATCTTAATAAGTAATGAATAGATGACTTCTGCATGCCAAACAGGGGGCAAAACAATGCTTAAAATTTCTATGAAAACCCGGTTTGCCTATAAAGCTAAGTCCGGGATAGAAGGAATAATTTATCTAATGGAAGCTAACGATCTATTTACCATTTATCAACCTCTTCCGTACTCTTATCAGTAGCTGTACTTTCTTCAGCAACAGGTGCAGCAGCCTCTTCACTTTTTTCTGCAGACACAACTTCATTTGCTACTACAACTTCATCAGCTACGGGTTGTTCTACAGTATTATTTTCCGCAACTCCGGTATGCCCCATCTCGTCAGGATTTTCATCATGATTAAATGCATCGAAATCAAAGTCAGGCATCAGGTCTGTTTTCACATAGTCAACAGCCTCACCCAAAGCTTTTATGAACTTGTTGAAATCTTCTTTATATAAAAATACTTTGTGCCGGTCATATCCATTATCATCAAAGCGTTTGCGGCTTTCTGTAATTGTCAGATAATAATCATTACCACGGGTAGCTCTTACATCAAAGAAGTAGGTTCTTCTTTTTCCTGCACGAATGCGTTGACTGTAAATGCTCTCTATTTTTTTGTCTCCATTCTCGTATTTCTTGTCGGTATTCTCGTAAGCCACAGTTGTAATTTTTTAGCAGTTAAGGAATTGCTTTGGTTTTGGAAGTCACAAATATAAAGATGTTTTTGAAACGGCCAAACTGAGCCTGTGGTCTCTTTACCGTTCTAAACTGTAAGGTCAGGGCTATTATCAAGTTGTTGTTGACGGGTATAGAGGCCTGCATAGTAGCCATTCCTTGTAAGTAATTGTTGGTGAGTACCCTCTTCCACAATTACCCCATCATCCATTACAACAATTTTATCAAAATTGATGAGTGAGAAAATACGATGGGTAATAATGATCGCTGTTTTGTCCTTCAGGTATTCGTTCAGGTTACCAATGATCTCCTTTTCTGTCCTGGTGTCTACTGCACTCAGGCAATCATCAAAGATGACAAGGTTTGGGTTTTTTATTAATGCCCGTGCAATTGAAATCCGTTGTTTTTGTCCGCCGCTTAATGTTACGCCCCGTTCGCCGATCATCGTTTCATATTGCCGGTCAAATCCTTCAATTTCTTTATGTACACTTGCTTGTTTAGCTGCTTTCTGTACAGCATTCAAATTTGAATTATCTAACCCAAAGCCAATATTATTTTCAACAGTATCGCTGAATAAAAAAACATCCTGCGGTACGTAACTGATCTGATTCCGTAGTGATTTGACATCCAACTGCAACAGATCATTTCCATCCAATGTTATTTTGCCACTGCTGACATCATACATTCGCAACAGTAATTGTGCGATAGTTGATTTGCCGCTACCTGTTCTGCCAACAATGGCTACCTTCTCACCGCTTTTGATTTGCAGATTAAATTTTTTCAGGGCATGAATGCCAGTATGCGGGTAAACGAAATCAACATCTTCAAAACTGATGTTCCCTTTTAATACAAACTTATCCGGGTTTTCATTCGCAGTAACCGAAGTTTTGATATCAAGAAATTCATTTATTCTTTTTTGCGACGCAGCAGCCCGTTGAATCATACTGGCTGTAAGCCCAATTGCACTTACCGGGAAAGTGAGCATATTAACATACATTACAAATTCAACGATTGTAGCAAGATTGGTTTTTTCCGGATTGCTGATATGATGTAACCCTCCTATCATAATGGTCAATAAGGTGCTTAACCCTATTAAAAATGTAATGGAAGGGAAATAAATAGCTTCTACTTTGGCGAGTCCGATTGCATTTTTCTTATACTCTTCGCTGTTTTTGGTAAAGAAACCTAACATTGCTTTTTCCTGCACAAAAGATTTGATTACCCTTATTCCTGAAAAAGATTCCTGCGCATTGGTGGTCAGGTCAGATAAAGATGCCTGTATCTTTTCGCTTTTTCTATGAATGGTGTTATTGACAAAATAAATAGTAATGGCCAGTATTGGTAATGGAGCTAATACATACAAGGTGAGTTCTGCATCCCGCTTTACCATGAAAAATACACTGAGAGAGATAATCGCAATCAGGTTGGCCAGATACATGATGGCTGGTCCGGTAAACATTCTAACCCGGCTAACGTCTTCTGAAATGCGATTCATGAGATCGCCGGTACTGTTGGTTTTATAAAAGGCTGTATCGAGTTTTTGATAATGATTAAAAATTTCGTTTTTCTGGTCAAATTCAATGTGGCGGCTCATGACAATAATCGTTTGACGCATCAGGAATAAAAAGAACCCTCTGAGTAAGGCCAGAACCAAAATGGTAATACCGCAAAGTGCCACCACTTTTACCCAGCCATATCCTTCTCCATTTATCCAGCCGGTTATTTCATTGACCAGCGCATCATACCTAGGAGGATTAGCAGGTGCCTGATAGCCCGGGAATAACTGCTGAACAAAATCTATTACAAACCCGGTTACCTGGGGCGACAAAACGTTGAAATAATTGGAAAAAAAAACAAACACCACTCCGATACCAAGCCGTATCCGGTACTTCCAGAAATATTTATTAATAGCCTTCAGATGTTTCATAAAATAGCTGACAAACTAAAAATCCCCCGATTGGGGGACTCGTTTAAGCGGAGAGTTAGGGATTCGAACCCCAGGACCTGTTACAGTCAACAGTTTTCAAGACTGCCGCAATCGACCGCTCTGCCAACTCTCCGGTGCAAAAATAGCCCTGCAGGGCTTATCGGCAAAATTGAATTTAGCAGATGAATACTTTTAGTATCACAAATGTTAATGAAACAATATTATGGTGATTCTGATGGTTAGTTGTTGCTTACTGATGGATTACTTTTCTAAGTAAACCTATCTTTCTTTTCCTGGAGTAGTTTTTAAAAAATGAATATTTCTCTTTAAAAAATAATTAGAAAACAAAATGATCTTTGTTTACAATTTTTCATTCTACATACTAACTTAATACATAGGATGGGCGACAAAATACGGGCACACGGATGACACGGGTAAGACGGATGAACACGGATTTATTTTTCACTTCGTGAAAAATAGTTCAAGAAAAGCTATCAACTTACAGATGGAAAATGAAAGAAAACGAAATAACAAAATCAAAATTTCTGCGAAGCAGAAAAAATCCGTGTTCATCCAACCAGCCTGCCGGTAGGCTGGTCTGTGTCATCCGTGTGCTTCTATCACTTATCTTTTGAAATTTTTAGTATCTATCTTGAAAAAATAGTCCTGAAAGATCCAGGTTCAGTTAAACTTCGTTTTGGTTTGACGGCTTTTATCTATTGACATTTGTAATTACTACTTTGCTCTCCAACACTACTTTTCTGGGGATATGATCATCATCACCCTTTGATTGGATAAGTTGTAATAAAATTTCAGTTGCTTTTTCAGCCTGTTGATAGGGAAACTGTTCTACTGATGCCAGCGGTGGATCATCCAGATAACTTGTTATGGGGAGGTTGGCATAACTGACAAATGAAATATCCTTGTTGATCTTCAATCCTTCATTGCGGGTATACCTGGTAGCTTCGAGTGTTACATAATCATTGAAAGCAATAACTGCAGTTGGTCTGTTTTTTAATGCCAGTAACTTATGCATGGCATCCTGAGTTTTCTTCTTGCTCAAATCGGTTGTAACCACGAAAGCATTATCCACTTTGATCTTATGTTTTTTTAAACCTTCATAATAACCATTCAGGCGTTGCTTAGAATGAATCAGGGAATCAGGGCCTTTAATAAATCCAATATGTTTGTGTCCTTTGCTCACCAGTAAGTCCACCAGTTCCACTGAACTATTCTCCAGATTGCAGGAAACAGCATATGCATCAGCAATATCCGGAACCCGGTCAAAAAAAACTACCGGGATTTTATATTTCTTTAATAATTCAAAGTGTTCAAACGTTTTTGTTGTTTTCGCTAATGATACAATCAAGCCATCCACTCTTTGTCGTCGCATGGCTTCTGAAATTTGCCGTTCTCTTTCCACATCATCATGCGATTGACCTATCAGAACGGTGTATTTATTTCGGGTAGCTACATCCTCTATCCCATTAATAGCGATTGAAAAATATTCTTCACCTAAATTGGGGAGAATAACACCCAAAATCATTGTTTTACCCTGTTTAAATGAAATGGCTGCCTGGTTAGGTTCATAATTTAATTCCTTTGCCAGGTCCTGAACCTGCATTTTAGTGCGCAGACCGATACTGGGATGATTATGCAATGCCCTTGAAACTGTAGATACAGAGACGTTAAGTTTTCTGGCGATCTCTTTTAAAGTGGCAGGTTTTTGCTCCATCTTTTTTTTATTACCCCGGGAATCTTATACAAGGTATAAAAATGGAATGATTTTTCTCACTATGTTTTATACCGAGTGCATCAGTAATCCCGATATAATCGGGAAACGGCTGCTACATTCCCGACTTTCGGGACGGACAAGCATTACACCGGAAACAGTTGGACTAATTAATAAATCCAATTGGTTTCATACCTTAACTGAATGAAACTGGGTTCTAACAAAAGATTGATTTCAATAATTTTTCTGATTGCTTCGCTGATTTTTTTTGTTTTGGGGCTGATGTACCCTCTGCTGCAAACGGGTTTTGGAATTGGTCCATTCACTATCAAAAGGGATTATGTTTACATCATCAGTTCTTTCAGGTATTTTTTTGACAAAGGAGAGGTTTTTATTGGTCTTTTACTCCTTTTCTTTACCATCATTTTCCCGGTAATAAAATATATCTTTCTTTTCCTGACTTTACTTGGCAAAAGGATGCCCCGGCATGTTGCGGTTGCTACAGGACTTGAAATTATCAATAAGTGGTCTATGCTGGATGTGTTTGTAGTTGCCGTATTGATATTGAATATGAAATTTGACTCAACCATCATCATTTCCAAACTGGAAAGTGGTACAACGCTGTTTGCCATATCCGTTCTTTTGCTGATGGCCAGTTCATTTGTAGCAAAAAAAATAATCGAAAATAGCCGGCTTGAATAAATTGTTTTTAACAGGTAATATCTTTTTCGTAATTTTCATGCAGAAAAAAATGCTATTTATGAATACCGTGTCTTCAGTGATTAATCGAAAAGATCGTTTGCCAGTTACGGTATTGCCCGATACAACCGTATTGGAAGCATTAACTATTATGGCTGAAAAAAATATCGGCTCGGTCGTAGTTATGGAAAATGATAAATACCTGGGCATAATGACCGAAAGAGATTATTCCAGAAAAGTATTATTAAAGGAAAAAAATTCCACTTCCACCAAAGTATCCGAGATTATGTCAACAGACTTACCGGCTGTTCGTCCGGCAGATAGTATTGAATATTGTATGCAATTGATGACGGAAAAAAATATCCGCTATATGCCCGTATTTGAAAACAATCAACTTACCGGTATTATTTCAATGAGTGATGTGGTGAAGGAAACGATCCTGATGCAAAAAGAAACAATCAATCAATTGCAAAACTATATCAGCAGCTAACTTATCCACTCATTAAATACGCAACGAAGCCCCGTAAGGCTTCGTTTTTTTATTGTTAGCCGGAACCCGATAACTATCGGGTCTGTTCCGGCCATACAAACGGAGTTTCGATGTCCTGAAGGCCGGAAAACTGTTTTGCCTAAATGAACGGAACAGAGTTCCGTTATCCCGGAGGCCGGAACCCGATAACTATCGGGTCTGTATCGGCCAAACAAACGGAACGGAGTTCCGTTATCCGTCTTTCTCCTTTACCACCACTAAATCTTTTACATCTACCTGCATTGGCAATAAGCCAATTTTTACCACGGCCCTTTTGCCTCTCATTTCTATCACTTCACCAACCTGATGATTCTTTTTCATTTTTACTTTGTTGCCAATATTTATTTCACCTCCAACTTCATTAAACTTTAAATCAATCTTTTTCTGCATCTTGCTCACAACTTTTTTCTCATCTTTTTTAAAAAGTAAGGCTTCCATTTGCCTGATCACTTTGTTCTTATTCTCTTCCTTTCGCCATTCTACCTGAAGTTGCTTCAATTTTCTTTCCATATCCTTTAAATAGACCATCCGGTCTTCAGCTATCTTATTCTGCTCTTTCAATAACTCCACTTGCTGGCGATGTTTTTCTTTATCCACCACCTGCTGCATTTCTTTTTTTAGTTTTTCATTCTCTTTGACTAATCGGTTTAAATCTTTTTCTTTTTTTTCAATATCCTGCAAATCCTGTTCAGTCCGGTTTAATAGTTTATCCAAGCGGAATTGATCATTATCCACCAATAGCCGGGCCCTATTGATCAACTCTTTATCAAGTCCGATTCTTTCGGCAATAGAAAAAGTATAAGAGCTTCCCGGTTTCCCGATTAAGAGTTTGTATAGCGGTTTCAGGTTCTTTTCATCAAAAGCCATAGCACCATTAAGAATGCCTGCAGTTTTTCCCGCCATGATTTTTAGATTAAGATAGTGGGTAGTCACAATTCCAATTGCATGTTTTTTGGCCAATTCCTGCAATATTACTTCCGCAAATGCACCGCCAAGATTAGGATCACTACCACTTCCCAATTCATCTATAAAAAATAATGTACGTCCATTTGCTTCTTCTATGAAATACTTCATGTGCAATAAATGGCTGCTGTAAGTGCTTAATTCAAATTCTATACTTTGCGTATCGCCAATATGAATCATCAACTGTTTAAAAATACCAAACTGCGAGGATGGGTGTACCGGCACCAACAGACCACTCTGTACCATCATTTGTAAAAGACCAACTGTTTTCATCGTCACTGTTTTTCCACCGGCATTTGGTCCGCTGATGACAAGGATGCGACTTGCCTCATCTAACGTAATGTTAACAGGAACGGTTGACTTGCCTGCTCTTTGATTGTAGAGATACAAAAGCGGATGATAGGCTTCTACCAAATGAACATGAGCTTTATCTGTTATAGACGGATACTCACCTTTTATTTCTGCGGCCAGTTTTGCTTTAGCCCGTATAAAATCAAATTCGCCGGTAACAATATGCCAGTCTGTAAGAAGTGAAGCATAAACTGACAATTTAGTGGTCAATTCTTTTAAAATGCGATACACTTCTTTTTTTTCATCATTTTCCAATTCATAAATGGTGTTATTCAATTCAATGGTTTCTTCAGGTTCTACAAAAGCTGTTTTCCGGCTATCACTTTCTCCATGTAAAATTCCTTTTATTGTTCTTTTCTGTTCTGCAAATACTGCCAGTACACGCCGGCCATTTAAAAAACTTTCTTCTATTTCAGCTAAATAGCCTTGTTTATTCAGTTTTGAAACAATCTTATCAAAAAGTCTTCTCAGTTCATTTCTTTTGCGATATAAACTCATCCGTATCTCCTTCAAATCATCTGAAGCATTATCTTTTACCTGTCCCACCTCATCCACCACATCATTGATCATTTCCACAATCGCTTTTTCATAGTAGGTACCACTGATTACACTTGTCAGAGCCGGGTAAGCTTGTTTTCTTTCGTTATCAAACCAGCGAAAAATCTTTTCGATGCTCTCCGCCAGTTTTCGAATCAGTTGCAAATCGCCGGTACCCAAAACAGCTCCCGGTATAGAAAGCAGTTTTAGTTCTTTGGAAAGATTCAGAATATTATCATTGGGGAAATAAATAGCATTGACAACCAATTGCCGGTACTCATGACTTTGTTTCAATTCCAACTCAACAAATTCTTTCTTTGTGTGAATCCTGAGTTCCTGGGCTTTGGAACAGGCATAGTCTGTCTGGCATAAATCTGCCAAGAGGTCTTTTATCTTGTTAAATTCAAGTTGCTGATTAGCTGATTCAGGAAATAGTTTCATAATTGTCCTTTCGAAAAGATCATTTGTATAATCCGGCGGACAAAGTTAATTGTATTAACAAACCTTTTCGGTTTGCATTTGTTTTACTACTGTTAACAGTTTACCAAATAGGCAACATATGGCAGCTATCTGACAAACTATCGGATTACTCTTTACGTAACTTGCATGATCATTAAGATGAAGAATTTAAAAGTACATATTATGAAAACCTGGTTAACCTCAGGAATTGTTGGACTAACAACACTTTTATCCTGCGCCCAAAAATCGCCTGAAACAACTAAAATAATTACAAAAAACACTATGGAATCTATACAACAACAAGCTATACCCGGAACCGGAATCGCCACGTTTGCCAATGGATGCTTCTGGTGCACTGAGGCCATTTTTGAAGAATTGGAGGGAGTTATCAGCGCCACATCAGGTTATACTGGTGGCCCGGGTGCGAATCCAACTTATAAAGAAGTTTGTTCAGGTACTACTGGGCATGCTGAAGCTTTACAAATTGTATATGACACGGCTAAAATCACTTTTGATGAATTGCTGGCAGTTTTTTGGGAAACACATGACCCAACAACATTAAACCGCCAGGGTGCAGATGTAGGTACACAATACCGGAGTGGAATTTTCTACCATAACCAGGAGCAAAAAGAAAAAGCGGAAAAGTATAAAACGGAATTAAATAAAAGTGGTGCATTTGATAAACCAATCGTTACTGAGGTAACTCTTTTTACCGTATTTTATCCGGCTGAAGATTATCATCAGCAATATTTTGAATTAAATGAAAATGCTAACCCGTATTGCAAGATTGTTATACGTCCGAAGTTGGACAAGTTCAGAAAGGTTTTTAAAGAAAAACTAAAAGCATCCCATTAACTATTTTTTTACTGACATATATTAAAGGGCATCTCTAAAAACATATAATACCAAATAGACTTTAATACCAAATAGACTTTAAATTAATATCCTTGCCAGAGGTATTAATACCGATAGACAACAGGTATGACTGAAGGACATGCTTCTAATTTCGTATCGGTATAAATTAATATCCTTGCCAGAGGTATTAATACCGATAGACAACAAGTATGACTGAAGGACATGCTTTTAATGTCGTATCGGTATAACTTTTTTGATCTCCCCTTTATCGAGCTTCGCTCCTTCCCTTCTCCCGCCCCATAGGCGGAATCGGGAACTCCATCTGGAGAGGAAAAGGCAAGTTTTTAGAGATGCCCTATAGATTAATTGTCTTTATTTAAAGAATAAATATTTTTTTGCTGATTGTACTATTTTTTGTTGTGATCAATAAGACAAAACACCCATTCGAAAAACTAAGACCTGAGAGGTTAATATTATTATAACCTGCATTCAGCCGGGTAGAGATACTTTTTATAATCCGGCCTGACAGTTCAAAGATCTTTAAATCCGCTTCTGCTTCTTTTAACGAACTAATTGCTAACACCGGATTCCCCGATTGTATAAACGTATTAATAACTTCTAATTCTTTCGGGCTATTTTCTTTTTTAACCATCAGTGTATTACTGATTTCCTCCATATTGTATTTATTACTAAGAAGATGAATCCTGTAATAGTTTACACTCCCTGTAACCCTGGAATCAAAATAAGTAAAAGAATACCCGTTGAATGTGGTGGACGAAATATCTATTTCGTCCACATATTCAAACAAGCCAGATGCAGCAGCTTTTTCAATGACCAATCTTTCGTAAGAATGACTGGAGGATAAAGTTCCTTTTAATTCGACTCCGGCATTTTTCATTTTTCCACTAAGGCTCAACATAGTCCTGTTAGGCAATGTTCGTGGCTTAGAATAAGTAAATTTCTTAAAGTAAACGTTGCTATTGCGAATTGCTGAATGAGTTGAAGATGTATTAACAGCACCTACCCGAATCAGGAAGCCCGAAGTATTACTATTCACCACTGTTGCCATTACATCCTGATACAAAGTATCTATACCGGCATAACTAAAACCAGTTGTATTTTTAATTACAATCCAATTCCCGGAGTTTGTAACTTTTAAACTACCTCCGGTTATGTTATAATCAAAATAACCAGGCATGTACTGTACCTGATCCTCATGATATAATTTTCCATCGCTATAAGTAATACCATCAACATCCAAGCAAGTAACAGGTATCAACTCCTGTTGTTGAAGACTTCCGTTTACAGCATTAAAAAAATCAATTTTGAATTCTATGTATCCGTTTGAGTTAGGCGCCACATTTATTTCAGGTTGAAAAGCGTCTGTATATCCTTTGTTACTTTCATCTATAGAACTTAACGTGACGCCACCTGTGGATCCCGTAATTGTAATTTTTGCATCTAAACCTCCCTTTACATTACTGAATTTATAAACAGCTCCGGTTTGTAAATTGATACCAGATATAAGAACAGGATTTTTAAACGTATAATCTGCCTGAGCTTTAATGGCATTTTGAAAGAAGCATGTAAAGGAAACAGACAAAACAAAATGTGTAAAGAGACATTGCATTGTACGGAAATTTTAGTTTTTATAAGATCCGGCTCAGTTTAGTCAATCTGAGAAAATGGATTTTGTAACCAGCTATCAAGTCAGATAAAATAGATAAGATCAATAACCGGATAGCTAAAGTAATTTCTCTTTCTCAATTCTGCAATAGTTATCGTAAAATTTCTAAAACTATTTTATAGTAGTTCTACGATTTAGAACTGAACATCTGTATTTACAGCTAATATATTTTTACTTTTCGTAGTTCGAGAAGGTTAAGCGCATTGGGTTTAAACCCTTTTACATTTGGCTGTACTAATCTCACCACTTTATCATACCACAGCGGTACCACCGGAGCATCTTCAATCATAACCTGGTCAGCTTGCCGGTAAAGTTTATAACGAAGCGAATCGTTATCTTCTTTTAAAGCTTTTTCGAATAGTGCATCAAAACTTGCACTTTTATATCTTGTATAGTTTGGCGGTGCCGGATTTTTAGAATAAAAAACAGACAAATAGTTCTCTGCATCAGGATAATCAGCAATCCAACTACCCCGGAAAAATGCGGCCCTTGAACCGGATGTCATGGTTAACAGTAAAGACTTTTGAAGTACGTCCACCTGAACTGGTATGCCCGATTCTTCTAATTGCTTGGCGATGAAATTGGCCATATCAGCATAAATAGCAATGGTGAGTAATTTAATAGCAGGCAATCCTTTCCCATCCGGAAAACCAGCTTCTGCCAGTAATTGTTTTGTCTTAAATGGATTGTAGTGATACCCTTTTACGATGGATGAATCAAAAGATGGGAGCCCCATTGGTACAAATCCTGATTCGGCTGGTGTACCCAGAGAGTTCCGGAGATATAGTACCATTTTTCTGCGATCGAACCCATAATTGATAGCCTGTCGGATCTTTTTTAACCGCATCGGTGAATTTTTCACCAGATCATTCGCTGAGTCAACAAGAATACCGAGATACTCAATGTTCAGATATGGATTGACCTGTAATTCAATTTTCCCCTCCCACTCTTTTCGCAACATTCCTTTCTTTGTCAGTACTTCATCTTTAAAAGATGATTCAATATCATTGATAAACTCCAGTTGCTTTTGCCGGAATAATAAAAACTCTGTTGCTTTGCTTTCATAAAAAGACACATTCACACCATCCAGATAAGGGAGCCTGTTACCTGATTCATCTTTTTCAAAATATTGTTTATTTTTTTTCAATACCAATGCCTGACCTTCTTCCCAGTCCACAAAATAAAAAGGTCCGGTACCAACAGGATGTCGGCGAAAATCATTCCCGTATTTCTCTACGGCTTCTTTTGCTACAATCGAACAATATTGCATTGAAATAATTCCAAGCATTGGAATATACGGTTGAAGCAGTTTTAACTGAAAAGTAGAATCATCAATCGCTTTAAAGGGCTGGAGGGTATCTACCTTCCGGTTAAAAATCCATGCACCGGGACTGGCCGTTTGTTTATTAATGATCCGGGAAAAACTATATTCCACATCCCCTGCCGTAAATTTTCTTCCTTCACCTCCGGGAAAAACTTCATCATCATGAAAAAAAACGTCGTCTCTCAAATGGAAAGTAAAAACAGTTCTGTCGGATGAAATGTCCCAACTTTTAGCTAATGATGGAATGATATGCAGGCTATCATCTATTTCGACTAACGTATTATATAACTGATGAGCCGCCCACATAGTCGACTGGCTTTTAGCAAAAGCCGGATCAAGAGAGGATATACCGTTAAACTCGTTATAGTGGAAAATGTTCCCTTCACTATTTTTTTTGTTGTAACAGGCAGCTAACTGGCCTGTGAACACCACAAGAAACAGTATTTTTATGCAATTACTTTTAACTTTCATCTTAAATATCAAAGCTTAAATTTACGCTAACAAAACATACCACTTTGAAATACATTAGCCGGTTTATTTATTTTTCGTATGCTTCCCTTATTGCAGTTACACTTTGCTTTTCAAAAAGCACCTGTGCACAACCATTAAACCCAAAAGGTAAGTTCACCCGTCAGGATACACTTCGTGGCAGCATCACTCCTGAAAGGGCCTGGTGGAATGTGGTTTCCTATAATATTTATATAGCTCCCGACTATCAATCAAAAACCATTAAGGGCTGGAACCAAATAGGTTTTGATGTAAATAGCGACGGAAAGAATAAAAAGATGCAGATAGACCTGCAACAGCCAATGGCGATTGATAGTATCATTTTCAACAATAAAAAAGTAAAAACTTTCAAACGAAACGGCAATGTTTATATCATTGACTTTGGCAGCTTCAATTTTGTATCCGCTAAAACAGCATTGCAACGGCACCACCCTGTTACACTTCATAGCATTAAAATTTACTTCAAAGGCAAACCCCGTGAAGCCATTAACCCGCCCTGGGATGGTGGTTGGATTTGGGGCAAAGATGCCAAAGGCCGTCCGTGGATGACAGTAGCCTGCCAGGGATTGGGAGCCAGTGTGTGGTATCCCTGCAAAGATCACCAAAGCGATGAACCCGATCAGGGAGCATTGATACAGGTAAAAGTTCCAGATACATTAGTGGCGGTGGCCAATGGAAAACTATATTCAAAAGATGACCAGAAAGATGGCAGCATGCTTTATACCTGGCAGGTAAAAAACCCGATTAACAATTATAATATTGTGCCCTATATCGGGAAGTATGTTCATATTTCCGATAACTATATTGGTGAAACAGAAAAAAATCTTTCATTGGATTATTGGGTACTGGATTATAATGTAGAGAAAGCTAAGAAGCAATTTGGCCGGGATGTAAAACCCATGCTCAAAGCTTTTGAATACTGGTTTGGCCCCTACCCTTTTTATGAAGACGGTTTTAAACTTGTTGAGTCGTCACACCTTGGAATGGAGCACCAAAGTGCAACCGCCTATGGAAATCATTATATGGACGGCTATCTGGGCAGAGATCTTTCAGGTACAGGCTGGGGATTAAAGTGGGATTATATTATTATTCATGAAAGCGGCCATGAATGGTTTGGCAACAATATTACTACTAATGATATTGCGGATATGTGGGTGCATGAAGGCTTTACCATGTATTCAGAAGCCTTATTTGTAGAATATCAGTATGGCAAAAAAGCAGGTGATGAATATGTACAGGGGCTCAGATCAAATATCGGAAATTACAAACCCCTGATTGGGTTATATGGAGTAAACATGGAAGGCAGCGGTGATATGTATAACAAAGGAGCTAATCTTTTACATACTATACGACAGGTGATTGATAATGATTCTGTTTTCAGAAAGATAATGAGAGGTTTAAATAAAGATTTTTATCACCAGACAGTTGATTCAAAAGATGTGGAAGTTTATTTCTCGAAACAATCAGGAAAAGATTTATCTAAAATTTTTGACCAATATTTAAGAACAGCGAAAATACCTGTACTGGAATATAAAATAAAAGAAAGAAAAATTTCATACCGTTGGACGAACTGTGTTGATGGTTTTAATATGCCGGTTCCATTAACTGGCGGAAAACGATTCATTATTTATCCCAAAACAGAGTGGCAAAATTTTGATTTGCCGCTGAATTACAGTATGGACATCAACAAAAATTATTACATCAGTATAAAGAAAACAGAATAACCTCACTTGTCACTCGCCATTCCCCTCTTAACTTTATGATATGAGCAATATTCGCCGGCAAAGTATTATCTCATCCCTTGTAATTTATATCGGCTTTGCTGTCGGCTTACTGAACACTTATTTTTTTACCCGCCAGGGAAATTTTACAGAAGCTGAATACGGGCTAACCACCATATTCATTGCAATAGCTACAATGATGTCGGCGTTCGCTGCCATGGCTATGCCTTCTTATATTTTTAAGTTTCATCCTTATTATAATGAGAACCTCCCCCAGGATAAGAATGATATGATAACATGGGCCTTAGTAGTAAGCACTATTGGGTTTGTATTAGTGATGATAGCTGGCTGGGCATTAAAACATTTGGTCTTAAAAAAATTCGGCACCAATTCTCCGCAGTTAGTCAGCTATTACTACTGGATATTTCCAATGGGTCTTGGCCTCACCATTTATACTGTGCTGGAAGCCTATGCCTGGAGCCTTCATAAATCAGTGCTCACCACTTTTTTTAAGGAAGTACAATGGAGATTATTTACCACCATATTAATTGTGTTGTTTATTACCAATACGATCACTGATTTTGATCTGTTCATCCGGCTTTTTGCCTTTACCTATCCCGGCATTGCAATTAGTTTGTTTGTGTATCTGGTTTTTACAAAAAAAATCCGCTTCACCTTCAAAGTAAGTAAAGTCAGTAGACGGTTTTTTAAAAAAATTATAGCTCTCTGTTCATTTGTTTATGGTGGCACATTAATCTTTACTCTTTCCCAGGTTTTTGATACCATTATTATAGCTTCCGCTTTAGAAGATGGTCCTGCCAAAGCCGGTGTGTTCGGACTTGCCACTATAATGGTTAGTATTATCCAGGCACCGCAGCGGGCTATTGTCGCTGCGTCAATTTCCCATTTATCCAAAGCATGGAAGGATAAGAACATGGCACTATTGCAAAAAGTATATCAACGGTCATCCATTAACCAACTCATTTTTGCCTGCGCTATTTTTTTACTGATATGGATGAATTTTACGGATGCTATTAATACATTCGGAATAAAACCATCTTATCTCAATGCCGGTTGGGTTTTCTTTGTGTTGGGGATAACAAAAATTATTGACATGGGCACCGGTGTCAATGCACAAATAATTGCTACTTCCATCTATTGGAAGTTTGAATTGGTCAGTGGAGTAATATTATTGATAATAATGCTACCCCTTACATATATCCTCACAAAAGAATATGGCATCATAGGCCCGGCAATTGGAACATTAGTGTCTGTTACAATTTATAATATTATACGGATAGCATTTCTGTGGAAAAAATTTAAACTTTTTCCTCTTACCATTCAATCTCTCTATACTGTTCTATTGGCGGCAGCCTGCTATGGTATTTGCCATTTCGCCTTTTTGAACATACATGGGTTGGCAGGAATGTTCCTGCGCAGTATTGTATTCATCTTATTGTATGCCACAAGTACTGTTTACATGAAATTATCACCGGATATTCAGCCAGTGATACTTACCATTAAAAGAAAAATGGGAATTAAGAAGGATTAATTACTGACAATTTGTTTGTCATCGATCCTTCCGGAACCAAAATAACGTTTAGCGTAATAAGATTCAGAAAGATCATTCACCATAATGCCCTTGTGGACGGTAGCATGAATGAATTTATTATTACCCAGATAGATGCCAACATGCGATACTCCATTACCTTTAGTAATAAAGAAAACAAGATCGCCTTCTTCCAATTCTGTTGTCGAAATCTTCCTGCTGATCCGGTATTGCTCTCTTGAAACCCTTGGTAAATTAATTCCATAAACATCTGAATAAACTGCCACAGTAAACCCGGAACAATCAACCCCTTTTTTGGTATTGCCCCCTGTGATATAGCGGACACCATACCAACTATCTACATTGTCTAATAAAGTTTTACTGGGTAAAGATTCAACTTCCGTCTTCAACAATACCGAATATTTAAGCTGTACTGACGAAGCATCTTCTATTTCTGGTTCTTCTTTACGGCTCGCCATTAGCATTGCTAACATATCAGCTTCTGCCTTTTCAGATTGTGCTTTACTTTTTGTAGCCTCACCGGGAGTTATTGAGGTTGAAATATCGTGTTGTTTACCCTGAGGCTCAGCCTTTACTACTGTCGTTTTATCTGCAACAACAGGAGCTGTTACGGAAATATCTTCAATAAATTTTGATTGTGATGTAATTGCATTAGCAGTAGCTACTTGTCTATTACTGGTAAAATTTAAAGGCTTGAACGTAGAACAACTGCTGAGTAAAAATATAAAAGCAACTGCTGGTATAAATTGTTTAACCATGTTTTTCTTCTTTAGGATGATTTTCTAATCTGGTTAATAAAAGCTGTCTGCCAGCAAGCAAACAGTTTCCTCCTTGTGAGGTGGGCAAAAATAAAGGTTACAACCCAGAAATAATCACATTTTTAAACGAAATTAGTTGGATAAAATTGTTAGCATCCTAAATCATTGTGAATAAGTGATTTAGAATTCTTAACAGGATGTGGAAATTGAGACAAATCAACATAATTTAAAGGGGAGATTTTAACAAATTTATCATTACTTCGAACAATGCAAACGATACTATCCGCTTTCACTTTTTTCATCCTGACTACAAGTTGCAACAACTCTGGAAGCAAGGAGATATCTAACGATTCACTTTTGAAAAAGGTCGTTAAAGATTCGATTCCTGTAACTCCGCCCCTTAAACCCTATTCAGATATTGAATATGAAAAAAAGGAGGTTTTGAATGCTGCCGAAGGCACTAAATCTGTCATTTTTAATGCTACTGGTTCAAAACTTTATGCCATGAACCTGGAAGGAATGAGTGTTTATGAATTTAATCAGGCCAGCAGGAAACTGACCCGTGAATTCAAATTCACCCCAACCCGGGGAATGGGCTGGGATTATAACCGCAGCCGTCCCATCGCATCTTACCAGGAAAAACCGGTAGAAGCCTGTTTCAGTCATGGTGATGAAACATTATGGGTGTCTTTGCATAATGCTGATGGTATTGTTCCGATTTGGGTAAATAATTTTTCAAAAAATAATGCGGTTACTACCGCTGAACAAAAAACAAAACCGGTGACCGTTATTTATCCCGGTGAAATGAAAAAAGATTCTTTCAGGGTACCATTGATTGAAACCGGTAAAACACCAAAAGTAATATCCAGAACCGCTGACAGTAAATATTTATTAGTAAGCAACTGGCATTCAAGAAATACAAGTGTGCTCCAAATGGATTCAACAGCTTTACCCTATGGAAAAGTGATCAGCACCATTCCTGTATCAGCTATTCCAAGAGGTATAGCCGTGGATGATAAGAATCAAAAATCCTATATCGCCATTATGGGTGGTTCCAGTTTGAATGTGGTAGATAACAATACCTGGAAAAGCGAAAGCATTCTGAATGTGTGGAGCAGCCCCCGGCATATTGTAATGGATACCAGCGGACATTTATTTGTATCGTACAACAGCCTCGGCACTATTGCTTGTATAGATGTGGCGACAGGCAAACAATTATATTCTGCTAAAACCCATTCGCAACCCAGAACGATTGTATTATCAAAAAATCATAAGTTTATTTTCGTAACCTGCTACACCAGTGACTATGTGGATGTGTACAAAATCAATTCCGACAACTTTGAGAAAGTGGCATCTTTGCCCTGTGGCGGCCATCCGGTGGGTGTTGATATATTTGAAAATGATAAAACACTGGAAGCTTGGGTGTGCAGTTATAGCAGTGGTTCGATTAGCATCTATTCGTTTAAGAAAAAGTTTAAGGATAAAGACAAGAATAAGGATTAAGAGATGGCTGCGAGTTGTTAGCTACGAGTCACGAGCCAGTGAACTGTGATTTAAAATTTTCCTGATAGATAAAAAATATATAAAGAGGAATATTGTCCTATGAAATTTTCCCATCTCCATGTCCACACCCAGTTCTCCTTGCTGGCTGACAGAGCTTTAAAACAATTTGAAGTAAGTCCATTTATTTTTTTAAATTTGACCTATGAGTACAATTACAGTTGATATATTAAACCCAAAAGCTTTAACACTTATTAAGGGCATGCAAGACCTTAAACTTATCAAAGTAAGTGATGAGCCAGCATCAAAATTAAAAACCTATCTGAAAAAGATGAGGCGCAAAACAGCTAATTCCCCAAGCCTCGAAGAAATTACCAAAATCGTTGAAGATGTAAGGGCCAAACGTTATGCCAAAAAATAAAACACTCAGGCTCATTATCGATACAAACCTTTGGGTAAGTTTTATTATTTCAAAAAAAATAAATTTGTTGGATCACCTTTTGTTTGCAGGAAAAGTAAGGTTACTTTTTAGTGCAGAACTTATCAACGAGATTGAAGTAACAATTACAAAACCAAAGCTAAAAAAATTTTTTACAAAAGATGCTTTAAATGAAATGCTTTCTGTATTTGACCCCTATATCGATTTTGTTGAAACAAAAAGCAACGTTACTATCTGCCGTGACCCAAAAGATAATTTTCTTTTATCCTTATCAATAGATGGACAGGCCGATTTTCTACTTACCGGGGACAATGATTTATTAGATATGAAAAAAATTGGCAACACTTCCATAATAACTATATCAGGGTTTCTTAAATTGAAACATTAATTTTTTTTTACTATGAAATTTTCTCATCTCCATGTACATACACAATTTTCTCTGTTAGACGGAGCAGCATCCATTCAAAATCTTTATAAGAAAGCCATTAAAGATGGCATGCCCGCATTGGCCATCAGCGACCATGGCAATATGTTCGGTGCTTTTGAATTTGTAGCCGAAGCCTATAAACATAAGAATGATGATGGCACTGTAAAAGTAAAACCCATAGTAGGCTGTGAATTTTACATTACAGAAAACCGCCACATAAAAACATTTACCAAAGAAATAAAGGATAAACGCCATCACCAGATATTGCTGGCAAAGAATGAAGTTGGTTATAAAAATCTGATCAAACTTACTTCGCTTGGATTTGTAGAAGGCATGTATGGTAAATATCCACGTATAGACAAAGAACTCATTCAAAAATACCATGAGGGACTAATTGCTACCACCTGCTGCCTCGGCGCATCGGTACCACAAGCCATTTTGAAAAAGGGAGTAGAGGAAGGAGAGAACGAATTCAAATGGTGGTTGAATATTTTCCAGGAAGATTTTTATGTAGAACTGCAACGCCATGGCATGGCCGATCAGGATAAAGTAAATGAAGTATTAATAAAATTTGCCAAAAAGTATAAAGTAAAAATCATTGCAAGCAACGATTCACATTATGTGGAGCAGGATGATTTTAATGCCCACGATATTTTATTATGCATTAATACTGGTGCAAAAATACAAGATGATGCGCTGCGGGAATTTAATGATGACGATGTTCAGGTAAAAACAAAACAACGCTTTGCTTTTCCTAATGACCAGTTTTATTTTAAAACAACGGAAGAAATGAGCAAGGTTTTTCACGACCTGCCCGAAGCCATAGATAATACCAATGAAGTAATAGATAAAGTTGAGTTGTTGAATTTAACAAGGGATATTTTGCTGCCCAACTTCCCGATTGAAAAACGGTTCCAGATTCATACCAAAGAAGAAACGATTGGTAAATACAAAGTATCTGCGGAGTCGCAAAACCAGTGGGAATATTTAAAAGAACTAACGTATCAGGGTGCTGACAAACGATATAAAGAAATAACGGACGAAATAAGAGAACGGTTAGAGTTTGAATTGTTCACCATCCGCATGATGGGCTTTGCCGGTTACTTCTTAATTGTTGGCGATTTTATACAGGCCGGAAGAGATAAAGGTGTATTCATCGGTCCGGGACGTGGTTCAGCTGCAGGTTCGGTGGTGGCATATTGTATCGGCATCACAAACATTGACCCGATAAAATATAATTTACTATTCGAAAGGTTTTTAAATCCCGACCGTAAATCAATGCCGGATATAGATACCGACTTTGATGATGAAGGCAGGCAAAAAGTAATTGACTACGTAGTAGAAAAGTATGGCAAGAACCAGGTAGCACAAATCATTACCTATGGTACGATGGCTGCCAAATCAAGCATTGCCGATGTGGCCAGAGTAATGGATTTGCCATTGCCCGAAAGTCGTGCCTTAACTAAATTAGTTCCGGACCGCCCGGGTACAGAACTGCGGAGAGTGTTACATGCGCCAATGAAAATAAAAGATGTCCGTCCTGATGCCCAAGGCGGACGGAGTGAAACATCTCTCGAAGAAAAAGAAGGCATGGGCAATGATGACATGGAGAATGTAAAAAAGCTCCGGGAAATCTATAAAGACACCAAATCTGTTTTGAGTAAAGTATTACATGAAGCAGAACGACTGGAAGGTTCTGTCCGCAGTACCGGCATTCATGCGGCAGGTATCATCATCGCACCAAAAGATTTGATGGAGATGATTCCGATTGCTGTTTCCAAAGAATCTACGCTATGGCTGACACAGATTGAAGGAAATGATATTGAAAATGCAGGTATCCTGAAAATGGACTTTTTGGGATTGAAGACCCTGACCGTTTTAAAAAATGCGTTGGCTCTTATCAAATTAATTCACGGAGTAGAAATTGATTTAGATGAAATTCCATTGGATGATAAAAAAACATTTGAACTCTATCAACACGGCGCTACTATCGGTACATTCCAGTTTGAAAGTGCCGGCATGCAGAAATATTTACGGGAATTAAAGCCCGATAAATTCGGCGACCTGATTGCCATGAATGCCTTGTACCGCCCCGGCCCTATTGCTTATATCCCTAACTATATTGACCGTAAGCATGGCCGTGAATCTATTCAGTACGACTTGCCTGAGATGGAAGAATACCTGCAGGAAACTTATGGTATTACCGTATACCAGGAGCAAGTAATGTTGCTGGCGCAAAAATTAGCCGGTTTCAGCAAAGGTGATGCGGATGTTCTTCGGAAGGCAATGGGTAAAAAACAAAAGTCGGTGCTGGACAAAATGAAAGCACAGTTTATTGAAGGAGCTACACAAAAATTATTGCCTGTTGAACGATTAGAAAAAATCTGGACTGACTGGGAAGCATTTGCACAATATGCATTCAACAAATCTCACTCCACCTGTTATGCGTATGTAGCGTATCAGACAGCTTACTTAAAAGCCCACTACCCTGCTGAATATATGTCAGCGGTGTTGAACAACGCCGGCAGTATTGACAAGATCACTTTCTTTATGGAAGAATGTAAACGAATGGGATTAAAAGTACTGGGGCCGGACATCAATGAATCATTAAAAGGTTTTGCCGTAAATGATAAAGGTGAAATTCGTTTTGGTCTTGGCGGATTAAAAGGTGTGGGTGAAGCCGCCATAGAAAGTATTATTGATGAAAGAAAAAAAGGCGGCTCCTTTGTCAACATTTTTGATTTCATCAAACGCATCAATCAACGCACTGTTAATAAAAAAACATTAGAAAGCCTTGCTCATTCAGGTGGATTCGATTGTTTTCCAGAACACCACCGGGCACAATATTTTAATGTACCCGAAGGCGAAATGATGAACGGTATTGAAAAAATTATTAAGTATGGGCAGATATATGCCACACAAAATGCAACAGCTACCAATACCTTGTTTGGCGATTTACCCATCAGTATGGAAATACCGCCACCAAGAATTCCTGATTGTGAACCATGGCCATTGATCAAACAATTAGATAATGAAAAAGAAGTAACGGGCATATTTTTAAGCGGCCACCCGTTGGATAATTACAAGTTTGAAATGCGGCATTATGGCGTTACCACCATTGCAGATTTCAATGAGTTTAAGGATGAAATAAAAATGCAGCCCAATCCCGGCAGACCATTCCGTTTGGTGGCAATGGTAGTTGATGCCCAACACAGGATAGCACAAAAAAGCGGAAACAAATATGGCAATTTCATTATCGAAGATTACTCCGGAAAAACAGAGTTCCCTTTGTTTAGTGAAGATTATCTGCGTCTTTTTCCCATTTTACAACAAGGAAGTACGGTACTTATCAACGGATATTTCAAACCAAGATACAATAAAGACGAATTTGAATTTAAGGTAATGTCTGTTTCACTCGCCGAAACCATGAAACGGAACATGACAAAAACAATAACGATTGAAGCCCATCCGCAGGATATCAGTGCCGCAATGGTAGCATTTGTAGAAAAAAATGTGAGTTCTCACCGGGGAAATTCAACTTTAAAGTTCATTTTAACAGAACCAAAGAACAAGATGAGAATCAGCCTCGTAACTACCGGCAACGGCTTTGAAATGAATGAAGAAATGATACAGTTCCTGGAGAAAAGCCCTGAGTTGGAAGTGCAGGTGCAAACAGTGTAAAAGGAGTTGAATACAAGTCGAAAAGAGGGATACTTCGGCAAGCTCTGTAGAGAGAAATAGGATTGAATCTATCATTATACTTATCCTTTTGTATTTCTCTTTCCCTCCTTTTTCTGGGCTATGTTCTTACTATACTCTCTTCAACTCAAATATCCGACGTTTTAGCAGTATTGCAAGCTATCTGACAAACCATGCTGACAAGTTTTACACAAATTCACGTCACTACTGCATATTAACATAAACGGACTTAAATTTGCCCCCCTATATCTAATTAAAACAAAAATTATTAAAATGGCTAAAGAGTATACCGATTCAAATTTCCAGACTGATGTTCTGGCTTCTGATAAACTGACCGTAGTTGATTTTTGGGCAGAATGGTGCGGCCCTTGCCGTGCTATCGGGCCGGTTATTGAAGAACTAAGTAAAGAGTATGATGGTAAAGTAAACATAGGTAAAGTGAATGTGGATGTAAACCCGCAGGTATCTATGAACTATGGCATCACTTCTATCCCTGCTATCTTGTTCATTAAAAACGGACAGGTGGTTGACAAATTAGTAGGTGCACAACCCAAAGGAAACTTTGTAAAGAAAATTGAAGCTCATATTTAAAGTATTGGATAGTTGAATGTGAAATTAAATTACTAAAAACCGTTTCGATTTTCGAAGCGGTTTTTTAATTTCAGTAACTTTATCGATAGCCATGTTGCAAAGATTATTCATATTTTCCCTTTCATTTATCTTGTTGAAACCCGTATTTGCCCAGCAATTTATAAAAGGATTTAAACGGTTTGGAAGCGCCGAAGGTGTTCCTAATTCCACGAACAATAAAATTTTTGAATCTTCTGATCATTTTTTGTGGCTCTCTACCGAATCAGGTTTGTACCGGTTTGACGGACACCAGTTCACTCCTTTTTTTTCAATAAGGAATGACAGCACAACTATTTCATCCAATGTAATTGGGGATATAGAAGAAGACCGTTTTGGTAATTTATGGGTGAGTACTTTTGGCAGGGGCGTAAACAAGCTTGATAGAAAGACGGGTAAATGGAAACAATACCTGCACCCAACTCCTGATGAACATTGGCACTACTGGGTTTTTGATTTTTTTAAAGATAGCCAGGGACGTTTATGGCTCGGTACCAATGGACGGGGTTTGCTGCTGTATGATGAAAAAACAGATAACTTTCGCCAGTATATTCCAGATAACCCTAAAAATATAAAAGCAGGCTTCCTTGATGATAATCAACTAAGAAGTATTGCAGCCGATGCCGCCAATCCGGATGTTTTATGGCTAGCAGGTATAAATAGTTTTTATCGTTTTGATACTAAAAGCAAAATATTTGTTGGCTATAAGAATATAAAGAATAGTAAAGCAGAATGGATCAATAATAGTTTTCATACTATCCATGTACAAGATGCTGTTAATATTTGGCTGGGCACCTGGGCTGGTGGATTAATTCATTTTAATATACTGACTAAACAATTTACAAACTACCCTCCAAGCCCACAGGAATATGCAAAGCAAAATTTTGCCAGAAATATTATTACCAATATTGCTTATTGCAGCGATACTTCTTTGTATGTAAGTACATATGAAGGGTTGTTTGAATTCAACCTGCATCAAAAAAAATATTTACTGCTCAGCGGTACGCAACCACAAAATGAAAAATACAATGCAAATGCGTTTACTGGTATTACGCATACTTCTGATGGCAGTACCTGGATTTGTTCGCCAGGAAATATTTTTCAAAAGAACCCGGTTTATAAACGGATGGGGCAGTTCCAATCCTTTTACCAACCCAAAGGGAAAAATATTTACAAGCCGTACTTAAGTTCGGTACTATACCGTAACGATACTAAGCAATTCTGGATGAGTTGCAATTCAGGTTATGGTATATATATTTACGATAGCAGTTTTCGGTTCATCCGGTCTGTTGCTATAGAAGGTAATGCGGTGGACCGGCGATTAAGAGATATTGTTGAAGATGCAGTGGGCAATTTCTGGCTTCGTTCCCTGGATGCCCCTTTCCTGTATTATTATGATAAAATAAAAGACCGGTTCTTAAATGCAGCTCCAAAATTTAAGGATACTGCTTTTATAAATTCCGGTTTACTTAAAATAGCAACTGACAGTAAAGGAAATGTATGGTTCGCCAATAACCAGCAATTGATGAAATGGGAACCTGTAAAAAATAAGTTTAGCGTTATTCGTACAAAATATTACGGCAGCAATAAAATTATTGACAATTGGAAAACGGTTAGGTTAGTTTTTGATGCCAGCGGCAACCCCTGGCTGGCAACCTCCAATGGCCTGCATTATTATAATCAGCAAACGGAAGAATGGCAACATCTTTATCCGCAAGAAAACAATATCCAGTCATTGGCAAATACAGCAGTGGTGGATATCGCATTGGATGCTGCCGGCAATTGCTGGATTACTCCTAGTGATGAGGGGTTGCAGGTGTATAATCCCGGCACCAAAAAATTTATCCGCCATTATACTCAATCAGAAGGATTTCTTGCACAACGTGCCTTTGATGTAGTGAGAGACAACAAAGATGATATTTGGGTGGTAACTGTAAGTGGGTTGTGCCGGTATGATATGAAGACGAAACAGTGGAATGTGTTTAATAAAGAAGATGGCTTGCATACAGATATTTTTTATGAATCCCTTTTTACTACGGGTAAAGGAACGATGATATTAGCAACTCCGGAGGGCTTCATTCACTGGAACATCCATTCCTTACCTTTAAACAATCAAAAGCCCATCGTTTATTTTAACCGTTTTATTTCCGGCGGTAAAGAACTGGTGGTTGACGACGACCGGATCCTGTTACCTTCTTCTGCCAATGAATTAAGTATTGATTTCAGCGCCATTTCAATGGTAATGGGTAACCGCACAAAATTTTATTATAAAATCCTGCCATTGCAAAAAGAATGGACAGCTATTGCACAACGCAGTTTATCCCTTGCAGGCTTTACATCCGGTAAATATACACTGGCCATTAAAGCAGTAAACTCCGATGGAGTGGAAAGTGAGGTAAAAGAATTTAGGATTATTGTAGCCTATCCTTTCTGGAAAACCTGGTGGTTTATTGTATTAAGTGTACTCACAATCGCAGCCATTCTGTATTTGTTATATCACTACCGGATAAATCAACTGTTAAAGATGCAACAGATGCGAAATAGTATTTCCCGTGACCTGCATGATGAAATCGGATCTTCCGTGAGCAGTGTAAATATGCTATCGATGGTAGCAAAAAAACAATTGGGCGATGAGCATCCGGTTACACCGCTGCTTACACAAATTGGCCTGTCGGCACAAAATGCCGGAGACAGTATTAATGATATCATCTGGAGCATTCATCCGCAAAATGATTCCATCGAAAGAATTATACTCCGTATGAAAGAACTGGCGGCCGAAATGCTGGAACCAAATGATATAGCCTATCAGCTTGATTTTGATAACCAGCTCACCCGGCTTGATATCCCCATGCAGGACAGGCGGCATTTATTTATGCTGTATAAAGAAGCATTGAACAACCTGATAAAATATGCGGGTTGTAAAAATGCCTTCCTATGCATGCAGGTTATTGATAAAAATTTAGTGCTGAAAATAGAAGATGATGGTATTGGTTTTGATATTGCCAATCATAAAACTGGCAATGGTTTAATAAACATGCAGCAGCGGGCCGATGAAATGAAAGCTGAATTGGTAATAACTACTTCACCCGGTAAAGGATGCAGCATAGAATTGCGTTATCCATTAAAATAATTTTCACCCAAACGGGGGATTGTAATGAAGAAATATAAACCCACCTTTATGTCATGACAACAATTGGAATTGTTGACGACAACGATGTATTACGTAACAGCATGCAATTGTTGTTAGAAAACAGTGGCCGCTTCCGGGTAGTTTTTTCCCTGCATGATGTTCGTACATTACTGGAGCAAACAGAAACCTTTATGCCCCGCCTGCTGCTGATGGATATTGATATGCCCGGCATTAATGGTATAGAAGCCGTGAAGCTGGTAAAGAAAGATTATCCTTCGGTGGATGTGGTGATGTTTACCGTTTTTGAAGACGATGAAAAAATATTTCGCAGCGTAATGGCCGGTGCAAGTGGCTACCTGTTAAAAAAAACACCGCCTGACAAATTAATGGAAGCCCTGGATGATTTTGTACAGGGTGGCGCACCTATGACAGGCAGCATTGCAACCCGGGTATTACAAATGTTTCGCAAACAAACTAACCAAACAGCGGAATCATTTAACCTTTCTCCAAGGGAACAGGATGTATTAATTGGACTTACTGATGGCAAAAGCTACAAGGCCATTGCAGCCGAACGATTTCTATCTACCGAAACCGTAAGAAGCCATGTAAAGAATATTTACGAAAAACTCCATGTACACTCCAAAGCCGAAGCCGTGGCTAAAGCTTTTAGGGAAAAATTAGTCTGACCTTCTCCTTTCTCACTTTTTACAAAAACCCCATAAACGGGGGATTTTTAAGGTTTATGTATTGAATAGTTTTGGTAAGTAAAAATTATCAATATGAAATCATTAATACTTTACCTTTTTAGCAGTTTGTTAATTGTACTGATGCTAACCAATAAAGGCTATGCACAAAACACCGGTATAGGCACAACAACCCCAACTGCAAAATTACAAATTGCAGCAGCCAACCCCGCCGCACCTACCAACCAAGATGGGATTTTGATACCAAGGATAAATGTTTTTCCGGTAACAGCCCCCACTGTTAACCAAAACGGAATGATGGTTTTTTTAACCACTACAGCAGGAACCAATTTACCCGGATTTTATTATTGGGATAATGCTGCACTAAGCTGGAAAGGCGTGAGTGCCAATACCGGCTGGGGATTAACCGGAAATGCAGGTACAAATGCAGCTACAAATTTTATAGGAACGACGGACAATAATGATGTTATTTTTAAAAGAAATAATGTAAGGGCGGGTAGAATAGGATCCTCTAATACTTCTTTTGGTACGGATGCGCTAAACCCTTTAAGTACTGGAGTTGAAAATACGGCAATTGGCATAGTGGCACTTTTCTCTAATACATCCGGATATCAAAATACCGCCAATGGAGTAGGTACACTTTACTCAAACACTCTCGGAAATAGAAATACCGCTACCGGAAATAATGCGCTTTCTCAAAATATTTCGGGAATACAAAATACAGCCACTGGTTACCGGTCACTTTTATCTAACACAACTGGAAATAATAATACTGCCAATGGAGTTTCTGCACTTCATTTTAATACCACAGGCAGTTACAATACTGCCAATGGAGATAGCTCACTCTACTCAAATACAACAGGATTTGGTAATACTGCCAATGGAACTGGCTCTCTTTTTAACAATACAACAGGCAATAACAATACCTCCAATGGAATTCGTTCACTTTATTCAAACGCAACAGGCGATTACAATACCGCCAATGGATTTGAAGCTCTTTTTAACAATACAACAGTAAATTATAATACCGCCTATGGTGCTAGGGCACTTTACTCCAACACAACCGGATATCTTAATACCGCCAATGGAGTTGGCACTCTTTTATATAACACAACAGGAAATTACAATACCGCCAATGGAGCTAATGCTCTTTATACTAACACAACAGGAGATTTTAATACAGCCAATGGATATAGGGCTCTTTATAGCAACACAACAGGTTATTCCAATACAGCCAATGGAGTTGATGCTCTTGCTTTAAATACAACCGGATTTAGAAACACTGCTACTGGAGATAGTGCACTTTTTTCCAACACAAGCGGATTTAATAATACTGCCACTGGAGTTGCAGCGCTTCGTTTTAATACTACAGGGGATTATAATACGGCCACAGGAGATAGTGCACTTTATTCCAATACAACTGCAAGTAGTAATACTGCCAATGGAAGCAGGGCACTTTTTTCTAACACAACAGGAAGCAATAATACAGCAAATGGAGTTAGATCCCTTTATAGTAATATAGGGGGA
>JANNQR010000044.1:0-8768 GCA_031400855.1 Chitinophagaceae bacterium | reverse complement strand
AATCCATATAGCCAGGGAGGCTGGAACAACTGGAATGTAACCGGCGTTACTAATATTATTTCATCCAACTTCAGTTACAGTGATGGTGCTGCATCCACGGTGAACGCAGTATTAAGTTATTCACAAGGTGTGGCTGACAATGGTTCTTCATACGGGGGCACTATGTGTCCGCCGGAAGTTTTGCGCTATACCACCTATTCCACTGCCGGCACAAGAACAGTTACACTGCTTGGATTGAACAATTCATTAAAATACGACCTGGAACTATACGCCAGCCGCATCACTATTGGGAACAGCACACAATTTGTAATTAATGGAATCAGTCAATCTGTGTTAACGGATAATAACAAAACCAATAAAGTAACAATTACTAATCTTACCCCAACAGCCGGTCAGTTGGTGATTAATATTAATAAACTTGGCACTTTCACTTACCTGAATGGTTTTACTCTTACAGAAAAAACGGGGACTTCACCGCAAAACAGACCAATATCACAACCGGAGGTAATTACAAAAGCTGCAGCAATTCTCTTTGGCCAACTTACAACAGGAGATCTGATATTATATCCAATGACCGCTGGAAATAGCGAAGTTGATCTAAGTGGATACACAACACAACAATCTACGCCGATCTCTGCAAGGGGTAAAGCGAAAAAGCAACCTGAGACTCAGCAAGCAGAAGTATTTTCAGTAACAGCAATGCCCAATCCATCCACCAGTGATTTTACTTTGCATATAAACGGTAACAATGTTGAACCGATCATAATAAAAATAATGGATATATCAGGTAAAGAAATGAGTATAACAAAACTGAATGGCGGCGTTGCTTATATGACCATGGGTGGTAGTCTTAAAGGCGGAACTTATTTTGCTGAAGTGATTCAGGGAAATAACCGACAGACGGTGAAACTGATGAAGCTGAATTAACAAATAGTACCAAAACCAAAAAACTAACATTTACTAATCTTAACCTGGCGAATGAAGTGTCCATTGAAACTGTAAGGATGATACTTGGGCATGCCAGTATTCATAAAACTCAACATTGATCTCCTCCGAAAAAACCGGACCATTGTAAATCAGAAAAATCGGGCATAATAAAAAATGAAATCAAATATTAAGTTTCATAAAATAGATAAGAAAATCTGTTATTACCTGCGGCATGTATGAAAGCACAAAGTTAGTTGTTTCATATACACCGGGGTTGTTTGGGCCAAACCCCGGCAGGACACTTGTTAATTTACACGGATCGGGGAAGACCCCGGAAGGATGAAAAAAGCAATTGTTGACGGAAAGGAGAACGGTGGTCGTCATTTCACCTCCCAGGATTTGCTGGATATCAGTTCATTTATCGGCCACCATAGAAAAATTAATCCAAAAATAAGAGTAGGTCATTACATGTAAGTGTTAGTATTTAATCTGACAGTTGAGAATTATTTTTTCAATTTTCAAAAAAAATTTGGATTAAAAAACTCCACTGACTTTTGCCGCTGGATATAGATTCTGTTCTGATGCCAGATACTGTTTGGAACGATAGTTTTAAAAAAGCCATAAATAATTCGGTAAAATATTCTAAGGAATGTATGTCATCGAAATATAAGGATAGATATCTACTATAAATTTTTCTTTTTAACATATTTCTTCAACTCATCGATTTCTTTTTGTTGTTGCAGAATATACAATGTGAGTTCCTCAATCTTCTCCAGCAGTTTCACATTCATAGAACCGAGTTCAATGCCCACTTTATTTACTTCTTTTGCAGTAGGCATATTGGGCAAATGTTTATTTTTTGTAATAAACTTTTCTAATTCTTTTAATGGTCTAAGTTGGTAGTTATCATTAAAAACATAATCTGACCAGGTTTCACTTAATGCTACCCTTACGCTGTCTGTAATGATACCACCCAGTACATTTAAGGTACGGGTACCTATAAATGCATAACCAGTTGGATCGGGCTCTCCCAGCAAAATCTGGCCTGTGGAAAAATTACCATACAACAATGTTTTAGCGTCGTCGTTACCGATATACATTTTGTTGCTGCCGGTTTCGCTGGCGCCCGCCTTGTTGCCGATAAAGACATTGCCGCTGCCTAAGCTGCTAAAACCAGCAGAATCTCCAAGGGAGGTATTGTAGTTGCCGGTGGTATTACTATAAAGTGCCTGTAATCCATTGGCCGTATTTTTGAAGCCGGTGGTATTTGAATAAAGTGCATTTACACCATTGGCGGTGTTGTAGTTGCCGGTGGTATTATTATTCAATGCCTGTAATCCAACAGCAGAATTATAAATGCCGGTGGTATTATGATATAACGCAGTATCTCCAATGGCAGTATTACCGTAGCCGGTGGTATTACTATAAAGCGCTACTAATCCATTGGCGGTATTATTGTAGCCGGTAGTATTACTATAAAGCGCATCTACTCCATTGGCGGTATTGTAGTTGCCGGTGCTATTATTAAAAAGTGCCTGTATGCCATTGGCCGTATTGTAGCTGCCGCTGGTATTACTATAAAGCGCATTGAATCCATTAGCGGTATTGTTATATCCATTGGTATTACTGTAAAGGGTCCGTAATCCATTGGCTGTATTATTAAAGCCGGTGGTATTAGTAAAAAGTGCCTGGTATCCATTGGCGGCATTATATGTACCGGTAGTATTAGAAAGTGCATTAAACCCGAAAGCAGTATTAAAAGTACCTCCTATGTTTATAGTATTAGCGTTGTAGGAACTGTTGTTTTGTCCTGATAAGAAATTAGTAAATAAGAACAGGCAGGGCATAATGATCAGCAACTTCAGGCCAACTGAATTCCCGTTAGTAAAAGAATAATTACGCATATAGAATAATTTATTGGAGATGCAGATTTGTTAAACTTCTAAAGTTATAAAAAATTATGTACTATCTCACATCTTTCACCTGTTATTCAGTACAAGCGGGTTTTTTAAATTGAAGGGATAGTCAATTCGTCTATCGACCTGAATTATCATTATTACTTCAACTGTTGAAAAATTGCGTTTGTTTTACCGGCAGCAATCGCTGCAAAGGTTCGAAACTATGTCCTTTTTGAACAGGTCTGTTTCTGCCAGTATTGCAGAAACAGAAAGATCTCTTTACTTGGAAAACCTATCGGCGTAAGTAAAAGAGATAGAACGGTCCACCATTATCAATTTCAAGCAGAAGTTATAATGGTCCTTAGAACTTATGCGGTTCTGTTTAAAGGATTTTCCTTTTATGCCGGGACTGACATTGAATTTTAAGGAGTTGTCCGGGCTTATTTTGCAATAAAATAGTGATGAGCTGCTTTGTTAATTTTATCATTTCGTAAAAATTACAGATTCAATATCAGTAGGTAGTATAAAAAAAGCATCCCTTTACCAGAAAGGCCTTCGGTCCTGAAACACCATCAAACTATATATTTTCAAGCAGATCTTTTCCATCACTCCTAAAAGAAAACGGGTGTTATTCTACCCGGTTTACTCCGAAAACCATTCACAGATCAAATCTAAAAGCAGAATAAGTTTAGAATTCCTGGTACTGGTATTTCTTATACAGAACAGAAAAGCAAACAGAATGTCTTTATCTTTATGTTTTGGATACTATTTTATGCTTAAAACCTAAACCCCATAGAATTATTTGATGAAAAGTCTCCAAAAATCACTTAATGGTACCTATTTCGAAAACCTGGACGGGCTTCGCTTTTTTTGTTTTTTGTCCGTATTCTTTTTTCATAGTTTTCATACAGAAAATCCGGAAATTAAAAACTCCCCGATTTATCATTTTTTAAAAGTAACCCTGTTTGGAAACGGGTTCCTGGGTGTTAATTTTTTTTTCGTATTGAGTGGGTTTCTTATCACTTATTTATTGATTAAAGAAAAAAAAAGCAGCAACCGGATTCAAATCGGCAGATTCTGGATGAGGCGCATTCTTCGTATCTGGCCCTTGTATTTTGCCTGTGTATTTTATGGCTTTATCATTTTCCCCTATACAAAAATAGTTGCCGGAGCTGTGCCTCACGAAACAGCTAATCCCTGGTATTATGTTGGCTTTATCAGCAACTTTGATTATATAAATAAAGGTTTACCCGATGCCCCCGGATTGGGTGTTTTGTGGAGTGTGGCGATAGAAGAACAGTTTTATCTTGCCTGGCCTGTAATACTTAGCTTTTTCCCATTGAAAAAATTCTGGATACCGCTTTTATCCATACTATCCGGCAGCCTGATCTTCAGGGCCCTGAATGATGTACCAAGACTTCACGAAATGCATACGCTATCCTGTATTGGGGATATGGCATTGGGAGGCCTTGGTGCATGGCTTATTCTTGAAAATGCTTCTTTCAAAAGTAAGATTGCAAATTTATCGCGATGGTTTATCCTGTTGATTTACCTGGCTTTTGCATTTGTTTTTTTATTCCGTGACGAATTTTTGTTGTCGTCGCATTGGCTTCGGATTTTTGAAAGACTACTTATTTCCACGATCATATTATTCATTATATTGGAACAATGTTTTGCGAAATATTCATTTTATAAAATGAGTAATTTCAGGATTGTCAGTCGCTTGGGTTTGATAACCTATGGACTTTATTGCCTTCATTTCATTATCATTTCGCTTACTGTCGGGCTAACCCAAAAATTGGGGATTAACACTCAGGTATGGCAGGTTGTATTCCTGGAAACATTTATATCAATAGTGATTACAATCGGGATCAGTTTATTAAGTTACCGGTTCTTGGAAGGGCCGTTCTTAAAACTGAAAGAAAAATTTTCATTTAATGCAAACTTGCCTGTCATTGCAACAAAGAGTAATTAGTTATGGCTCATAGAAGCGAAACCCATTCTTTTATTCCAGGATACCATTCGAACTTATTATAAATTTATCTCATACTTAAGCTATTTTTTTAAACTTCAGTATATTTAACTGTTAATAACCTATTGAATCAGCTTAATGCAGAAAGAACTGACTAACCGGACCATTATCCGTTTTTTAAAAACGACATATAAAGGAACCGGCTTTATTGACAGCTTAAAGATAAAATACAGATCACTGATATGCCCTTTTATCAGCCTGATTAAAAAGGTTCAACCCGGCGAAAAAATTGGAGATATTGGTTGCGGATCAGGTCAGTTTCTCCTGTTACTCAGTGAATTTGCACAGCCCTCTTTCTTATTTGGAATTGAGATAAGCAAGAAACTGATTAACAATGCACAAAATCTTTTTATTAATTTATCCGGGCACAATTATTTTTTCTCCGAATACGACGGCAAAAATTTTCCGGCCAAATTAGGTGAAATGGATACTATTTTTCTCATTGATGTTTTGCATCATGTACCTAAAAAAAGCCAGGAAGATTTTATTAAGGACCTGTCATTTACTATGAAACCAGGAGCAAGACTTATCTTAAAAGATATAAATGCCGGGAGTCCCCTGGTATATTTCAATAAGATCCACGACTTGATTTTTGCCCGGGAAATTGGTAACGAAATCAGTATGGCAAAAGCAATCCAGCTCTTAAGGGCGAATGGACTTACTATTATTGAACAGGAAAAACGAGTTATGTATGTATACCCCCACTACACTATTGTCGCAAAAAAATAACCGCATCGGCAGCTGGTTTTTATGCTTTTGTTTTATTCTGCTTTCCATTTTTCCTATTTACAGAAATTTCTATTACAGCAATGGACTCCTGACCTATGAAAGGCATCGTGCGATAATAGAAAAAAAATCGGAGTATTACAACCCCTGGCAATACCGGGTATTATGTCCTTATGCCATTGAAGCCTTGATCAGCATTTATAATGTAACAATAGACAAGGTTTACCCGATAGAAAAGAAAATTCATTTCGCCGTAAAGAATAATACAGGAACAACAGATGAAACAGATAAGTTCATAAAGCTTATGCAAACTCCCGGTGTCATGAAATATATGCTCATTTTTATTCTCTTCCGGCTTTTTGAGCATTTGCTGATCTTTTACCTGGCATGGAAATTATGGAGTTATTTCGTCAGGAGTAAGTGGCTTATCTTTTGGGGGATCAATTTTCTGGCACTTGCACTGGGTAATGCTGTTGCAGTGGCAGATCTGTCGTTTAATACCTACATGGATATTATTTTTTATCTTGCCACAGCCAATATCATTGTATACAAAAAAAGTCCCTGGCTCCTGGTGCCTATTACAATACTGGCAGCATTTAACCGGGAAACGAGTATCCTGATCCCTGCTTTATATTTTATTTCAAAAGCCGATTTCAGCAAATTTTATTTTACCAGAAAATCCTGGAAAGCAATTATGTTCCCTCATAGAAAAGTATGGTTATTTACCATTTTATTATATGTACTGTTTTTTATTATTTTCACAGGACTGCGATTATATTTTGAGTATAGGCCCCAGCAGGTATGGAAAGCTCCTGCGGGCTGGCCTATGCTGAAGCTTAATCTTTTTAGCGCTGTCGGGGCAAAAGCTTATCTGGAACTAATCGGCACTTATGGTGTTATTCCATTGATCATCCTTTATAAATTCAGGTCCTTTCCCTATCTTCTAAAGAAATGGTTTTTGTTTTTGACCCCGATATGGTTTGCCGTACATTATGTTTCTGTTGTAGCATACCAAACCAGGCTTTTCATGGTACCGTTTGCCATGATCATGATGCCCATGCTATTGTGGCTTATGGAGCATGAAATAAAGAAAGTTACAGAGAAGGAAAACCCAATAAAATCCTGAAGTAGTATGAATAATTATATCAAACTGATCAGACCCAAAGATTGGGCAAAAAATCTTTTCCTTTTTGTACCTCTTTTTTTTGCAGGGCAGTTTTTTAACCTGCAAATACTGCTGCAATTAGGGGGAGGACTTATTTGTTTCAGCCTGGTTGCGAGCAGCATTTATATCATTAATGATTACAGGGATATCGAGGATGACAAAAAACACCCGGCCAAAAAAATGCGGCCATTGGCATCAGGTGCCATCAATAAAACATCTGCACTGATCCTGGCATTTATTTTATTGATAGTAGGGTTCACCGGAGCATGGATGATCCGGGACAAATTTATCTTCGTGCTTGGAATTTATTTTGTAATAAATCTGTTTTACTCTTTCGGATTAAAAAACATCCCTATTCTTGATATCATTATCATAGCGATAGGTTTTGTTTTAAGAATTAAGGCGGGTTCTGTCATTGCAAAAATCGGTTTGAGTGAATGGTTAATTATTATGGTTTTTCTACTCGCCCTTTTTATGGCCATTGCTAAACGAAGAGATGATGTATTGCTGAAACTATCTTCCGGAAGTGATATGCGTAAGGCGGTAAAAGGTTATAACCTGGATTTCATTAATACAGCCCTTTCCCTGGTTTGCGCCGTTATCATAGTGGCTTATTTTATGTATACCACTTCACCGGAAATTATTAAACGCCTGGAAACTTACCGTCTGTATTACACCTGCATATTTGTACTGGCCGGTATTTTCAGGTATCTACAACTGATCTATGTTCAGGGTGATTCACAATCGCCCACTAAAATCCTTTACAAAGACAGATTTATACAGGTAACTATTATTTTATGGATCATCAGTTTTTATTTGATTCTTTATGTAAAAAACTTTACTATTTTTAAATAAAAAGTTTTGCAAAAAAGTATCGCTTTTTTCGATTTTGATGGTACGATTACAACTAAGGATACCATGCTTGAATTTGCCAGATACTCCAGTGGCTTTGCCGGTTACTGGATTGGCATTTGCCTTATATCTCCCTGGCTGATTGCCATGAAAATAGGTTTAATTAGTAAAAAAAGAGCAAAAGAGAAATTCCTGACTTATTTTTTTAAAAAAACTGATTTAGAAAAATTCAATGCAGATTGCATCTCATTTACTGAAAATATGATTCCCCCTCTGGTAAAAAAAGATGCATTATTGGCTATAAAAAAACACCGGGATGAAAACACTGATATAGTTATTGTATCCGCATCAGCTGAAAACTGGGTAGCGCCATGGTGCATTCAACATAACCTGAAATACATCTGTACAAGGCTGGAAGTAAAAGAGCAGAAAATAACGGGTAAACTTCTTGGCCAAAACTGTAATGGCCCTGAAAAAGTCAGCCGTATCAAAGAAAAATTTGATACGGCTGAATATAAAAATATTTATTGCTATGGTGATTCAAAAGGCGATAAACTGATGCTGCAATTAGCTACTCACCCATCATACAAAATATTTATAAAATAATGGTTAGCCTTTTATTATCTTTTTTACCAATTTGAAATTGTTGCCATAGTTAACCTTTAAAAAGTAAGTGCCAGGTTTAAAGTTAGATATATCAAGGGTCTTTATTATACTGTATCCGATAAGAACAATATTGTTTTCCTGGTACAGGAGGTCTCCCTTGCTGCTTAACAAAATCAAAGAAACTGTATTGTTAGGTACAGGGCTTTTTATTTCTATATTCACTAAATCTTTTACCGGGTTTGGATAAATTTTCAGATCCCGGATAATGCCCTGTTGATATCTTTGAACTTCTACTGTTACAAAAATGGTGTCCTTTACGGTTGCCCCCGCATTATCCGTAATACTTAACTGGTAGCTGTACACTCCTGCTACCAAACCACTGGCTGTTGCTGTTGCAGTGTTGGCATTGGCCAATGTTCCTGCAGCAGGGCCTGCGATCTTTACCCACGCATATGCTGCAATCGTTCCATCAGGGTCTGTTCCGCTTCCGCTTAATGTTGCTGTATTGGTCGGTAAGGTGATCGTGATATCGGGGCCGGCATTTGCCGTTGGTGGTTGATTG
>JANNQR010000043.1:0-3101 GCA_031400855.1 Chitinophagaceae bacterium | reverse complement strand
GATTCAGTCCGCCACTTCATTACGCATCTCTCGACTTAGTCGAAATTGAATTGCCGTTTTATGGGCAAGGCTTTTTGCACATCGTAATGAAGCTTCTCACGTTTCGTATAAACGCCTGTGTAATGTTCTTGCCACCTCAATGCCGGAGAACCTGTAACCGGTAAACAGCCACCCGTTACAGCTTTATCCTGCCAATGCTAGAAAATCAGCAGTTTGGTTCTCAACTTAGTCCGGTTTCGACACGTCATCAGTGGTTCATTTACATTCAACTCCATTACACTTACCTGATACCTTACGATACCTTTTAACCCAACGCTCAATACCTTGTCTTTTGAACAAAGCACCTTGGGCCGGTTTGTACACTCCCGCTGCAGGGCGTGTACGGCAGGCCATCTGCCATCATTTATACAATTACGAAACAGTTAACTATTCATCTGTTTCTCGTGACACACTCCAGCCCAGATGAAGCACAACAGCGATAAAATGACCATTGCTCCAATGTCCAGCCAGCCTTGCAGCAAACCCAATGTAAGCAGCCGTTTATTTTAGCCCGGTGAACACTTTATCCAATTCAATTTCTTCAACCTTATATTCTTGTTTCGCTGTTGTCAATTTCTTAAAAAGCCTAAGCCAAAAGCTTTTTTTGGTAAAGTAATGTGTCTGCCCTAAAAGTTCATTATTGTTACCTGTCGGTTTGAATACTTTTGAAAATTCAAGTTTGTTGTCTTTAAAATATTTTTTCTCTGTCCCCTGAAGTCCTGATTTTAGAATCTTAGATATTGCATTTTTATTTGTGTCAGAAAATGTCAACCCCACAGAACCATAGCTTTTCGTTTCGTCAAAGTCATTTTCATAAAAGTATTCAATTTGTTCAGCGTTATGTCCTGGTGTGTTTGGGTTAGTAACGTCAAGTGTAATCAGTCGCCCGTTTTTAAGATAGCCAACTTTTATTACTGTTTCTTTGTCGCCTATTTGTTGCTTGTAAAATTCCGATGTTGTTTCCCCCTTGTACGTCGTGTCAAAAAGAATAAATTGTTTGTTAGCTGTTAACAAATGCATCATGTAATCTTTCCAGTTTTGAAAATTTGTCATTCAGTGTAGGGTGTCGTTAAATGGCTGCTTACGTTAGAGGCTTTGTGCAGTTGGGGAATTGACCAAATGTCCGCCCGGAACTGAAGCTAAATTAATAACTTAAAGCCGAAGTTAACCAACAAAAGCCCAACAGAATTCCGTCTGCCGAAACCAAAGCCTGGATATGCACTGCCGATGATTGCTTCAACGTCCAGCCCCAATTGCAGCAAACCCCATGTTGTAGGCATACCCTTTTACTTGATCGTCAGGATGCTGGGTTTGTTTGGCAGGTTGGTAAAAGTATTGGTGTGTGTTCAAAAAGTATTTGTCTGTAAGGTAATTTTGACAGCCTGCAAGCAAAAAGTATTCGTCTGTACGGTAATATTGTCAACCTGTAAGCAAACATTATAAAGCTGCAAGCAAATATTATGAATCTGGAAGCAAACATTTAGAGTCGGGTTGCTAATATTATAAACCTGTGTCAAAACTTTATGAACGCCAAAGGTAATTTTGAAAAAGCCGACGGTAGTTTTAAGAGTGCCACAAGGAAATATACTGTGTCCAGCCCGAATATTACCACTGCCGGAGCAAAAAGTGAAACCGCCAAAGCTAATTATGTCAACGCCAAAAGGAATTATGAAAAAGCCAAAGGTAGTTTTAAGACAGCCAAAAGGAATTATACTGTGTCCAACCCGAATATTACCACAGCCGGAGCAAAAAATGAAACCGTCAAAGAGAAAAATAACTTGTCTACAGAGTGGTTGACTAAAATGCTGTGTCCGACCCTAAAATGGACAAAAATCAACTTTTTAATATTTACGAAATGCTCAAATAGGGTTGCCTACAACGGGCGAGGCTTTGTGCAGGTGTGGCATTAGTATTCCGTCCGCCCACAACCGCTGCTGATTGAAAATATGAAGTTGAAGTTAAGAACTAAAGTTCAAAGTTGTTTGTCCAGCCCGAACTGAAGATTGGCTTTGCAATTAGCTGAAGTTAGTTTGTCAAGCCACACTTGCACAAAACCCCATGTTGTGCGTTCGCCTTATTGTCAAACGAGTTGCAAATATTGCTTTTCGAGTGTCACATTAAAATGAATGTCTGCTTTCAATGCTTTGAAAACTTTTAACACTGTGTCAATTGTAGCACTGTTTGCACTACTTTCTAATTTTGAGATTTGTGCTTTTTGTACACCAACAAGTTCACCTAATTGTTCTTGTGTCAATTTACGTTGCTGTCTTGCAGTTTTAATCATTCGTCCTAAGACGTCCATACCAAGTTCGTATTCATACAGGTCTCTATCTTTTGTACCTTTCTTACCGATGTATTTATCTTTCATTTCGGCAAGTGAGTATGATTTCATTGCTGTCTTTGCCATAGTGTTATTTTTTAAGTTTGCTTTCAAAATATTTTTTCCGAATGTTAATTGCTCTTTCAATTTCGTTTGCAGGTACTTTGTCCACCTTTTTTATAAAACCGTGAGTTGCAAAAACTAGTGTTTCGGTTTCTTTGTCTTTGTCCCAAAATGCAAGTAGCCTAATTTGCACACCGCCAAACTTTGTTCTAAATTCCCAAATGTCCTTTTGAAGTTTCTTGAAAAGTTTTGGGTCATTACTTTGTTCTGCAAGGTCAATGTTATAGAACACTTTTCTTGCCGCCTTAGCGTCCAGTTCCGCAATGAATTTGTCTGCTTCTTCTAAAAATCGTGTCTGAAAGTATTGCAATTAAAAACGTTTTCGCAAAGATAACGCATGTTTCCATAATTAGAAACATTCTTTTTTTGTCGGTTAGAAAGAAGGAGGCTGAAAAAGGTGACGCACAACGGTACGGCTTGCCGAAGTGGGGGAATAGTTGCTGTGTCCGCCCCGGCTTACCGAAGATAAATTTATAACTAAAAGTTGATGATATGCACATAGCTAAATTACTAACGTCCTGCCCGATATGAAGCAAAATTGAAAAACAAAAGTTGAAACACGGCTTCCGTCCGCCCCCATTTTGGCAAACCGCTTGTTGGTGGCAGTGTTATTCTTCAG
>JANNQR010000042.1:0-15942 GCA_031400855.1 Chitinophagaceae bacterium | reverse complement strand
TGTAAAAGAGTTGAAACTTAAACTGCTAATAGTTCCGTCAAGAGCAAGTTCTGCCTCCGGAAATATAGAAGTCTATAATCTTATTCTGCAAGGAAATTATTTTCACGATAAACTGGACAAAGAAAATGTGGCTAAAGCCATTGATTTTTATAATGAGGCTTTGGCTATTGACTCTGCCGATGCCCGGATTTGGGGGAAATTAGCAGTGGCCATTTCAAGACAGGCATGGCAGAATTATATTGATCAGAATACTGGTTATGAAAAAGCAAGGCATACAGCATTGAAAGCAATTTCACTGGATGCTACTCTTATTACAGGATATGTGGAGTTGGCCAAGGTCAAATTTTATCATGATTTCGACTGGAAAGGAGCAGAAGCAGAATTTCAAAATGCATTAAGACTGGAACCTGAAAATGCTGAAATATTATATGGGATTGGCAGCCTTTATTTTGCCACAGGTAAATGGAAAGAAGCAATCCGGTCAATGAAAAAATGTATTGAACTTGATCCGCTCAAACCCATCAGTCATCTGAATATGGGAAATATTCAGTCTCATGCCGGATATTACGATGAGGCTATTTTATATTTCAAAAAGGTACTGGAATTAAATCCTCAGTTTCAGCGGGCCCACTTATATCTCGGCAGAAGCTATTTGTTAATGGGGAAACCGGAAGCTGCTTTGAAAGAAATGCAGCAGGAAAATCTGGAAGTGTTCAGAACTTTTGGACTGGCCCTTGTTTATCATGCATTAGGGAGCAGGAAAGATGCAGATGAATGGTTAAAAGATTTTACTGTCAAATATCAAAATGAATGGAATTATCTTTTAGCTGAACTTCATGCTTACAGGGGGGAAAAAGACAAGGCATTCATGTATCTGGAAAATGCATATAACAAAAAAGACAGCTGGCTGGTCTTTTTAAAAGGTGATCCTCTTCTAAAAAATCTGAAGAATGATCCACGTCATAAAGTTTTTTTAAAGAAGATGAATTTACCACTAGATTAAAAATGCTTTTTACAATATCTTTCATAAAAAAATTAAACCTTCTGCCACAAACCCGCCAGATTGCTGCCATCCTGTTTACGGGCATCGTCGTGTAACAAAACCTCCCCCTCCCCAAACTTTCACATTCCTTTAATAAGCAAACAAGGCGTTTCCTGCATCTTATACGTAACTAAAGAAAATATCCCCGCAGCGCAGGCAAAAGTGAAGAGTGACCGGATAGTACCTCTAAAACTTTTGTTATGAAACAGACGCTACACATCTCCGCCGCCTTCGACCAGCCTGAATTTGTTCAGAACCTTGTAGAACGATTAGCCTATCGCCGTTATGAATTTGGTTTTGGCAACGAAAAAATGCCTCCAGGCTTTAAAGCTCTGGAAACTTCCTCTACTGAAACATATGTAAGTGGTACAATGGCCATTGATTTCCCTGCAGACACAGAAACCGGCGAAGAAAGAATTAACATGCCTTTTATCACCTGTTTCCTGTTTACCTGTATCAAAGGAAAAACTGACCCTTATCAATTGATATGGAGCAGTTCGCTGAATTAATTTTTTGACCGCAGACCTGCCTACCGGCAGGCAGGTGAACGCCGATGAGCTTGTATTTAATCTGTGTAAATCAGTATTCATCTGTGGCAGGCCTACTCTTTTCGCCCCGCCTTTTCTGCCACTCACCGACTTATGCGGTCATAGTGCCCATTCACTATTGCCTATTCACTTCTCCCCCTCTAGATTTGTTTAAAATTTAAAAAGGATGGCAGATTTCAGGGAAATGAAAGAGCGGCAAAAACGGCGTTGTGAAGAAAGATTTAATCATCACCGCAGCAAGTATGGCCATATATGGACAGGTGTTTTTATACTGCTGATTGGCGTAGCGGCATTAGTAAGGGTGGCTGTTCCTGATTTACCACCGGAATTATTTAGTTGGAAAACCTTTTTAATTGCACTCGGTATTTTTATCGGTTTCAAACATGGTTTTCGTGGTGGCAGTTGGTTTTTACTGATACTTCTTGGTACCGGTTTTCTACTTCGTGATATGTATCCTGACCTTGCTATACGTCGCTATATCTGGCCAACGGTTTTTATTTTAATCGGAGCTTTTATCATTATCCGTCCCCGCAGGATAAGCTGGTCGCAATCATCCTGGTGGGATGATAAAAAAAGTAAAGCATCCGCACAAGGGGCCACCATTTTGGATGAAGAGGAAACATGGAGCCAGGATGATTTTATAGACAGCACCTGCATTTTTGCCGGGTCCAAAAAAAATATTCTTTCCAAAGATTTTAAAGGTGGTGATATTGTCAACGTTTTTGGCGGTACTGAATTAAATCTTACTCAAGCAGATATAAAAGGAACAGTAGTGCTTGAAATTACCAATGTTTTCGGCGGCACAAAGTTGATTGTTCCTTCTAACTGGGAAGTGAAATCAGAAACAGTTAATATTTTCGGAGGGGTGGAAGACAAACGAAACATGCAAACCATCGTTGATAATCCGGGAAAAATTTTAGTACTGAAAGGAACCGTGATATTTGGTGGAATTGAGATTAAGAGTTTTTAGATACGGGAAGTGGGGAATAGTAAGTAGTGAATGGGGTTCCTTAGAACAGGTATTTCTTTATATAATAAAATTTTTATAGCATGGAACTGCTTCCTAATTAACTAATAAACCAATAGACCAATTAACTAATAAACCAATAAACCAACCAACATGAACTGGTACCTTGCAAAAATGGTCTTTCGCATCATCTGTGGCGATGGCGATCATACCGCACAGTTTGACGAACAACTTCGTTTGATAACTGCCGGAAGTAAAGAAGAAGCATTTCATAAAGCACAATTGCTGGGTGGCAAGGAGGAAGAAATGTTTTTTAACCGCAACCAGCAATTAGTGCAGTGGCAGTTTATCAGCGTAAGTGAATTATATCAATTGAATGAACTGATTGATGGCGCCGAAGTATATTCAAGAATAGAAGAAAAAGAAAATGCGGACAGTTACCTGCACATCGTTTATAAAAAGGCGGAGCAAATACGATTTGGCAATACCCTTGAAATACTGAACCTCGCTTAAGCCATGTCCAACTCGCCATTGTCAATAATAAAGTTCCGTATCATTTTCATCATCTTATGGTTGGTGATGATGGCGGATAATGTAATGGTGCTGAATTTTTTTGGATTACCCCTGAAAGCAGCAATTATTGACAGTGCAATTGCCAACACGCTGCTGCTGCTTGCCTGCCTGCTGGTGATGAATACTCTGCGATATTATTTACCAAAAAGAAAACAATATATTAATATTTTTTCCATTTGTCTTTTTCTCACCATCATTTGGTTGTTGCTATCCAAGTGGTTGCTGAAAATTTCTTTGAGCCATTATGAAGGTTATACAGATTTATTGTATCATTCCCTTTCTATCCGTTTCAGCATTGCTTTCCTGTTGCTTGGCTGTGTAACGATGATAAGCATCCTCTGGTACAATCAGCAAGAGCAAAAAGAAAATGACGAACGAAAAACGGATGCAGAAAAATTAGCCAAAGAAGCAGAGTTGTTTAAACTGCGTCAGCAATTACAGCCACACTTTTTGTTCAATAGTTTGAATTCTATTAACGCCTTGATTGGCAGCCGACCGGAAGAAGCAAGAAAAATGGTGCAGCAATTGTCAGATTTTTTACGGGGCACTATAAAAAAAGAAGAAACACAGTGGGTAACACTGCAGGAAGAATTGCAATACCTGCAACTGTATCTTGATATTGAAAAAGTAAGATTTGGCAATCGATTGGCTACTGAAATTGAAGTAGATGAAAATATTAAACAGCTAAAACTGCCGGCTTTACTATTGCAACCTCTTGTGGAAAATGCTATCAAGTTTGGCTTGTATGATACAACAGGAGATACGGTGATAAAATTATTTGCGTTGAAGGACGATAATAATTTAGTCATTAAGGTAGAAAACCCATTTGACCCTGAAACATCATCCCCAAAACTGGGAACCGGTTTTGGGTTAAAGTCTGTTCAACGAAGATTATATTTATTATTTGCCCGAACAGACCTGTTGACGACTGAGGCAAAAGGGAATATCTTTATAACCATTGTAAAAATTCCGCAAGTGTCTGACACCTCCAAGGGTGTCTGACACGTTGATTAAAAAGTGCCTGCGCAAGAAAAATGTGTCAGACACCATATAAAAAACTTAAACTAAAAAGATTCCTTAAAAGGTGTCAAACACATATGAAAGTAATAATCATAGACGACGAACCGCTGGCAAGAAGTATTGTAAAAGAATATTTACAAAAACATCCGCAACTGGAACTGATGCAGGAATGTGGCGATGGTTTTGAAGGCGTAAAAGCTATTCAACATCACCAGCCAGATTTAATTTTCCTGGATATTCAGATGCCCAAGATTACAGGATTTGAAATGCTGGAACTGATTGAACAACCACCGGCTGTTATTTTTACTACAGCGTTTGATGAATTTGCTATCAAAGCATTTGAAGCACATGCGGTGGACTATTTATTAAAACCTTTTGACCAGCAGCGGTTTGATAAAGCCATTGCTAAATGGACAGAACAAAAATCAACTACAACTGTAAAAGCTACACAGGACCTATTAGAGTCAGCTTCTTTATCACCCTCACAAAGCCAGCGGATAGTGGTAAAGAACGGCAGCAAAATAAAAATCATTCCGGTGCATGATGTTTTTTACCTGGAAGCGGCGGATGATTATGTGAAAATTCATACTACTGAAGGATATTTTCTGAAGAACAAAACGATGACCCATTTTGAGCAATCATTGGATGGGCAACAGTTTGTTCGTTCCCACCGTTCTTATATTGTAAATGTGCAACAGATTACCAGAATTGACCCTTACGAAAAGGACAATCATGTTGCTATTCTTCGTTCGGGGGCTAAAGTGCCGGTTAGCAGAAGTGGTTATGGTAAGCTGAAAGAAGTGCTGGGATTGTAAACTTAATGCTTATGCCTTCTCTTAATAATACCGCCTGATGCTTCTTTAATTGTATTGGCAAAAACAAAAGCCTTAGGATCCACATCACGGATAAGATTATTTAATTTACGCAGCTCCAGCCGGGTGATAACGGTGAAAATAATATCGCAGTCTGCACTTACTTCAAAATTGCCCGGCAAAAAACCCCGTTCACCTTTATACACGGTAATGCCTCTCCCCAATTTATTGACTATTTCATATTTGATTGCCTCACTTTCTCCAGAGATAATGGTAACACCGGTGTATGCCTGCAATCCTTCGACTACATAATCTATACTGCGGGTGGCGGCAAAGTAAGTTAAGATTGAATAGAGTGCATTTTCAATTCCCACTTCTAAAGCAGCAATAGTGAAAATGAGAATATTAATACCTAAAATGATTTCGGTAATGGTAAACGAAGTTCGTTTTAATGTATACAAAGCAAGTACCTCAATGCCATCTAATGCAGCCCCGGCTCTCATTACTAATCCTATACCGATGCCAAGAAAGACACCGCCAAAAATTGAAATCAATAATTTATCATCTGTTAGTGCATAACTTGGAAGCAAGGTAAGGCAAACACCCAGCAGAAGTACACTGATAAATGTTTTAAAAGCAAAGCTTTTACCAACGGAAAAGTAGCTGATGACAACAAGGGGAAGATTAAAAGCAATGATAACAATAGCCAGGTTAAAGTGATACACTTCATGTACAAGTAGCGAAACCCCTGTAATGCCGCCGTCAAAAAAATGATTGGGTACCAGAAATTCTTTTAACGCAAAACTGGCTATAAAAACTCCCACTATCACAAATAAGGCATCCTGTATTATTTCTGCGGAGGTTAGTTTATGAGAATGCCTTTGATTGGCTTTTATGCCTGCTTTTATCTTCTGCAACACAACCTGTTTCAGCGGCTCCATTTCCTCTCTTGCTGTCCTTGTAAAATAAGTATGTGATGATAAAAAATCAGCCTGCTTAATTTGCCATTCCGTGGCCGTTTTGACTTGCCCGGTTTTTTTAAATTCTATAAATATCTTATCCGCATATTCATCGTATTTCTCTGTGCCGAGGTAAAACAAATCAGCATCACAGAGATATTTTCCCAATTCCTGCTTAGGAGATTGCGGAAGCTTTGTAGCCATAATCATGCTACAGATCAAATCAATCTTCTCCGGATCATAGCTATAGTCGGGTAGAAATTTTTTGGCCAGCTTGCAGGAAATTTCTTCATGCTTATTATGATTTTCTAAAAATCCGGCATCATGAAAGAGTGCTGCCGTTTTCAATAACACTAATTCATCCCCGGTTATTCCTTCTGCCGTTGCCATCTGTTCGGAGGCAGCAATTACATTTTTTGTATGTTCTGCATTATGATAGGTAAGCCAGGCCGGTAATTCTTTCTCCAGCTTGTTGATCAGAAACGAATAAACCTGTTCATATTGCATGGTGACAAGTAAATAGTCTTTCAAAAAAATTAATCCATCACTTCGTAAATCAACATTGGGTTCGCTTTATTCTTCAAACTCACTTCTCCCACTTTCCGGCAATTGAATGATTCTTTTATTTTATTATAAGAGGTTTCGTTAATGACGATCTGCCCTTCACCAGCGGCACTTTGCAATCGCTGGGCTACGTTCACCACATCACCAATTACTGTATAGTCTAACCGGCGAAGGCTGGCCGAACCGATATTGCCCGAAATCATTTCACCGCTATTCACCCCTATTGAAACTTTTGGAATAAAGGATACATGTTCAGATTCAGAAGGCAAGCTTTCAATTTTAGCTCTTACCGCAAGACATGCATCAATAGCCCTGTCCAGGTGATACTCGCCACGAAATACAGCCATGATGGCATCGCCGATAAATTTATCTACGTAGCCACCTTGTGCTATTATTTCTTTTGCCATCACATCAAAATAACTATTCAGCAACTTTACCACCATATCTGGCGATTCATTTTCGCTGATAGAAGTGAAACTGCAAATGTCGAAAAAAGCAACAGTGGCTTCTACTGTTTCATTAGCAACTAAAGAAGATTCAAATTCACGGCCACCCATAAAATTCAGAACCGTTTCATCCACATACATTTTCAGGATATTATTTTCCTTGATGGCTTTTATCGTTTCTCTGGTTTGCAGCACATGTTTTAAGGTTTTCTCCATAGTAAGAGAAAGGTCTTCGAAATTGATTGGCTTGGTAATAAAATCAAAAGCACCGCGGTTCATGGCTATGCGGATATTATCCATATCGCCGTAGGCTGAAACGATAACTGATTTAATAAGCGGACTTGATTCACTCAACCTGCTGAGTAATGTTAACCCATCCATTTCCGGCATATTGATATCGCTTAGTACAATATCCACATCTGGGTGGTGTTGAATTTTATCCAATGCATCATTACCATTGATGGCAAAAATAAATTCATATTCCTGCTCCCTTATTTTCTGTCGAAATTTCTGTTTAATGAGCATTTCCAAATCTGTCTCATCATCTGCCACTAAAATTTTTGCCATCAGTGTATACTTTTTAATTTTTCTTTTAATGAAGGGAAATCAACCGGCTTTGTCAGGAAATCATCAGCCCCCAGTTCCTTGGCGGTTTTGAAATTTTCTGCATCCCCATATGCTGTTAACATCATGACTACTGGCGGTGGCTTTATGTACTTATGTTTAATTACCTCCAGTAATTGAAGACCACTCATACCCGGCATATTAATATCAGATAAGATCAAAATAACTTCCTGCTCATGCTGGTTAAGATAAACGAGGGCCTCTTCACCAGAAAAAGCAAAAATGAAATCTATTTCACCGCTTTTGATTTCTTTCCGGAAGCGTTGTTCAAAAAGGGTTTGAACATCTTTTTCATCGTCAACTACTAATACTTTCATACTATGACTTTAGGTTTTATACGGGTAACTTAATAATAAATTCAGCAAATTTACCTTCCAGGGCCTCCACTTTCAACTCACCGTTATGGCCTTCTGTAATAATTTCATAACTCATGCTGAGACCCAGCCCGGTTCCTTCGCCAACTGGTTTGGTAGTAAAGAAGGGTTGAAAAATTTTATCTATAATTTTTTGCGGCACACCGTTGCCATTGTCACGGATCGAAATCAAGACAGTTGGCCCCTTATTTCCTGAAGATGGATTTAAGGAAGTTTTCAAAGACACAATGGGTTCATATGCATCACCCAACTGGTTCTTTTTCTGCATCACTGAATAAAAAGCATTGGTAAACAGGTTAAGTATTACCCTGCCAATATCCTGCGATGCTATATTTAATTGGGGGATACTCTTGTCAAAATTTGTTTCTGTTGTTGCATTGAAAAATTTATTTTTTGCCCGCAGCCCATGATAGCTCAGGCGCATACATTCATCGGCCAATGCGTTAATATCTGTGGGAATTTTCTGCCCGCTGCTGTTGCGGCTGTGCAGCAACATTCCTTTTACAATTGAGTCGGCCCGTTTACCATGATGATTGATCTTCTGTTCATTTTCCTTTATGTCTTTAGATAAGGCTTTTGCATCATCAAAATTTCCTTTATCCAGTTCCTGCTGCATTTCATCAATCAATTCTGTATTTACTTCCGAAAAATTATTGACAAAATTCAAGGGATTTTGTATTTCATGTGCAATACCGGCGGTTAATTCCCCCAGTGAAGCCATTTTTTCCCGCTGAATAAGTTGTTCCTGTGTTTCTTTTAATTCCTTCAATGATTGGCTCAAAGCAGCCGTTCTTTCTGTCACTTGTTTTTCCAGGGTTTCATTCTGTGCACCCAAGATCTGCTGCTTCTCCCTTTCGTTGGCTATCTTTTCCAATGAAAGTTTTTCTACCTCTATAGCTCTTAAGCGGAGCGACGTTCCCGTCCGGGCAAATTCACCTGCATAAAATAATGATAACCCTATTCCGGAAAAAATATAAGATATGCTTTGTAATAAAGCACGGGCATCCGGGTAATTCTTTATCATAAACCAGACCATCAGAAAAAATGAAAGGGTTAGTGAAATACTGGTCACTAAAAGTATCCAGGCCCCTTTTTTTCTTTGGCGAACCGCCTTCAGCGTTAGGCGTAAAAATTCAAAATTTATCAACGGGAAGAAAATTGCATTGGCAAGTGGACTCACATCGTAGGAAATAAAAAAATAAAAAAGAGACAAGATACCATATGAGGCAATAAAAATAAAAAACCAGCTTCTTTTCCATTTAAATAGGATATTAAGGCCTTCAATTAAGGCGATGCATCCGATAACATAAAATATGTTGGTGATGAGTAATAGCAGATTAGAATGGGTAACAGTGGTGGGTTCTGACATCGCAAAGATGTGCAGGAAAACGGCAGCAAACATGCAAATACTGTAGATACCGGAAAAAAGATATTCTCTCCGCTGGCGGAAGGAAAAGAAAAGAAACAATAATAAAAATCCAAGGGGCAAGTAAAAAGAAACCTCTATCGAACGCAGTGTTGAATCAAAATTATCTGTTTTAACCCGGTCTTCAAAAGCCTGGTTGATATCTTTAATTGATAACCGTAAAATGGGCCGTGGAAAAGAAAATTTCAGGTAGAGATTTTTTTTATTAAAAGAATAACGTACCGCAAATGTTTGTGCAGATTGATTGCCGAGATGTAATTTTAAAACCTGGTTTGTAATATACCGGGTTTTTTCCTTTTTGATATCTGCACTAACCATTCCAAACTGGTAAATAAGTTGCCCGTTCAGGTATATCTCAGCAGCTCCGAAAATGGAAACAGCAAAAGCGAAAGTTTTGTCAAAGAGTTGGGAGTCAACCTGCATACTGAGCCTGAACCAACCGATACCGGATTTTTTTACTTCCTTCAAATGATGTATCTCATCTGTTGGATCAACCGGGGTCCATGATGCATCATTAAAATCCTGGCGGGCCCATTCGCTGTTATCACCGGCATGAAACTTCCATCCTTTATCCAGTGCTACTCCCCTTTCAGGAATATTATTCAGATGAAAAATTCCCGCAGTTGTATCCTGAGCCAGCACTGAAACAGTCTGAAACAGGAGCAAAAAATAAATTAAAATTGAAGATTTCATTTCCTTCCTAAATATACAGTTTTAAGATAGCACAATAAGAAATTCTGCCCCTTCTCCCTCTTTTCCGTCCACCTTCTCCAAAGGAGACCTAACGGACAACTCGCCCCCATGTGCTTTTACTATATCATAGCTTAATGATAAACCCAAACCCGTTCCCTGTCCGGTGGGCTTAGTGGTAAAGAAGGGTTGAAATATCTTATCAACTATTTGGGGGGGGATACCGATACCATTATCCTTCACTTTTATTTGAATTTTATTATCTGTTTTTTTTGTACTTATTGAAACAGTCGGTTCATACTCATCGCCTGCCTGCTTCTTCTTTTCTGTTACCGCATAAAAAGCATTAAGTAGCAGGTTGTGTATCACCTTGCCTATATCTTGCGGAATAATATTGATAGTACCAATGCCTGCCTCGTCGGCAGACAGGCTTCCGTCAAAATCCTTTTTAATGGTAGCATTAAATGATTTGTCTTTTGCCCGTATGCCATGTAAAGCCAACCGCAGGTATTCATCTGCCAATGCATTGATATCGGTTGGTTCTTTTACACCGGTGCTGCGGCTGCTGTGCTGGAGCATTCCTTTTACAATGGCATCAGCCCTTTTACCATGATGGGCTATTTTCTTTTCATTTTCTATCAGGTCAGTAATGATTGGCTTGATGTTATCTGTATTACCAACAGCCAGTTCCTCCTGTAATTCCTGGAGCAACTCAGTATTCAGCTCTGAAAAATTATTGACGAAATTGAGTGGGTTCTGTATTTCATGTGCAATACCGGCAGTTAGTTCTCCCAGTGAGGCCATCTTTTCTGATTGAATAAGTTGCAACTGTGCTTCTTTCAGATCTACAAGGGATTGATTCAGTTCCCGGGTTCTTTCTTCCACCTGCTTTTCCAGTGCTTCGTTTTGGGAAGCCAGCAGTTGCTGTTTATCTTTTTCCTGCTCCAGGGTAAGGTCTGATAACTTTTTTATATCCTTCACCATATTATTAAAAGCAATTGCTAATTCGCCGATCTCGTCTTTTGAACTGCTTTTCACCTCCGAGCTAAGGTCGCCTTCACCCACCCGTTTTGCCGCTTTATGCAAGGCGATTACCGGTTTTGAAATATTTCTGGATAACCACAAACCAATCAGCATTCCAACAAGAAATATTGCTGCACTTATCAATAAAGCCGTTATCCGGATTTTTCGTTGACGAATATTGATAGAGTTAGTACTGACACCAAGCATGATCTCTCCATCCATAATATTTGTTCTGAAAGGAGCTTTCATAATAATCAGCGAATCGCTGGTTGCCTGCTCAATACCAAATGGTTGATCTTCTGGGTAGGATACTACCACCTTATCTTCAATTTTATATCCATTACTATCAGGGTTCCATATTGTATCTTTCTGAATAAGCGTAACAAACTTTAACTCTTCATTCTCCTTTACAAAATCCATGGCTGTTTTCAGCCCTTTGAAATTTTGTTCGCTTAATGCTATGCTTGCTCCAAGAGCAATCGTTTTAGCCTGGTTCTGTATTTCGCTTTTATAATTTGTAAGCAGGATCTTACGCTGTAACGTGGGGAAATAGAATAGTGAAAAGACGGTAAACAGTAAAACAATCGCCAATACTGTCAGCAATATTTTTGTTTTTACGCCTATAAACATAGTAGGTAATAAAATTCAGACAGGTTGGTTAGTTGGTTTTTACTATTTGAAATACTAAAAAGTACCTTTCCCTCCTATTAAAACTGTTTTTGTATTTGGCGCCTTTACTGCTGCATCCATAATACCAATTGCCCCCCTGGTGTTGGAAACAAAAGTTTGCAGCTCGCCGGCAGTATTAAATAAGACAGGTGGATCAATTATTCCTTTTATCGATACCGTAACCCAAAGCTTAGTTACATCAGCAGGGCTCATCATATATAATTTACTACAAGTCGATTTTCCGGCGTTGGTAGTCAATTTCATTACTGCAATCACTACCTTATCACCATTAGTCCATTTAGCCTGATTTCCTTTAAATACAGATTGCAGATTAGCAAAATCAAGATTTGAAGGCACCCCATTATTATTCCCAATAACAGTAAGTTCACTGTTTTGCGAAAACCCATTGATGCAGACAAGCAGTAAAAGAGGTATTAAGTAATTTTTCATTTTTATTTTTTAATGATATAGCAATGACAGAGATTAGTTTACTGAAACCGGCTATTGTGCATTCTCAAAGATATGCCATTAGGACTGAAATGCTGACAGATAAGGTTGCCTGCAATAGACTATAAATTTAGTTTACAATCTCCTCCATCCCTCAAAAAACAATTGCAGGCCATGTTCCATAACGCCAACTAATATCTTCCAGCTTATCTGGGTAGTACAATTATAAACTTACTTCCTTCCCCTTCTTTCGTCTCCACTTTCAACTCCCCGCCATGTGCTTTTACAATATCATAACTCAAACTTAAACCCAAACCAGTTCCCTGGCCCGTTGGTTTGGTAGTGAAGAATGGTTGAAATATTTTGTCTAATATTTTTTTAGGAATGCCAGGTCCATTATCCTTTACACTAATAAAAACTTTTTCGCCGATTCTTTTTGTACTAACCCAAATAGTAGGACTGTGTTTGTACTCAGGGTCTGAGACCCCCCCTTCGGGGGGCAGGGGGGCTGCATAAAAAGCATTCGTAATTAAATTCAAAATCACCCTACCAATATCCTGCGGAATAATATTGATGTTACCGATAGTTTCATCAAAATCAGTTTTCATCGTTGCGTTGAATGATTTGTCTTTTGCACGAAGGCCGTGATAAGCCAATCGTAAATATTCATCTGCTAATGCATTGATATCAGTTGGCTCTTTTACACCACTGCTGCTGCGGCTATGTTGTAACATTCCTTTTACAATATCGCCGGCCCGTTTGCCGTGGTGGTTTATCTTTTTTTCATTCTCTCTAATGTCTTTGGCTATGGCTTTTGCATCATCCATGTTTCCTTTATCCATTTCTTGTTGCATCTCATCAATCAACTCGGTATTTACTTCCGAAAAATTATTAACAAAGTTCAACGGGTTTTGAATCTCATGCGCAATGCCTGCGGTGAGTTCACCGAGCGAAGCCATTTTTTCGGATTGAATCAGCTGGGATTGGGTGGATTTAAGTTCTTGTAAAGTGCTTTCCACTTTTTCTTTCTGTTCCTGTAAAACTTTATTTGCCTTTTGTTTTTGGCGGTTATTACGGTAAAGCAGAAAACCAATGATGGATAAAATAATAAGCCCGGCAAGCATTCCATAGGTTCTTAGTTTATTCTGCGTTTGAATGCTTTCTTTTTCCAATTCCTGTAAACGTATTTGCTCATTAAATCCTGCAACTTGAAATTCCTGAAGTTTTTTCTTTTCTTCTCTGTCCAGATTATCATTTAGCATAGTAGCCAATCTTAAATAAGCAAAGGAGCTGTCACTATTATTTTGTTTCCAATAATAATTGGATAGCATTCTGTAAGCCTTCAAATTTGATTTTGCCTCCCCAATTTGTTGGTAGGCTTCAAGGGCTTTCCTGGCATAATACAGACTTGAGTCAGTTCTGTTGATGGATTCATAAAAACCAGCAAATAGCAGGTAAGAGTCTCCGGCGTTTGATGGGTTATTTTGCTCCTCGCTAGCCGCTATGGCTTTTTGAAAATATTCTCTTGCCAAGGCAGGTTTTTCCATTCGCTGATAAATGCTGCCAATCCCCGAAATCACAGTGCCTCCATATTTTCTATCTTTTAATGGCAAACTATATAAACACTTCATTGCTTTTTGGCCGTATTGCAAAGCAGAGTCTAATTTATTCATGCTGTAATAAGCATCACCAATATCTCCATAAAGAAAGTATAATAAAAGAGTATCCTTTATAGATTCCGCAATTTCTTTTCCTTTATAGTAAGAGGTTAACCGCTTTTCATTATCTCCAGTGTGAAAATACAACTCTCCGAAACCAAGATATGTATAACCTAAAATACTGAGCCGGTAAGTATGGGGTGTAAGCCCTTGTGATAAACGCCAGGTATTTTTTTCGTTGGCTGAATTTTCGGTTAATTCTTTAGCCTGCATCAATACCTTTAGCGATAAAGGATAGTTGCCGATTTTTGACAAAGGGAAACTTATATCCATCAGCAATTCTGCCTCATTCAATTTTAAATTCAGTCTTTTGGCTATGGATATTCCTTTCTCACAATAAAAGATTGAACTGTCCAGGTTTACATCGTCATAAAACAATCCCAAATTAAAGCATGCATCCATGCGGATAGTGTCGTTGTCTGCATACTGAAGAACCCTGCGCATATTGTCTAATTGAGTTTGCTCAATCTGAGCCGTAACAGAAAAAGGAAACAATAAAAACAAAGCCATTTTTATTAAAATTCGCATTTTATCAGTTTAAGTGACTGGCATTTTGATGATGAATTCAGAACCTTCTCCTTCTTTTGTTTCCACTTTCAATTCTCCACCATGTGCTTTTACAATATCATAACTCAATGATAAACCCAAACCTGTTCCCTGCCCGGTGGGTTTGGTGGTAAAGAAGGGTTGAAATATTTTAATAAACATCATTTTAAATTAACTCTTGAAAAATATACTGTTCATCATACCCGATTTCAAACTCTTTCAGTAAATCTAAATATTCAGCTCTGAATGCATGTTTCTGATGATGTGCTTCCTGATTTTGAATATACTTATAAATCTGGTCTACATCCCGCTGCCGGTAAGAAAAGACACCATAGCCTTCCTGCCATTCAAATCTTTCCGTTGTAAGGCTATGGTCGTTGATATATTTGGATGATTTGGCTTTTACTTTTTTCATCAGCTCAGATACGGAAACCGCAGGCCGCAACCCGAGAAAACAATGTACATGGTCTTCTACACCGTTTACAATGATTGTCTTACAATTAGCTTCGTTGATTAAGTTGCCGATTACAGCAAACACTTTACTTCTCCATGCCTTATCGAGAACAGCCGCCCGGTATTTTACTGCAAAGATCATTTGCAGGTAGATTTGATGATAGGTGTTTGCCATGATACTTACTTTATATGCATCGAGCCTACGGCACTTTTTTTCTATAGTTACTGTTTCTTTGCCACGGACTGAAGTCCATGGTTACAAAATTCAACCGTGGCTACGCCACTACCTTCTGCAGTATTGTTTCGCTCCACAGTGTCGAGAGCCGTAGGCTCGGTTCCATCTTATAACACCGGAATTTATTCCGGTGCAAGTCCCGGTGATGCGAACTGAGTGCCATCGGCACGGCTCATATCAACCTGGCAACAAAATAATAAACTCACTTCCTTCTCCTTCCTTCGTCTCCACCTTCAACTCCCCACCATGTGCCTTCACAATATCATAACTCAAACTCAATCCTAATCCCGTTCCTTGCCCTGTAGGTTTGGTGGTAAAGAAGGGTTGAAAAATTTTGTCTAGAATTTTTTTCGAAATGCCCGGCCCATTATCCTTTACACTAATTAAAACTTTATCACCCACTTTTTTTGTACTCAACCAAACTGTAGGATTGTGTACATAATCAGGGTCCAGGAACCCCCCTTCGGGGGGCAGGGGGGCTGCATAAAACGCATTCGTAATTAAATTCAAAATCACTCGTCCAATATCCTGCGGAATGATATTGATGTTACCAATGGTTTCATCAAAATCATTATTCATGGTTGCATTGAAATTTTTATCCTTCGCTCTTAAACCATGATAAGCCAATCGTAAATATTCATCTGCCAATGTATTGATATCTGTTGGCTCTTTTACGCCACTACTGCTTCTTGAATGTTGCAGCATTCCTTTTACAATATCTCCGGCTCGTTTGCCGTGGTGATTTATTTTTTCAGAATTTGCTATAACATCATTTGCAATTGCATTCGCATCATCAAGATTTCCTT
>JANNQR010000041.1:0-96499 GCA_031400855.1 Chitinophagaceae bacterium | reverse complement strand
AGTGGTTTTGCCATACAATAAGTTGTACAGCAAAATTTAAAAATTAATAAGGCTTTTGCAACTACATTTTATACAACCAAAATGTGAATAAATCGCCTCCAAAAACTAAAAAAGGCCACCCCTTTTGGGACAGCCTCTTTTTTATTTTACGTATTGTTAAAATCTTTTACGGCTGTTACGGCTTTCTGAATTACTACCGTTATTTTGTTGCCGTGTTTCTGTACTTCTTTCAACTGGCTGTTGTCTTGACTCCTGTCTTCTTTCCATCTGTTGAGGGGGACGGGCAGGTGAATTATTATCATTTCTTCTCATATCCGGCTGACGAACTGGTGGACTATTAATATCCCTCCTTTCAAACCGTCGGTCATTATTGTTGTTTCCTGTTGCAGGATTTCTATCAGGATTTTCTGATGGAGTCTTTACTATTCGTCTATCATCATTTTGATTGGGTTGATCGTTTATATCCCTTCTTTCAAACCGGCGGTTATCATTATTGGGATTATTGTTACCAGGTAAAGGATTTCTTTCCGGTCTTTCAGAAGGAGTCATTACTCTTCTTCTGTCATTATTTTGATTGGGCTGATCGTTTACATCTCTTCTTTCAATCCTACGCCGGTCAGGATTATTGTTATTGTTATTATTATTTTGTGGCTGTCTTACATCACCATTCCTTCTTTCAAAACCTGAATTATTACCTCTTTCACGATTTGTTGCTATATTATTATTCCTGTTTTCGGTATTGCCCCTTCTAAAGCCATTGTCATTATTTCTGTCATATCGTTCAAAATTGCGGGGAGTAAAACTCCTGTTATTATCATTAAGGACAGAGGGGCGATAGATACTGATTTCATTATTTCTAAACGTTGAGCGGCCCGGCTGATATGACTGACTGAAACGAGCCGGATTTATTCTTCCACAATACCTTTCCGCATCATAACGACGGGGGCCTGAACGGAAGCCGTAATTATTACCATACTGATAATTGTTATTGATAATAGTTGTATAATTAATAATGGTCACATTTTGCCGGCGATCTGTATAATAATCATAGATGCGGGGTGAGTTGATGTATCGTCTCGGGGCAAAACACCAGAAGTCAATGGGAGGTGAGTAACTACCTATATTAAAATTGATATTGATATTGATTCCCGGTCTGATCGGCGCCCATCCATAATAATCACCACCATCTCTCCAGGCTACCCAGGCAGGCGACCATTCATAACCCGGAACCCAATACCAACCGTATGATGCATCCTGGTCCCAGCGTCCATAGTGAAATGGTGCCCAGCCCCAGTCATAATCTGAAACCCAGACCCATTCATAATTATCACTCCAAACCCAATGACCGTTCGTACTGTATGGGCGAAAATCTTCACCGGCATCAGGTACCCAGACATAACCTTGTCCCGGATACTCAACCCAGCGGCCATAAGGACTTAATTCATCATAAAAAGTCTGATAAGAAACATCCCGTTGCTGGTCATAATTCTGATTATTGTATTGATCGTTGTACTGATCATTGTACTGCGCAACTATTGTGTTACGAAGTGAACTGCCAAGCATTATAAAAAATGCAACAGCAGTAATTTTTAAGATACGTTTCATGGGTAAATTTTTTGTAATAAAAATTATACGAAAATTGTTAAGTGGTTTTCTGCTCTTATTACTTGATAACATGACGCTATAATTATGCCACTAAGGTTGCATAAAAGCCACCATTGATGGGTTTTAGCAAAATATTGTATAAAAAATGTAACCCCAAAAATTGACTATAACCCAGAATAATCAAAACAAATTGACATGAATCCCTTTATTAAATCAAAATACATCTGCTTTAGTTCAAAAACTGGTATAAAGTTTTTATATTCATGCACCTGTTTTAAATGAAATTGATTTTTTGAATTCACCTTAAAAACAAAAACCAGTTGGTTGAATGTTTTTTAATGGACCTTTTGAATACCATTAACATTCAACTAATAGCCAAACTAATCTGCTATGTGGATATTCCAGCTCAGAAATTTTTTTCGCAATACGTTCAGACTTATCACTATCATCCTGATATTTCTGAAACACCTCATTAAAAACTGGTTTTTCCACAGTTGGTTCCGCCGCATTTTTGATCCCAAAGGAAAATACCTTACTACCCGGCCGCAACGTATCCGGCTTATCATTGAAGACCTTGGACCTACATTTGTCAAGTTTGGTCAAATACTGGCTGACAGACCAGACCTTGCTTCAGAACAATTAAGGGATGAGTTAAAAAAATTACAGGCTTCGGCCCGACCTTTTGATAGTGATCTTGCCATTCGGATTATTGAGCAGGAGTTGGGCGATACAATTAAAAAAGTATTTGCCCATCTGGATACTAAACCTCTGGCTTCAGCTTCGATCGGCCAGGTTTACAGGGGAACTCTGCTAACAGGGGAAGAAGTTGTCGTAAAAGTTCAAAGGCCGGCCATCAAACAGAAAATAAAACTGGATCTGGTGCTGATGAAAATACTTGCACATCAAGCCATCAAATCGTACCCGGAACTGGCACACTTTAATGTAGTTGGTTTTGTAGAAGATTTTGGCAATAACATGATGAAGGAGCTCGATTATACCAACGAGGCATCTAACATGAAACGTTTTACTGCATTGTTCAAAGACGATGAATCCATTTATATTCCCCAGGTAGCTTCACAATTCACTTCGCAAAAGTTACTGATCATGGAGTATGTGACCGGCATGAGGCCAGATAATCCCCAGGCTCTAAAAGAAGCCGGTTTCAGCACTCAGCGAATAGCAGAAAATGGCACTCATATTATTTTAAAAATGATCCTGAAGCATGGTTTTTTTCATGCCGATCCTCATCCTGGAAATATTTTTATCCGGGGGGATAACCAGATCGTTTTGATCGATCATGGTATGGCAGCTACGCTAAAACCGAAACAGATACAAGCTCTCATCAATTTTATGCTGGGCTTTGCTCAAAATGATTCCCGCAAACTGACCAAGGCTTTACTTAATCTCTGTGATATAGCTTATTTCAAACATTTTGAAGACCTGGAGTTTGAAATAAGCGAAGTAATGAAACGGTATAGTTATATACCATATGACCAGGTGGATATGTCGCAGGTCATGTCAGAAACATTTAAGAATATTATTAAATACGATTTGAAAGTGCCGGCGAATCTTTTTATGTTGATCAAAACGATTGCCACCATTCAAAAATTTGGTGAAAACCTGGAAGCCAATATTTCAATTGCGGATATGGTGAAGCCCTATGCAATTGATAAAATAAAAGAAAAATTTAGCTGGGATGCAATTCTGAATAAAATAACCAACTCCGCAGAGGATTATATTTATTTCGTAGATAAATTTCCCCGTGATCTGAAAGAAGTAATGAGTAACCTGAAACGGGGAGTGTTAAAACATGAGATTAATTTACAGGAAGACAGTTATACGAATAAAGCCATGCGGCAAGGCATTAACCGATTGAGTTTTGTTTTTATACTTGGTCTCATGCTTATCTGCTCTACCCTGCTGATGATGTACAAAGGAGACAGGCAAATTATCCGTGTTTTCTTTTATACGACTGTTATTGTATCAGCACTGACAGCTTTCAGGTTGTTTATAAAAACGAAATTCAGTTAATTCATCATCCTTAACTTTACTATTCTTCAATTAAATTTTATGGACCAGCAAATCATCAACTTGTACGATGAGTACACTCATAAACCCCTCAGTAGAAATGAATTTATTCGTCGTCTGGCTTTATTAGCAGGTGGCACTGCTGCAGCCATGACGTTACTTCCTTTGCTGGAGGTAAATTATGCTCATGCAGCAGTTACCAATCAGGAAGATCTGTTCACAGAAAGAATTACTTACCCCGGCATCAATGGAGATATGCAGGCTTATGTGGCAAGGCCTAAAGAAGAAAAGCCGTATGCTGCAGTTGTGGTGATACATGAAAACCGTGGATTAAATGCACATATAGAAGATGTAGCCCGCCGGGTAGCCAATGCTGGTTTCCTTGCAATTGCCCCTAATGCCTTATCATCACTTGGCGGCACACCGGAGAATGAAGATGAAGCAAGAACTAAGTTTCAACAGTTAAAAGCAGAAGACAATCTGCAAAATTTTATAAAAGTGTTTGATTATTTACCCGGCAGAAAAGATTGTAATGGAAAATTTGGCTGTGTGGGTTTTTGCTGGGGCGGTGCCATGTCCAATAATCTAGCTGTCAATGTTTCATCATTAAAAGCAGCTGTTGCTTTTTATGGTCGTCAACCTGCAGCTGAAGAAGTGGCTAAAATAAAAGCTGCCATTCAAATGCACTATGGTGGATTAGATGAACGGGTAAATGCCGGTATTGCAGTGTATGAAGATGCATTGAAGAAAAATAATATTACCTACGAATCATATACGTACGAAGGGGCACAACATGCTTTTCATAATGACACAGCACCGACAAGATTTAATGAAACCGCTGCCAAGCTTGCCTGGCAGCGGACAATTGAGTTTTTTAATAAGTATTTGAAATAATCTTATTTAAGCGGCATCAAATCTTTTTTGCACCACCTTCCAATCCACCACATTCCACCAGGCATTGATATAGTCTGGCCGGCGGTTTTGGTATTTCAGGTAATAGGCATGTTCCCACACATCCAGGCCAAGCAACGGAGTTCCTTTCAATTCACTGATGCCTGCCTGTCCGGTAGGCAGGTCCATCAATGGATTATCCTGGTTAGGAGTAGAACCAACTAACAATTTCTTATCAGCTGTTTTTATCAACCATGCCCAGCCACTGCCAAACCTGTTTTTTCCGGCATCGGTAAATTGAGTTTTGAATGCATCAAAAGATCCAAAGTCCTTAATGAAATTTTTCATGATAGCTGACTGGGGTGAATTGGATTCTGCCGGACTTTTCATACTCTTCCAGAAAAATTCATGGTTATAATGTCCGCCAGCATTGTTCCTCATTTTGGCAGAATACTTAGAAATCTTTCCAAGTAAAGAAGTCAGCTTTTCATTGGCAATATCTACATTTTCTGCTTTTAAAGCGTCTGCCAGATTCTTTGCATACGCCGCTGCATGTTTTGAATAATGTATTTCCATCGTCATGGCATCAATCACCGGTTCCAATGCTGCATATGTGTATAACAACGGTTGCTGCGAATAAGGTATTTCTTCACCAGTTGCTGCCGTTGCAATAGTTTTATTACCAGCTGCATAAGCCCATGATGGTAGGATCGTTGCAGCGAAACCTGCAGCCAAACCAGCCCTTCCGGTTGATTTTAAAAATTCACGGCGGTTATTTTTATTGGTATCGGGCATGATAATTTTTTTTATTGTTTAAAAAAATGCTCACCCAAAATTACTTCTATTTGAAACAATACAGTGTTTTCGGATGTTCAATATTTGTAAAAATTGATTAATACCGAAAAAGCTATACCGGCCCGCTATATTTAACTTCGCAAGTATCTATGCACCTGAAAGATTATTATAACATACTTCAACTGCAGCCTTCGGCGACTTTACCTGAAATAAAAAAAGCCTACCGGAAACTTGCTCTTCAACATCATCCTGACAAAAATCACAATGACCCTTACGCTGCTGCACAATTTTCTGAAATAAAAGAAGCATATGAGGTACTGACCAATCCATCCAAAAAAGAATATTACCTGCAACAACGCTGGTATAACCAAAGTATTGGCAAAAGAAAAAAACAAGACATCATCACCCCTGTCACTATTTTAAAACAAGCACTTGAATTAGAAAAATACGTTTCTACCATGGATGTATTCCGTATGGATAAGGAAGGGCTACAACAATTTATTCTTGAATTGCTTCCTGATTCAACTATCGAAGAACTTAAAAAATTCAATGAACCGGATACAAACCGGGAAATCATTACAACCATCCTGAAGGCCATGCGTCCGTTGCCACAATTATATACATTGCCGGCAATTTCACCACTTAAAAAATTAGCTGGTGAAGATGAATCAGCCCGGGCTGCTGTTATTACTTTTATTCAAAAAACCGCCCAAAAAAGCCGACGGGAAAAATATTCTCTGATTATTATTATCATAGCCACTCTAATTCTTTGTTTACTTATCTGGCTTGCGGGCCGATAGGGTTATCTTTGCACCATGCACTATGTTTCAGTTGAGGGATTGACCAAGAGTTACGGTATTCAACCATTATTTCAGAACATTTCTTTCAATATAGAAGAAGGTGATAAAATTGCCCTGGTGGCACGGAATGGCACCGGCAAATCCACTTTGCTGCGAATACTAGCCGGTAAAGATATTGCTGACAGTGGAAAATTATGGGTGAATAAAGAAGTTGATGTGGTCTTGCTTGAACAAGAGCCTTCGTTTGAAGAGGAGAAGTCTGTATTAGATAATATTTTCTTTCATAATCATCCAATCATCAATGCAATTAAGGAATATGAATTAATGGAAGAAGAAGGCGACCCCGATAAACTAAGCGACGCCATTATAAAAATGGATGATCTTGGGGCATGGGATTTTGATGCCAAAGTAAAACTGGTCTTGAGTAAATTAAATATTCATCATCTGCAGCAACCGGTAAAATCATTGAGCGGTGGACAACGGAAAAGAGTAGCCCTTGCCAAAACATTAATAGATATTGGTTTTGAACATAAACATGTACTCCTGATAATGGATGAACCTACCAACCACCTCGATGTGGAAATGGTTGAATGGCTGGAACATTATTTTGACAAAGAAAATATTACACTACTGCTGGTAACCCACGACCGTTATTTTTTAGATGCCGCCTGCACGGAAATATGGGAAATGGAAGGCAGCAATATTTATATTCATAAAGGTGATTATCAAAACTACCTGGAAAAAAAAACGGCCCGGATAGAAAATGATATGGCCAGTATTGATAAAGCCAAAAATACATACCGCCGGGAACTGGAATGGATGCGCAAACAACCCAAAGCAAGAACTACTAAAAGCAAAAGCCGGCAGGATAATTTTTATGTGGTAGAGAAAAAAGCCAAACAACAAATAGTTGATGAACAGGTGAAGCTAGATATGAAGATGAACCGGCTGGGCGGAAAAGTAGCCGAGTTGAAAAAACTATACAAAAGCTATGGTGATAAAATATTATTAAAAGGATTTGACTATACTTTTAAAAAAGGTGAACGCATCGGTGTAGCAGGAAAAAATGGAACGGGCAAATCCACATTCATCAATATTCTGCAAGGCATAGAAAAACAGGATAGCGGCAAAGTAAATATTGGTGATACGGTTATTTTCGGAAATTATTCTCAGCTTGGGTTAGTGGTAAAAGAAGATAAACGGGTGATTGAATATGTAAAAGATATCGCAGAACATTTTCCTTTGGCAAGCGGCGGTACATTAAGTGCCGCACAATTTCTACAATTGTTTTTATTTGATCCCGACAAACAATACACCTACCTCAGTAAATTAAGTGGTGGCGAAAGAAGAAGGCTTCACCTGCTTACCGTATTATTTCGTAATCCCAATTTTTTAATACTGGATGAACCCACCAATGATTTGGATTTGCCCACTCTCGGTGTTTTAGAAAATTTTTTAAGCGAATTCCCCGGTTGTTTATTGATTGTATCGCATGACCGCTATTTTATGGACAGGCTGGTAGATCATTTATTTATTTTTGAAGGTGATGGGGTCATCAGGGATTTCCCGGGCAATTATTCCCAATACAGGGAAGCGATGGCAAATGGCGCACAATCAGGAGTGGGTAGTCTTATGTCGTCTGATGTCAATGAAAAAGCGTCGAATATGCCTCCAGAGACAAAACAGCAGACAGGCAACAATAAAAGACAACTCTCTTATAAAGAAAAAAGAGAATTTGAATTATTGGAAAAAGAAATAGCTGACCTCACAAAAGAAAAAGAAACCATTACAAAAAAGCTTACCAGTGGTAAAACTCCATTTGAAGAACTTAAGGTGATCTCAAAACGCATTGGTGAAGTGACCCGGTTACTGGATGAAAAAGAACTCCGCTGGCTGGAACTGAGTGAAGTGAATTGATTTTTCAGGCGACGCTACTTTTATTCAATCAGATGACTGTAAACCCGGGCTTCATAATATCTGTATTTTTTTGAATCTAGTTTTGTCCCGCATAAAACAGAATGGATAAAACCATTTAACTCTACCTGCTGTGTGTGGTAAATTCCCCGGTTGAAATTTTGTTTAAAAAAGAATTGCACCCGGCTGTCAATATTCCTATAAATTATAAGACTGTCTGTAATCGTTTGAGAAAAAGCAAAATCTTCCTGCAAATGCTGCAGCAATAAATGACTTCTATACCAAGTACCTCCGGTAGCGGAAACAAATGGTTTGCCATTGTATAATGCAATGCTGTCGTTATACGCAAATACATTCAATGAAGAAAATTTTGTCTTCTTCAACCAGCTTTTTATTTTGGGATAATAACTGCTGTCGTAACCATAATCACTGTCGAGAAAGCTTATCCTTTTTACGGCATATGGGATTTGTGTCACTCCTGCCAGGTAACCAAATATAAAACTACCTCCCCCGCTATGACCGTTCAGATAGATGCTCACTTTTTTACCAGGAAATAAGCCGGATAAAGAATCAACCAAATGTGGAATTTCCTTTTTGAAATCAGGATGTTTCTGTTTCCACGATGGCCAACTCTTGTAGTTAATCTCTAAGTAGATAACAACAAAGTTTTTTCGCTTCAATTGCTCCCTGATAAATTTTGTTTGTGCCCTGATGTGTTGAATATCAAAATGCCAGTCATCCCCTGGTTGTATTTTCTTTCCCATTGTTTGTTCAGTCGTATTACCATTCGGCAGGGCAAAAAAAGTAACGATTGTTTTCTTAAGTGTTGAAAAATCTCCGGGCTTGTCAATAGTGATTTTAATATCACCGTGTATCCGGAAAGAATCAATAGAAGCCGTTTGTTGTTGACAATCTGCAACAAAACAAGAGGCGAATAAAAGGCCAGAAGTAAAAATTCGTTGAAGAACCAAAGCCATATTATGAAAATACAATCTTTGTAGAACAAAAGAGTTGCTACGCTATCGTAGTTTTCCGATAAATTAATTAATATGAATAAAATTCAGGCAATAATTTGCATTTGAAAATCTTATCAGCTAAATTTGTACTTCTCCACTACCCTTACTGATTTACCGCAGATACCATCTCCTGGAAAACCTGGTTATTATTCACACTAAAAAAAATCAGGTTATGAAATTAATTCGACTCATTTCAAGAAATGAAAATGTACAAGCCGGGCTGGTTATAGCAGGTTTTATTGTCCTCTTCTCTGTGCTGGCGATACTTTTTATGAATAAGTAAAAAATAGGTTAGCACTAAGGTCTGAAAAATTCAGACTAATAAAATTTCAGGCTTTCTGCAAAGAGTTAAAGTCTACGCTTTGCTTTTTCCAGGAGTTCCCGGGATGATATTTTTTCCATACACTTAAAATGTCCTAAGGGACATTTATCATACCCTATTTTGGAACAGGGGCGGCACCAAAGTTTACTGGTTTGTAAAATCACATCCGAAACCGGGGCATTGCCATAATAAGGTGTCATGCCAAAAGCCGGAACGGTATTTCCCCAGAGTGAAATGATGGGCTTTTTGAATGCAGCTGCAATATGCATCAGCCCGGTATCATTACTGATAACCAGTTTTGCTTTTCTAACCAAGTCAGCACTTTCATTCAGTTTGAATTTGCCGCAAGCATTATAAATTTTAACGTCATCTATTGAAGCAATCGCATCGCCATTGGCAATATCTTCGTTTCCTCCCAACAAAATAACAGGATGATCCATAGCCTGGCAAAATTCCTTCCATTTGTGAACCGGCCATCGTTTGGTAAAATGAGCTGCACCAATTACACAGGCAATATATCCTGCGTGGTGCGAAGCCGGAATATCTTCTCTTTTTATCTCTTCTTCTTTTGATATAAAATAATCCAATCCTTCTCCGTCGTTCTTTACTCCAAAAGATTCGACTGTTTTTAAATAACGGTCGACAATATGCAAATTTGGCAGCATATTTATTTTAAAAGCCGTATAGAAATATTTTTGAATATTGAGTTTATAAAAAGAGAATGATTTTTTCTTCAGTGCATTCTTAAGCCGGAGTGTTTTAGTGTTATGATGCAGATCAATGATGTAATCATACTCTTCCGTTTTCAATTCCTCCATCATCAGTTCCCAACTATGTGCCAGCACATGCAGTTTGTCTATATATGGATTATGTTCAACTATAGAGCGAAAAGAATTTTTTGTAAGAAAATGAATTTCAGCATCCGGCACTTGCTTTTTTAAACAACGGATGACGGGTGTGGTGAGTACAATATCACCGATAGAAGAAAAACGTATGATGAGAAATTTGGCCACAGCTGTTTTTTACGGCATGATGTCTTCAGGCTCGGTATAGTTAAGGTCTTTATGAAAAGTTTCTTCTGTAAAATATGCTGCGATTAAAGTAATTGCCATTACAATGACTCCCGTTACCATAGCACTTTTTACAAATGACCAGCCAATATTTTGTTGAAACAATCCTACAAACATCAGATTGATAAGCGGCAAAGATCCCCTTACGAAATTTGGGATAGTTGTCGCTGCAGTGGCTCTGAGATTGGTACCAAACTGCTCTGCTCCCATCGTTACAAATATGGCCCAGAAACCAGTGCTAAAACCAAGCATTGCACATGCCAGGTACATGGATGCATCATTTTGTATAGCACCACTAAAGAAATAAATACCAGAAACAATAGCAAAGAAATAGAAAAGGTATAATGCTTTTTTTCTGCTTTTAAAATACTGGCTTACAAACCCAATTAATATATCGCCTACCGCAATAGCAGCATAAGCATACATGATAGAACGACCTGATTCAATACTATTTTCCCCATAAAATTCCGTAGCAAAGCGGTTGCTGAAGTTGACGAGAATACCAATTACAAACCAGGTGGGCATACCAATTAATATGGCAAGAATATATTTTTTAAACCGTTTGCGGTTATTAAAAAATAGAAAAATGTTACCCCTTGAAACTCCCTGAGTCTTTACCTGGTTAAACATTCCGCTTTCGGCAACTTTTATCCGCAGAAATAATAATAGCACACCCATAACTGCACCGATCTTATAACACAACCGCCAATCATTATCCGTAAACTTAAAGGTGAAATAAGCGGCAACGGCACCAAACAAACCTATTCCTGCTACCATTGAAGTTCCAATGCCCCTTTTAGTTTTGGGCAGCAATTCACTTACCAATGTAATGCCGGCACCCAACTCACCAGCAAGTCCAATACCTGCCGCAAATCTTGCATAAGCATACTGATCTACGTTTTGTACAAAGCCAGTAAAAAAATTAGCGATTGAATAAAGAATGATAGAACCAAACAGCACACTTAATCTTCCTTTCTTATCACCCAACATTCCCCAAATGATACCACCAATCAATAAGCCCCACATTTGCCAGTTGATTACTTTGGTACTTGCTGCAATTACTTCTTGCTTTATGGTAAGGTCAACTCCAAGGGCTCCAAGACTAGGTTCTCTAACAATCGTAAACAATAACAAATCGTAGATGTCAACAAAATAGCCAAGAGCCGCAACAATGACAGCAATATTAAAAATAGAAACTGGCTTTTGCTGATTCATAGCTTACAACTAGTTTGAGCCATTAACAGGTGGTGGCGTATCTGTTGGTTTTTTCTTCCGGCCTGTAATCATTTTAATAATAACCGGAGCAGTAGTCACCAATACAATTCCCAACACGATAATTTCCAGGTGTTCTTTTAAATCAAATCCAAACTGATGAAATATCCATTTTTGCAGAAAAAAGCCACCGAGGACCATTGTTGTTACCCAGGCAATGCAACCAACAATATTAAAAAAGTGGAATTTTTTCCTATCCATCTTAACGATACCCGCAACAATAGGAGCAAATGTGCGGATGAAAGGAAGGAACCTTGCTCCAATAATAGCCAACCCACCGTGCTTTTCATAAAAATCATGCGCCTGGTGCAAGTATCTTTTTTTAAATAAAAACCGATCTTTCCATTGATACATTGCAGGTCCCACTTTTCTTCCCGTCCAGTATCCAACGGCATTGCCAGCAACTCCACAAAGAGAAATTAATCCGACTAACAACATCAGATCAAACCAATAAGAATAGGGGTAATTGAAACCAGCATGTTGTAACACCTGGTAACCAAGTCCGGGTTTTATTTCTCCGCTTTTAGTGGTTATTTCATGTGCAAATATTCCTGTAACAAACAGCAGCGAATCTCCCGGAAGAAAAAAGCCAACGAACAGTCCTGTTTCGGCAAACACTACAAATAATAACAACCATAACCCTCCGTTCTCTACATACCATTGTGGTTGCAACAAATTTGTCCAATGGAAACTATCTAACAAATACATCAACTCCATGTGTAGTCACTTTAATTCGTTACTTAATCAATTATGGCATCTGCCTTTGCTTCGCTGAAGGCTAATGCTTTTTCATCATCAAATTCTCCTTCCCACCGGGCAATAACGCAACTGGCTAATGTATTACCAATTACATTTACTGAAGTCCTTGCCATATCCATCAGTTCATCTATACCATAAATAGCCATAATAGGCCAGAGTGGAAAATGAAAAGTAGTAGCTGTCGCAATTAATATTACTAATGATGCTCTTGGTACTGCCGCAACACCTTTACTGGTCAACATTAATGTAAGACCAATCATTAATTGTTCGCCAAAAGATAAATCCATTCCTGCGGCCTGCGCTACAAAAACAGATGCCAATGAAAGATATAAAGTAGTTCCGTCAAGGTTAAACGTATATCCTGTTGGAATTACAAATGATACAATCTTTCTTGGTACACCAAATTTTTCCATATTCTCCAATGCTTTTGGTAAGGCTGAATCGGAACTGGTGGTGGCAAACGCAATAGAAACCGGTTCCCTTATGGCCTGTATGAATTTTTTTACCGGAATTTTTGCTACCCATAATGCAATCGGTAACAATACCAACAATACAAAAGCAATCAAAGCGAGATACAAGGTGATGAGCAATAATGCAAGATTCTTTAAAATATCAACCCCTAAATGTCCGACCGTAACAGCAATAGCGGCACCTACACCGAAAGGAGCAAAATACATGATGATGTTGGTGAATTTGAACATCGTCTCTGCAAGGCTTTCCGCAAAATTCAGCATTGGTCTCTTTTTGTGTTCATTTAGTAATGCCAGTGCAATACCAAATACGACACTGAACAAAACGATTGGCAACACATTGCCTTCATAAATCGATTTGATGATGTTCTCCGGAAAAATATCAATGATATGATCTTGCCATCCTTTTACTTTTACTTCAGGCAATTCCTTTAAAAGGCTTTCAGGTACTTTGATACCGACACCGGCTTTGGTAATATTAATAAATACGAGCCCGATAAGAAGTGCAAGAGTAGTCACCACTTCAAAATACACTAACGACTTCCACCCCATTCGACCAACTTGTTTCAGGTTAGCATGACTCGCTATACCTACTACTAATGTGGCAAATAATAAAGGAGCAACGATAGTTTTTACTAACCGGAGAAATATTTTACTGAGAAACTGCAGGTTTTGAGAAAAGGCAGGAAAGTCAAGGCCGATTTCAACACCAACAGCCATGGCCACTAATATCCAGGTGGTAAGAGACCTTTTATAAATGGCAAATAAAACGAGGCTGGCTACAAAAACCCACCGGATCGTCATCAATATCTGTTCAGGAAAAGAAGCCCAGCCCTGCATATCCAGAAAATGAAGGATAGCAACTACTGTAAACAACAGAAGGGCAAGCAGTCCGGCTTTTCGTTTATTCATATTATCAACAGTAAGATTTCAAAACTAAAGGTTTACTGTCAATCCCGAAAATACAATATCACGGATTATAGGATTAGGATGGATGGACACGGATTTTCAATACAAACAGCCGAAAGAGTGGGGTTAGTTCATTGCTTTAGGACATAATCCGTTTAATCATTTCCAATCCCCCAATCCGTGATTGGCCGTTTATAATTCTTTTTGAGTCATTTTACCGGAAATCAGTATTTTCCCATTCTCATAAAACAACTGTCTCTCCAAAACCAACACCATGTCTGAACAACAAACTGGATTTAAACCAACGCTTGGGTTATTTGACGCAACAATGATTGTGGCAGGTTCCATGATAGGCTCAGGTATTTTTATCGTTAGTGCAGATATAACAAGAAATGTGGGTAGTGCTGGCTGGCTGATAGCGGTATGGCTGATTACAGGTTTTATGACATTAACCGCAGCTCTTAGTTATGGTGAATTAAGTTCTATGTATCCAAAAGCCGGGGGACAATATGTTTACCTGAAAGAAGCGTTTAATCCCTTAGCAGGATTTTTATATGGATGGAGTTTTTTTGCAGTAATACAAACAGCAACGATTGCAGCAGTTGGAGTTGCCTTCAGTAAATTTCTGGCTTATTTAGTTCCCTCCTTAGGCCCGGAAAATGTGTTGGCCGATTTAGGTTTTATAAAACTTAATGCGGGCCAGTTGGTTTCTATTGTGCTGATTATTTTCCTTACTTATATAAATACCAAAGGTGTAAAAGGTGGGAAAACAATACAAACGACTTTTACGGTTGTAAAATTATTATCGCTTTTCGGATTAATCGTTTTTGGCTTTCTATTAGCGAAAAAAGCTGGTGTATGGGATGCCAACTGGGCTGATGCATGGAATATGCAGTCACGCAATGCGGAAGGAGTGATAATTGGCGGGGTAACAGGCAGTGCCATACTGGGAGCTATTGCTGCGTCAATGGTGGGATCAATTTTCAGCAGTGATGCATGGAATAATGTAACCTTTATTGCAGGTGAAGTAAAAAATCCAAAACGCAATATCGGGTTGAGTTTGTTTATGGGCACCTTGATAGTAACTATCATCTACGTAGCAGCAAACCTGATGTACCTGAATGTACTGCCCCTAAATGAAATTGCATCAGCACCGCAGGATCGGGTAGCTGTCTCAGCAAGCAAGGCTATTTTTGGAAACATTGGTACTTATGTAATAGCAGTGATGATCATGATCTCAACTTTTGGATGTAACAATGGATTGATACTGGCAGGTGCAAGGGTTTATAATGCTATGGCAAAGGATGGATTATTTTTTAAGCAGGCTGGTCAGTTGAATAAACATAATGTCCCTGAATTTGCCTTGTGGGTACAATGTATTGTGGCTTCGCTGTTGTGTCTTAGTGGTAAATATGGCGACTTGCTTGATATGATTTCATTTGTAGTAGTGATGTTCTATGCATTGACAATTCTTGGAATTTTTATTTTAAGAAAAAATAAACCTGAGTTAGAAAGGCCTTATAAAGCATTTGGCTATCCTTTGTTACCAGCTATTTATATATTGATGGCAATTGCTTTTTGCATTTTACTAATCTGGTATAAACCTGTTTATGCAGGTTGGGGTTTAGGAATTGTATTGGCGGGCATTCCATTGTATTATTTTGCCGTATCAAGACAGAAAGCAGTAAAAGAATAAAACTTAGTTTGTAATCCTTAACTTAGTCACTTAATAAAAACCAACATATGAGTTTATTTGTCAGAAAACCGATGGATGCTTTAATGAATGAAGCAGCCGAAACCGGAACACATACACTGAAAAGAACACTGGGTGCCAAAGGCCTTATTGCATTAGGCATCGGTGCTATTATTGGCGCAGGATTATTCTCTATCACTGGTATGGCAGCGGCCAACCATGCCGGCCCGGCTATCACCATTTCATTTGTTGTAGCAGGTTTGGGCTGTCTTTTTGCCGGTCTCTGTTATGCAGAGTTTGCTTCTATGATTCCTGTTGCCGGTAGTGCTTATACATACTCGTACGCCACGATGGGTGAGTTTATGGCTTGGATTATTGGTTGGGATTTGGTGTTGGAATATGCCGTAGGTGCGGCAACGGTTGGTATAAGCTGGAGCCGTTACCTCGTTAAATTTTTAGATGGCTTCGGTATTACACTTCCGTCTGAATTAATTGCCGGTCCATGGGATGGTGGCATTATTAATCTGCCTGCGGTGTTTATCATTGTATTGATGAGTTTGCTTTTAATCAGAGGAACAAAAGAAAGTGCTTTTGTCAACAGCATCATCGTGGTAGTAAAAATAGCGGTAGTGCTTACTTTCATTATCCTCGGCTGGCAATATATTAATAACGACAATTACAGTCCTTACATTCCTGATAATACCGGCAACTTCGGCGACTTTGGATTTAGCGGCATCATTCGAGCTGCCGCCATTGTCTTTTTCGCCTATATCGGCTTTGATGCAGTGAGTACGGCCGCACAGGAAGCCAAGAACCCTAAAAAGGATATGCCTATCGGTATTTTAGGTTCGCTGCTTATCTGTACTATATTATATATACTCTTTGCACATGTAATGACGGGTGTTACCAGCTATACCACATTTGCTGGTAAAGATGGTATCGCTCCTGTGGCTGTAGCCATTGACCACATGGGTACTGCCGATGCAGCAGGTGTAATAAAACCAGATTATCCCTGGCTGAACCGTGCCATTGTAGTAGCCATCCTCTTTGGATATGCATCTGTAATTCTTGTGATGCTGATGGGACAAAGCCGTGTATTCTTCAGTATGAGTAAAGATGGTTTAATACCAAAAATTTTCTCTGCTGTTAATCCCAAAACACAAACACCGGCGAAAAACAATTTCTTATTCATGATTTTTGTGAGTGCTTTTGCTGCTTTTGTTCCGGCAAGAGTGGTTGGTGAAATGACCAGTATCGGCACCTTGTTTGCCTTTATACTTGTGTGTATTGGCGTATGGGTAATGCGGAGAAAAATGCCAGACCTGCCAAGAGCATTTAAAACTCCGATGGTACCACTGGTTCCAATATTGGGGATAGCCGTTTGTTTATTTATGATGGTGTTTCTACCAATGGATACCTGGATACGTTTGTTGGTATGGATGCTGATTGGTCTTGATATATACTTAATATATGGGGCAAAAAACAGTCATCTTGGTAATGGAACTGATACAAGAAAAGGGATGAAGATGGCAAGGATCACCGGTATAGCACTGGCTGGTCTTTTAGCTATCGTTGGTTTCTTGCATCAAAATTCTGTAGGCTTCGAGGCCGACAGAACATTACTTTATATATCTCTTGGCTTCGCTGTTATTCATACAGGACTTTATGCCAGCAAACTGGGCAGAGCTGAAGATAAAAGCTGATAAAGATTCAATTGACTGATAAAGCCGTTCCGTTCCTTTAAAGGGCGGGACGGTTTTTCGTTTACTGTCATTGCCTTAGATTTGCACCCGCCTGGTTCTTGATATCCTGGGCAGGGTTCCTGATAAACTAATTAACCCTGCCTGACGGCAGGCAGGTAATAACCAAATTAACCAAATAATGGGAAGAATTTTTGAAGTACGCAAATCCTCCATGTTTGCCCGCTGGGATAAAATGGCCAAGAACTTTACCCGTATAGGTAAAGAGATCATTATTGCTGTAAAAGCTGGTGGCCCCGACCCAAAAGATAATGCGGCACTTCGCCGTTGCTTTCAAAATGCCCGCAGTGTGGGTATGCCAAAAGACAGAGTGGAAGCAGCCATTAAAAGAGCACAAGGTAAAGAACTCGTAAACTATGATGAGATACTTTACGAAGGATATGCACCGCATGGTGTAGCAGTATTAGTAGAAACAGCTACAGATAATCATGTAAGGACTGTAGCAAATGTAAAATCATGTTTTACAAAAGGGCATGGTACATTGGGCAATAGTGGTAGTGTATCTTTTCAGTTTAAAAAAATGGGTGTGTTCAAATTGAAACCGGAAGGATTGAATGCAGAAGATATGGAACTGGAACTGATTGATTTTGGTTTAGAAGAACTTGGCGAAGGCACTGGTGAAAATGGTGAAGACATTTTAGTGGTTCGCTGTGGCTTTACTGATTTTGGTAATATGCAAAAAGCATTAGAAGATAAAGGCATCGTTCCCATTACTGCTGAATTGGAATGGATACCATCTATTACTGTTCCGATGAATGATGAACAAGCAGCTGATGTAAGTAAGCTGATTGATAAGTTAGAACAAGATGAAGATGTGCAGAAAGTATTTCATAATATGGGATAAAGTTTTAGAAAAACTGACTTAACAGACACATTTTTCTTAATATTTTTATTTGATTTGAATCGTATACGCCAGTTTCTTAAAGTCTTCTGTATTCAGAGAAATCCCGCTTTTATTAATGCCGAGAAACAGTACAGACTTGTCTTCCTTCTGCACCTGTAATCCATAAGTTATCACCCCAGTATTCTCCAACTGCGCTTTCAATTCCACCTCGTAAGCCGGGTTTCCGTTAATCATTTTAGTCTTGACTTTTAACTGGTGCGGCTTTTCCAGCTTCACCCCGGAAAACCGCTGTAAAACCATATTCATTATTTCAAATATTTCTTCCCCGCTTAAATCGCCGTCACTTCCGGGGAACTCGGCGGCGATAGCATAAGAACTAGATTCCTTGATCGGGCCACCACCTAATGTATAAATACAGATACGAGAGGGAAATTGTAAAAGTTTAAAATCCGATTGGCTTTCATCTATAGTGAAATAAATATGGTCATATGGATTTATCAATTTATTCTCATCATAATAAATTGTTTCCAGTGAAGCGGCAACCGCATCGCCTGTTGAGTCTTCCCTTGCCGGGTACATGCCCAGTAGCAAAACAGAAAAGGTACTGTCCCCAAAAAAAAGAGTATAAACCTCTTTACCGCCGTTGATCCTTGTATGCAGAAGAATAGCCGGATAGCCAGCTGCCTTTAGTTCCCTATAGTCAATAATTGTTTCTCCATTTAATGCTGCCCGTTCTTTACAGTAAGTAGCCGAATCATCATAAAAAGAACTGCCCCATTTTTCTAACACATACAGCGATGAGCCAGTTCCTTTCCTATAACCGGTAAAATTTGCTGAGGCTTCAAATCCCTTTGGTGGAACTAAGTAACATCTGGTAGCAGGAATATTTATATGCTCTTCAGTTAGATCGTTTTTGTAATCCTTTATTTTATAAGATATACCCCGTCCGCAGGAGACAAAAGTAACCACATAAATAAGGAACATATTTTTTAACCAAGTCATTATGTTTTTATAATTCATTTATGTTGAAGCAAAAATGCTGCTATGGCTAAAACTAATTAATACCTCATTGGGGTATTTTGAAAACGAATTGCTGGAATATTTTTACTTTTTTATTCCCGATTTGGCAATATGAAAAAAAACATTAGAAGATAAAAGTATTCTCCTATCACTGCCGAACTGGAATGGATACCATCTATTACTGTTCCGATGAATGATGAGCAGGCGGCTGATGTAAGCAAGCTGACCTGCCTGCCGGCAGGCAGGTTGATAAATTAGAGTAGGATGAAGACTTTCAAAAGGTGTTTCATAATATGGGATAGCACCCGGTTTAAGGAACACCCTTCATTAATTTCAGTTTCGCTTCTAATTTTTTCTGTGAATCAGAATTATATTTTAAGATCCAGGTATTGATCAATTTGTTATCCTCTCCCCTCACTTCTATCAGCCCGGTTCCCAATTCCCTTTTTTGAATATAATCAGCTGTTGCTTCGTAGGAAGCCTTTATAATATCTACCAACTCATAAAACTGTTTTAAGGCGGGCAGCTTTTTAATATGACGGCCTCCATCATAAATGCCACTGGAGCTTTCAGCAGGACTTACCGGGAAATATTCAAATCCATTTTTGCTGAATATATACCGGTTGGAATTGCCATCTGAATACATATATTTTTTTAGATACCAGTCGTTGCCGGTGGCTGCCACTTCCATATTTCTTTTTTTGGTAATATCGCAACTTGCTATAAGTATCGTTGATAATAAAAGCCAAATAGTTTTTTTCAACATTATATAGTTGTATTATTTATTCAGGACGCAAAATACCATTTTGCGTCCTGAATCTTTACTATTTCTCCAAGCAATTATCCAATGCTGGAGAAATCCATCATAAAGAGGTTGTCGTTATAGCCTTTTTACTTCAATAGTAATAACTGCGAAATGTTTTGATCCCGGGTTAACAGTTTCGAATACCAGTTCCCTGGTTGTTTTTGACTTCCCAGGCTTATTGGGATCTAAATCGCTGACGTTAACATGTATTTGATTTCTTGATTCATTAAGTCCTCGTATCAAATGTTCATCATCATCATTCCATTCTTCGTCCCGTTCCCAAATATCACCATGAAGAATGATCTCAGCCGGTTCATTTTGAGGATTAAATTCAAAAACTATCACCTGGTCCACTGAATAAGATTTCTTGCTTACATCGTTTAGTAGCACACATCCTTGTGTAGACACACGTCGGAAAAGTATATTACCATTTGATGAAGAAATTGGCTCCAAACCTCCGGTATATGGAATTAATTCGGCAGCATCATAAGCTAGGATATTCACACTAGGATCTTGACCTCTTTTAAATAGGACACCCACTTGTCCATATAACTCCTCCTGGTTATCATCGCTCCCATCATTAGTGGCTTCAGTACGGAATTCCTTTAATGTAACAAAATATTGAAATACCCTGTTACATGTTCTTACGTTATGTTCGAGTACCTGGTGAACACCGGCTGCAGAATTGTCATCCAAATAACGCAACTCGTAAAAGATGGGTAAGCCCGGGCTTAGCATATTATACTTTTCGCCAGCTTCGATGTAATCAAAAAATCTTTGCAACACTTTTTTTGGATCTGCACCCTCAAAAGGTCTTGTCGAACCATCTGGGTTTCCACCATACACAAAACCGTTTACAGCAATATTCGAAGAATATCTGTTCCAAAAAGCATTCGCTTCAATATTTACATTTTTTACTTTACCAAGCTTCATTTTAAAAGAATCAATCATCGTTTTTTCCAAAGAATGTAGCTTGAGTACTAAAACGCCTCTTCTGCCATAGGAAACAGAGTTAACATATACCCAGTTAGACCTGATCTGTGTAAGGGAGTCTTTAAAGTAACTCAATTGCGCAGATGGTGGATCTACGTTCACTGCAAAATACACCTGATTATAAATTACCGTAAGGTTTATTGTTTTTTCATCTTCGTCATACGAAAAACTGTTACTTATACTGGCTGAAGCAAAACCAGCTGTTTGAATATTTAAGCTCATACTGATTTCTTCTTTACTATGCACCTGCCGAACCTCCATATCCATTTGTGCAGGTTGATTACTACCCCGAGACAAGGGCTTTGAAAACATTGTTCTCAGGCCAACTGCAACATTACTGGGTGTAGGTGATTCGATAAGAACTTTTGCGTCTGTCGGATTGGCAAATGGCAATTCTGAACAATAAATGGTTAAGGGGTTTCTTTCCCTGACAATTGGCCTGTAGGAAGCATCCTCAATTGAATTACCATCTATTATTGACCCTGGATAAATAATATCGTTAATTTTCATCAAACCGAAATGCGTAATATCAACTGTGGCAACACGAGGCTGGATCCTGCAATACTTATCTCTCCGGTCAACGGTATCTCTCCCTTTCTTCCTTGATTCAAATGATTTTGTTTGGGGGTCTTTTTTCAGTGTAGATTTTTGTCCGTTTGTTACTATGGTTATTAATAAAAAGCCACCTGACAAAATTGCGGCTGAAAATATTGTAGGAATTTTTCTTTTCATATTATAAGGCTTTTTGATGTTTAGTTAAATGCTTTTTTATTTATCGGCTGGCTATTTTATAAGTCCTCCCTTTATATGTCACTGTTCCCACACTTCTGGGTGGGCCACCCCTGGCATGGATAATTCCAGCAACATGAGGAGCAGCCATGGATGTTCCATCATCCAAACCATATCTTCCGCCTGGGATAGTGGATTTCACATTCACTCCTATTGAAACCCAATCAACCGGGAAACTACGGGTAGATTTATTCCAATTTGAACCTATAGTAAGATCATCATTCCACCATGTATTAGAACAATCTATTGCAGCAACAGTATAAAGCTTTGCTCCATCTATGCATCCTGGGCTGCTCTTGATAGCGTCAGTATTATTATTTCCGGCAATCATTACCACATAAATTCCGGCATTTCCAAGTTCCCGTATTCTATTCCTTAAAGCTATATCTGAGTTTTCACAATTTAAATAACCGGGGGCCCAAATACTCATATTAACGACATCCCCTGCAATAGCATTATCAAGTACGTATTGTAAGCCCTTCATCAGCCATTCCCAGTCGCCTCTCCCTGTCCTGTCCAACACTTTTACTGGAACTATCGTTGCACCTGCAGAAACACCAACCACGCCTATTGAATTATCTTTAGCTGCAGCAATACCGGCAACATGAGTTCCGTGACCCTTAAAATCATCTGCTGATGATTCAGATGTTACAAAAGACTTTGCGTAAGTGGTCTCAACATTTAAATCAGGATGATCCAGGTCAACCCCTGTGTCTAATATCCAAATCCATGTAGCTTTCTGTTCCCCATTAGCAAATCCCCCAACTTTTGCTATTCCACAAGGAACAGACTGCGTAGATAGAGCAGCACCAGCTACTGGCTTATTATCAATAGTCTTTTCTAGACTAGTCTGCCCGGAGCTGCTCCTTTCATTTGGCGGTATTTCAAAATAATAACTCTGAATAACGCTTTCAACATCAGGGTCTTGTTCTAAAGCCTCTTTTTCATTTTTGGTCAGCTTTGCAGTAAAGCCAACACTTGCATCGGCAAATTCGAAAAGAACGGAAGATGGCTTAATATTATTTTTGCTTTGCAGAGTTTTTATCTTGTCCTTAATATTGTCCCTCTCTGGTTTATTTACATCTAACATTATCGCCCTCCTGTCATGACGCACTATTTGACTTCTTGATACCGGCTTTACGTAAGATTCTTTGAGATTGACAATATACTGTCCTTCAATGAAATTTTGTGCTTTAAGAAGTATAAAAGAAAATACAGCAACTAAGGTTAGCAATAATTTTTGTTTCATTTTTTTTGTTTTAGCATGAGCAATAAGTTTGTAATAAGTGCTACCAACAAGCCTCTATTTAGCAGTGCTATTGTATTTTTAATTTGAATATTGCTTTGAAAACATCGCTTGCCTCACCGGTTCTGCCTTTAGAATTCTGTCGCAGGGTGAGAGGAATGTTACTAAATGGGATAATAACTTTTACTTCTCCAATTGGATCATCGTGTTTACCTTGTTCTGATGCGTCTTCCCCATCAAAATGGCTATCTAAAAATCTTTTAGCCTCATCACAGGATGCATAAGGGCTAAGTAGTTCGCCAAAATGTCCACCCATATAATCATCTTCCCAACCTGAAACATAACATCTAAAGTCATTTCCCTGTGGCAAATAAATTTCAAAAGTTTGGTTGAAATTAAAGGAGGATTTTCCAGTAACATCGGGACGTACCGCCTTTGTTATAGGATCAGTCACATCACCAAGACCATTGGAAAGTATATCTTCATCAGGGCAAAACTCATTCAGGAAAATCCATTTGTTCCCAATATTTGCAAACATTCTGAATTCACCATTATCAGAATCATTGCCCTCTTCCTTTCTAAGAATAAATATGCTATCAAGAGTTACGTTTATAGCTTTTAGTCTATAGCTCGGCGGGATACCATGAGTAGGTGCGTCATTCCAATATATATAAATGCTTCGGGCAAATATTTTTCTATCTTCAACATTCCTGCTTGCCCATGGGATTGTTACTATTACATGAGGTTCGGGAACATCTGCTGTCCCATTCGCATAAACTTCTACAATTGGAGCAAATGGGAAATTGTCTCCATTCTGAGTTTGAAATGCTACTGTAAGCTGAGCATTATTATTTGGCTTAGGTATAAGATGTTTAAAAGTAACTGTATAATTTCTCTGGGACATTTTCACTTTCTCGGCAAAGGATTCAAGTCCCCGGTTGTTCATGATTGCACTACCATCTCCGCTTGCAAAAAGATCACACCGGGTAGCAAAAAAGTAATTTGTACTTGTACCCGGTTTATACTTCTCTGGCAGATTACGCTGTATAGCAACAAACCTGGGAGGATGAATTTCCGTAGAGGAAGGCGGATGTCCACGATCCCAAATCCATTGTCCTTCTACATGCACCCAATCATTTACAGTCGGCCAGTTCCAGATAATATCCTGTCTCTTATGTCCGGCACTAAAAAAACCAAAACTATCTCCCTTGCGGTTAGGAGTAGCTGCAGGGTTCTTTATCCTATTATCACCTTGAGCAATTCCTGTTTCCCATTCTACTTCTATATGCTCCTGCATCGTTCCATCCCTGTTTGCCAAAAGATATTTAAACAAAGGATCAGGTTTAACATCAAAATTGAAATCATGTGTATAGTGAGAAAGTGGTACGTCTTCATGGGTAACGTGGGCCGTTGTTACACGTCCTTCCAGTATTTCATAAGCATTGAGGGGGTGATAGTTGGGTCCGGAAGGGGTATTAAGGTCTCCAACAGGCCTCCATTCAGGCAGAATTTTTGCAAGGTTTGGTAATGTCTCGTGGAAAAACCAATAAGCACTGGCCGTGTAATAGCAGTCAGGAATCATACGATATTCAGACTTACTACTGTTTGGGCTTTCTTTCAAAGACGCCTGCTTAAGTATCCATTGCTGTTGATTGTTTCCCGTTTTACTGCGATAAGTAAGACTTGTTGGATTGTCAGCGTCCAATACACTACTCACAAGATTTTTATTTGTGATCAATACACAAGTCTCATCGTTGCTTGGCAGAATCTTCCATTTTTGCGAGCCTGCTTTCGGCCAAAGCACAGCTGCATCAGTAGGAGACGAATTATAGAGATTTTCTTGCTTTAAAGTAAATGAAACACCAGTTCCGGTACCACTTCCATCACTCGTACTTATGTTTTTTACTAATGTAAGATAAAGACCGCCTGTATTGGTGCGGATATAGTAGTAATTGTCATCAATCTTTTCAAATGTAAATTTTTGTGATTTCGCTCCATTCAAATTTCCAAGATTAACTATAGCACCCGGATTAATGTTTCCCGCCTGAACGGTAAGACATTTTTGTGTACTTCGTGATTTGATCATGAAAGTTCCCCCGGCATAAGATCCGGCAACTTGGATAGAACCCACGTTTGGCAGAGAATCGGGTCCGTGAATACCTATCTGGCTATTTGCTAAAAAAAACGAGGTAACACCAATTAATAAAAATATGAATCTCTTTTTCATAAACAGCTATTTTAAATGATGACTAAACTAAATTTCAGTTACTTTTATTGAACAACATTCACTTCACCTTCCCGCAATCAATCACATTATCCTTCCTGTTACTGGCAGATGTAAACCCTACTTTTAATGGTCCATATCTACCACCGCCCAGGTATTCTTCAATTAATTCTACGGTACCCACATAACACTTGCCATCCATTTTATACGCCACATGTATGTAAGGAGTAAAATACCTGTAGCGGGGAATATCCAAATCGTTCTTCGCAATTTTCCATAATTCTCCATCCGCTTCCCCGATGACGAATTTTAACATGGTTCTTTCTGGCCGGTCTCTTTTAAGAATTGCAGCTAGTTTGGCAGGTGTAACTTTTGGATCATTCACTTTTGAAGGAGCACTGAATACCGCAGGCAACTTGCTCATCTTAAAAGCATTTTCCGCTGCTATGGCATCTGCTTCCTTGCCATTTTTAAGTAATACTGGAACATCAATTTCATCAAAAGCAAACGAAAAAGAACCTTTGCACTCCGGCCATTTCTCTTTTGGCTGCTCATTGCCATAAGCGTCCAGCGACTTATAATAAAATCTGATCTTAATGTTATACGTCCCGTTTTTCGGAAAATCCTGGTTCCTTATCATCAGATAAAGCGGGGCAGCGCCCAAACCTGAACCGAAGTTTTTAGTTCCGGAAAGTACAGTGCTAACTTTGGATGGTTCGGGCAATACATCAAAATTCAATACTGTTTCATTGGTTTCTTTAATTAAAGTGTATTGCCATCCATTTTCCGTTGGCCATGCATTTCCTACCTGGAATTCAACTATATAATAGAGATAAGAATGTTCCCCTTCCTTAGGATCAGGTATTCTGAAAAACTCCTTTATTGTTTTACCACCCAGATCCACACTGCCGTAGATGTACTCACTTGAGGTGAAATTTGTTTTGCCATTTGTATTTGTGAGTGGCTCATTCGAAAAAGTGATTCCCTGTCCATACAAAAGAAAACTTAAGCAAATTGAAAAAGCGATTACAAAGGCAAAATGTTTCATGTCAGAGTTTTGGTTAACTGGTGTACTATCATCACTAAGTTCTTACTACCATCCTTGCTGAACCAAAAATGCTACTTTGAAATAGGTCAATCAATACCCCAATGCGGTATTTTAAAAAAAATTGATAAAGATTTTTGAAAAGATTAGTGCAGACCCTGCTGAATAGCCTTTTGTATTGCTTCACTGCGGCTGGCTACATGAAGCTTTTTGTAAATATGCTTAACATGGGTTCGGACTGTTTCATAACTAATGAAGGATAGATCGGCAATTGTTTTATAATTATGCCCCTGCACCATTAGCTGAAGAATTTCTTTTTCTCTCTGACTAAGCTGGAAATCGGTGCTTCCAGGTGAGGTAAGTACAACATTTTTATTGGAAAAGAAACCAAGCATTTTTTTGGCCACGGCAGGGCTTATCGGTGCACCGCCGCTGTACACTTCATTAATAGCATCCAGGTATTTATGAGGAGGATCATTCTTTAAAATATAACCAGATGCACCGGCACATATGGCCTGGAATATCTTTTCACTGTCATTAAATACAGTTTGTATAAGAATTTTTACATCAGGAAATTGATTAGTGATATGCTGTGTTACTTCAATGCCATTCATTCCCGGCATTTCAATATCCATCAGTACTACATCAGGGTTGTTATTTTTAATATTTCGTTCCCAGCTATTACCATCTGCAAAAACACCACAGCAGGTATAGCCGGGTGTACCATTCAGAATGGCCTCCAGTGCATCCCTAACCAGCTTATTGTCCTCAAATATTGCTACTCTTATTTCCATTAATTCCTCACAAATGTGGGCCAATATCTTTACTAAACCAATACCCCATCAGGTGATTTTGCATTGCAGCGAAACAGAAACGCCTTCATTCTCTTTTGATTGCAACAGCAGTTTGGCCCCTATTTCATCAGCTCTTTTCTGCATATTCTCCAGGCCGTTCCCCCTTCGCACCAGTACTGCATCAAACCCTTTTCCATTATCTCTTATAGAAAAATCAAGCTTACCATCCTTTTCTTTCACTAGTAACTCAAGTACAGTTCCATTACTGTACTTCACTGCATTATTGATAGCCTCCTTACAAAACAAGTAAATATTGCGGCGACTCTCAACCGGCAGGCTAATGTTTGCAATTTTTTCTGGAACACTAATTCTTACCTTCATATTCCTGACAGCTCCCATATTGGTAGCATACTCTTCCAGCCTTTCAATCAATTTTTCGAAAGAATCCTGTTCGGGGTTTATCAACCATACAATATCATTCAGCTTGTCCACCATCTGTGCAGAAGATTGCTGCATTACATTCAGCGATTTCTCAATTTCTGCTGTTCGTCCTGTTTTCATTTGTTCTTTGGTAAGGTGGCTGTACATGGCAATTCCGCTGAGGGTGGCTCCAACTTCATCATGCAGTTCGCTACTGATGCGGAGCCGTTCACTTAGTACTGCTTGTTGGCTTTGTAGTTTCCTTTTCCGGCGGTAGCGGTAAAACCCATATCCACCGGTAAGAAGAATAGCCGCAATGCTGGCAAAAGCAAAGATCTTTTGTTGTCTTTGTTTGGATGCCTGTGTTGTTTTAAATTTATTTTCAGTTGTCAGCAGCTTTATCTGGTCTTCTTTTTTCCCGAATTCATATTCCATTTTGTAGCCTTCCGCTTTCCTGACCACCTGTTCATTAACGCTACTATCCCGGTATAAAATGTATTTTTTGTAATGATCAAAGGCCTTATTACTATTTCCTGTTAGCTCAAACAACTTTGACAGGCTTAAGTAACTATCACTTTGAAGCTTTAGTACCTGAATTTTATTCGCTAAAGCCAAAGCCTGTTTGAGCCAGTTTTCAGCATTGACATATTCCTTTTTACTAATACTAAGTTTTCCCAAATAAAATAAAGCTTCAGCTACCTTATTTTCATGTTTCTTTTCCTGGCTTATTTTGAGTGCCTTTTTATAATTACTTCCGGCAATATAAAAATTGGCACTCGCTTTATGAAAATCTCCTTTTGCATTTATAGAATCTCCGTACAACTCATAAGCCCTCCCAATACCTATATAGCAACTTGGTATATCCCCTGCAGAATACCATTCCAGATTTGGGTAACTTTCAAATAACTTCAAGGCAGATGAATATCTGTCAATTGCAGTTCCGGGGTTTCCCTGTAAAAGATAAACCTCAGCAATTGATGAAAGTGTTCTTGCAATATTATGTTTATTATGAAAAACAGCATCTGGTTTATTATTGAGTTCCTCAAATATTTTCAAGGCCTTAAAATATGATTTTAAAGATTCAGGATAGTTACCGTACTCTTTATAAGTATTGCCGATAAAAAAGTAACATTCCCCCACTTTTGATCTGTTTTTCAGGTCTTCATAGTATTTCAAGGCAAGATAAGTGTACCGTATCGCCTCTGAGTAATTACCCTGATAGTAATAATCCATTGCAAAATTCCGCATTATTCCTGCAATGCCTCTCTTATTTCCTGTTTCCCTGTAATAAATCAAGGCCGTATCATATTTATTAAATGCTTCCTTAAAATTATTTTTTAAGGCCTCTAATCCACCAGCGTTATGATAGACCGCCCCAATAAGTTTTTTATCATTTAGTTTGTAAGCAATATCAGAAGCGATATGATAAAGACTATCAGATTTTTCAAATTCCCCATTTTCACCATATATGCCACCTATACTTAAAAGAGAATTACATTCGCCTTTTAGGTATCCTGCTTTCTTTGACATTTCCAATGCTATGATATCATATTTTAATGAACTATCAAACCCGGAACTCCTGAATAGTCTACCACCAATTTCAATCAGTATATTAATTTTAATAGTATCTTCTTTTGCATTTGCAAAAGCCAGTTTAAGGCTGTCGATTTCTTTAGTTTGGGAAAAAGTAAAGCAGCTTAGAAATAAGAAAAAAAATGTACCCAATATGTAGTATTTGAATTTCATACTTTTCCGAATATACTCAAATATTAACAGAGAAGCCGGAGAGAGCAATATCCCATTGGGTGATTTTGAGTACCTATTGAAGAAAAGAAATAAAAAATATGTGAAAGCAGTCCCGCATACTCAGCACCCGATATTCTCACAATCAATTCCCTTTACCGGTATGGCATTTATTCGTCGCCGGTCGGGGTCAAATTTCCAGGCTTTCTTTATCAGCTTCATGTATTGCCCGGTATTTTCTTTTCCCCAGGCAATGATATAATTATTCTCCTGTTCGTATTGCCGGCAAAAGCTGCAGCGAACGGTCCAGCCTTTTGCCACACCGGTTATCTCCACTACATCCACTACGGTATATTTATCCGACGCCGTATCTTCCATGATGCTGTAGAGCACTACATAGCTGGTCCCCTTTTTAAATACATGCGACATGATGCGTTCGGGTCGCTCAAAGAATTGGCCAGACCGCCTTGCAGAAAGGCCCACCCTTTTAATACAGCAAGATTACAGCTGTCTTCAAAAATTTTTCCGATCAATGATTTTTTGGTGCCGGTATCGGATGTAAAAAGCCGGTTTTTAAGCTAAAGGCATCGTACCCATCACTGCTGAATTAGAATGGATACCATCCACCACTGTCCCTGTTAAAGATGAACAAGCGGCTGATGTAAGTAAGCTGACCTGCCTGCCGGCAGGCAGGTTGATAAGTTAGAACAGGATGAAGATCCGCCTTCGCTTAGCTTCGGCGGACAAGTGTGCAGAAAGTGTTTCATAATATGGGATGAGAAGACATTTGGAAACAAATTTTTTTACAAATGGATGACATTTAACTTTATTCTCAATACTTCTTTATTGGAATTGCTTTCCCTATTTTTGCCGTCCAATTAAACCCATCTCCTACAAGGCAGCATATCAAGGATAGAAATTGTCATTTGATTAACAATGCAACATACTTCTAGTATCTTAAGATTAAGCATTTCAGGATTAAGGATGAATTTATAAATTGTATCGTAAACATTTTTTAACAACCAAAATTATACACATGAGAAAACAGTTCCTCCTGTTGTCAGTGCTAATGCTTTGCAGTATTATAATGTTTGCACAGCGAACTATTACCGGAAAGGTAATTGACGATAAAGGCAACCCTGTTGCCAATGTTTCTGTAATTGTAAAAGGAACAAAGATTGGAATTACATCTGGTGCTGATGGAAGCTATTCGATCCAGCTTCCTGAAAACGGAAAAGTTCTTGTATTTAGTTCCGTAGATATGGAATCACTTGAAGTAACAATTGGAAACCAGTCACAAATTAATCCAACGCTGAAATCAACTGAAAAGTCCCTGGAAGAAGTAGTGGTAACTGGTTATCAAACCATCAGAAAGAAAGATGTAACAGCAGCTATATCCCAAATAAAAGGCTCTGATATTGATCTTCTGCCTATTCCCAACTTTGCACAGGCTATACAGGGCCGTGCGGCAGGAGTAATCGTATCAGCCGCTAATGGTGTGCCGGGTGGGGCATTAAGTGTAATTATAAGGGGGGTTGGTTCTATCAATGCTGGTAGCACACCTTTATATGTTGTAGATGGCATACAGTTAAATACCGGTACCGGTTCTATCAATACACAAAACAATCCCTTGAATTTTTTAAACCCAGACGATATTGAATCTATTGAGGTATTAAAAGATGCTGCCGCCGCTTCTATTTATGGAGCAAGAGCTGGTAACGGGGTAATACTGGTTACAACTAAAAAAGGAAGAATAGGTAAACCTAAGTTTACATTCAATTCATATATTGGAAAATCATCTCCTTTACAAAAAGTAGATATTTTATCTACCCAGGTATGGCTGCAATTAAGAACCGAAGCTTTAGTAAATTCCGGTGTGTCACCAGCTAGTGCCCGGGCAACAGCTTTATCAAATCTTGGCCTGCCCTCTACTACAACACAGGACAAAATAGATAGCCTGCCAACATATAGCTGGCAGGATGAAACTTTTGGAAAAGGAACCATCTTCAATGCTGAAATGTCTGTTCAGGGAGGTTCACAAAATGTAAACTACTATCTATCAGGTTCCTATTCCAAACAAACTGCTTTCATTGCACCTACAGATTTTCAACGTGGTGCATTGCTTTCTAAAATCAGTTTGAAAGTAAATGATAAAATAACTATTGATAATACTTTAAGTATAAGCACCGTTTCTCAAAATGCACCGTATAGTATCGGGAATACCGGATTTGGAAATCCTGCTTATGCTTCTGCAATGATTTTACCCATCAACCCGATTTATAATCCTGACGGCACTTATTTTGGATTACCCGGTTCGGGCCAGAATATGGTGGGCACATTTAATCATAATGTAAAAGCAGTGGGTGATTATGTAAAATATTTTACCAGAACCAACCAGTTTATTGGCAGTGCCTCTATTACCTTTAAGCCAATTCAAAGCCTGACAATAAAATCATTGATAGGTATTGATTACCGGCTAACACAAGATCACCGCTACCAGGATCCCCGTGTAAATGATGGTTTTGCTGTATTAGGCCGTTTATCTGATCAGAGTGATTGGAACACCAATCTCATTTCTACTACTACTGCCGCATTTAATAAAACAATTAAAGAAACACATAATATTAATGCATTAGCTGGTGTTGAATATCGCCGTGACCAGAACCAATGGTTCCAGGCAGATGGCCAAGGCTTTCCTTCCTATCAACTTCAATATTTAAGTGCAGCATCTACACCGGTTGGCGTTTCCGGCCAATGGACGGCCAGCGCAACATTTTCACAGTTTGGGAAATTAGGTTATTCATATAAAAGCCGTTATGTATTTAATTATACATTTCGTCGTGATGGTTCCAGCAGGTTTGGCGCTAATAATGTATTTGGAACATTTCAATCGGCACAGTTTGCCTGGAATGCAAAAGAAGAATCTTTCCTGAAAAAAATAAAAGCTATTTCTGATCTTAAAATCAGGTATTCATTCGGACAAGCAGGAAACGATCAGATAGGTAATGTGCTTTATGCTCAACTTTATAGTGCCTCCAGGCTCTATGGAAATGGCTCTGGTATCTTTCCAAGTCAGTTAGGTAATCCTGATCTGACCTGGGAAAACAGGGAAGAGAGTAACCTGGGAATGGATATTTCTTTTTTCAAAAGCCGGGTTTCATTAACTGTTGATGTTTATAAGCGTATCAATAAAGATTTATTGCTGAGCAGATCCTTATATGCTACTACCGGGTTTACAAGTATTACCCAGAACCTTGGTAAAATGCAGAATACCGGGCTGGAACTATTACTGTCAGTTACCCCGTTTAATGGCAAGTTTAAATGGACAAGTACATTTAATATAGCTTTTCAGAAAAACAAATTGCTTGAACTGTACGATGGTTTAACAGCTTTACCTTCTGATGCAACGATCCGTGTAGGGTCACCTATTGGTTCCTTCTTTACTTCTGAATGGGCGGGAGTAAATCCGGCTACCGGCAGAGGCATGTGGTATGATATTAATGGAAACATTACTTATAACCCGACTGCAGCAGACAGAAAAGTTATCGGTGATATTTATCCTGACAAGTTTGGTGGCTGGAATAATACATTTTCATATAAAGGATTTTCACTGGATGCATTTTTCCAGTATGAATTTGGAAGGATTCGCCAGGATGGCCAATTTCAGCAAATGATGCGGATGGCAGGTGCAACAGTTAATACATTGGCATATGGATATTCTACCCGATGGACAAAACCGGGCGACTTAGTGCCCACACCCAGGGCCTTTAATGGTTTGGCTGATTATAATAGTGTTGGTTGGGGAACCGGTACTCGTTATTTATTTAAGACAGATTATATCCGGTTAAAACAAGTGACATTGGGTTACGATGTGGTATCGAGGATTATTAAGAAATTTAATCTGGAAGGAGCAAGGTTCTATGTTCAGGGAATTAATTTATGGACCAAATCAGAATGGCCAAGTTATGATCCCGAATTTACCGGCGACAATTTTGGAATCATTCCGCAGTCAAAAAATATTACAATTGGATTACAGGTTAAGTTTTAATTCAAATTGAAAAACAATTAACATGAAAAAATTAAATCATAAAATATTATTACCGGCACTTGTTGCAGTGTTTTTGATGACTGCTTGTAAAAAGCAGTTGACAATTCCTTCCAGAAATTCACTGGATGCCTCTGTAGCCCTGACCACTAAAAGTGGCATAGAGAATTCAATCAACTCTATTTATTCAATACTGAAACGGGAAAGTTTTTATGGCCGGGATTTGTTTTCAGTAACCGATGCTATGGCAGATATAACTTTTGCCAATGGACGTTCCAGCAGGTTGTTACTTGAAAACAGGAACGCCTCTGGTTCGAATGTGCTAATATGGGGAGGAGCTTATGCAGCCATTAATGAAATCAACCTTACCCTGGCGGCTTTTCTTGCCATTGGAGATGCAACAGTAGCCGAAAAAACGAGATGGGAAGGGGAACTTAAGTTCTTAAGGGCTTTTTATCTTTTTGACCTTGTTAGAAATTATGCATACATCCCTACATATGTTGCTCCCGGTCAGGACAAAGGTGGAGTGGTCATTAATCTGCAGGGTTTTAATACCGCTGCGGCAGCTGCGAATTATTTTCCATCAAGAGCAAGTATTGCAGCTTGCTATGCACAGGTGATGACGGATCTATACAGTTCTATGTCTTTACTTTCAAATTCGAACAGGGGTAGAAATTATGCAAGCAAACATGCTGCATTAGCTTTAGGCTCCCGTATTAATTTGTATGCTGGTAATTGGAGCCGGGCCGACTCATTTGCTACTGCCGCTATTACAGTTTCCGGTGGTATTGGTGCCATGACCACTACCGGAACCTATGTAAATGGCTGGAGAGCTGCTGATCATCCTGAAGGTATTTTCCAAGTGTGGTTTGCGACATTAGGTGAGAACCTTGGAGTAAACACTTCTTTAGCCGCAACACATACTACATTATCTGCACCGGGTGCATTTAATGGAGTTCGTCAGGGACAAGGTGATTTAATGCCAAATGCATTTTTATTAACGCAATTAGGAATCACCGGCTTCCCGGCAAATCTTGCACAATCACCACCACCTCCTGCACTAACTTATGGCCCTGATATCAGAAACAGATTATTTGAATGGGGTGTTAATGCATCGGGTCATTATGTAGAGTGTACAAAATGGATGGGCAAAAGTGGCGGGCCAAACTGGGATAATACAGTTGTTCTTCGTTGGCCTGAGTTATATTTAAACAGGGCCGAAGCCCGGTATCAAATGGCGGATGAACCAGGTGCCTTAGCTGATTTGAATGTAATACGGACTGCAAGAATTACAGGATTTGTTGCACCGGGTACATTAACTGGCTCCGCTTTATTAGGAGAAATCCTGAGACAAAGAATGCTTGAGTTTGCCTTTGAAGGACATCGTTTCTATGATCTGAAAAGATATGGGACTACTATATCCAAAATTAATCCGGTGGTGAATCTTCCGGCTACTGATTTCAGGTTATTACCAAGAATACCTCAAAGCGAAGTGGATGGCAATCCAAACATGGTTCAGAATTTTGGTTATTAATTATTAAAAAATCATACAATGAAGAAAAACAAAATATATGTATTGACAGGAATAATAAGTCTGTTGGCTTTTTCCTCCTGCGTCAAACAAATAGACAAAACATTTTCCGGGAATACGGTAGTTGAGCTGGATGCTGCCCCATTAAATTCATTAACATCCGGGCAAACATTTACCATCTTCAACAGAATCCCTCCTCATGGAATTCCGGTATCTACAACAAGAGATTCCACATCCAGAAGATTTTCAGGTGTAATCAGGCTCAGAGTGAACCTTGTAGGACCACAATCAGATCAAAGCCAGACAATCGGGTATAAGATTTTCCCAAGTCCGGTTACAACGTTTGCATATCCGGCAACTTTGACAGCAGCACAGGCGCCGCCGACAGGACAATTACCAGCTGCACCAGCTGCAACATTAGCAATACTGGATGCAGTAGCCGGAACCCATTATGTTGCGTTAAGTGGCCTATGTACCATACCCCCACAGAGTTCCTTTGGGTATATTGATATTAATGTTCTAAATGCCGGTGCTACAGCCGCACAAGCAAGATTCATCGGTATACAATTAGATTCAACCGGTTCATTGAGACCGAATCCAAATTATAATAAGCTTGGAATTACGCTGGATCAGCGATAGAACTAACTATAAATTTTATAAAATATAAAAAGGCGGCGGGAATAAACCTGCCGTTTTTTTATTGTTTTTAGTCTAACTATCAATAAGTGCAACCAGATTTAAACGCATCGGTGAGAAGAGTGAAAATGGTTTACTATACCTGCTAAATTGGAATGCATACCAACTATTACTGTTCCGATGATTGATGAACAAGCTGCTGATGTAAGTAAGCTGACCTGCCTGCCGGCAGGCAGGTTGATAAATTAGAACAGGATGAAGATCCGCCTTCGCTTAGCTTCGGCGGACAAGTGTGCAGAAAGTGTTTCATAATATGGGATAATAACCGGAGTCTACATTATTATATTATATAAAAATGTTGGGTTCACTACAACATGTACCACTAACGGATCTTATTCTTCAGATGCTTTTCTTCTAAATTAAACTCTGCTTCCCCGTTAATAAGTCTAACCGGTACGATATCATATTCTGCATTTTCATAAAATGCACGGCCAGTGATAGTGATCGTTACCGGGTCTTTACTGCTCTTGGGAATCACAAGCAAGTAAGTGCTGCCAAGTGTATTGGCCGAAGACAATTGAACTTTTTTGCTGTAGGTTTTGCCGGCAATTTCATAGCTGGCTATTATCTGAACATATTGAAGATACCCTGTAGAATCGAGGGCAGTAGGAGCAATATGATTTTCAAAAAAAAGCTCCTGGGTTAGTTTATCACTGTTATCGATCTGTTCGAAATAGTTTCCAAATTTCTCCGGGTTGAGTTTAAACGATATTGCATCGGAAGGAATGGAAACAAATTTGTCAGCGCCAACATACGCTTCCGGGTATGATCCTGCTGAATCGATCTGTAAAGCAGGAGATAATTCCATAAGATATTTTTTATCAAGCATGTAAAATTCTACAATAGCCGGTATGGATGACCTGTTAAAGATCGTTCTTGCCTTCCATTCAAGTGGTGGATTATATTGTTTTGAAAAGCTCAGCGGCACCTTCATATCTCCGGTAATCGAAGAATTCCTGTTAGACCATTTGCCCGTTAAATAAATATCTGAGCTGATAGTAGAAAACAAACGGTTGAACAATAATATGCTGCCATTGGTCACTGCCAGCCTCACATTAAATCCGTTATTGCTCAATAACGTGACCTTTGTCTGGTTAGGTATCACATCCGGTCCGCTTACAGTCAGGTTAGTAAATTGCATTTCTTCGAAACCATTACTAATTGTCTCCTTATATCCCAGGTACTGCGACTGTATCTTATTTTTTAATCTTGTATCCGATGATAACATGATATCGAAATCAAGGACGGAAACATTGGGCTGTGTTTCGTCAAATACATGATAACCTGAGATCGTTTTGCCATTCACAACTGAAGCATTAATCAATGTAAAGCTGGGTGGTAAATAATAAACAAGACCGCTTTCCGTAACGGCCCCCATTAATTTGACGTTCTTGCCCCCAACGGCCACTATCCTTTCAAATTGAAACCCATCCTTGAATACCTGGGCCCGGTAAGGACTGATCTTCTCTATCCACTGCGTACATTGGGCTTTAGCGGTGGGCTCCAGTTGATTATAATTATTCAATGCAATAAACTGGATGAAATCTTTTACTGCCGGCATCTTATCGAAACCATTAACGTCCCTGATGATCTTTGTGTACAGGTCCTGGTAGGAAAAAGCTACCCAGCGGGAGAAAAAATTATAGAACCACTCATTTGTCTCGATCATCGTAGGAAGGAAACCCACCGTAGCGCTGAAGGGGTCAAACACTGTGCTCACAAATTTATGGCCGGGCCTTGGTTGAACACCCGGCGGCCAATTAGTCGGAGGTGGCTCTCCCACCCGTAATCTTTCCCAACGACCGCTATTGAATTTTTGTACGCTGAAAGCAGCGGCAAGGGCATTTGTTTCACTTGGCGGCTTTTGTCCTTTAAGTAAAACCTGTTCAGTAAAAAGATAAAATTTCCGGTATTTACTTTGTTCCGGTTTTCCAAGATTGATACTAAGCTTTGCACTGTTGATGTTCAATACACGACAAGCAATCATCAGGAAACCATTCTGGTTTTCGATATTACCTGAGAGGTCAAGATTAAATAAACCCTCCAGCTGCAGTGTGTCAGCATAAAAAAGTATTTCTTTTTTCCTGTCTTGTGCAGTAGTGTTGAGAGAACCATTTCCAAATACGAGTTTATTACAAAAGAAAACCTGATAAGGACTATTTGCCAATCCGCCCCATCCATTTCCTTTAAAACTGATCTCCTGCCGGTACTGCGGATCAACGCTGAAATTGTTCAATGCAACCGGGATCTCCTCTGTGTCCGGCCCCGGTGTTATTGTTCTTGGAGGCCGGGTGACGGGAACCCATTTTGTTTTATCCTTCCGGTGATCACGAATAGTAATTTGCGCAGTTGCAAATATCCCTGAATACAGGAATACAAGGACAAGTACAAACCTGCTTTTGTATCGCATAATCAATTATTGTCCGGTTAGATAATCGGCATCCTGTAATATTATTTCATAACTCATTCCTGGCTCATTCAGTTTTTTACCATTGCCCTTCCAATTTACTTTTGTACCATCCGTCAATGTGAACACGATATTCGGAACAACCGGGCTGCCCGCATCACTCTTCGGCAACAGCCAGTAAAAAGGCCTGGGTGAAGCGGCAACCCCGTTAACGATCTTTGGTTTGATACTTCCGTTCACCTGGCTGTTGCCATTGATCAAATTCACTGTTATAAAAGCGAGTTTGGAATCCGGAGTAAGAGATTTGAATGTAAGGAGTTCCGGGTCCACTTTTACTATATCAACTAGTGAAAGAGGTAAAGCAATATTGTTTTCACTGTTGCCGGCCGGTGTTTGTTCTTTGATCTTCAGTATAGAATTTCCGGCATTGATCGTTGCATCTATTTCAAATGTTTTATCACTCATTTCCGGATCATCCCTGGCCAGTTCGATAAGAGGAAAAGCTGCCACTGCACGTTCCTTTCCATTCCTATCGGTCCATTTCTTTTCTTTGGTCCAGTTAAAGACCTGGCTGGAATACAATTTCCCTTTATTCATAAGCCGGAGCTCCATCGCAATTCTTTTAACACCTATATCATCATCATCGGAGATGGGTGGCAAAACAAAATAGGCACTTTCCCATTTGCCATTCGCTACGATTATCTGCAATTTTTTTCTAACTGTTTCAGAATAGGCACCCAGGCCAACAAATCCGCCGGATACACTTTTCCTTTCTACCAGTTGCTTTATATTAAAAGAAATTGTGTCTGAACCTTTTCTAACGCTCTTGAAATCTTTTACAGCGACAGACATGTGTGCATTTGCTTTAAGGAACGCAAGAAATGCGTTACCCTTATCAGATCCCCCGGGCTTGCTGTTATCCGGCGATAGGGCTCTCGCTGTAAGAAAGCTGTCCATTTTTTGTCCAAACGTGGATGTTTCTAATAACTCTTTATTTATTCGTTCTAGTATCGGGTCGATATATTTAGCCACCATATCCGGGGTAAACAGTTCCCCTGAGGTGATGTGAACTTGTATAGCTTTACTTGCCTCTAGTTCCTGGGTCATTTTTTGTTTTTCACTTTCATACGACGCTGATCCTCCAAGCCATTTCCAGGCCCCGGCAATAGAGGCCATTTTCTTCTCATTTTTTGAAAAGTAGGTATGGGCCTGACTCCAATTTACATAGATCTCGAATCCGGCCGGAGGTGTCAGACCATTATAGGTAAACTGAACGGAAACTCCCATCCCGGTATTACTTTTTGTCAGCGCATCATACACATCCGTACCTATCCTTGTCAGGGCGACAGAGAAAACCATTTTTGAATTGGCCAGTACCGGCGCAATACCCTCCACTGTACTTCCTTCTGCAATAAAATCACCTTTAGGAGTTACCAGGTTAACATGTGCTGTTTTCAATGGCAGTGAGGATAAGCGGACATTTGGGTTATTTGTTTTTTGGGTAATGAATGCACGCAATCCCTGCATGGCAGCTGCATCCGGTGACATGACCAATGAAAACTGGATAATGCCACCTTCCAGCAATTCTCCGGGGTTTGCCGGATTATTATACTGGAACTTTATTAAGTTAAATTCCGGTTCGGTTTCATTTGAGCCCACGGGTTTAATCTCATATAACCGGGCCTGTGCCGGCATATAATACCATTGTTCCCGTTGGATCGCATCCCTGATAAGGGTATAGCTTACTTCCATACCAGCAGTATTTTTAACTACCACCTCTTCGATCATATCTTCAGCCGCCAGGCTGGCCTGGGCATAATTTTTCTGACAGCTTACTACGATTAGCAACACTATCAATATTGATCTTACTTTATATGTCATGTTTCTGTTTTTTAAAATTTAAGTCTAAAAAAATTGTCAGGAAAATTTAAAGCCCATTCAAGTCAAGCAGATATATCTTTCTTTTACCTGGCTTTTCTTCCATAACACCGGTATCCTTGTTTTTTTCATACCATTTTACATTAGTTTTGGTCCGCATAACAACCATCTTTTTTTTCATCAGTTCTTTTGCTTTTTCAAAAGATTCCGCCGGTTCGAACCGTTGTCTTAACCAGCAATAGAGGGCCTGGAAGGATCCGTCTGGGTGTGCATTTTCATCAATAAAACCATTTGATTTTACGCTATTGATGACCGAATGTGAAACGATCCCGCTTTCAAAGTCTTTAAACCGGGATGGATCCATATAATTATAAGCATTGGTAAAAATGAAATAGCGTTTTACTGCCTTCCCGGCATCTGAAGCAGGAATTTTGGCAGCATCAGCAAATTCCCAGACAGACTTGACATCATCATAAGAAACATATTGCAGCCAGGTATTATTAATAGAAGGAAAACCAGGATCCAGTTTCCGTACCAGTCGTTTTACCAAACCATTCAATGCTTCAAGCTGATCGGGATCGGGCAGGTAATAAACATTGTAACCATCCCCCCAGAATGTCCAGACATACCCTTTTGATTCTGCATAGGTTGATTTTTGTGCAGCTGTCATGGAAGATTCGTAAGCAGGAATTCCTTTGTTCACCATCCATGACTGATTGACGAATTCAACTCCAATTCCCGCATTGTTGAACTGGAAAGCATGATATTGGACTTGGGCCATATCATTGAATTGAAGGACATCACCGTTCCTCAATACAGAGAAGTGAGCAGTGTTGGGTGGACGGAATCCAAAACCATTGTCCGGGCCGGCTGATTCATGAAGCACCAGGAATTTAATATCTCCGGGTTTTCTCACCGTCCGCAGATCTTTATTATGATGGACAGATGAGTTGGTTTTCCATCCTTTATAATTTTTAAAGGAAGAAAGATCCGAATTAAATTCTTTCGTATTGAATACGAGTGTTGATTGATCCGCAGGATCAAACTGGTTAACCTGGCTGGCTGTTTGTGCACAGGCAAAGGAAGGTACAAGGAAAATACTGATGAGAATGCTAGTGAATGTATTGTTCATGTCCATTAATTTTAATAGTTAGATCGGTATGTTATTTCTCACAATTCAATTGCTTTTAATAGCCTCCGCTACTTTATCAACGTCCAATGCACCATAATTAAATGTGTGCTTTGAACCATCAGTTAATGTAACAACAACTTTCTTAGCGAGGAAACTTTTTTCCACCAGCACATCTTTTATGTCAGCTTTATTAATCTCCAGGTAACCTTCACTTCCCCATTTTATAAATAAGAGTTCTGATAAAAATCCTTTAGCTGATACATCAAATTTAGCATCGTACAAAAGTCTTTTGTTAGTAATGGTCAGTTTTCCATTATATTTTGCGCCATTGGGAGGAATATATAATATGGTCCAGTTGTCAATTTTTGTCTCGTTAGGTTGTAGTTCAATTTTCATATTAATTTTTATTATTTAACTCAATTAATTTTGCTACAATTAATCGTTTCACTTTTGCGAAAACCAAGCGGCGATGAATACTTTACCTGGAGGGGACCGTAACCTCCCTTACCAAAATTTTTCTCCGCTAATTGTACTATTTGTACATAATCAACAAAACATTTATCTCCAATTTTATAGGCTATCCATAACTTAGGAACCACATATTTCTGAATATATTGACCATACTTATCTTTTTCAATTTGCCACAATGAATCCTGATGATAAGAGGACAGCGCAAACTTTACAACCGACCAGTGAGACATATCCCTTTTAAGTATAGTTGAGATGTTTGCAGCGCTAAGATTTGTATCTATTGTTGTAGCCGGGTTGCTAAATACCGCTGGCAGCTTGCTCAAGTCAAATACAGTTTCCTGGATTATCGCATCCGCCTCCTTTTCATTTTTCTTAATCAGCACAACATCTTTCACATTGAAATTGAAATTAAAATCACCCTCAAATCTTGTCCACTTTGATTCTGGTTCCATGCTCCCCGACGTATCATAAGTTTGCGAAAATAGCTTCAACACAACCTTGTATTCTCCATTTTCTTTGAAATTCTCTTCACCGATCAAACGATAAAAAGGAACTGTACTTCGACTTGCATTTAACTTTTCAGAACTCAACAATACTGTACTTGCCTTAACCGGCTCCGGCAAAACATCAAAATTTAACCAGTGGTTTTGCTTATCCTTATCTTGCAGCAATATTTTTTTTAAAGATCCATTTACATTGGAACTAATTTCCTGGCCATTATTTAAAATTGTAATTGTATAAAACAGAAAACTATGGGTGCGCCCCATATTTTTATCAGAGATTCTGAACGCCTGCTTAACCGTTTGGCCATCCAACTCCAGTCTGCCATAGATAAATTCATCAGAACGGAAGCTTTTTTTGTTGCCAGCATTGCTAATGGCAAATGGTTCATTTGAAAAATACATCTTACCGCTAACAGGTCTATCTTTTCCTGGCAATGCATAAGCAGCAGAACAAACCATCAACAGGGGTATGGAAAGCATTATTGAATTTCGCATAGCTATTTTTTTATTAATGAATAATCAGTTTACTATTTCCAAGCAATTCAATTACTTTTAATCGCCCATGCTCCTTTATCAACGTTCAATTCACCGTAAATAAAAGTGTGTTTTGAATCTTCCGTTAAAGTGACAATTGCTTTTTTAGCCAAAAAACTTTTTTGCACTTCTTTTATATCAGCTTTATCAATTTCTAGATAGCCCTCGCTGCCCCATTTTATAAACAAAGCTTCCGACAGAAGTCCTTTAGCCGATACATCAAATTTGGCATCGTACAAAAGTCTTTTATTGGTGATTGTCAGCTTCCCATTATACTTTCCCCGATTTGGAGGTGTATATAAAATAGTCCAGGTATCAATTTTTGCTTCACTGGCATGTTCATAAATAACTGCAACCATGCCCGGGGCAACCCTGATAGAAGACCCTGCATCATTTATGTCAGCAACATTATTAAGACGGAAAGTACCAATACCAAAGGATTTACTTTGCCCGGTAAAGTTGGCATGTTCAAACAGCACTACTTGAGGGGCATACAGTGTGGTAGCATCGGAAATAACAGTTACTGGCGGAGTTATTGGCTTATCTATAGTTTTTGGATTTTTACGATGGTCACGGATCACTTGAGCTATTGCAGACTGCAACAAGATAAAGCTGCCTATTACTATTAATATCTTTTTCATTATGCTTAAGTTTTAGTTGATTACTAATATCACAACCGAATAATATATTTTGCAACTACATCAGTTCGCCATAGCTGGTCTTATTGCCTTATTTTTCTAAATCCACTTGCCTTTATTTTTTCCTCAACAGCATCTCTGTTCTTAATAATCCTTTGCACATCCTTGGTATCGAAATTAAATGTAAACTCTTCCTGCAATACCGGCCACTTTTCTACAGGTTCCATATTGCCCCATGCATCTAATGTTTCTGCATACATTTTTACAACAATTTTATATTCTCCATTTTCCTCAAATTTTTCCGGCCGCATAAGACCATATAAGGGAGTTGCACATAATGTGGAGTAATCAAAACGGGTAGTACCACCCATAATGGTAGTAAGTTTTGACGGCTCAGCTAAAACATCAAAATTAAATACTTTGGTATTTTTTTCTTTTGTCCTTACCAGGCAAAAATTTCCTGAGGAGTTAAACCCTTCTTCTTCACCCTTGTAATAAATATATACCCTGTAGAGTAAATACCCATCCGGGTTTGTACCCTGGATTTCGGATACCTTAAAAGCTTTGTCTATGGTTTCCTCATCCAGTTCCATTCTGCCATAGATATAATCGGCAGAAGTAAAAGTTTTTTTGCTCCCTGTATTGCTTGTTGTAAAAGGTTTGTCTGAAAAATATATTTTCCCTTTTACTGTATTTGTTTTTTTAGGGTGTGTATAGGATGTTAAGAAGAAGAGAACCGGGATGACCAAAATTGTAATTAAATTTCTCATAATATTCCTGTTTAGTAAATAAGAAAAATATGCTTAAAGCAATTCTTGTTTAATTGCTTCTGATCGCTTCTGCCACTTTATCAACATTTAAGGCACCGTAATTAAAAGTATGTTTAGAGCCATCTATTAAAGTGATAATGGCTTTTTTAACCAAAAAACTTTTTTCTACTTGCACTTCTTTTATATCCGCTTTATCAATTTCAAGATAGCCTTCACTACCCCATTTTATAAACAAAGCTTCCGACAGAAGTCCTTTAGCCGATACATCAAATTTTGCGTCGTACAAAAGTCTTTTGTTGGTGATGGTCAGTTTCCCATTATATTTTCCGCCATTGGGAGGAATATATAATATGATCCAGGTATCAATCTTTGTTTCGTTGGGTTGAAGTTCTATTTTCATTGAATTTCCTTTAAAAGAATAAGATAATCCTGTTTTAAAATTATCAAATAGTGTAAGGCTATAAAGCCACAGTTTCACCAACGGCGGCTTTGGCTATTTTTACGGTTTCGTTTTTTCTGAATTATAGATATAACTTTAGCTGTAACTAAGATTACTGTTTGAACACCTGATCAGATTAATATGCAAAAGGTTTTTCTCGTTTTATTAGCTGCTTTTATTCTGCGTCCCGCAAAGGCGCAGTATGAGGAGAAAGACTTTGTGGCCTATACCGTAAAGAATGGCTTAAGTGAAAATTATATTACCTGCCTGGCCCAGGATAAATGGGGCTATATGTGGATAGGCACTGACATTGGATTAAACCGTTTTGACGGACATTCGTTTAAAAATTTTTTCCAGGGAACAAAAACATTGCCACTGCTGTCAGGTACAATAACAAAATTAAAATCATTTGGCTCTCAACAATTAGGTGTTATCAGTCGTGGCGGCTTTCAGATGTTGAATACTAAAGACCTGTCTGTTAAAAATTATATCATCCCTGATACTACCGCATTTTCCATTTACCGTAATGCAGGATGGGATGCAGTGGAATTGCCAGAGCAATCTTATGCTGTCACCACAGCTTCGGGGTTTTATGTATTTGATGCATCTGGTAAGCTGAATTTTCGCCATGATGCATTTCAGCTGAAAGATATCGGTCAAAAAAGAATTCTTTACGGCCGTGATATTTTTTCACTTAATGATAAAGAATATCTTGCCTTTACAAACAGGGATGGTGTTGCTTATTATCATGCTGAAAAAAAACAATTTCATGAAATTTCAAAAGAAGAAAAAGAGTGGGCCAGTTTTTATCCGGTGGCACAAAAAAATAATTTTGGCTGGATAAGCCGTTACCAGCTTAGCCGGAATGAATTTATTTTTATTCAGTTTGGCCATAACAACATCCTCTATTATGACAAAGCTTCAAACAAAAAAGTTATTTCTCCATTGGAGCTTGCCCCCCCTGAATTTAGCTGGGAAAGCAAAATCACAATAATAGACGATAGCAGCTTTCTGGTGAACGGAGGTTATTCCGGTTTTTATCAGTTTCACATCAACCGAATAAACGGAAAGATAACCACGGATTCAAAAAAAAAATTAGCTGGCCATAAAATTCAATGCCTGTACCTGGATAAAGACAAAAGACTTTGGGCAGGCACTTCAAAAGGTTTATTGCAGCAAAAGCTGTTAGCTCCGGTTATAAAATCATATTTGTATAAGCCATCTTCATCTGATACACTTACTGGCGGTATTAGTTGTGCATACCGGCACAAGGACAAATTGTACATCGGACGATCTTCCCTTTATAAAGGGTTGATAATAGCTGATACTGCTACGGGGAAAGCAATAAAGGAAATTGAATTTTATGGAAAAAATACACCCTGGAATGAGATCAGTTCCTTACAAATGTACCATTGGGATACTTTATGGATAGGAACCAATGCAGGTGTGTTGTGGTTCGACACAAAGACACTGCATTACGGTAAACAATTGGGTGAAAAAGAATATGCATCGAACCTGGCAGGCATGAATATACTGACACCTGCCGGCAAAGATGGTTATGCCTGGATGTGCGGGGCTTTAAAAGGAGTAGTGGCCCGTTATCAAATTGCCTCCCGAAGCTTTACATTTTTTAATTCCAAATCACAACCGGCCATTCCTTTTGATAAGGTAAAAAGCATTGCTTACGATGCTTATGGTGATGTATGGATCAGCGGTCATTCGCTGGCCCGGTGGAATACAAAGAAACAAGTATTCGATACTTTGATTTCTGTTTACGGTGGTCCGAATAAATATGAAGATGACATCCTTACACTTGTAGCCGATAACAAAGGATCACTCTGGTTGCACAATGCATTCAACGGATTACTTGAGTACCGAATTAAAGAAAAAAAGTTTGTGAGTTATACAATGAAAGATGGCTTACCCTCCGATGCGTTTTTCGGATTTAGCCCTGTTATAAACAACCAGCTATGGATGGCAAGCCATAATCAACTTACGAATTTTAATACGGTTACAAAAAAAGTAGTGGTATATGATTACGAGGATGGCCTGCCAGACGAAAAGCCGAGTGGCCGGTATTTATATTATGATTCTTCAAATAGAACCTTACATCTGTTTAATCAGGATGTAATGGCGACTATTTCTTTACCCCAACAACAGACTACTGACTACAGCAATGACCTGATGATAGAAGAGCTTATAATAAATAATAAAGATCATTTTTTTTACCCGGATGGAAATATTCGTCTAAAGCCTTATCAAAATAATCTTTCACTACATTTTGGTATTATAAATTTTGAATCAGGAAATAATTATCAGTTTGCTTATAAATTAAAGGAGACAGAAAACTGGACAGATTTGGGCGACCAAAGGAACCTTAATTTAACAGGATTATCTCCCGGCAACTACACGATCTGGCTGAAAGCCACCGGTAAATCAGGAGAGCAAAAAAATCAACATTTTTCCTTTAGCATTGCAGCCCCTTTCTGGAAAACTATCTGGTTCCTGTTTGCTTGTTGCTTTTTATCTATTGGCCTTATCTATCTGCTATACCGTTACCGCATCCGGCAAATAAGACAAAAAGCAGATATTGACAAACAACTTTCACAAGCAGAGATGAAGGCAATGCATGCACAGATGAATCCGCATTTTATTTTTAACAGCCTGAACAGTATCCGGGAAATGATACTTACCAATGAAAATAAAGAAGCTTCGCATTTCCTTGGCAAGTTTGCACACCTGATACGAATGACATTGGATCAGTCGGGACAGTCTTTTATTTCGCTGCGTACTACTATAGAATACCTGAACCGCTATGTAGAAATGGAGCAAATCCGCAATAGCTATTTCACCTGCCGCATACTGGCGGATGAAGAACTTGACCTTGACGAAACTGTTTTACCGCCAATGCTGATTCAGCCTTTTGTAGAAAATGCGATATGGCATGGAGTAACGAGTACACAAAAAAACATTAATATTAATATTGATTTTAAGAAATCGACAGGAAAAGGTGAGCAACCAAATCAGTTAGTTTGTATTATTGAGGATAATGGCATTGGCATCAACGAATCATTAAAAAACAAAAAAAACAGTCCTGACAAACATCATTCCGTAGGGATTGAAAATGTCAACAACCGCATTAGCCTAATGAATGAAAAGTATAATCTTCAAAGTAGTATTTCCATTGAAGACAAATCCGAACTTCCTGGTTATTCCGGAGCAGGCACTGTGGTTACCTTACGAATACCACTTGAAATAAAAGAAGAATGACACCTATTAAAACCATATTGGTAGATGATGAACCACGGGGTTTAGCTTCACTTCAAAAACTATTGCAGTTGAATTGCCCTGAAGTGAATGTGGTGGCTTGCTGCAATAGTGCCGAAGAGGCTAAGGATGCAATAACTCAATTGAACCCGCAGCTTGTCTTTCTCGATATTGCCATGCCTGGAACTACTGGCTTTGAACTGTTAAGAGAGTTGAAAGAAATAAATTTTGAAACCATCTTTGTAACGGCGCATAATAATTACATGGCTCAGGCTTTTCATTTCAGTGCAGTAGATTATATTTTAAAACCCGTAGAAGATGAATTGCTGGCCGAAGCCGTAAAAAGAGCTGGAAAAAGGATTGAAGAAAAAAATAGTGTCCAGCCGATAGAAACTTTACTGTATAATCTGGGACATAAGAGTGGTTCTCAAAAAATGAAATTATGTATCCCGTCATTGAAAGGTTTCCAGGTAATCCAGATACAGGATATAATTTATTGTGAAGCCAGCAGCAACTATACCAATTTTCATTTTTCTAATCGCCCCCTGATCTGCGCTTCCAAACCAATTCATGAATACGAAGAGTTATTAGCTGATAGTAATTTTGTACGTATCCACAAATCATTTTTAGTAAACCTGGAGCATATAAAAGAGTATATCCGTGGTGAAGGTGGCAGTGTCATTCTCTCAAATGCCCATGAAATAGAAGTATCCAGAAGAAAGAAAGATTTGCTGATGACGAGAATGAAGGAGTTTTATAAATTTTGAGTCCCTTTCCTATTTCAACTCTTTTATTTCTTTTAGTATTTTTTCTATCTGTAGTTGAGATGTAGACCCCATTTTAATCATAAATTTTGTTTGGTTACCAGCTTCCGATATTTCTATTAATCCACTACCCTTTTGACGCATATCTATATGATCTGCTTTAGTTTCATACGCCATTTTTATATTATCTGCTAAAGCATAAAACAAACTCAGTTCCGGCAATTTTTTAATGTAAGTCCCTCCACTATACGTACCACTGGAGCTTTCAGCTGGACTGACCGGAAAATATTCAAATCCGTTTTTGTTGAATACATACCGGTTGGCACTGCCATCTGAATACACGTAGTCTTTTTGATACCAGTTGTTACCAGTTGTTGCTACTTGCTTATTTCTTTTTTTGGTTACATCGCAGCTTGTTAGCAATATTATTGACAACAACCAGGATAAAATATTTAGTTTGTAAAACATAGTATTCAAATAATTAAATCACTAAAATTTAAAAGTATTCAGCACCCCACATTCTCACAATCAATCCCCTTTACCGGTATTGCATATATTCGTCGCCGGTCGGGTTCAAATTTCCAGGCTTTCTTTATCTGCTTCATATATTGCCCGGTGTTTTCTTTTCCCCAGGCAATGATGTAATTATTCTCTTGTTCATTATGCCGGCAAAAACTACTACGAACCGTCCAGCCCTTTACCACTCAAATTATCTCCACTACATCTACTACTGTATATTTATCCGACGCCGTATCTTCCATGATGCTGAAGAGCACTACATAGCTGGTCCCCTTTTTAAATACATGTGACATGATGCGTTCGGTGTCGTTCAAAGAATTAGCTAACCCACCTTCCATAAAGGCCCAGCCTTTTAATGCAGCAAGATTACGGCTGTCTTCAAAAATTTTTCCGATCAATGATTTTTTGGTGCCGGAATATTTGCCAGGTTGGGCATCTGCTTTTAAAAGAGTAAGAAGAAGCAAAGTCAGCAGGCTAATTGATTTCATAAATAATTTTGTCGTTATCGCAATATAAGGCAAATACATAACCGGGTAAATTTCAGAAAAGAAAATCCATTTCTGAGTTCTTTAATAGTGGATGATAATAAAGCCCGGGCTACCATTTCCTCCACCGAGTATATTGGCACCGTACTGGATACCGCTTGAGCCTCCGCCACCAGGCGTCAATCCGCCTGACGGATTTCCATTCCGGAATATGAGCGTTGCCCCTGTAGTATTATACACGTAAGTTTGACCCAATCCGCCTGTATACTCCGTGTTGGCACCATTACCACCCTTCCCCGCTTCGCCGCTTTCATAAAATACTCCGGCAGCAAACTGGCTATAAGCTCTTTTTATGGATTCCCCCGGTGAACCACGTTTACCTATATAGTTGGTAGCTCCAATAATAGACCAGGAACCGCCTGTTCCACCCTGGCCATTTGTAGCTGATAAATATAATGCACCCTGCCCGCCAAGTCCTTGAATATTTTCACCATTAACAGTAACTGAAGAATGACCCCCGGTCAGTGCTGAAACGGAAACAGTACCAGCTCCACCAGTGCCGATGCTATAATTTATTACTAACGCTGGTGTCACAGTAAAATGAGCTTTGATATATCCCCCTCCACCACCACCAGCCAACTCATTTCCGCCACCACCAGCGCCCCAAACCTCAACAAGTATTTTTGTTACGCCAGCCGGCACCGTCCATGTATTGCCTCCGGTCAGAAAAAAAGAAACAAAATTTTTATACTCACACATATCACCCCAGCTTAATAATCCGTTGCCATTTTTCATTAGTATCTGGTTGGCCGTTCCATCCACTCCATTAGCTTTAATTGTTCCTGTTACATTAATGTTACCTGTTACATCCAATTTTTCGGCAGGTGAAATAGTACCTATTCCTACATTTCCACCAAGTGGTTGTAATGATAAAGGGTCAGGAATAGCACCGTTCAATCCTGCCTGCATCCAGCCAGAATAAGGTGAAATACTCATTTTACCAAAATCTATACCCTCAGCCGTACCTACTCCTACTCTAAAAAGAGCAGATGAAGTGACGCCGGGAAAAGCAGGGCTGCTACCACCACCAACGATATTAAGTTTAGTAACAGGGGTAACAGTACCAATGCCCACATTTTGTGCAACCATTATAGTTGGGAAAAAAATAAGCAGAAGGATAAATATCTTTTTCATACCAAAATTGTTTAGTATGAAATTATGCTTTTAATAAGTGTCGGGCAATTAAAAAGCTTTTCATATACAGCTGTATTTACAAGACAAAAAAACGGTAAGATTAATTACAATTAATCAGGAAAATAATCAGGATTAACTTTGCTAATAATGGAAGAAAACAGGGTAATCCTATTTGACGGCATTTGCAATTTCTGCAACTTCTGGGTGAATTTTGCCATCAAACGGGATAAGAAAAAAAATTACATTTTACACCCTTGCAGGGAGAAACAGCTAAGCAATTGCTGCCGCACTACCATATCAACACAAATTCGCTTAGCTCTGTAATATTTATTGATAATGGCAAAGCATATACCCAATCATCCGCCGCTATCCGGATATGCAAACATTTGGATGGCGGGTAGAAACTATTTTACTGGTTAATCATCATTCCAAAATTCATCCGGGATTTTTTCTACAATATTATTGCCCCCTTTCAGGAGTAGTGTTTACTAATTCTCACAAGCATTAAAATTTCTCATCATAATTTTTGATTTTTCTGCCCACTGCCTTGCAGGGTTGTCTGCATATTCTGAATTTATCCTTTGAATCTCACTCATATTCATACTTAGCTGCGCTAATCCGCTTCTTAAACAAGACAGCTTATTGTTATAAAAGGTTATCCCTTCTGAGGAAGTTGCTTTTGATAACCTATCCTGTGCCTGACAAATTTTTAATTCCTGATTGAATCTGAGAATTTGCATCTGGTCTTCAAAAGAATATAACGATAAAGCCATAGCCTTAGCTATAGGATCATTTTGAAGTGTGTTACCAATTACGGCTTTCGAAAGATTTACTTCCTGTCTGTTCAGGCTTTCCATTTTATAACGCAGTAGACTACTCTTCTCCAAAATACATGGTCCCATATTCCCGGCAGCTTCTTCCCTTTGCAGTTTAGCTCTTTCGTTTTCAATTTTATCCTGTATTTTGGTAAAATATTCATCCTCAAATTCTTTAAATAAAGTAGGATCAAAACAAACATTTACATCTTCAATTGATAATATCTTAGTAACTGTTTGTTCATCCCGCACTTCCATAATAATACAAAGCCCATGGGCGGCTTGTTGATATCCTATCTTAAAATTGCCAAGATATTTCTGCGGATGAAATAAAATTTGTTGCGGATAATTGTTGCTATAGATAAAATATTTTTGTTGGCCTTCTGCAAATTCGTATGCCTGAGCATCAATTCTTCTGCTAATTCCCGATCCGAAAAATGACTTGGTTTCTTCCAGTTTTCTGAGTGGTGTATTGCCTGAATAAACGGCCTTGGGATCCGTATAAAAATCGCTGTTAAAAGTAGTGACCCAATGTTCAATCTGCCCATTCTTATTATTATTCAGATAATAATAATTGTTTCCTTTTTTTGATATAACGGTAAATAAAAACTTTTCCCGGGACGGGTCAATTGTACATGCACCAGCGGCGTTTCTGTCAGGAGGAAAGTAGCCAATAAAACCAATGCGGGTATTAATAAAAATACATGTTTCCAGCCTTTCCATGCCTGTCACAACCTGCAATTTCAGTCGTTTATCAAAACAAAGGTCATACACATCGGGCATTATAGTTGTAGCAGATGTTCTGCCAGTTAAAACATCTGCATTGAGTATGCTCCTTAGATAATCCTCCCTGGAAGCATCGCCAGGAGGTTGAGCAAAATTTAACTGACAAAAAAATGAAATCAGAAAAAATACAAATAACTTCTTCATACTGTTTGAATTAAAGCTTACTAAATTCCACTCTTCTGTTCTTTGCCTTTCCATCGGCTGTGGTATTTGGCGCTACCGGTTGTGTTTCGCCTTTTCCATCTGTCAATATCCTTGCACCCGCTACTGAATAATTCTCTGTAATGTATTTTTTCACTGCGGCGGCTCTTTTTTGTGAAAGTGTGAGGTTAGACGCATCAGCGCCATCGCTATCGGTATGTCCGGTTATCTTTATTTTAAGCGAAGGATTGGCAACCATTGCATCTCCAAATTGTTTAATGATGTCAAACGACTGCGGTTTTAATACATCACTGTTTACATCAAACAAAATATCGCTGGTAGACGTTTTTCCTTCATCCATTAATTGCTTGATCAGTAAACTTCTTGCATCCACATCTGAAGAAGCTATCTGTACATTACTCACCAGCAGGCCTATTTCCGATGCAGGAATGATATAATTATTATTAATGAAAAAATTATTCCGCATTTCAGGAGTAAGGGCCCTGGGCAGATCAATCAGTTTTTTGTCATCTAGGTAAATGCGTATCCTGGTTTTGTTAATAGCGATAGAAATATGCAACACCTTATTTACATAGGTAACAATCGGAAAATCACTTTTATTTCCCACTACATCGTTTTTCAGACCATACTCGATTGTCTTACCATCATCCTCAGCATAGCGATGAATATTAAAAAAGAAACGGTCTTTATAGAACATGTCTTCCTTAAGAATGTCTCTTACCGGTGTTAAGCCAAATTGTATAAAAGGAGTTGAGCGACGTCCATCCGCCTGCAAAAAAAGATCAAACTCAATGGTACAGTTTTCCGGCAATGCTTTATCCAGCACCGGGTTAACAACTGAATTATGTACTATGTCCAGCCACTTTCCTTCCCGTCCTTCAATCGTTACAATTTTCCCGCTTCCATTGGTATTCCACCGGGCAGGAAAATCATCCAATGCATCTTCCGAAAAATCATCCGCAAAGATTATATTCTCTCCTGAAATAAAGTCTGAACTGCTTTTGATCTGGGAAGAACTTACAACAGTATTGTTTTTGTTTGTACTACCAGAATGGATATTAGTATCCGTATATACGGAGGTTCCGGTGTTTTGTTCAGCTTTATCTTCCTTCTCCTTTTTATTTTTATCTTTTTTTGTAAAAACACTATCGATTGACTGATCTGCCTTATTCAGTGTCATATCAATAGTTCGGTCTACTCTTTCGTTGGCTTTTTGTTTAGCTCTTTCTTTGGCTCTTTGCGAGACGGATTGAGAAAAGGAAAGATTTGTCAAAATGCAGCTTAATAAAACAGTTATCAGAACTTTCATTTTATAGTATTTAAATCAATTGTTAGTAAAATATACTTAAACAAATCTCCCACATGAAGCTTACCTGTACAATTACACATTTGGGTAATAAAGAGAAAAAAACCGGATAGTATTTTTAACTTCCCGGCTTCTTGGGTATTGTTGTCAAAAAAAGTTCAAAATTTATATTCTGATGAAATCGGCTACCTTTTCCAGTTTAATCCATTTATATCAGACCCCTGCCTTGTTAATCTATTATTTGAATTATTCTCATCATCATTGTTAGTGTTGCCATCAATGTAAATATCAGGGTCAAATACAATTACAGCAGTATAAGAAGGAGGAAATTCGTCACTTATGCGCCATGCTCTTGAGTAAGAAACAATAGTACTTCCATTAACCGGCAGATTCTGAAAAGTTCTTGAAGCGACCAATTTACTTGCTGCTCCTGGCACATCTTCATATAATAAAACAACCTGTTGATTAGCGCCTGAAGTATAATTCAAACTGCCGACATTTTTTACAACCGCTTCAATCTTTACTGTACCCCCGAAATTATCTTTCCGGTTTAAAATAGAAAATCTTATTTCTGATACTGCCAAATCTATACCTCTCCTTAATAATTTCTCGGGAATTTGAATATCTCCCGGGATCTTGTTGGGTACAATTTCTTTTTGAATTTTCTTTGGTATCACAATTTGTGTAAACGCATTAAGATTACCGATAAAAAACTGAATTAGTACTAGTAAAAATAAATGAAGGAGATTTTTCTTTTTCATGATGTATATTTTATATGTTAATAATCGAAAGGATTTTATCTTTCAAACTTTATATCTCCATTAGTCTGCACGGTTACCCTGGTATAAGGCAAGCCTCTTGTTCCCATATCGGTACCATACATACCTCTCATTTCTCTTAATAAACCAATATGAAAATTATTGTTGAAAAACTGCTTCACTTCCTGAAAATTTAATTGTTGTAAAATCTGTGTTGCAATTTTATTAAACAAGGCTCCGTTATTAAAATTTTCCACTACTGCATTTGATCCGGCACTACTGATAGCACCTGCTACCCTGACTCTCGGATTAGAAAAAGCAATTTTGCCATCCTCAATGACCGGCATCAGATAGATATACATTTTCATACGGGTAAGGTTGATCCACCACATGCCATCGCCACAAACAATATTATCAACACAGTTTGCAAGTATCTCGTAATCGCTTCGGATATTATAATCCATTTCAATCAGTAATTCCCTGCCGTTATTTACAATGGACGGAGGCCGGCTGGTAAGATTGATAAAATAGATGGTAGCGGGGTCCATCCGGAATGGTTGCATTGGAAAACGATGCTGTTGTCCGTCAAACCGTATGTAGCAATCATTAGGTCTCGCAAATCTCCATACATTGCTTCTTGTAGTTTCATATGCATCAGGTGCATAATTATTGATATTAATCTGAAAGCCGGACAAGATTCGGGTGAAGATGGGTTGCCATTGGGCTTTAGTCATAATAGAAGATTCATTTTCCGGCCCACCGATTTTTCTTCCTTCTATGCTTAATTTTCCTTCTATCTTCCAGAATATATCTGGCTGACCCTGGTCTTCCCATTGTAGCACCTGTGCACCATTAGTAGTACTGCCACCTTCTACTGCCAAGTATAAATTACTTTTCTTGTTTTTTACCTTGTAAACAATTGTAGTACGGGAAGTACTGACGGGAATGATCTTCCATTGTATATCAGCTTGCCCCTGGTCAGTCCACAAAATTGCAGGATCACCTGCAACAAGTGAACCACCCGATACTGCTAGGTACTTATCTGTTCCTGTATTTCTTATTTTATAAAAACCTCCGGGTGTTGGTTCTACTTTCCAGGAATTATTTAATGTCTCAATTCCGGTATATAGACAAACAGCTTCAGGATTACTGGTAAGTGGGTTGCCTCCTGTAAGCATCCGGTTATTTACAACATTACTTTTAAATAAGTAAGTATTCGCCGGATCCAATTGGGCAAATAGCACAACCGGACCTAAAACAGCACTTAAAAGAATGATTACTTTTTTCATTTGACTAAAATTTGCATTATCAAAGTAATAGCAAGTTTAATTCAAATAAAATACCCCTTTTGTGTAGTTATTCCAGTTTGACGATCTTGTGCTGTAACGCTTTTACAACTGCTTCTGTACCGCAGTTGACATGAAGTTTATGATATATATTCTGAAGATGCTTTTTTACTGTATCAATAGTAACATCACATTTATCGGCAATCATTTTATAGGAATTTCCTTTAACCAGCAATTCAAGTATTTCTTTTTCCCGTCTGGTAAGATTAAACTGTTCAGAATCTGATTTTACCTGGCGAAAATGCTGAAATACTTTTTGCGCCACAAAGGGGCTCATCGGGGCACCACCATCAGCTAACTCTTGCAATGCCTGTATCAGTTTAACGGGAGCAGTATTTTTCAGCATATAACCATCCGCTCCGGCGCAGATACATTCAAATATCCGGTTATCATCGTCAAACACAGTATGCATTACCACTTTTACTTCAGGATAATTTGACTTAAGAATTTTTACTCCTTCTATGCCGCCGATACCCGGCATATCAATATCCATTATCACCAGTTCGGGTTTCAGTTTTCCGGCCTGTTTTTCCACATCATTGCAATTGGGAAAAGCTCCCAGCACTTCAAAGCCGCTGCCCTCACCCAACAACAGTTCAAGCGACTGCAGCAGGCGGCTGTTATCTTCATAGATTAATAGTTTAACAGGCATTGATACGAAAATAGGGTGATTAAAATGAAAAGTCAATTACACAATCAGGTAGTATGTATTTCGAGTTTTACTTCCGTTCCCTGGCCCGGGCTGCTGTTTATTTCCAATATGGCAGCACAGGCTAAGGCTCTTTGCCGCATATTGGTAATTCCATTTCCATATTGCACCCGGTTGCTGTCAAAACCGGCGCCGTTATCTTTAACTGAAAGAAAAATTTTCTTACCGTCAGTTTCCAGTTTTACGGAGGCCTGCTCAGCTTTTGAATATTTTACCATATTATTCAGCGCTTCTTTAAAAATCAGGTAGAGGTCACGCCGTTTTTCCATAGATAAAGTGATTTTGTCAACTTGTTCCGGAAATTCCAGCTCATAGCTGATACTTTTCCCATCCATCATATCGGCTGCATACCGTTTCATCCTTACAAAAAGATTTTGCAGGTCATCATACCGGGGATTGATATTCCATACAATATCTGATAACGACTCGCTGATGCGCTGAATATCCTCAGAAGATTTGGCTAAATAGATTAACGATTTATCCGGCTCACTGATATGGCGCCGGGCCAGCTCATTCAGGATATTAATATTGCTCAGTGATGAGCCGATATCATCATGCAGGTTCTGACTGATATTATTCCGTATGGCCAGCAATTTTTTCAGCTGATTAATGCGATAGCGATAAATACCAAACAAAATACCTGCGATGCCAAGAATGCACAAAGCAATAAACCAGGCGGTCATCCAAAAAGGCGGTTTAATGACAATGGATAATATTACTTCGTTGCTCCACACACCGCTGTTGTTAATGGCTTTTATATGAACCACATATTTTCCTGGGGCCAGTCCATTCAGGCTTATGTGCGCATCCGGGTTTGTCCTTCTTTCATTAAATTCCATCAATCCATCTACCCAATAGGTATAAGTGGTTTGAAAAGGGTATAGCCAGTCCATGGCGGCATATTCAATATTTATATTGTTTTGGCCGTAAGTCAAGCTCAAATTTTGAATTTGCTCAGCTGACATGCCCGTTTTATAAATACTATCATTAACCTGTATAGAAGTAATACGTAAGAAGGGCGGCTGCCCTGAAGCTGCCACCTCATTTATATCTTTAAGTATAAATCCATTTAGCTGATCAATGGCAATTTTATTATCAGCAGTGATAAAAGATGAACCATCAAGGTAATCTTTTTCCATTCCATCAAACCGGTTGTACAACCTCCAGTATTTTACCCTGGGATTAAACATGGCTAACCCGGCGCTGGTGTTGGCCCATATTTTACCGGTGCTGTCTGTATTTAAATCGTTTACCCCCATAGAGGGCAGGCCATTATCAACATCATGATTAGCCAGTATGCTGAAGCTGGCGCCATCTATTACCTGCAGGTTTCCTCCGTTTGATATCCAGATATTATTATACTTAGTAATAGCAGCAGCCCTTATTTTGGATGAAGCCAGTGATTTCATATCTGTTCCAGTTTTAAAAATATGGGTAACTGTTTTTTTGATCCGGCTACAGCAAAATATCCCGTTTTCTGTAAAAAGAAATACATCATCATTCAACCCTGCTTTTAACTGAGCATCTCCAATATTTTTTTTCCCTGTAAATGCTGGGTCCCATTGCAATACATATTGCTCAACAGTTCCCTTCATTTTATCCTGATAAAAAAGATAATTTTTTGCAAAAGCCCAGATATTGCCTTTTTTATCGGTAGCTAAGTGGCGTACATACGACGATAATGAATCCGGAACCGGCAGGTTCAGTAAAGGTTTAATAAACATTTTTAATTCATCGCTATACTGGTATAGCCCCTGATAACGGCGAACAGCCCATACTCTTTTGTGTCCATCCAGAATAATATCTCTAAAGACTTCTATGTAATCCGTTTTTTGAGCCTGCAAAAAAGGAACAGGCGTGGCAACCTTTTTACCCTGTGCAAGTTCATAAAGGCCATTACCATACGCAGTGGTGACCCAGTATTTTTTCCGGTAATCATCCCATACGATACCTGAAAGAATCATATTTCCGCCGGTCTTAGCACTGTCAACAAAAGAAACATTTGTATTAAGCCGCTTAAAAGCAGGATGCTCCTGGTAGAAATAGTATTTGCCACCTATAAAAATACCGGCATCCTTTGTAATTGATATTTCCTGGATACCCGGGTTTGTATTTTTTTGGGCATAGCTGTAGTTGGTGGGAGTAATATTTTCAGCTTTCCGGGTAATACTATTGTATTTAAAAAGTCCTTTTTCAAAACAAGCTAAGTAAAGAATACTGTCGTTGATTTTTTTTATATCATTAATTATTAAGGGTATCTGTTTATTTATGCCTGTAATAAATTTTTTTGTGCCAGTATTAAACTGAACCAGCCCTTCCCCGAAAGATGCAAGCCATAATAGAGAGCTTTTATCCGCTTCTGCATCATTAAAAAGCATTTCTTCGCCGCTGCTGTACCTTAACCCGGATTCGTATTTTGTAAACTGTTTTGATTTTTTATTAAATGAAAAAAGGCCGTGAAAAGCGGTACACCATAAAATATTCTTATCGTTCCTGTCTTGGCAGATGTCTGTCAGATAATTATCTCCCCGTACCGAACCGTCTTTACATTTATCCGGTTCAGGATAAAAAAGGTCAAACTCATCTTTTTCATAATTATATTTTGCCAGACCCCTGCCGGAAGTAGCAAACCATAACTCTTTATCATCATCGCACAGTACATTGCTCACCCCATAATAAGCAAAGCTGTCTTTGCTTAATCTGGGATATTTTTTAAATGTCTCAGTCAATGGATCATACTTTGTAACGCCATCACCAAAAGCGGACATCCAGAGATTGCCATATTTATCTTCGGCAAAATTTACAATTATGTTGCCCGAAGGGGAATTGGGATTGGAATAACCTGAAAAAAAATTCTTATATCGCTTGCCGTCAAACCGCACCAGGCCATTGGAAGTGCCAAACCATAAATAACCATTCTTACTTTGGTAAACTGAATAATTTACATTTGCAAAATGTTTTGTTTCAGGGCCATACGCCATAAACGGCCCCATTTGCTGTTGGGCAATAAGCGAATTACAGTATACAGGTAATAATAAAAAAAGGAATGCTGCTTTTTTCAACATTTACAAATTAGTTTATTAAGCTCTTAATACTGAAATTTACAATGAAATAATGGAAAATAATAAGATTGTACTCTTTGACGGCGTTTGTAATTTCTGCAACTTCTGGGTGAATTTTGCCATCAAACGGGATAAGAAAAAGAAATTACACTTTTCACCTTTGCAGGGCGAAACAGCGAAACAACTGTTGCCGCACTATCATATCAACCCAACTTCGCTGAGCTCCGTCATTTTTATTGATAATGGCAAAGCATATACTCAATCCTCTGCTGCTATCCGTATTTGCAAATACCTGGATGACGGATGGAAACTATTTTACGGGTTAATCATCATCCCCAAATTCATCCGGGACTTTTTCTACAACATCATTGCCCGCAACCGGTATAAATGGTTTGGCAAAAAAGAAAGTTGTATGGTGCCGACGCCGGAGTTAAAAGAAAGATTCTTAGACTAAGATTATAAAACTGATTGAACACCTAGAGCAGGATGAGGGCCCACCTTCGCTAATTTATCCACTGATGTTTTAAAGAAGTGGAAGCTATAGCGGGCAAGTGTGCAGAAAGTGTTTCATAATATGGGATGATAAATTAACTCTGTTATAGCCTATATAGCTTGTCCATTTTATCCCACGGTAACAGATGCCCTTGCTCCAAAACCAGATCTTCTTTTCCGCCATATACAACAAATCCTTTCCCGGCTTTTCCTTTTGACAATTTTGCATAATACTGAACCGTATCAAAAAAGTGGAGCGATTTAGTGTGACTGCTTTTTATTTCCACCGGGTAAAGTTTTGCGGTTTGTTCAATGATGCAGTCTACTTCTTTACCGTGGTTATCCCTCCAGAAATATAAATTGTTTTGCAGCCCCCTGTTGCACCTGCTTTTCAGCAAATCCAGGATAATAAGATTCTCAAAAACACTTCCTCTGGCAAAATGACTATGCAATTGTGCCGGTTTTTCTAATCCCAGCAGGTAACAAAGTAACCCGGTATCATAAAAATAGATCTTAGGTTGCTGTACTAATCTTTTTGCAAAATTATTATGGTGAGGTTTCAGCAACATAATAATAAAACTCATTTCAAGCAATTGAATCCAGTTTTTTATTGTGTTGACAGAAACCCCGGTATCTGATGCCAGTGATGAAAAATTAATTAGTTGGCCCGCCCTGCCCGCTACCAATTTCAGAAATTTAAGAAACACAGCTGAGTCGGCAATTTTTGTAATCTGCAGCACATCCCTTTGCACATATGTTTGCAGATACGAAGGGTAAAAAAGAGAAGCAGGTATTTTTTTATCAAATATCCTCGGGTAAAACCCCGTGAATGCTGTTTCTTCAAATGTTTTTTTTAAAAGAGATGCCTGCTGGAGTTCGCTAATGGAAAAAGGCAGCAGGTTCAACAAACCAACCCTCCCGGCAAGGGTTTGCGATATTTTTTCATTCAGCAAAAAATTCTGTGACCCACTCAGCACAAATTTCAGCCGGGGGTTTTCATCTACCATTCCCTGCAAGTATGAAAACAACAACGGCGCATGCTGCACCTCATCTAATATCGCCCCCTTTTTTAAATTGCTTAAAAAACGTCTCGGGTCGTTTAACGCCAGTTCAAGTTCATCTGGGTTCTCCAGTGAGACATAAGGCAGTTTTGTAAATGTATTTTTCAGCAGGGTGGATTTTCCTGACTGGCGGGGGCCATTTAAAGACACGATGGGAAAATAGCGGTATAATTGCTTCAGTTTTATTTTCAGTTGGCGTTGTATCATGGTTTAAAGATAGTTAAACTTGTACAATTTTGCAATTAGATTGCAAAATTGTACAAGTGTTCCTTATTGAGCCAGATAAAAACATGGAAAGGGTATTCCCGTTATCGGGGGGATCAGAATGGGCTCTCTTTACTGCTGCCCCTGTTAATGATGACAAGCTGCTGATCTAGTAAACTGATCGAGAAGTTAGAACAGGATTAGGATGTGCAAAAGGTGTTTCATAATATGGGATGATAGTCGCTTTCTATGATGCGCATATCTTCCTTTAGTTGCCTTATAAGCCAAAAAAATAGTACAAATTTGGTACTATACAACCGAATTTGTACTTCGTATTAAAAATAAGAACAAACACCCATCGGTACAGAATCGGAATGGATCCCTTCACTACAGCTCCGGTAAATGATGAACAGGCGGCTGATGTAAGTAAATTGATTGAAGAGTTAGAGCAGGATGAGGACCCACCTTCGTCCCGATATAAATCGGGACGAAGGTGGGCAGGTGTGTATAAAGTGTTTCATAATATGGGGTAAGTTAAAGTCAGAAAACTCACAGTCATTAAGGTTGCATAATATTTCAGCTTATTCATTTACCAGGTAACCAAAAAGGTTCATTGAAGTGGATGTAAAAGCCGGGGCCCCGCTATAAAGGAAAAGAGAAAATATGCTTAATGTTGTCGGGGCTGTTATATAAAAATCCTGTGAAAACTGCTGTCGGAGAAAATAGGTTAATGTGGATGTTCTTGTTGGTAACACTTTCCATGTCTCTAGCGTATGAATGTAGGCCAGCCCCCCTGTAAAACTCATGCTGATTGAAAATTCCGGCGGAGTGGGGACACTGATTGTACTACTCACCCAACCAGAATAATTACCGTTAAAATGATAAAGCCCTGATTTGTTAATTGTAATACTGCTGGCCCCTATTACAATGTCGGTTGTATTCAAATTATACTCTGTGCTGGTAACAGCTAAGGTTGCTCCCCCAATCGTATTATCAGAAAGATTAACTCCAAACCTTGTGTTATTGCCAAATGCTGCATTCAGCCATTGCGGATCAGATGTACCATTTGAAGTCAGCACCTGCCCGTCAGTTCCCGGGCTTCCATTCACCTGTAACTGTCCCCCGATATTAATATTGCCAGTAATTGTAGCCGGGCCACTGAATGTAGTGCCGCCTTCTCCAAAAAAATAAAAAGCCCTGTTGGTACTGTTTGTTCCGGCACCTACAAATGTCAACGCATTTTGTCCAAAAGCATTATAGCCAATCTTTCCTGCATTAACTTCTTTGCCTGCCACGCCAGCGCCAAATTCAAATAAATTTAATCCTTCAAGTTTTACACCACCGTTTACATGCAGTTTTGCTGTGGGTAAAATACCTGTACCCACATTTCCTGTGGGGAGTATCACTAATGAATTGGCAGAATTATAAGGACCCAAATCTGATTGTGATGAAAAAAACAAACCTTCTTCCCTTATACTTTTTATTGAAAAGTCTGTATAAAATCCAGCAGTTGAGCCACTATTACTTAAAATAAGTTGGGTAGTATCTGCTATACTGCCTGCACTGATTTTTATAGTACTTCTCAATGTTTTTTTTACTTCAAGTTTTTCTGTTGGGGTGGTGGTGCCGATGCCAACATTCTGTGCCCCCATCAAAAAGGGAGATAAACAAAGGCCAATGATAAACAGCTTTTTCATTTTATTTAATTTTATGCAAGTTATAAAAAAGTAAATGCCGGACAATTAAACAATCGGGTAATAAATACAATTAACCTCCGAAACGGCATGAAGGCTACCTTTACAGCATGAGTTCGTCTAATCCCATTGTTCTTTTCGATGGCGTTTGTAGTTTCTGCAACTACTGGGTAAACTTTGCCATCAAACGGGATAAGAAAAAGAAATTAAAATTTACACCCTTGCAGGGCGAAACAGCTAACCAACTGTTGCCGCACTATCATATCAATGCAACCTCACTTAGTTCTGTTATTTTTATAGATAACAGAATGGCATTTACACAATCATCTGCGGCTATCCGGATATGCAAACATTTGGATGGGGGCTGGAAATTATTTTACGGTTTCATAATCATTCCAAAATTCATCGGGAACTTTTTCTATAACATCATTGCCCGCAACCGGTATAAATGGTATGGTAAAAAAGAAAGCTGTATGATACCTACACCAGAATTAAGAGAAAGATTCCTTGATTAGATTACCAGGAATTAATCGCTATAACTACTTTATCAATATTTAAAGCCCAATAATTAAAAGTGTGCTTGGTGTCATCCGGGTGTAAATATAAAATTGTACTGTATCAATTTTTGGGTTCGTTGGTTTGCATTTCTATTTTCATACAATTTATTATATCAACAGTCTTAAAATGATGAATACGATTCGTTATTTCACCTTCACACAGTCAATCGCCCTGTCATCTTTGGTAGAAGTCCAGGCCACTTGCAGCGGGCCATAAGTCCCTCCACCGGAGTAAACCTGCCGCAGGGTAACATACCCCACATAACATTTACCGTCCGCTTTGTAAGCCAGCCAGATATGAGGATTGAAATATTTGTAAGTAGGTAATCCATAATCATCCTTGGCAATATGCCAGAGTACACCATTGTACTGTTCGGCAACAAATTTGATGATGGCTCGTCCGGACAGATCTCTTTTCAAGATGGCAGCGACCTTTGCGGTAGTGGCATTGGGATCGGTGAGTTTTCCCGGGTTGGAAAAAACAGCCGGAAGTTTATCATAACTGAATGCATTCTCCCTGGTCACATCTCCTGTTTTACGACTGTCATTTTTTACTTTTTCAATATCACTTTCCATAAATTCATAATCAAATTGGCCTTCTATCACGGGCCATTTATCCCGATCCTGTTCTTTCCCCCAACCATCATCCACTGCTCTCGAATAAATTTTGATCTGAACCTGATACTTTCCCCCTTTCATCTGCATGCCTATTATACGACTACTAAGGGGTGAAAAACCAATGCCTGCACTGAAATCATCCGTCATGGAATACAATGTCGTAGCTTTTGATGGATCAGGCATAATATCGAAATTGAAGCTGCTGGCTGATTTATCTTCTTCTTTCAGCAATATGTAGTTGTTCCCGGAAAAACCGCCGTACAAATCTTCCCCATTCTTCATGATACTCACATCGCAGACCAGGAATGGATAACCTTTTAAATCCCTTAGTTTAAAAGCTTCCTTTATCGTTGTACCAGATAATTCAAGGCTGCCGTACAAATGTTCATGGGAAGTAAAACTTGTTTTACCCACCCCGCCACTACTTGTAAACGGTTGGTTTGAAAAAACCATTTTTCCTGCAAACGGGTCTGTGTTACCGGGATTCCTTTCTGCGCTGCTATTTAAAAAAGAACAGCTAAGCAAGCAAAGTGTTATAATCTTATTCATGGTCGTTTTTTTGAAGGGTTAAATTAATTACTCTTTCCAAAAAATGTAATTTAAAATTATATCAGTCATCACTGAATCAGGCCCTCATGGCAACAACTACCTTGTCAATATTCAGTGCGCCGTAGTTAAATATATGTTTGGAGCCATCGGTTAAAGTAAGTATAGCTTTTTTTGCAAGGAAACTTTTCTCTACCTGCACATCTGTTATGTCAGCCTTGTTTATTTCAAGATAACCTTCGCTTCCCCATTTTATAAACATGGCTTCTGATAACAGCCCTTTTGCTGACACATCATACTTTGCATCATAAAGCAGTCTTGTATTAGTAATGGTCAGTTTGCCATTATATTTTCCGCCACCCGGTGGAATGTAGAGCAAAGTCCAGGTGTCAATTACAGTTTCTTCCGGTAATAATTCAAAAGGGAGTTTTGACATATGATTAAGTTTGAATTAAAGTTATACTATTTCCCCAACTGAACAATACATAAAAAGAGTAAATCAATTAAGCCTCAGCTTTGTCCTTTTGCAGTTGAGTTGTAAAATTGCGGCAACGATATTTTATACCGTACTGCTACTATACGAATGGCAAAAATAATAAGGATACAGAAAATTGTAACAACGTCTGCATCCATTTTAAGGTTTCGCAACAAAAAATATATCAGCCCGCCGGCAATGCAGGCCAGCGCATAAATTTCTTTTCTGAACAATAATGGAATGTTATTCAACAACACATCCCTTACAACACCACCAAAACAGGCGGTAATGGTACCAAGTGTAATACAAACCCCAATGCTGAAATTTTTTTCTATACCCAGTTTAATACCTACTACTGTAAATAAGCCAAGCCCCAATGCATCGAATAAGAATAAGGTGGTGGTGAGATGTTTCAGGTAGCGACCAAAGAACATAGTAACTACAGCCGATGAAAAAATAACAATCGTGGCAGTTGAATTTGTCAGCCAGCTAACGGGTAAGTTGCCTATCATCATATCACGCAGTGTACCCCCGCCAATGGCTGTAACAAAAGCCAGTACCAGCACACCGAATGGATCCAGTTTTTTCTCCATCGCCAAAAAGGCACCGGACACGGCAAAGGAAATAGTGCCGAGAATATCAATGATATATATAAAGTGGGTGGGCATATTGTCAAAATTAAATAACCCGTTTTATATAAAACGGGTTACAGGTTTATTGCAGGCATTTATTGTGTATTACTTTTCACCTTTATCTTTCCCTTTTTTATCGTTATCAAGCCGGAAGGATACTTTGCAGATAACGCCGTACGATTTTATTTTTCCATCTTTTACATGAGCTTTCATATCCTTTACCCATACTGAATCAATATTGCGGATGGTTCTGGAGGTTTCTTTTACTGCCTGCTTTACTGCATCATCAAAACTTTTTTCAGAAGTAGCAATTACTTCAATAACTTTTACAATGGCCATGTTTACGATTTTTGTGTGAAGAATAAGTTTGCAACGATAAGATAGTGATTTGTGAATAATAAACAATGAAAAAACAATTGGCAATTGCCAATTACTCTGCCATCATTTGCTTTATCACCGTTTCTATTTCCTCCGCATTGGGTTTACTGAAATAGTCGCCATCGCTACCGTATGCCGGACGATGTGCTTTACCGGTAATAGTTCTCGGAGCTACATCCAGATATTTATAACCACCCTGTTCTTCCATTACGTTATTAAACATAAAAGCAGCTGCACCACCGGGTACATCTTCATCTACAAACACTATCCGGTTTGTTTTCTTTAGAGATTCTAAAATGGTATGATGAATATCAAAAGGCAATAAAGTTTGTACATCCACTATTTCGCAACTGATATTCAATACTTCCAGCATATTTACAGCATCCTGAATAATGCGCAACGTAGAACCATAGGAAACAATTGTTACATCTGTTCCTTCTTTTATTACTTCCGGCACACCCAGCGGAATGGTAAATTCTAATAAATTGGAAGGTAGTTTTTCTTTTAGCCGGTATCCATTCAAACATTCAATTACTATTGCCGGGTCATTACTTTTTAATAAGGTGTTGTACATGCCTACAGCCTGCGTCATATTTCTTGGTACACACACATACATGCCACGCAGCGCATTAATAACCATTCCCATCGGCGAACCACTATGCCAGATCCCTTCGAGCCGGTGTCCCCTTGTTCTAACAATCAGCGGACAACTTTGCTGACCCGCCGTTCTGTAATGAAGGGTTGCTGCATCATCACTAAGTGTTTGCATTCCATATAACAGATAATCGAGATATTGAATTTCAGCAATGGGTCTTAATCCCCGTAAGGCCAAACCGATGCCTTGCCCCATAATAGTTAATTCCCTGATGCCGGTATCAAAAATTCTTTCTTTCCCATGTTTTTCCTGCAAGCCACTAAAGCCCTGGTTCACATCGCCAATAAAACCAAGGTCTTCGCCAAAGGCTATTACTTTCGGGTTAGCAGTAAATAGTTCATCAAAAAAACGGTTCAATATTTCAAAGCCATTCAGCACAGGTGCATCAGCAGTAAATACAACTTTTACTTCCTCTACTTTTAAAGCACTCCTTATTCCTTCATTATACAGGTGAGTATTGTAGAGTTTTTTATTTTCTGATAATAGGTCGTTATAGTAATCTTTTGTCCAATAAGCAGCATCCGCATTTCCTGCCAGGTCCAATGCTGCATTCAATGTTTTTAATACATCTCTTCTCAATGGCTCTCTACTCGCTGATAATTCAATTGCCATTTTTTGTAACGCTGCCATATGTTCAGGTAATGCATTTGCCATTGCCTGAATTAAATCCGCTGATCTTGTTACTTGTTTTTTAACAGGAATAATAAATTTATCCCATGCAGCAGCTCTGCTATCTCTAACATGCTGTTTTGCTTTTTCAGCTATATCATCCAGTTCCTCTACTTCAGACAGTCCATTTTCAATAATCCATTCTTTCATTTTCCTAATACCATCCCATTCTCTTTCCCACTCTAATCGTTCCGGAGATTTATATCTTTCATGGCTGCCGGAAGTGGAATGTCCCTGCGGCTGTGTTATTTCTTCTACATGAAATAAAACAGGAGTATGTGTTTCTCTTGCCAGTCGAATACCTTCTTCAAATACTTCACACATGCCGGAATAGTCCCAGCCTTTTACTTTGTAAATATTAATACCATTGCTTTCATCGGTTTTTTGCATTCCGCTTAGCGCATCGGAAACAGAAGCTTTGGTAGTCTGATATTTTTTTGGAACAGAGATTCCATATCCATCATCCCAAACAAAAATTGCCAGCGGCACCTGTAAAACACCAGCTGCATTTATTGTTTCCCAAAAATGGCCTTCGCTGGTGGATGCATCACCAATGGTAGCAAAACAAACTTCGTTACCATTTTGTGATAGTCCTTTAAATGCATGAAGCTCTTCGATATTCCGAAAAGCTTTAGAGGCATACGCCAACCCTAATGCCCTTGGCATTTGCCCGGCTGTGGGGGCAATGTCGCTTGAAATATTTTTGAGACCGGCCAGATCCAGCCATTCTCCGTTTTCATCCACCATTTTGGTGGCAAAATGACAATTCATCTGTCGGCCACCGCTAAATATTTCTATATTGACATCGGGATTGGCATATAACTGTGCAAAAATCTGCTCAGCGGTGGAAAGGCCGGCGGCAAACATAAAAGTCTGGTCACGGTAGTAACCGCTCCGAAAATCACCAGATTGAAAGAATTTGGCCATCGCCACCTGAGCTATCTCTTTACCATCTCCAAAGATGCCGAACTTCGCCTTACCGCCCAATACTTCCTTTCGCCCTAAAAGGCTGGTTTCCCGGCTGATACAGGCAATCCGGAAGTCATTAAGAATTGTTTGCCTGAACTTATCAAAAGACAATTTTTCTTCATCCTCCAATATAGTCTGGATTGGTTCCATAAGACAAAAATAGGAAGATTGATCTGTCTCCGAACCTACGCAACTTAAAAGGCAGGGATTGCTGAAGGAATAGGCTTAAGGCCTTGCAACCCATATTTGTAATTTGACATCTTTTCTCTACTTTTGGAGTCGGCAATTAATAATTTCTAATGAAGAAAATAACACTTACTTTTTTTGCTTTCTTACTTATATTAGGTTTGAATGCCCAGCAAAATGAACATGAAGGTCATAACCATGGCACTTCTGCTTCAACTGCCGTTGCCTCTATTCCTGGTGAAGATGTACTGAAATTGATAGAAGGAGAACATGATTTTTCATCAATACCACAAGGCAAAGCAGTTTACTATTCATTTGATATTATTAATACAGGAAAAACTCCACTGAAATTAGATAACGTACAAGCCAGTTGTGGATGCACAACTCCAGAATGGAGTACAGAACCCATTGCTCCGGGAGCAACAGCAAAAATCAAAGTTGGCTACAATGCAGCAGCGATAGGTTTTTTTGAAAAATTTATTACAGTTACGTATAATTCAAACCAATCAAAACAAATAAAGATCAAAGGCAATGTGTGGAAAGCACCTGAGGGTTCTGCCCCTGCCAATGCATCTGTCGATTTCTTAAAAAAACAAACATTTTAAAAACTTTAAACCATGAAGAAGATTTTATTAATCGCCTCCGCATTTTTTTTGACAATAGCTGTAAAAGCTCAAACGACTTCTGATCAACCAGCTCAACAATCTAAAGTTGAAGACCTTATTAAAATGAATGTGGAAACACATGATTTTGGAAAAGTAAAGCAGGGTATCCCTGTCTCTTATGATTTTGAAATTACGAATATTTCTGACAAACCTGTTGTAGTTGAAAATACCTGGGCAAGTTGCGGTTGTACTACACCGGAAAAGATAACTGAACCCATTATGCCCGGTAAAACCGTTAAACTGAAGGTTCAGTACAATGCTGCATCGGTTGCCCCAATTAACAAAGATGTATCTATAAAACTTGCAGGAATAGATCAGCCTAAAGTAGTTCATATTACCGGCGAAGTACTTGCAGTGGATGCTTATGAAACCTATGTAAAGGAAAATGGCACAGTACCTGCTGCTCCGGTAAAGGCAACAACTCCGCCTGCGAAGACTTCATCTGGAGTGCCTACTATTTCAAAAGCACCAGTTAAAAATAACTAAGCTTTTGTTTTTTGCCTTTTGGCCTTCAACATTGTTAAAACATACCGAAAAAGCCCTCTATTCATTAAGAGGGCTTTTTTCATAATAAATATTGTAGACTGATTATTGTCTGATAAATTCCGCTCTTACAAGAATTATTACCGATTGTGTAGCACTGCCCGTCCGCTCAGATTGGCATAATAGTCTCCCCATAGCTTTTAGAACTGCATTCCCGACTTTCGTGACAAGCAAGTATTAAAGCAAGTAGTTGGATTAATTTATAAATACATTGCTATAAAATCCTTTTTAGTTTTTGCAACCTAAATTTATCGTTTGACCTCTTTTAATTAAATTTGTGGCAGGAAAATGTATTTAGTGAAATGGTGCTGAGACCTGATCAGGATATTACGTTTTCTGAATTCTTAATTACTATTTTAAAATTAAAACTCATGAAAAGATTCGTTTTTGCTATGGCAGTCTTAATGATTAGCATCACTGTAATAGCACAGCCCAAACCTGATGAAGTAGCGAAGTTCAATGTAGAGAAACATGATTTTGGAAAAGTGAAGGTTGGAATACCTGTTAACTATTCATTTGAAATTAAAAATATCAGCGATAAACCTCTGGTAGTAGAAAATAGCTGGGCCAGTTGTGGATGCACTACACCAGAAAAGATTGTTGCCCCTATCATGCCTGGTGCTACCGCATTATTGAAAGTTCAATACAATTCAGCTACTGTAGGTCCGATTAATAAAGATGTATTTGTTCAGTTTGCTGGTGTAAGTGCCCCAAAAACTGTTCAAATTACGGGTGAAGTATTGAGTGTTGAAGCCTTTGAAGCTTATAAAAAGAAAAAAGGGAACTAACATACTACGGCAAATAAGTATTCCTGGTCTGTAAATTCGTTACTGATTACTTCTGTCTCATTTGTAAACAATATTAATTTCTTTAATTATATAATCTGTGAGTTGACAAAAAAATCTCTTCCTGTTGAGGAGGTTTTTTTTATGACCGACCCATTCAATTAACAAGAAAGGATCAATTAAACTGTCGATTATCATTTCATTTATATTAGCTCTGCCGATAGAACCGTGGAATCAAAATAACAAGATGAATCTTACACCCATGGAAATATACTGTTTACCCCTAAAACAAAGTGGGGAAAAAATTCCCTACAACAATAAACAGACATAGCGGAAATGGGCAGAATGTGATCTAATTATATCCCCAGCACCCTTACATAACATAAAGACAACACCGGGTTCTTTTTGATTGTATAAATTTTGTCCACATTTACTGCGGGAAGAAACTGATTTCCATTTCTTTGTCATTTTCAATATAAATCTGGCATGAATCTTTATTCATTACCTGTAAACAACTTGCTATGCCAAATACATTAACCAGCGTAGTGCTTCCAGAAGTATTGGAAGAGAATAAAATAACCATTGATTCTATAATTAAGCAATCCTATGAGCAAGTAAAGAAACAAACAGAAGATTGTGTTTTTTTCATTCAGGACAGGGTATTAATAATTAATGAACAGTTCTCCGCTTTTTATCATGAAACCGGCCAGTGCCTGAACAAAATAATACTTCCGGTTAATAATTTTCTAAAAGACATTTCGCAAATTGAAACTGAGTTGTTAAAGGAAATAAGTGCAGTATCCCCTCATTACCTGTTAATGAATGGCGAGATGATACCTGTAGAAAAAGTATTGACAATGCCAATGGAAGAAAATCACTAATATTTCCCGTTCATATATTTATTGAAAGCAGCGGATTTTTCCACATATTTTATCACTTCCGCCTGAAATTCTTCATTCTGTTTTACCGGTCCGTTTTGTGATGTAAAATAAATTGTATAAAACTTATTTTTCCTGAAGTTATAATCGGGATCGGTCACATCCCTTTTGGAAATGATAATTGCAAAAAGTTTTGATTTTGATTTTACTTCATCATCACCTGTTGTTCCGGTTTTTGCATAATAATAATAAGGAGATCCATTTTTCAATTTCTCTCCTAATCTTGCGGCGGTACCAGTGAATAATGCCTGCTTCATCCCTTCAAAGAGTTTTTCTCTGATCGTAAAAAGATAATTATTATAGCTTACTTCATTGTCTGTATTAAATGACATAAACTCTGCTTCTACAGCATATGGGTTCAATGTCAAAGAATAATTCCTGTTCTGGGTAATTAGTTTACCAAATACATCTACCATTTTGAGCGGTGGTATCATAACCTGGCTACTACCTTTTACATGCCCCCTATACGATGAAATAAACAGTTCGTTTGGCTTACTTTTATCCATCCCCGTTCCCTTTTGATCGAATAATGCATATTCCGGCAAAATAAACCCTGACCGTTTAATGGCATGCAGAAATAGTAAAGAATCATATGCTGCTACAAACTTATCGGACCCATAGCCTGTTCTATGGGTATAGATTCCGAAATTATTAAACAATCCTACTGATAAAAATGAACTATCAGATCCAAAATCTGCCATGCCGTTTTTATACCCCGGCCAGTTTGCAAAACCATTCAACCAGTACTCCTTTCCATCATATTTAAAAAATGGCCAGCTATAGGAACCTTGTGTATTCTTTGTAACAAAATAGTTAGTCAATAAACCTTGTAGGTTTTGCTTTGAATAAGAACCCAGTAACAATAAATTGGAATGATAATGATTATCTGAATATCTCAAATAGTCTGTTACTGTTGAAATCAGTCCATTATTCTTTTCAAAATCATACTCCTTCACTTTTTCACCACCGAAGTATTGTTGTTTTTGCGAAAAGCCTTCAACAGAAAATGCATCCCAATCCAGATTTAACTGCGAAGCGATAGCCGCAAATACAATCGGCTTCAGGGTAGAACCCGGACCGGGGTTCATCCGCAATAAATTAATATTACCAATCTGCTTTCGCAATAATGATTGAGAAACATAACCATTTTCTCCTGCTATAACTTTATTAAATCCCGCTTTATCATTGGGGTCTGGTCTGTTTAAGTCTTTAATAAAATCGGTCATTGTAATTACCCTCCCATTTCCATCTGCAATACAGATTCCATACTCTGCATTATTTTTATACGCAGTATCCATTTTCATCATCGATTTCATTTTCAACTGCAAAGAATCTGTCATAGCCACATCCAAAGAGATAAATATATTTTTTGCTGATTCACTTTTTGTTGTGTAATCTGATGAAACGCTTTCCGAAAAGTTTCTTGCCCAGATAAAATCACTACCCATCGGATAACTATAAAATCTGCTACCATTTACAAAATAATTTTTCATAAATGCATCTGGCTGTATCACCAAAATCTTATCATAATCATTTGAACCCATGAGCCTGATCCTGTCAGGATTACGAAGCAGTAAGGTATCATTTTGTGAAAGCGAAATAATTTCATTCCTATTTCTTACATCAATCTTTGAACCAGAACGATTGATCAGGCAAAGCTGACCATACAGGTTATTTCCATATGATTTCTTGAAAGCTAATTGCAACCCATTATCTAATAAAGCACTTTGCTCATCGGTATAACTACTAATTCGTTTATGAATGATTGAGCCATCGTTTGCATTCCATAAAGTGATATTAAAATCCGTGCTATCGCTATAAATATTTCCTGTCCAGACCTGCTGCAAATGCGGAGGTGCCTCAATCCGAAAATAATTATCATTCACTGCTAACCGGGGTTTTCCAGAATATATATCCAGATACAACATTCTATGCTGATCAAGATGGCGGGTGAAACTGCTCCTAGTATATGATTCAATTTCTTTAGTAAAGAATTTACCTGCATCATTCATATAACCTTCAGACAGTAATTTTCTGACAGAATCACTGAATAATTGATCTTTTTTTGTCAAAGACAACCGCCTGGTTGTTTTAGACGTATCATAAAAATCCAGTATAGGCTGTAGGCGTAATTCGATATAGCCATCCATATTTTTGGCCAATTCAGCTACTCCAAATTCTTTTCCTTTATTAAAAACAGGTTTTACAAAAAACAACAACAATGCTAAACCCGCAAAAACGATTGCACCCGGTAGTAGCTTTTTCCTATTAGGGTACTGCTCCAATGGAATTTCTTTAAATAATAATACAACAGACATAATTAATATCGCAGGAAATATGATTGATTGCTTACTCAGAATACTGCCGAAAGGTAAATCCTGGCCAAAGAAAATGTAACGACCTGTTGCAGCAAGAATCACCAATAAGGCAGTTATTAATAAATAATTCAGTAATGAAAACCCTGTTGTGATGGTGGGATAGTTATTGTTGATCCGATTGGTAAAATCAGGATATAATTTATAAAATGAAGCTAATAACACAGTAGGTATCAGTAATAATAAAACATATAATAATACTGACCATTTGCCATGCTCTGCAATCAGGAAGCGACTGGCAACAAGATCGGTAGCCTGAGCATTATATTTTGCCCCTTTATTCTGCGGAGCATGTTGCAATAAATTAAACCCTGCAGTATTTACAACTTGGTTATTTTTTTCATAAATAAATGTATTTATGAACCATTGATTTTGAGCAGCTCTGATAACCGGTTCGTAGGTTTTTGCATCCTGGTAAGCGATTTCAATTGCCTTGTCAACCGGCATCGTCATTACATCAATTCTGTATTTCGTATTTGCTGCTTTTTTTAAAATCCGTTCTTTTGAAAAGAAAAGTAAAGCTGCAATAAATAATATGGCAGTAGAACCAAATCCAATAAGTAGTTTTTTTCGAGCCTTCATCCGATACAATAATCTGACTATTGTATAAGATAGAATAATTGCAAAGATGATATATCCAATGTTATAGAACAATTGCGAAAGTCCAAAAATAAATTTAAAGATATACGGGCCAAAAACAAGATTGATTGCAAATAAAAAAAGGTAAATAATTCCAAGTATTCCAAATAAGGATGAATTTTTTTTACTTCCGGCAGATAATCCGGAAATTGCATAATTGATACAGAGAAAAGCTTCATTAAACAATAGAAAATTCAGGAATACAATTGCAAATCCAATATCGATGAAAGCAAAAAGCCCCAATAAACTCGCAGAAAGTAAAACTTTTACTGGATTATTAACAATAATGTCAACCGATTTTCCGGTGTTGATCCCCCACCAGCTCTTCTCTGAAGAGGCAACTAAGGGAGAATATTTATAAGATATATAAATGAAAACAAAGTAAAGAAGCACCAACAGAATAGAGAGGTGGCGGCAAGTTGTTTGGTCGAAATTTTGAATAGCTGCAAACCCTCCGCTTGCTATCAGTATCAAAAACCAGGCAATAAAGAAAACTTTGCTGGTGCCCCATTTTTTAACCAGGTAAATATTTATATAGGTTTTAGCCAAAGTATCTTTTGCTAAAAGGGTATGCCCCCGATAGTCCTGATATGGTCGTTTGAAAATAACTGCGGAAATCCTGCGAACAGCCTGATAGATGTATTTAAGAAAGCTAAATCCAAATAAACAAGCTAAAACAACCGTTACCAGCAGTATAATACCGAAATTCCAGAAACTATTTAATTGTTGTATTGAAGGTAAATCCATTCCTTCATGAGGTGGAAAACTTTTATATCGCCAATATAAAAAAAACCGGGTAGTTAGTAATACCAGTGTGACAGAACTTAGTAATTGCCAGATCCAACTTAGTTTGTTGGCCGGTTTTAACCAGGTGCTTGCAAAAACTACTATAAAAAAGAAAAGCAAAGAACCAAAGATCAATGTCTCCCAGTTAGCTGGTGAAATAGTTTTGTTACCTAATTTCCAGTTGAAAGAATTGTGAATTGAAAATAGCCAACTGAAGTTGGCAGCCTTAGCGGGCAAATTTATTTTATCATTGGAAAACTGTATTGTCGTTCCCTCTTCGTGTAAATATTTCGCCTTTAATTGTAATGAGTTATTAGCTTTGTCCTTGTGATAACTTAGCAATACCGGAGAAAAATCGATGGTAGTATCACCATTAAATGGAGAAAAAAGAAATCCTTCCTTAAATACTGAAGGCATTTGTTGCATATCATTTGCATCTGACAGTAAAAACTTATTAATAGGATGTTTTGTCCAGTCATTTTGATCCTCTTCTGAAAGTGGATACAAGATCGGAAAACGACTGTGTAAAGAAAAACTATCCATTCCGAGATAACTAAGTCGAAATTGATTTCTGTTGTTATTTAAAAAACCAATTCCCCATGCGAGAGTATTTTTATCTGCTATATACGAAGTAAAAGCAAGATCACCAGGTTGTATTATTTTCCCATCATACGTTACGTTATTTACTGATTGAAATAAACGTCCGGATAAGAAATACTTCAGCTCCCCTGCAGTGGTTTTGGAAACATGATCCCGTACTAATAAAATATTTTCCAATGACTCAACCAATTGTACGTTAGTATACCACCCGGAATTAATAAATCCGATATCATCTTTTAGGATATTCCAACTGGAAATTCCGATGTTGATTGCTTGATCCGCTCTGCCAATAACAGTGCTGTTTACACTAAGTTCAAATTGCTTGTCGCCAATTGTTTTTAAGATTACACTAGCCGACCCGACATTAAATGAAATAACATGATTTGCCGCAGGGTAATTAACAGATAAAATTTTATAGGTATTACCTGAAGCAGTATAAAAGGGCTCTTCAGAATAGGAAGATACTACATGAAGCTGGTCCTTCTTTTTTGTCAGTAAGAAGCGATTATAGGAATTTCCCTGATAGTTAATCGTATCCTTCTTTCCCAATTCAATATTACCCGCCACCGAAAAACCATCGTGCCGGATAAAGTGGTGGTCAAGATTACTGAAAGTTTTCAACGAAAGGCCGGCATGAATATTAAAATATAGAAATGAAAAACAGGAAAACCCGATCAGCAGGAATACCCAGGGAAATATTTGTTTCTGATACCCATTCCTGATGAAATTTCTATAATACAACAACCCAAACAGTAAGAGTACAACAATAACAAATAAATATAAAAATGTAAAACTCGTCAGAAACTTGAACATAGTAAGGATTAATGATTGTTTAGGTTAGTTTCATCAAAAACCGGGTAAGACAATTGATATAATGCAGCTTTCTCTAAAGCAATCTTTATAACTAAAGCCCTGCTACCAAATTCGGTATCCAGCTTTTTTAATAATGAAATATCAAGGCCATTCCCTTTATTTATTCCATTTATCCTTTCTACCATTTTACCTCCGATAGATAATTCATTTACCCGCAGATACAAATATTCGATATATAAAAATGAAAGAGAAATAAGCAGATCCATTAATTTTTCCTGATCAGCTTTATTAATTTTAGCCGGATTATTTTTATTATTATCCGTTATAGCCAATAATGGTTTTAGATATTTCTCGTATGCATAAACAGCTAATGAGTTTTCAGTTTGCAAAACTCCCTGCATGATCTGTGTTTCATTTTTTAACTTGTCATAGCCAGGATAATTTTTCACTTTATAGGTTTTCAGGATGCCATACTTAAGCGAATCAAATTCATGTTGGATACCGTTGTATTCTTTTATCACCCTGTTTAATCCTTCATTTTCTTTGGTCAGTTTATTCAACTCTGCATCCAATTCATCAATTTTCTTTTCCATTAACTCATCATATTGATTATCATTTCCTTCACCTGTGATTATTTTTAGACCATTACTGTTTCTGGAAAATGGTTTCGTTGCTTTTTCTTTAGCTCCTGCTATGACCCGGTTGATTTTTTTTTGATACCAGAGTAGAAGGAATATGACAATCCCTAATAAAATAATGATAGCTACTAAGCCCATTAATAAATACTTGTTCAAATTTTGGGATGAATACTTAATCGGCTCTGCTATTTCCAGTTTTGGCAGGGTAGAATTAAAATGCTTGATCAATGAATCTACTTCTGTTTTCAGAATAATTGGGTTTCGTTGCACTTTTTCCTGCCCGGTAAGCGTATCAACAATCCGGATATGTTTAGGTTCAACTTGTTGGGCAAATATTGCTGTTGAAATGAAAAGAAGCCATATAGAGATATATATTTTATAACGTATTTTCATTTGAATATAAATTAAAATTGGAAAAAATGAAGGATCCCTTTCTTTTTCTTCAATGGTTTTGCCGATATTATTTTTTTCTCTTTCATCACATCATTATAAACAGTATTTACTGAAGCCAATTCACCGGCATATCCGGGGAAGATGGAGATAGCTTTCATATCCCGTATCGGAGAATAAGCTTCTGCAACTGAGGTTAGAATGCTGTAAAGTGACCGGACATCTTTTACCCGTTGGTTTTCCATCAGCCTTAAGTAAATATTATCCCTCGTAAAGTAAATATCAACCGTCTTGTTTTTAAAGGCTTTCAGTTCCTGGTTATTTCTCCTCACGATAGATGCATTATAAAGTATATCATTACCCGGTTCAATTTTAATGCCCCGGTACAGATAAATGTTATTATTCAATACATCATTATTCTTTGACAGGCCTTCTTTTTTATCAATTGGTATACCAGTAAAATCAGTTATTTTGTAGGCGCCGCTGAATGCACCATGAATAGCGATGTTCTTATTATTTAAAACCCTGCCGGAAGGAACTGTATTTATTTTTACCGCAGAACCCAGTAGCCCGGTTAACTCTCTCTCAATTTTTGTTTTCAATTCATCAAAATAAAATGCCCGGCCACTAAGCATTACTGTCTTTATTCTTTTCTTGATATCCTTTGTTATCACATCTTTAATACTGGCTATAATGCAATGGACAATACAATCAGTTGCTTTATTGATGATGCCTGTTACTTCTTCATCCCACCTGATATTTCTGTCCTTAAGAATAACTTCGGCATATTGCAATAAAGTTGATTGATCCCTATATAGGTTACCAATCGATCTTTCTGTACTTATGGAGTTTTCTGCCAGTTGACTAAATTCAGAAATACTTACAACCTGCAGGTTTGCAAATTTTCTTTTTTGATCCTCCATCAATTGAATGAAATTCAGCACAGCTCCGGTCAGGTTTTGCTCAAGGATTTGCTGCCTGATAAAATCTTTTACAGAGATCTCATTATTTCCAGGTATAGCTTTTAATACCAGCGTCAGGAAGTCCTCAACAAATCCATATAACAGTACATTACCAGCCCCTGCAAAACCGGTTCTGAAAAAACTGGAATAATTTTCATTATCATCGGCCAATAACATTGAAATATCTGTTGTACCCTTGCCGCAATCGATCACCAGGGCTATTTCCCCATTAGATAGGTTCACTTCATCAGCATGTGTTTGCTGATAACCCATAAAAGCAGCGTCGCTTTCCGAGATCGTCTCATACTCGATATATAAGGTGTCATCTTCAATTTCCAATGATGATAATAAATTACCTGTTTGGCCTCTTAATTCATTCAGCATTTCAAAAACATCATGCTGTGTATATATATTCGGTACAAGCAAAGTAACTATGATACCCCCCTTCTTAAATGATGGTTTTGTATTTATCATCATTCGTAATATTCTTAACAATACTGCGCTAACTAACTCTTTTTTATGAGAACGGATACTGTAATCTTCCGTATAATTCCCAATAGAAAGTTGTAAACTTTTTTCAATACCGAGTTTAAGGTTGGGAATAACCTCATATTCATCCCGGAAAGAAACCTGCGTGGCGGCTACTTCCTGCCTGGTAATAAATAATCGTATTTCATCATCGGCTATATTATTTGTAAAATTGAAAGGAAAATTTTTTCTTTCTGCCGGGGTGATTTTTTTCCGAACTGCATAAAAGGACCGGTACAACAAATGCTGACCCGTTTCATGATTGAGAAAATCATCTCTTTTCCAAAACTTTGTGGGGTTAGATATGTTTAGCTGGCTGATTATATTCTCTAAAATGTCATATTGCACAATTGCAGATTGCGGACCGCAATTTTTATAGCCAACCTGGCTTGCTTCACTTCCGAAATCAATTACTACCCGTTGGCATTCTTTTGAACGAACAATTGTAAATTGAAATTTATCTGTATACTTTTCATCTTCGCTATGAACAAATGTAATTTTCAATTGAAATGGGATCATTTCTACATTATATTTATAATATCCAACTGATACCCGTTTCTGGTCTGAAGAATAATCTAACCGCAACCCTGATTCTTCATCTTTATATGGTTCCACATTAAATGAAGTATTCTTCCTGATCAGCAGCTCAAAATCATTTCCATCTTTCCGGAGAGAAACATGGCATTCTTTCAACGGTATATCCTGCCGGTCTGAAGGAGACATCTGGTTCAAGACTATTTTTCCGGGATCTTCAATTGTCAACAAAGGTGTAAGCACTCTTTCTTCTGCATGCACTACAAAGTTGAAATTTGGTTCATTATTTCTCATATTGGCTGGCTCCAATCGTGCAACATAATACCTGTCACTACGGATAAGTACGGGTAAATAATAAAGTGCCATATTGTTATTTTATTTAATGATTTATTAATTTCTGCAAAACCACCTATCATTCACATTGCCTGAGATATTCTTTACTGATGAAGCATAACAAAAATTAAATGCCTTTGCATTTATTGATTCGAATGATACAGCTATGCTATCACCTTTGTATCTGACATCAAGACCCCGTTTAGACAATTTATTGTACAAGATATTTTCAAACCGGAGGGTATCCATATGGGAAATTTTTTTATTTTTCCATACCGAAAGCCTCACAATAGCATGATCAATATTGTAACCCGTTGTGTTATCAATGGAAACGATAAAATTGAAAAACCGGGATTCTGCATTACTTTTCTCCTGATCCGCTTTTAACTGTAACTGTATCCTGTCCGGCCATGTATTTCGCAGGCGGAGGTTTACTTTCGAATTTCGATCTATTTGCTGTCCTCTGGAATATTCAATTTCTTTTATAATCGAATCCATATCCATTGGCAGAACATTAGCAGGTCTTGAGGCGATCATGCTAATTGGTTCAGCTTTTTCCCAATCTATTTTTGTGAAATTGAAAACAAGAAAAATACATACCGCAGCACCTATGAAATAAAGCATTCTCCTTATCCCTTTTTTCTTTGAAATAGCTGGTTGTCTTCCGCTTATTGAAGAATGCCCGGTAAACATGACCGGTATATCTTTTTGCATGTTTTTAGGGTATTGCCTGCGAAAAGCCTGATAGCTTACCCATTCTGTACTGTTGAATAACCATATATTGATCTTATCCGGTTGTTCTGATGATTGAATAAGGATTTCCAGTTCGGCTAAAGATTGTACTTCCTTTACTCCGTGTGTCTCATCAGAAAAAAAAAATTTATTCATTATCGGGAAAAATAACCAAGGTTTAAAAGTTGGTTAAGTGTAGAAGAACAACAAATAGGCTTTATAGATTAATATGAAGTGAAAAATTACGTTGGTCATTTAAGTCTACAAATACCCGGCACCTCTTACAACAAAGTTTTATGATAAAGAAAGTGCTTTGCATTTTCTTTATGATTTTATAAACAAAAAATTAGGGAAGTATTTATACTAAAATAAGAAACCGGTAACCCGGTCATCTGTCAATGTTCTTCTACTGTCCAGTGAAAGCTCTTTTTCAAAAGTGGAAATTTCCGCCAATCAATTTCTTTACCAATCAATAGATATTCTTTACCCGCAATAGGGTATTGCAATATCAGCAGGCTGTCCTTTGGTATATAGTTATACTTTACTATTAATTCCTGCTGCTGGTAATCCTTTAAAAGAAGCAATTGATTGGTCGTATCATATGTCAGGGAAAAATCCTGCATCACATCTTTTTTATCCTGAAATATTAAATAGCCGTTTCGATGAATAAAGAAGCGTTTAAAGGGATAACCGGACTCATTGAGGGTATCCGTCCCGTCAATCACATTTTCCACAAAATAAGCGCCGTGGAGGAAAGGTCGTTTTGCAGTATCGTCATTAAAATTATTCCCTTTAACAAAAGGATAAAAAGATTCAACAAGAATAAACCCGGTTATCAAATAGTGGCCAAGAAACCCAGGGAAAGTCTTCTTGTAAGAATTGCTTACTCTCTCCGGAATAACCGGAAATGCATGATTAGTAAACAAAAAGAAATAAAACCGTCTAAAATAAGGAGTTAATAAATATAAAGAAAGAGAAAAAAGAAAAAGTGAATACAGCTTCACCGAAATATCAAATCCAATATTAATCATTACTATCTGAATCAAAGATGCAGTAGCGAGTAGTAAGCCGGCAAACCTTGTCTTTTTAAAAAAAAGGAAGAGTGCCGCCAGCACTTCCACTGAACCTGTAAAAATATTGTATCCCCGTGAAGTTCCCATTGAAGTCCAGTAAAGCAGATCTTTTTCAATCATTCCTACCGGAGTGTAGAGTGTATTTGGTTCTGGAAGGTAAAACTGGCTTTTAAATACTTTACCCAGCCCATACTTCATCAATACCAGGATCAGATAAAAACAAAACAACAAGTACAAAATACGGAGAATTGTATTTCTATTTTGTTTCCATTTATTTGACATTTCCAACAACAAACCAATTACTACAGAAAAGAGAAATAATAGGTTTACCAGGACATACATCGAAGTGGAATCTGAATAAACTGTAGTATCCTTCAGTGGAATTCCAAACAAGAATTCTGCAATTTTACCAATTAACTTTCCAAAAACGAAATCCGTAACAGACTCCTGAAATGTGATCAAATGAAACGGGAATGGAATAAACAGTATGCATAACAAGAAAAAAAAAGTTGCACCTGTTTTAAAAAAAGAAAGATCCTTGCGCATGATTAGCCCGTTTATCAGGTGGAAATAACGGTTCTGCCATTTCTATTTTCTTTCCTTTGAAAATGTTTCCATGTTACTAATGCAGCAAGCAATGAAAGAACAAAGATCAGGCTGATAATAAAAATGAATTGAGGTCCGAATGGAGATTGGTTGTTATCATTTGGTGAAATAAAAACGGGCAGTATATTATTATCCTTATATTTTCCTGATTTATTATCGTAGCCAACAAATACAACCTTATTTACGGAGTTTCGGAATCCATACTCCTGTGCTATCACACCCTTTATGCTATCCAGCGAATGATTTCTTGAAAACAACGGATTGTTAATTAATTTTTCTTTACCCGGCCTCCAGAGTTTAGCTTCCTTTTCATCTTGCCCCTGCCGCTTGCAATATTCGCTTGTTACCAACAACGTAACACTATCGGAAATAAAAATTACACTGTCCAATTGCGCTGTCTTTACATCCCGTTGTGGAGCCTGTCCAAAGTTGGAGTTATCCATATCAAACAAATTTTCCTCCCGGGCAATTTTGAAATTTGCCATATTGCCGCTATGACTTTTAAAAGCTATCACTTTGGTTTGTGCTAAAAGGCTGGTACTGGTAAAACTGATTAAGCAGATAATTAGTAGGCGCATGGCAGAGCGGAATTTGAATTTAATAAAACTAATAAAGGTTTCTGGCCGGAATATGACATGAAAAAAGATGAAATAGTTGTCACACAAATTAACATTTTATCTGATAAGGTTTACCGTGCCCTTCATATCTGGCGTACCATCTGTAAAATGAATCTGATAGACATAAATACCAGCTGGTTGTGAAACTCCCTGAAATTTTCCATCCCATTTAACTTCTGTACCCGAAACCTTGTAAATCAATTGCCCCCAACGATTATAAACGGTTACAGCTGCTCCAAGTATCGGATCAAGATAGGGAATCCTCCAGGTATCATTTTTACCATCATTGTTGGGAGTGAAAGCAGTTGGAACAAAAATACCAGCTACCACTTTTATTAATATCTGGTCTTCTTTAATACATCCATATTGAGAAGTGGCAAATAGTGAATAAAGGACTTCTTTGTCAGGTGTTAATTTGGGTTGCAGAATAACAGTACTACTTAAAAAATCTGGTGGTGACCAATTGAATGCCAGGTTACTGTCAGAGGCTGTTGCCGCCATGGTTATTTGCCTGCCAGTTATTACCAACCTATCAGGGCCGGCATTGATAGATGGTTTAGGATGCACCTGAATAGTAAGCACATTAGAACTTATCCTGCAAGCAGAAATACCACCGTTTCCACTTTCTGCAACAGTAAGACGGTATAGATAATTTCCTGCAGTAGTAATTGGCCGTGTATATGAAAGAGAATTTGCTCCGGGAATATCAACCCAATTTACTCCTGTATCAATACTCAGCTGCCACTGAAATACTGGTAACACAAATCCCGGTGAAACAACCGCATCAAATTTATAATTTGTTTGCTTATCTATACAAATATCAACCTTGTCACCAATTCCCTGGATAGAAGAGTTTAGGGTAGGTCCACAAGGTTTAAAAGTAATATCATCCAGTGCAAGATCATTCCCTATTCCCCCGGGCGCATTATTAGTCATTCGCAAAACAATGGCAGGGTTACCAATAGTTGTTGTAAAAAAGAAGCCATATTGTTTCCATATTGGTTGGCCCGTAACCGTAATTCCACCCGTATTAAATTGATTTAGTACCGTTCCGGAAGGCGTTTCTATACTAAACGTAATATTGGGTTCGATGCCACCGGACGATAAGAGTACATTCATAACCCATGCTGAAAATTCATAAGTGGTATTGGGACAAAGGCCGGAAAGTGAAGCAACAAAAAAATCAGCTGGTTGAAAAGATGCATTCACCAGCATAAAATTACCACCACCTGTATGATCTGCATTTACGGTATGCCAGGAATTATTAAAACAACCCGAAGTGGATGGAGTAATTGTATAAAAACCATCATTGGGACAAGTAGAAGTGGTGAAAGTATAGGAAGCAGGTGGTACTACACCGGGTGCACTATTTGGTGTATTGCCAAAAGTTATATTGATAGCAGGATCACCAAGACTACCAGTGCATAATTGCGATGATGAAATAATTGAAATAAAAATAGTAGCTATTAGAAAAATTATGCGCATCAATCCATTCATATAAGTAATTCGACTCACTGATTCAATACAATTTGTAAGCTAAATTAGCTTATTTAAACTTCTGCTATTACGAATTTCAAAATTGGTATAAACTTGAAGCAGTTTGCAGGGATAATTTTTTTAATACAAGTATTTATTGATGATGAATTAAAAGTATAGTACTGTTGCTAATGAATGTCAGGTAATTTAGTTTGGGAATAAATTTTTACCCATAAACTACTGAAGAATGTACGTAACTCCGTTTATGTTTTGCCGGGTAATCCCTGATTTCAAACCACCACCATAACCAACCCGGTCAAGTGATGTAAACCATTGAATGTTTACCCCACCAATGTTTTTTATCTTTCCCCTGATATTCTTATCATCAAAGGAGGAAAAATAACTGATAGCCGAATTTCCAACTGCTTTCAGCTTTCCTTTGTAACCTTCATCTTCAAATGAAGAATAATAGCCGATAATAGAATTTCCGATAAATTTTAATTTCCCTTTAAACGTGGCATCATCATAATTGGAATAATAATCCAAAGAAATATTACCAACTGATTTTAACTTTCCAATCTTGGCCTCAATTTCATATTGGTCATAATATGTTATAAATAGAGAACCGATACTTTTTACTTTACCTCTGAATACAGAATCAGTTTCAGGACCGAAATAATCAACCCTTCCCATGTAAGGCTGCAAGCTGGGGGCATAATAATTCGCATTCCGCTCCGATTGTATTTCATACCCCCATTCAAGTATTTTTCCATCAACTGAAATCCTGATCAATACACCGTCAGTACCAATTAATGCAAAAGAAGTGAGGTTAGCCCCTCCTGAAAAAGAAACCTGGCCCAATTGCTGAGATTTCGAGGACAGAGCAAAAAGAAAGAAAAAAATGATGATAAAAAATTGTTTCATATTTTATTATACTTCAGTAAAGTTATTGAATTCCGGTATTTAATTTCCTGAAATTAAAGCCTTTCGAATTACTTCTCTGCCTTGGAAATTTTCCTTTTCCCCGTATTGATGGAAAGTTGTCAATCTTTAGTAACCAAATAAACGGTTGTTTCGTCGAATTTTTCATGATTTACAGGAAAAAAAGTTGAGTTTTACAGTTCATAATAAAAATACAAACATATGTTACAGGAATTAATTCAAAAATTACAGAAAGACTACGGATTGTCAGCTGAACAATCTCAGGGGGTTGTATCAACAGTTACGGGATTTATCAAAGATAAATTTCCGATGATGAAAGATACCATTGATACTATGGTTACTCCAAAAACAGAAGAACCCAAGGCAAGTGCTTTTTCACAGCCGGAAGCTGAAGTAAAAAAAGAAGAATCAAGTTTTCTCGATAAGATCAGTGATTTTATTCCGGGGCAGACTGGTGAAAAAATTGAAACTTTTGTAAAAGGCGCCGCCCATAAAGCAGAAGATGTGTTTGATGCAGTAAAAGAAAAGGCAAGTGGTATGTTTGGTGGGAAGAAAGATGGTAAATAATCATTGAATTGTTTAAATAATTCAAACGGTGCTTTTAGTACCGTTTTTTTTTCGAATCAACAATTACATCGATAAGATAGATCAGAATACTTACTTAAAAATTCCTTTTGCCTTCTACCTACACCCTTTTACCTTTGTTATATGCTTACAATCTCCAACCGTGGTCTGAATATGCCAGCTTCCCCTATTCGTAAATTGGTGCCTTATGCAGAGGCCGCAAAGAAGAAAGGTATTAAAGTATATCACCTGAATATTGGTCAGCCGGATATAGAAACACCGCCTGCAATATTAGATGCAGTTCGGAATGCTGACATCAAAGTTTTGGAGTACAGCCATAGTGCCGGCAACGAAAGCTACCGTCGCAAGCTGGTGCAGTATTATAAAAGTGTGGGCATTGATGTGACCTACGACCAGATAATGATAACCACCGGTGGCAGCGAAGCTATCCTATTTGGCTTCTTTACCTGTCTGAATCCCAGTGATGAAGTAATTATTCCCGAACCATTTTATGCTAACTATAATGGCTTTGCCTGTGCTGCCGGTGTGGAAGTAGTACCGATAACGTCGAATATAGAAACTGGATTTGCCTTGCCACCGATTGCTGATTTTGAAAAAGTGATTACCAATAAAACAAAAGCCATCATCATCTGTAGCCCTAATAACCCGACGGGTTATCTCTACAGCCGGGAAGAGATGGAAGCATTAAAAGAAATTTGTATCAAACATAACTTGTATCTCTTCAGCGATGAAGCGTACAGGGAGTTTTGCTACAACGGCGAGTATGTCAGCGCCATGCACTTGAAAGGGCTGGATGAAAATGTGGTGCTGATGGATACGATCAGCAAAAGATATAGTGCTTGCGGTGCCAGGCTTGGTGCATTTGTAACAAAGAATAAATCTGTTTATGATGCGGCTATGAAATTTGCACAAGCAAGGTTGAGTCCGCCGGGATTGGCGCAGATCATGGGTGAAGCCGCAGTAGATTTACCGGCCAGTTATTTTGATGCACCAAAGGAAGAATATTTACGCCGCCGAAATTTATTAGTGAAGCGATTGAATGCAATGCCTGGAGTGTATTGCCCAAACCCCGGTGGTGCCTTTTATGCGATTGCAAAATTGCCGATAGACGATAGTGATAAATTCTGCCAATGGCTGCTGGAAGATTTTTCGTACAACAACGCTACCGTAATGTTAGCACCCGCTACTGGTTTTTATGGTACGGCAGGGTTGGGTAAAAATGAAGTTCGTCTTGCCTATGTGTTGAATCTTGATGCACTGAATAATGCAATGGATTGTCTGGAGAAGGCGTTGGAAGTGTATCCGGGGAAGGTGGCCACCCAAGTTGATGCTGCTGTCGCAGCTAAATAAATTTTTACCACAGATTAACACAGATTAGCTGCTGACACAGCTTTTTGTTTGGCCACAAATGCACACTAATTAACACGTCCTGCCCGGCCCAATTTGGGGAAAAATACAATGCTGTAGATTGAAGTGTACAGACTGCCATCAGCATGTAAAAACTACAGAAATTGTTTAGTGTGATTTTGTGTGTATTCGTGGCTACCTGTATTCATCTGTGATAATCTGTGTAATCTGTGGCTAACCTTTTCTCTTATTCGTGACTTTAGTATGACTTCTGGCTAACCTGCATTGATTTCTATCATTATATTTTCATCGCTTCATGTTATTTACCCACTATTTCCACACATTCTATATTTTAAAAACTCCAAAAATTGTTGCATGTTAATTTTTTGTTACATTTAGATATCTATTATCAACTAAATAAAACTTTATGAGAAAAATTCTTTTTATAATACCGGGTTTTATCTTTTTTGGATTAGCCTCTATAGCACAAAACACAGTTAGTGGCAAAGTATCTGATAATTCCGGTAAAGGAATTGCCGGAGCCTCGGTAACAAGCGGTGGAATGGGTGCTCAAACTAACGAAACTGGTATCTATTCATTGTCATTACCAAATGGCGCTGTTAATATTACCGTTTCTTTTGTGGGATATGCTATTGCATCTAAAAATGTTACTATTGCCGGTAATACCACAGTCGATTTTGTTTTAATTGAATCAGCTGGTGAGTTAGGAGAAGTTATTCTTACAACAGGGGCCCGTTCGTTACCAAGAAGTTCGGTAAACACACCATTACCCATAGATGCAATTTCAAATGCTGATTTAAGATCAACAGCTCAAACAACATTTGATAAACAATTACAATACCGGGTTCCTTCTTTTAATGTTATTAATACACCTGTGAATGATGCAACAACTTTGCTGGACCCTTATGAAATACGGAACCTCGGCCCCAGCAGAACCTTGGTGCTTATCAATGGCAAAAGAAAAAATCTGAGTTCCTTAATTTATGTTCAGTTTTCTCCCGGTCGTGGTGAAACAGGGGCTGACATTTCCGGTATACCGATTGATGCAATAAAAAGGGTTGAGATTTTAAGAGACGGTGCTTCGGCACAATACGGTTCTGATGCAATTGCCGGTGTAATGAACGTAATTTTAAAAGACAGGTATCAATACAGCTCACTTACGTTTAATAGTGGCTTTACTTCAAAAGGCGATGGTGAAAATTATGGTGTTGCCTTTAATAGCGGTTCCAATCTTGGCGCAAAGGGTTTCATTAATTATACTGTTGATTTCAGCCAGCAAAACAGCGCTATAAGGTCTGGCATTATACATGTGCCAACTGAGATTGCAACTTTTGGTGGTTCGCCTTCAGCCGATGCTGCCATAGTTGCGTTTTTAGCAAAATATCCAACCGGAAATAATATTAACGGATCTGGTGATATTGCGGCTGCAAAATTTAATTATAACCTTGGATTAGATGTAGGTGAAAATGGACAATTCTATAGTAATGCAGCATTAGTATTTAAAAAAGCAAAAAGTTTTGCCAACTACAGAACTCCTTATTGGAGAACTGATGCTGGTTTATTACATAAAAGAATTCCCGGCGCACCTAATTATACCGGAGGAACTGATCCGCTTTATGAAGGATATTTAGGATATGTGCCAACATTTGAAGGGGATTTGTTAGACTACAACGCAACCATAGGATTAAAAAATGTAAAAGGAGGATGGGCTCATGATGTAGCTGTTACATTTGGAGGTAATCAGCAATTATACACAGTAGAAAATACAGTAAACCGTTCATTGGGAGCTTTAAGCCCCACTACATTTAAACCAGGTGGCTTTAGTTTTTCCCATATCGTAGGAAATTATGATATCTCAAAATCCCTGACAGATAATTTCAGTTTGGCTTTTGGTGCTGAAGTAAGAAGTGAAACTTACAAGATTATAGCTGGCGACACTTCTTCTTATACAGGTCAGGGAGCCAATTCATTCCCCGGTATCCGTGCAGAAAATGCAACTACTAACAGCCGTTTTAATATTGGGGCTTATGTAGATGCCACTTGGGATGCCACTAAAGATTTCTTAATAAACGGGGCTATCCGCACAGAAAAGTATAGTGATTTTGGCAGCGCATTTGTCTGGAAGCTATCCAGCCGTTACAAAATTGCAGGAAATAAAGCAGTTATAAGAGCTTCGGCTTCATCAGGTTTCAGAGCGCCAACCCTGCACCAGATTTATGCACAATCCACACAGGCATCTTTTGCAGGCGGTACCATTGTATTATCCGGATTATTTAATAACAGGAGCAAGCAGGCTTTTGCACTAGGTGTACCTTTATTAACCCCTGAAAAATCAAATAACTTCACATTAGGTTTAGGATTTAATCCAACGAAGAACCTAAGCATTACGGTAGATTATTACAGCATTACGATCAAAGACAGGATTGTTTATAGCTCTTCCATTAATTCTGATGATAAATTACTGGCAGTGCCAACAACAGAGTTAGGCCGTATTCTTAAAGGAGCCAGTGTTGGCGCAGGTAATTTCGATCTGGCCAGTGTGCAGTTTTTTATAAATGGGGTTAAAACAAAAACATCGGGCATTGATGTGGTTGCCAATTACAAGAACATAGAATTAGGTTCCGGAAAACTGGGAATTAATTTTGCCGGAAACTTTACAACCAATAATGAAATTGTTGGTACACCTAATGATCCGCCGGCAATTAAATCAGCCGGTGCCTCCATTCTTAGCAGACAAATCATTTCATTGCTGGAAGAAGGCCGCCCGATGTATAAAGCCGTTCTTGGGTTTGATTACAGCCTGAAAAAATTTGGAGTTAGTTTAAATAACACCGTATTCGGGCCAACAAAATTCCAGGATTTGGATAATGGTGGCTCTCAAATGAATAATATCAAGCAGGTTTTCAAATCTGCTGTTGTTACTGATTTAAACCTTGGCTATAGTTTTTCCGATAAAGTCTCGCTGAATGTCGGTATCAATAATTTGCTGAATGTATTGCCAAAATGGAAATTGGAATTAACAGGAACTTCAAGCGATCCTGATTATGCAGCTGCAGCAGCTACTTTAGCCAGCACCCCCGACAGGGAATTGCTGGAAGGTTTTTTATCGTTCAGTGGTCGTTACCGCATTTTAGGATATAATGGTTCACAGTTCAGCCAGTTGGGTACGATGTTCCAGGCTTCATTGGTATTTAAGTTTTAAATATTATAATTTATTTTGAAAAGCTGTGGTATTTTGCCACAGCTTTTTCTTTTTACAATGAATAATCTATACACAAATCATCCCGGCATTTATGAAATGATATACCAGACCTTTATCAATTATGATGAAGAGTATGAATATTATAGCGATAAATTAAAAAAATATAATGCTGAATCAATTATTGAGTTGGGTTGCGGCACCGGAAGTCTTGCATCCCGGTTTATTGCAAATGGTTATGATTACACTGGTATTGATTTGAACAGAACGATGCTTGATATTGCCAAAGAGAAAATTCCCGGAGTAGAATTTATAGAAGCTGATATGAGGAATTTTCAATTGCCCGAAAAAAAACAAGCCTGCCTGATTGCCGGAAGATCCATAAGTTACCTGATGACTAATCAGGATGTGCTGGATTCGTTCAGGGCAATTCATAAAAACCTGCAAAACAAAGGAATTGTTTGCTTTGATTCTATCGATGCCTCTAAATTTATTTCGTTGATTAAAAACGGGAAGCGGATCATTCATAAAGCTGAGTTTGACGGAAGGAAATTTCAACGGGAAAGTTATTGGTCTGTAAATGATGATCAAAGCTGGACATTTAACTGGGACTCCGTTTATTTTGAAGAAGATATTCAAGGCAGTATGAAAAAAATTGCTGAGGATAACTCGACAGTACGTTGTTTTACAAAAGATGATTTGTGCTTATTTCTTGAGCTTTGTAATTTTAGTGTGAAAGAAATTGAAGAGAGACCATCCTATGCTTTTGACACTTTTGTAATTGTAGCACAGAAAATTTAGTTACTCATGGCAATGTATGATAATGAAAATACGGTGAAGGCATCGTTTGATTTAAACTATATCAGCGAATATCTGCTACAGGCACAATGGGCTGAGTTTATTGAACTGAAAAAAGTGATCACGGAAATTGCCAATCGGAATAAAAGGCCGGTAACAATCCTGGATATTGGCATTGGTAATGCCCGGATTCCAAAACATTTATGTGGCATCAAAGACATTTGGGACAAAGTGGCTTTTTATGATGGAACTGATAATGCAGCAGCCTGTATTGAAATTTCAAATGCAGAAATTGAAAAATTAAAAATAAATGATAAAGTTGCAGCTCATTACTTTGAAGCAAGCAATCTGGAAAAATGGGGTAAACAATATGACATGATAATTACCACCTGGTTTACTGCAGGTAATTTTTATCCTGATAATTTTCCATTTGATAATTATAAAAGTTCGGAAAATCGTTTTGAATTAAAAACAAATACAAAATTTACAAATATTTTTAAAAATGCATATAGCTTATTAAACCAGGGTGGGGAAATTGTAATTGGCGCCTGTTATCTGGACAATGTTGAAACAAGAATAAAACAGGAAGAATCTTATCGTAAAATGGGAATGACGGTGATTACAGATGAAGAAGATTCCTTTACCGCTACGAAAGAGGGATTCTGGAGCCAGCGGTTTACCCAAGAAAAAATATTTAGTTATTTAAGTTTCGTAGACCCTGACAGAATAAGTTTTATACCGCTCGACACTTATAAGTACGCCATGCAAGTCCGGATAAAAAAATAAAAATAATCTGGCATAACCATTTTCCTGATATTTTATTCATCCGGACAGATTTTATTACTTCTTAAGAAATTTAATTACCTCTTTAAAAAGATCTGACAAAAATTCTTTCCCCATTTCTGTAAATTTCAATGGTACAGCTGGCTCATCGCCAAAATCATTCAAGATTAATCTCCACCAACCCACATTTTTCCATTTACCTGCTTTGTATCCAACTTTTTCATAAGTGGCAAAATATGTAAAGCCGCAACTTTCATGAAAGCTCACACTTTTTTCATTAGGCAGATTGATAACAGCATAAACATTATTAAAACCCTGCTTCTTTAATATTTCAAACAAAGAGGTATATAAAGCTTTTCCAATACCTGCTTTTTGAAAACTATCATGTATATAAACAGAACTTTCCACACTCCATTGATAAGCTGTTCGTTCCCGGTATTTGGTGGCGTAAGCATAACCGGCAATTTTTCCATCTATTTCACAAACCAGCCAGGGCCAGTTAATAAGATACGTTTTTATCCGGTCGCAAAATTCTTCAACAGTGGGAACTTCTGTTTCAAAAGTGAAGGAAGTGTTTAGGATATAAGGCGCATAAATTTCCAAAATAGCTTTGGAATCGGCAGGAGTTGCAAGACGCAGAACTGTCATAATTATTGCGAAATTAAGGGCAAATTCATTTCAGCCTTTAGGCTGAAATGGCTATTTTTGCCGCCCGAATACTTCAAATCACAAAATGCAAATGCGGGGGTAGCTCAGCTGGTTAGAGCATCGGATTCATAACCCGAAGGTCGGCAGTTCAAGTCTGCTCTCCCGTACCATGTTATTCTCTGAAACATTAATTGTTTCCGGGAATAACTTTTTTTTGCCCTACTCCAATCGGGTAAAATTCAGGAAATCTTCCACCAATTTGTTAGATAATTTTCCGGCTTCCCGTACATCATGTTATTTCTGAGGACAATAATTGTTTTTGGAAATAACATTTTTTATTTAGGATGAGAGATCAAATTAAAATTTTTCAATATAATTACTTTGTAATAACTTCGTTCTATGCGCATAAAAATAATAGATATTGGGAACTCTAAAGGCATCCGTCTTCCGCAAGCCCTGATACAACAGTATCATCTCGAAAATGGAGTTACTGTTGAATTAACGAAAGAGGGTATTATGCTTAGTTCAACTCATAAAGCCCGGGCAGGCTGGGAAGAACAGTTTAAACAGGCAACTGGTAAAATAACCGTTGAAGAAAAAAACTGGATGGATAGTGGCAATAAGTTTGATAAAGAGGAATGGACATGGTAGTTAAGCGTACAGATGTATGGATGGTGCAATTAAATCCAACCTTGGGCAGCGAAATTAAAAAGTCACGCCCCTGCGTAATTATTTCTCCTGACGAGGCTAACAAGTATTTGAATACAGTTACCATTGCTCCGTTAACTTCTACAATAAAGGCTTACCCTTCAAGAGTGAACTGTACATTTGACCGAAAGAAAGGAGAGGTGGCTATAGATCAAATACGTTCAGTAGATAAAGAGCGGCTGAAAAAGAAACTGGGGGTAATGGACAAACATACAGTCGAAGCAATTTTTAGTCTTTTACAGGAATACTTCAAATATTGATCTCATCTTGATAAAATAGCCCTTTTAAAAAAATGTTGGTCATTCAGGTAAGTAAAATTTGAAATTCGTCGGAGAAACTGATAAAATCATGGGCAATTTGGTCAGATAATTTTCCGGCTCCCGGTACACGGCCTAAGTCTTGATAATAAAAGACTTGGACTTTTTTTAAGACTTTTCTTGTTTGTGGTAATTGATCGCATCTGAAATATATTATAATGTATGAGCCAAAGGTGCAGGCTCTGAACAGGCCAAGAATTCAATCTTCAGAAGATGGCTACCAAAATTGCCTGCAATTTTTAAATAGTGACAATATGAATATTAAAGAAGAAGCTGTGACCCTATTCCTGAATAGAAGTAACCAGGTGCTGTGAGGGTATAAAGTATCATCCGGTGGAATTGTAAGATCCCCCTTTTTCCGGGCCACTCCTAATTGTAGTTTTGGATATTTTTCACGGGTAATGCCAAACTGGTAAATAGTCCAGATGCCAGCTATTATATATAGCAATAATGGTAACCAGGTTATTTACTATTTAAAGAGTTAGCTAAAAGGTGTTAACAAAAAAAATTTTTTTACATTAAATTATTGCTTTGCTTAGTGGAAAGAAAAATCCTGAGAACCAATTAATTTTGATTGCTTTTTATTTATTTTCAGGGTGTCTCCATTTTATCAATACAGATTCGTCTTTTAGATTTATACTGATTTAGGAAATCAATTTTAGGTAAAATATAAATATCTTTTCTGTGACAAAATTAATTCTGAAGTTAATCTTTAGACATGCACTATTCATCAGCTTGCTATGCTTATTTTCTCTTCCCTCTTTATCCCAGTCTCACTCCCCGCGAACAGTTACCATAAACACCAACTGCAAGGGATTCTATGAATACCTGCCTGTCAATTATACTTCTTCTCCGGCAAACTTTCCTTTAATTGTTTATTGCGGCGGAGGTGGAAGTTTCGGAGATGGTTCAGCATCCCAATTATTAAAATTACTTGACGAGGGTATTCCGTATTACATTAAAAACAACCAGTTTCCTGCCAGCTTTACTGTAAATGGACAAACTTCATCTTTCATTATAATTTCACTACAGTTTGTAGCCTGGCCCCGCCCGGCTGATGTAGAAGATATATTGAATTATATTATTAGCGCCGGTTATAAAGTAGATCAATCCAGAATTTATCTTACCGGTTTTAGTGCAGGTGGAGATGTAACCTGGAAATATCCTAATACAAGTTTGATCCGATCAAAAAGACTGGCAGCTATGGTTCCGGTTGCTGCTTTTAATAATCCTTATGTAGATACCGGGGCTCATTATATTGCATCAGCAAATCTTCCGGTATGGGCATTGCACAGTAATGACGATGCAACTTCGCCGGCATATTGGTCACAGAATTTTGTTAACAAAATCAACAGTTATAATCCCCCGATTCCTGCTAAAATAACCCGTGTCAATGGCCCTTCACATGATGGCTCAAAACTTTATTTTAGCAACCCTGGATTCAGGGATGGTGGATATAATATTTATGAATGGATGCTTCTTTACAGGCGAAACTATCCACCGGTTGCAAATGCGGGAAACAATATAGCTATAACATTACCTGTAAATTCTGTACAGTTAAACGGGCTCAATTCATATGATCCGGAAAATAGCCCATTGACCTTCAATTGGATCAAAATAAGTGGCCCGGCTCCCTATTTGATCAGCAACCCAAGCATTGCAACTCCGGTTGTGTCGAACCTTGTTGCAGGAACTTATTCTTTTCAGCTTACGGTCACAGATACTAGTAGTCTTTCTGGAAAAGATACTGTTAGCGTTACTGTAATAAATCCGAACCCCAATATATTGCCAATTGCCAGGGCCGGCCCGGATCAGCAAATTAATTTTCCGCAGAATGCAGTAGTGCTGAATGGTACGGCTTCATCAGACAGCGATGGGACTATAGAATCTTATTTATGGACAAAAATTTCGGGTCCATCCCAGTTTTCTATTACGGGTAATACTGCAAGTATTGCCTCTGTTTCAAGCCTGCGGCCCGGGAACTATCTTTTTCGTCTTGCTGTAACAGATAATGAGAGTGGCACCGGATATGATTCTGTACAGATAACAGTTATTAATCCTCTTCCCAACCAATTACCTGTTGCCAATGCAGGGAATGACGTAACAATTACTTTGCCTGTTAGCTCTGTTAATGTAAATGGTGCTGCTTCGTACGATCCGGATGGATCAATAGTGAGTTACTTATGGAGCCGGTTATCGGGGCCTGCTGCTGGCCTGATTGTAACACCCGGCAGTGTAAATTCCACTATTCAAAACCTCGTTGCAGGCAGTTATCAGTTTTTATTGACTGTAACCGATGACAGCGCTGCTGTTGACACTGATACGATTGCAGTAACGGTGCAACCTGCCCCGGCAGTAACCAATAAATTCATTAAAGTAAATTTATTCGGCGGAACGAATCCATATAGCCAGGGAGGCTGGAACAACTGGAATGTAACCGGCGTTACTAATATTATTTCATCCAACTTCAGTTACAGTGATGGTGCTGCATCCACGGTGAACGCAGTATTAAGTTATTCACAAGGTGTGGCTGACAAT
>JANNQR010000040.1:0-7397 GCA_031400855.1 Chitinophagaceae bacterium | reverse complement strand
GACGTTCGCAAAGTTCAATCAGGGAACTTCTGACGGGGGCGGCCGTGCATGCACTAAAGCTTAATAGTAGTACTTGCCTCTGCAAAACGATCGCTTGGGTAAACGTTCGCATAAATTCAACGGATTGGTTGCATATAACGGTTTGGGGCTTGGCGAAGTGGGGGAATAGAAGCACAAATGTTCAGTTTAGTACAAATGCTCAATAGAAGCACAAATGTTCAATTTAGCACTAATGCCCCCATTTTGCCAAACCCCTGTTAGCAGAAGTTTTTTTTATTTAATCTTTGTTATAGCTTCATTTAGTTTTTTTGTGTCTTGAATTAATTCTGTGTCGCAAAATGGTGGATTATCTTTTGTCTGTTCAGAGAGTATTTCAAAGTTAAATTTCTCGTCTGCATAATTTTCAGTTTGCCTAAATTTTCCATTCCCTCTTTTGTTCATTAAAACAGCTTGTACACCTGGAAACATTATTGCAATTTGTAATCCTGTCTTTTCGCTTTCATAAAAATCACTTTGATTTAATCGCATTCTTACTTTTTCGCCATTTAGGAAACTTTCAGGACAAAATCCATTCCATTCGTAAAATTTTTCATTACTTATTATTTCCTGTTGGTTTTCAGTCATCGTTTCATTGGAATTGGTTTTCAGAACTGTTATTGATAAGAAGTGAAAACCTTGAATTTCTTCCCATACAAATTCGTATTCATTTCTAAAAGTAATAGTTATATCTTCTCGCCCTTTTGAGGTAGAAATATAAGGTACATTTGGAATTGTTTTATAACCATTATGTGTTGGAAAAATTGTCCCAACTCCACGAACAGATTGGTTTATATATGGTTTACTATCGGTTATTACAAATAGTTTCCCAATGTCAAAAACGTCCTTACAAGCAAGTTCAACAGCTTCAAGGTCTTGAAAAATATCAATTCTTCCGTGGTCTTGTGCACCTTGACTTTCTTTTTTAAATTTTAGTTCTATTGCACATTTACTTTGTTTATAAAATTCACAAGTAATGTCAATATATTTATTCTTGTTTTCATGTTTTAAGTTTGGAAATTTTGTTTCCAAGTCGGTATAAAACGCATCTTCTCTTGTCAAGCAAAACAAGTTTCCAACTTTGTTTATTATGTCAGCAAAATGGTGTTGAAAAGGTGCTTCCTTGTTTATTTCGTGTCGTCCACTAATAAATTGAGATTTAAAAATGTCCCACGACAAATCTAAAACTTGGTTTAATCTTTCTGTGTGTTCATTTTTTACCATAGTGTCGTTTTAAAATTTCTGCTAACGTTTTGTGGCTTGGCGTTGTGCGGGTTTTCGGAGAAGAATTTGTCGGCAAGACAAATGCTTATTTGGAAACCCGTACTCCATTTTACCTGAATGCCCGCATAACGCCAAGCCGCTGTTAGCAGTTGCCCTCTGTCGGTCGGGTTACAAGTCAAATATTTCTTTCGCTTTTTTCCAGTTCTTTTTAAGTATTGGTCGGCTTACACAAGTGTCACCGTTTGATTGCTCTCCAGAGAAATGGCAAAACTTTTCTGCATACTCTGGGTCGCTATATTTACTCCAAGATTTAAATGCGTCATAACTCATTGGCTTTTCTACGTTGAAAGGAATTGAAACACCTGTCCTGATACAAAAACCAGTCTGCTTGTCCGATGATTTAGTATTTGAAGTTTTTACTTCTACACTTTTCTTTTCCGTTTTCGGTGGAGTGTCTGCCGTAACTTTTTTAACGGTCACTCTTATTTCTTCGCTTATTGTCAGCAGTCGTTGAACTTCTTCAAGTGTCGAATTATACAAGTCTGTGTCCTGTGCTTTGGAAATATAAATTCCCATTTCATTGTTGTTTTGTTGGGAAAATTCATACAAATTCATTGAAGTAATAATTGCTTCATTTTCGTTAATGTAACATTTAGCGTGTAGGTTTTTGCAGAGACTTGTTCGAATACCAATTTGGCTTTCTAACCAATTATTTTCCTCTAGTTGAAGTTTATTTTCTCTGTAAACAATTCGAATGTCTTTTTTTTGAATATTCAAATTACTCAAATGTTCTTTGATTCTGTCGGTGAACTGCAAATAAGGACTGATTAGAATTAATCTGTCTTTTGTCCCTTTAATGAGTTCTTCTAAGTGATAGGAAACTCCTGTCGTGTTTAAAAATTTAGCCATTTTAATGTCTTGTTATTTGTTGTCGTTGTATCGATTCTTAGGTTAGGGTCTACGTGTGTTAGCGATAGGCCTTCTTTACTCTGTCATATGATTTTATTTACGTCAATTTCGTAACCAGCCGCTTTTAATTCTTTTGCGATTTTTATTTTCCAATTTTCTGCACTATCAATCTCTGTGTAAAGCAGCCCATAGAGATCGCTAGGCAACTCTACTCCGTTAGTATAGAGCGGGCAAACTCTGTCTCTCCCAAGCTTTCCAATAAAATAACCCATTTCTAAAATTACATTCTGTCTTGCTCTATGGTTTAAGTTTTCGTCCTTTTTAGCTTTCCCCAAGTCGTCATCTGTCAGAAGGACAATTGCAAAACCAACATTCGAATGTTCTTCGAACTTTTCAATAATTGTTTTGCCCGCATTTGCTTGCTCGTGCAGAATTATTGGATTTAATCCAAGCTTCTCAAGTGTTCTGGCTACATTGATTTTTACTTCGTTGTTATGGCCGTGAACAATGAAAATGTCATTGTTTGCTTCACTGCTATTTATTTTTGTAGCCTTAACAGAAACTACCTGTTCTGGCACTTCTGATTTCATTAAATCGATTTTCGCTACGAGCTGTCGTAGGTTTGTAAGTTTATTATTCAACTTTTCTTTGAACTCTTGTAACACGTTTCTCTGCTGTCCACCACCGAGAAACATTCCATAGTAGCTATTTACTCCATCGTATTCTGATTTATATTCATTATGCTCGTTATTGAATGACTGCTTTAAAAGCTCAGAATTATAGTCGTCCCAGTCGTAATAGTTCTGCTTGGCTTCTTCTAATTGTGGTCCGGTTTGAATTTGTCTGTTGTATATTTCGTCACCAACTTGAATTCTTTCAATGATTTTTTCCTTAAAGTGGTCCTTGCCAACAATTAATTGGGTTGGAATTCTTTCAGGTTGTTGTGTCGTTTTTTTTCTTGTTGCCATTTTACTGTATGTCGTTTAGGGTTACTGCTAACGGTTTGCGGCTTGGCGAAGGTGGCGATTACGAAGCACAAAACTGTCTGCCAGCACTGCACTTGATACGAAGCACGAAGGTTCAATTAACCACTGAACCGCCACTTTTGCCAAACCGCTGTTATGCCTCGTTCTTCTTTCCATCGTCACTTTATTTTTAATGTTGTCTTACCGTTTTCGGCTATAATTATTTTGTCGTTGTCAAACTGTGTAACCAATGCAAAGCCGTTGTAGAAAGGCTCAATTGCCAAATATCTCTGCTTGTAAATTTCGTTTCCTGATTTGTCAATGTGATGCCAACCGTTTTCATCTTTCGCTGTTGCAAAGTTTTTATGATAGATGCCAAGGTCGGAAAATTCTTTGTCATGGAGATATTTTCCGTTAGAATAAATGTGTCGGAAAAAACCGTTTAAAGTTTTCACACAAGCAATGCCGTCTTTGAAGTCGCCACAATAAAGAAAACTATCGCTGTAAATTCTGTTGCCGTCTAGGTCAATGTGAAAATATTTTTTGTCGCTGTTACGAACTGCACAAAAGTTTTCTTGAAAGTTTCCTGTCCATGCAAAAGTGTCTGTGTATGCTTTGTTGCCTTTGTCTGTAATGTGAAAACTTTTGTCGCCTTGCACAACCGCTGCTCTATTACAATAGAAACCAAAAGTCCTTGTGAACTTGTCAGAGTAAAGATTATTGCCGTTGCTGTCAATGTGATATGAACCGCTTTCGTCTTTAACTGGTGCAAGTCCTGGTGAATGAAATTTCAACACTTCTAAAAACTGTCTGCCGAAAACTTGTTTTCCGTCAAACAGAAAGTGAGTGTTGTCTGCTGAAACTTTTATGTCTTGCCAATTCATTTTTCTTCTTCAATTTTATAAACTACACCTTCCAAATAGTCCACCCAATTATCAATCGTGTAAACAGTCCCGTTCAAACAGAAGTGATACATAGCAATTAAGCTGTCGTGAGTAACGAAAACTGTTAATCCTTTTTCAGTTGTGCTTTCATGTATAAACTCTGTCATTATGTTTTTGAAGTGCTTTAAGTCAGGAACTCCGGGAACAGGTTCGTCTCTCATAAATCTTCTAAGAATTTCATGGAAGCCATGAGACAAATAAAATTCTCCTGCGATTTTTTCATCTGCTGTATGAAGTCCGGGGTCGCCTAAACACTTGGTAGATATAATTTCTAAACCACCTCCATACCCTTCTGAAATCAATTCTGCCGTTTGAACACATCTTGGAATTGGGCTTGTCAAAATTCTTTTAACTGGATATTCTTTAAGTGCTTCACCAAAAGCCAGAGAATTTTTCCTTCCCTTTTCATTGAGTAAAATTTCATTTCCAAATTCCCCTTGTGGAATTTGCTCACGGTCTCCGTGCCTCATCAGTAAAGCCAGTTTTGAATTGGCTGAATGGTTCTTTAGTTCAGTAATCAGTTTCATACTGGCTTTCTCATATTACAAGTTTTACAAAGTGGTTTCGTTTTGTAGTTGCTTACAAGTTCGGTGTAAACCGAACTTTGTAATACATCTTCAATCGTTGTGGTTGAAATGTTTCCGAAATCTCCTAACTCCTTTCGCAAGGTGTCGGGAGCACAACACGGAGAAATATTTCCTGTTGCTGAAATCCAAAGCTCCTTTGAAAGAAACGGACATTCATAATCTTCGGGAAGTTCCTTCGTTTCGTTGTCGTGAAGCGGAATAATGTTTTCTAAAATTACTTTCTCTCCGTTTGGCTTTCTGAAATTTTCTTGTGCTTCGTATGCTTGCTTCACATACTCATTCCAATTTGCAACGCTTTCTTTTGTTGCTTTCATAGAAAGAGATTTTATTTCTTCAAAGTGTGTCCACAACTGATGCCCTTTTACTCTGTCAACTCCTAACTCGGCTGCAAGTTTTACAATGTCTGCCAATTCGTGCATATTGTTCTGCATAAAAGTCAACTGAAAAGTAATGCGGCAATACCAACCAGTTTCAGTAAAGAGTTTGTTGCGGAACGCAACAAACTCTTTTACTTTTTCTAAAACTTGGTTGTAGTTCAATCCCGTCATTACTTTCTCTGCTGTTTCGGCTGTTGCTCCATTCCAACTAATTTTTACATCGGTTGTATTTGGCACAATCAAGTTTGCCCACTGCTCAACTTTCAGTTTCGGAAATGTTCCGTTGGTTGTCAGATTTATTTTGATACCGTGCCTTTGTGATAGTTCAAATATTCCTTCAATTCCTTTATACATCAAAGGTTCTCCCATTGTAGAAGGAATAATTTCTTTCACTCCTAATTTTTCTGCTTGCAGAAAAATATCTTCAACTGTTTCAAACTTCATTCGTCTGCGTTTCACTCCCGTTTCTTTGTAAAGCGTTGGAATGAAATCGCTGTAAGGGCTATGTTCTTCACACATCACACATTTCAAATTGCAGTCTTCTGGATTTGTGTCAATCGTTATTCGCCAAAGATTTTTTGAAGTAGTGAAACGCTGATAAAGTTTTACCAACTCGTTGCAATGGGTTTGAATGTTTGGAACGCTGCCTTCTTCTGAAAACAAGTAACCTTTCTCGCCAAACTGCTTCAACAAATTGGGGTTTGCGATAGCAAACCTCAATTGTTCTTTTAATGAATTTGTATTTCGGTGTTCAAACAAAAGTCCGTTCACTTTGTGCTGAACATACTCTTTCATTCCACCAAAGTCGGCTGTGATAACAGGCACTTTACAAGATTGTGCTTCGTGAATTACAAGCGGTGAGTTCTCTGCCCAAATACTTGGAACTACAATGCAATCAACTTTTGAAAAAACATCATTCGCCAAATTGTGATTGATGTATTCCCCTACAAACTCAATTTTATTTTTTGAAGTTGCTGCAAGCAACTTCAAAGCATTTGTGCTTTGTCCGTTGTGTCTGCCGTAAATTTTCAGCGTTGCAGGTTCTTCAATTTCTCTGAACGCTTCAATCAATTGATTAACTCCTTTTGAGGTGATATGAGTTCCGATGTAACCGAAAGTAAAATTGGTTTTCTCTTTTGATTTTTCTGTTTGAGTTAAATACTCTGTCGGAAAACCATAGTCAAGAAAAATTATTTTGTTTTCTGAAACTCCAAAGTCAGAGATAAAACGGTTTCGTAAATAGTTTGAGGGTGCAATGAACAAATCAACTTTGTCAATGATTGCTTTTGTTTCAATCATGCGTTGGTGTGTCCAATGGCTCCAATTTTCAATGTCTTGTTCTTCGTCTTGTTCGTTGCCACTGAAATAAACTCGGTAGCAGTCGCTTGCACATTTGTGGTCTTGTTGTCCTGAACACAACTGAAAGTTGTGTTCCTTTCCAATGCTTCGGGTTAGGAATTGTCCTCTTGGACACATCAACCAAAAGTCGTGAAGCGTAAAAACGATTGGAATTTTCTGCTTGTTGAGTTCGTCAACCAAACCTGTCGAAAGGTGGTTGAGATGTCCGATGTGTGCAATGTCGGGCTTGATGTCCGAAATGAATTTTGCAAAATTGTCGTCAAGTTGCTTGTGTCTGTAACCGTCTTTGCCTTGCGGATTATTTACAAAGTAAAAATCAAGATTGTCGCTTGTGTTTTGGTGTCTTATAGCAAAGTCAAGTGAATACGGGTTTTCCTCTCTTGTGAAAACAGAAACTCGGTGATGTTTGGAAAGTTCGTTGCAAATAGATTGACTGTAAACTTCCGAACCTGCATTATAGTTTGGCGGATAACCGTGTATGATTTTTAAAATATGCATAGTCCGAATGAGTTTTAGTCCAAAGTTTTTGGGTTAATGTTTGTCGTTACACTGTCGGTCGTTAGAATGAGGCATAACGGGCAGGGCTTGGCGTTGTTGGGGGATTTGAAAATCGTCCCCCGGAACTAAAGCCCAATTAAAAAACTGAAGTTGAAGATAACAACAAAAAGCTAAATTGAAAAACGTCCAGCCCGAACAACTGCTGCCATGTTGCTGCAGATGAAGATTACAACGTCCTGCCCCAATAACGCCAAACCCAATGTTGTAGGCAGTTATTCATTTATTTTTCTTTTACAAAACTGTGTCCAACTTTCGTTACTTGGGTGAGAATATATTATTGGATTTTTACCATAATAAGTAACATTTCTAAGTCCTATTGTATTTGCTCTTTCTCTCAACTCTCTGGCGTGAAAGGCATGATGTGATGGTATGTCCGCATTATATGGATTATATGGATTCACAACATCTCTCAGGGTATTGTTAACCCAAATTTCAGGG